>NZ_CP015105.1:0-688644 GCF_002214545.1 Thermococcus thioreducens | reverse complement strand
CTCAGGCTGATAGTCGGTGCCCTGCTGATTCCCCTCGTCCTGTGCGATTACAAGGGAGCAGAGGAAAGGGAGGGTGAAACCCCAAAGTTCGCGGAAGTTCTCGAAGCCGAGTGGTTGGGGGTGGTCTGAGTGAAGGCTTACCCGACCCCGGGCATCGACGAGGTCTTCGACCTTTACGTTGCCTACGGCTACGTTGAGGCCCTTGTCCGAGGCGGGGCGGAGGAAGTTACTCTCATCCCAGAGGGAACCGCTCGAGGAGGCTACTACACCGTCGAGGGCAACGGTGACTTTGAGGAAGGTCTTGCAAGTGCCTTGGAGGAGATGCTCTCATTGCATTATGCCCTCGGCAACTACAGTTCCCGCGAGGGGGGCAAAGTCATAAGCGACGCTGACTTCAGTGCAGGAGCCAATATAAACAATGCCTACTGGGACAGTGTTCCCTCGCGACTGTCAACAGTTCTTGAAAAGATTGTGGCCAACAAAAAGACCAGTAGAAGGTACCCTGTACCGATAACCCTCATGCCCTCTGCTGGTAAGTTTCTTCCCAAACACATGGGTATTCAGGGCGGCAATCCTCTGAAAATCGATTCCCTGAGTTATGCCCTTGCATGGGTCGGGTTCCACTACTACGCGCCCTACGTTAGGTACGGAAAGGGCAACAGAACGTGGGTGCACATTTATCAGGTTGCCCCGCAGGAGAGCCTGGGTCTTGTTGAACTGCTGGCCTTAAAGGACTTGAAGGAGCATTTTCCCCACTACTACGAGGGGAGCATGGACTACCTCTCGAACCGCAGGCTGGCGCTCCTTTACCATCTCCTCCACACCGAAAGTCTGGGTGCCATAGAGACGGTAACGCGAAAGTCTCTCATCATGAGGTCGTATACCCTTGAGAGAGACGGCAACAACCAAGCGATACGCTCCTACGGTGAGGAGGACATCGGGAAGCTCATGGACTTCCTGTGGGAGCTGAAGAGGAGAAGCACTTATTACACCGTCAGGTTCTTTGACGCACTCCTCAGGAAGGAAAGCGAGGCCGTCATAGCAATCATAGACGCGGTTCTGAACGACAGGCCGGAGGGACTTTATCAGGGATTGAGGATTGCAAAGAGAGCGGGAATAACCCCTACCCAGAGCGTCGTTGAGGGAATGGAGGCGTTCATGGATGAGACTTGAACTCCTCCTCCACTTCGAGGAGCCTTTCCTCATCCCCTACAACTATCCACGGCCCCTCTACTCCCTCATAGTCCACGCGATAGAACTCGGCGATCCACTAATAGCGAAGAGAATCCACAACAACAGGAGGGACATAAAGTTCGTCGCCTCGCGCCTCCTTCCGCTCGGAAAAACAAAAGCATCAAAAAACGGCCTCCTCGTTGAGTCCGGCAGGGTTAAACTGTTTGTTGGATCGGCAGCCTGGCCCGTTCTGGAAGCTCTGGTAAACGGCCTCGCTACAGGCGCCGGAAGACTAAGCCTCGGCAGGAGAAAGTTGCTGTGGGCAGAAGCGAGGCCAAAGAAAGCCCCCGCCAGGTTTTCAGGAAAGCGCTTTAGAACCCTATCGCCGGTGAACGTCTACCACAACAGTCCGCCAAATGGCTTCAGGAGCTGGGACCTCTCACCGGTTGGCCAGCCCAACAGCCCCTTCGACGACGAGCCTACCGTGTGGAGGGAACTGGTCTTTGAAAACCTCAAGTCCAAGTACCTCATGGTTTATGGGGAGCCCTACGATGGGGACTTTGATATTGAGGTTTTTCCAAAAAGCGTGAGGAGCAAGATGTTCAGAATCAAGCGCGATGATAAAACCGGGAAGTATACGAAGGTCCGCGCCTGGCATTTCGAGTTCAGAATGCGGGGAGATGAAGAACTTCTCCGCGTTGTCTGGACATGGGGCTTGGAATGAGGAACGCTCACGGCTTTGGGATGGTAGAGGCGGTGTGAATGGAATATCCCGACGAAATCCTCGACCTCAACCAGAAGATTGAGAACGCCATAACCGGAAAGACGCCCGAGAGGAAAATATGGGTGACCAGCCTGAGCTTCTGCCTCCGCAAGGCGGCCCTATCGGTGTACCTCGGAACGTTCAAGTACGAGCGAACGGGGGAAATGCTCGTTGGAACGGTGCTCCACAGGTGGCTGGGTGATGTCCTGGAAGGTGATGACGTTGAGTTTGAAGTTCCGGTCGAGTATCCTCTCGGGGACGGCTGGAAGCTCGTTGGAAGGGTGGACGCCCTTAAAGGTGACTACCCGATAGAGTTCAAGTTCCGGGGATTCGGGGTGGACGGAAACGGGCCGAACAGTCTGGAAGAAATGGAATGGGCGCCAAAGCTCGCGAGGGAACAGCTGAATGCATACCTCAACATGATGGGGAAGGAGAAGGGGTACGTCTACGTCTTCGACAGGAATGGGCTGAACTTCCGGCCGTTTCCCGTGGAGAGGGACAGAGATGCATTTTCCCAGTTCATAAAACGGGCGGGAGTGGTCATTAAAGGAGTGAGAGACCTTGAGGCGGGCCGGTTCCCCCTCTGGATAAAACCAAGATATGGAGATAGAGAATGTGAGGGCTGCATCTTCAGACCAATTTGCACTGCCGTCGAGTCTAAATGATATCCTCTATGGGGTTCTTTTCCGTCCCTAAAATTTCCCTGAAGGGCCGGGAGCGGAGGCGGTAGATTACCACCGAATCCTCGTCCTCATCAATTATCTCCCTCAGCCCGGCTCTTATCCTCTCAAACTCCGCCCTCGTTACCTCCCCCTCGAAGACGCTGTTCTGCACCCAGTGGAGGTGCTGGCGCAGGAACTTTTTGACGTGATTGACGCGCTTCACGTTCACGTCGTAGACGATTACTATGTACACGCCACCACCCGGAACAAATCGGAGCTCAGAAATTTAACGGTTTCGGCTCTATCACGCCCAGGTTTTTCCAATTGGGTTTATCGTTCTCATCTGCTTGTTTGACTCAAAAAGCTCCCCTCAGATGGCCCAAGAAACCAAATTTTTGTTCCCTAATTATTGCCACTTTTTGTTCCATTTCTCCCATCATACTGTAACGAAATTTTTTCGAGATGTCTGGTTGAGGAAGTACTGGATCCATTAAGGCTTGAACCCTGCTAAAACTGTTTATTCTCCTATTTAATATCTGCTAAATATCGCGTTGAGGCTTTAAGGCCCCCTGGACATTCGGGAGATCCCTTGAACCTTTTTGTTCATGGCATCTTTGGAGTCCCCTCAAGGGTTTTTGCCAATATTTTCCCCGGCAAAATCTCGAATTTTGAGCCTTCTCATGACTCCCTTTCCAGCGGTTTCCAGAAAGACTTAAATATTGGGAGTGTTTTAGAGGCTTATTGGGCAAATGGGAGGAAATTCCAGCCTGTTCCAATAAGACTCTAGGAGAATTGAAAGTCAAGTCTTTGTATGGTATACCATTGAAATGATAACTGTTCCAATAAGACTCTAGGAGAATTGAAAGTAGAATTCTCGTTAGACCACCGATGAGCAGAAAAGCGTTCCAATAAGACTCTAGGAGAATTGAAAGGAACCCCACAATCGTCACAGTAACCTCGAACGTGAAGTTCCAATAAGACTCTAGGAGAATTGAAAGTCAACCACTCTCGGCATTCTTCAAGGTTCATGTTCCGTTCCAATAAGACTCTAGGAGAATTGAAAGTTTTCACTAGACCCAAGTGCATGAGCCTAGCCACCGCGTTCCAATAAGACTCTAGGAGAATTGAAAGCAGGTGCTATTAGCGGTTTCTTTTCAATCATGCGCTCCCGTTCCAATAAGACTCTAGGAGAATTGAAAGATAACCACGCCGGTTTATGCACTTTAGCGGTGATTGCTGTTCCAATAAGACTCTAGGAGAATTGAAAGTATTTTAGGTTCTCGTACAAACTTCAAAAACCCCAAATTCAGGTTCCAATAAGACTCTAGGAGAATTGAAAGGTAGAATCAGCGCGACAACTCCCGAGACATGCGGCGGTTCCAATAAGACTCTAGGAGAATTGAAAGACTATCGTCGGCCGCGTGGTTGAGAAAAAGGCTGTTCGTTCCAATAAGACTCTAGGAGAATTGAAACGCCGAGGAGCTGTAACGGGCTGGGTTCGATGCCCCAGTTGCAATAAGACTCTAGGGGAATTCCTAGGTGTTTCATGCGTTTAAGTTCGAGGGGGTGGGGGACGGAACGTCCCCCCGCAATAAGACTCTAGGAGAATTGAAAGTTGAGAAGCCCGGCAGGGAGGGTCATCTGAGCAGCATACCAAAGGAGCGCTCGAAGATCTCGCCGTGGCCGCCAAAGGCCTCGAACATCCGCTCCGAGTACGCTGATGAGGCGACCCTGAGGAACTCCCGCAGGTTCGTCTGTATCTCGTCGGTCATGGGGACGTGGAGGGGCATAGGTTCGTAGTAGTCGAGGCCCTTCATGAGACCCGTTGAGAAGTACCAGAGCGTTTTTCTGACTTTCCTCCCCTTCACCACCGAGAAACTTGCACCCGAGCAGTGAAAGGCCGCGTGAAGCACGATTATTTTTTCTATCTCAACGCCCTTCCTGAGGAGCCTCTTCCGCTCTGAATCGCCCGAAAGATCCGTTATCCTGTAGCCGCTCCTCGTCTGGGTGTCGTGAGGGATCCGCAGGTGGTGAACAATCTCAACCTTAGGGTCATAGACTAGGACATCGGTTCCCCCCACTACAAAAAGCTTTCCGTCCCGGACCTCTATAACGGTGTTCTCAGTGCTGAGAACCGTCAGCCCCTTGGCAAGGGCCAGAGCCGACATCGTGCTCTTCCCGCTGTGGGGGTAGCCGATGAAGAGAACCGCTCCCCCCTCGGGCCTCACGATGGACACGGAATCGGTGAGGAATATCCTGCCCTTTTTCATGCCCGCCCTTGCCGCGGCCTGGAGCAGGAAGAAAATCGGCGCCTCGTTGCCGTAGGCGGAGGGCACACCTGCCTCAAGCTTGTACCTGTCAACGCCGGAGACGTCATAAATCGCCCCAAAGACCCTGAATCTGTCGCCCTTGAAGCGCTCGATTACAACCTCCGGGTCGCCGGAGCTTTCGTCCACGTCAGGCAGGTAACGCCTTGCAAAAAGTCCCCTGAAGCCATCTTCAAAGCCATCATCAAGCTCTCCGGTGAAAAGAACGTTAACTCCGCCTATCCTGAGCGCCATCGCTTCACCCACCATAGGCTGGGCAGGGGGATTTATAACTTTTCCGTGAAATAGGGGAGAATGGGGACTATTTTGACATTTACATGTCCATCAGTTTTCTGCCTTCCTCTGCGTGAGTCTCAGGTGGGCCTACCATGCCAGGAGAAAGACGCCGAGAAACATCGCGGCATCTGTTATCATGTCACCCCAGAATGTCCCGGGATTGTAAAGCCTGACAACGCCGCGCATCACATAGCCAAGAGCATAGAACCCAAAGGCTGTGAGCAGAGATGTCAAAAACCTCAACTTCACGATGTCCACCGAGAAAATGAATTAAGAGCCCTCAGCTGAGGGCCGCGAGGAGTTTCTCCATGAACATCTTCTCCGGGTAGGCACCCTCAAACTGGACCTTGTCCTCGCCGTCCACCTGGATGACTATCTTAGGAACGGCCATGACGCTGTACTGGTCGGCCCATTCCGGATACTCGATGGCCTCGACCATGTCACCGAGTATCCTGCCCTTGCCGGCCTTGGCGTTCTCAATGGCGAACTTGTGGGCCATCCTGACGGCGAGCGGGCAGTACGGGCAGGTCGGGGTGACGAAGACGAGTATCCTGACGTCCCGGTCTATTTCGGCAAGCTCCTCCTTGCTGTCGGGCATGAGGTCGGTGGTGGCGTTGCTGACGTCAACGATGTCCTCCAGGAACGCCCCGAACTCGTGTCCCGCCGGAAGGCCGAAGAACCTGACGCCCATGTCCCTGCCGTCCTGGGTTATGGTGACGGCCGGAGCGCGGTCGATCTTGTACTGCTCGGCGAGCTTCCTGCCCTCCTCACTGTCGAAGTCGTGGAACTCGTAGGTGAGCTTGTCGCTCAGATCCGCGAGTTCCTGGACAAGCTGTTTGAGCTGGTCGCAGTACTGGCAGTGCTCTTTTCCTATAAATCCGATGATCTTAACCGGGTTGGTCATCTTGGAGAAGAACTCCTCCCTGATGACCTTCTTGTCCGCGTCGCTAATCAATCCCATTCCAAACACCTCCACATAAGGTTTATAACGATTGGATTACAATCTCTCCGTAGGATTCAAACTCCGGTTTGCAACCTAAGGTTGAATGTTCACTATATAAGCTTTGCGTCACAGATTTGGGTGGTGTAGGTCATGAGTGAACCCGACATCTTTTACATACTGGGGAACAAGGTGAGGCGCGACCTGCTCAGCCACCTCACCTGCACCGAGTGCTACTTCAGCTTCCTCAGCAGCAAGGTTAGCGTGTCCTCAACGGCGGTGGCAAAACACCTTAAAATCATGGAGCGCGAAGGGATACTCAAATCCTACGAGAGAGAAGGGCCGTTCATAGGGCCGGCCAGGAAGTACTACAACATAGCGATCTCCAAGACTTACGTCACGACGGTGACGCCGAACCTCTTCTGGTACAGGGGGCTTGACCTCGGGGACTTCTCCTTCGAGAAGGCAGAGATTGACCTGACCCGCATACCCATAGAGCACGAGAGCCTTCTCGGAATGGTAAACTCCTTCCTTGATCTCCAGAAAGAACTCGAAAAGATACTCCAGGCGCTTCAGGCGGTGGAAAGCAGGCGCGACAGGCTTATGAAGGAGATCAAAGAGCGCTATCTCCAGGAGATAGGCGATATGACCCAGCTCGCAATACTCCACTACCTCCTGCTGGCTGGCGAAGCCACTATCGAGGACTTGAGCGACAGGCTTAACCTCAAGGAGCGGGAGGTTCTCGTGAAGGCCCAGGAACTGGACAGATTCATACCGTTAATAATAAAAGACGGAACCATCAAAATCGACGAGAAAAAGCTGAAACAAAAGCTCGGCGGTGTCGAATATGCCGGAGAAAATAAGGGTCGTGGTTAACGAGGACAGGTGCTACCTCTGCGGCGGCTGTGCTGGGGTCTGCCCCACCCTTGCAATAAACGTAAGCGCCTCAAGGTGGGAGTTCTTCCAGGAAAAGTGCATCTCCTGCAGGATATGCATCAGTGCCTGTCCAGTGGGTGCTCTCAGCGGTGAACCCCTGGGGGTGGGAGAGTGAACGAGATGAAATACGACGTTGTGGTGGTCGGAGCAGGGATAGCCGGGCCAATTGTTGCCAGAAACGTTGCCAAAGCCGGGTTCTCTGTCCTGCTCATTGATAAAAAGCCCGCCATCGGCACGCCCAAGCAGTGTGCCGAAGGAATAAGCATGACCGTGTTCAAAAAGTACGACATCCCCTACGACAGACGATACATCAACCGCGAGATCTACGGTGCCAAGCTCTACTCCCCCAGCGGATACGAGCTTGAGCTCCGCTATAAGGAAGCCAGCGGGGTTATCCTTGAAAGGAAGGTCTTCGACAAGATGCTCGCCTACTACGCGGCAAAGGCTGGGGCAGATGTTCTCGCCAGAACCGAGGCGGTGGATGTTATCAAGAAGGGCGGCAGAGTGGCTGGAATAAAGGCCAAGCACGAGGACGAGCCGGTTGAGATTTATGCGGACGTCATAGTCGCCGCCGACGGCGTCGAGAGCAAGATAGCCAGAAAAGCCGGCATAAACACCTACGCTCCCCCCCACGAGTTCGACTCCTCCTACGAGTACGAGATGCTCATAGAGGGCTTTGACCCGGACTTGATTCACCTATGGTTCGGCAATGAGGTAGCGCCGAGGGGCTACGTCTGGGTCTTCCCGAAGGACGAGGACAGGGCCAACGTCGGCATAGGAATAAACTCAGACAATCCGCAGACCGCCAAGTACTACCTTGACAAGTGGCTGAAGGAGAACAACATACCCGCCAAGAAGCTCCTTGAGATAAACGTCGGTGTCGTCCCGGTTGGAGGCTTCGTGAAGGAGCTCGCCAAGGACAACGTGGTTGTAGTCGGTGACGCCGCCAGACAGGTCAACCCGATGCACGGCGGCGGGATGGCCGAGGCCATGGAGGCTGGAACTATAGCGAGCAAGTGGATAGTGAAGGCTCTCGAAGAGGAGAACATTTCGCTCCTCCAGAACTACACGAAGGAGTGGTGGGAGACCGACGGAAAGAGGCTTGAGAAGGTTCTCAAGGTCAGGAAGGTCACGGAGAAGCTCACCGATGAGGATCTTGACCTCTTCATCCAGGTACTTGGTAGCGCTGACGCGGAGAAAATAGCAAGCGGCAATTACGGGGGGGTCATAAAAGCCCTCCTGAAGCATCCAAAAGTCATCCTGAGCCCCAGGAGGATAAAGCTTCTCAGGGAGTTGCTGTAATCATCTCTTACCCTTCTTCCAGTCCCTGCAGTTCATGTCAACGCATATCTCGTACTCGCGGCCCTTTTCACGTATTTTGACCACCGGAGCGCCGCCGCAGCAGGTCTTGTCCGTGGAGATTATCTCGCCGCGCTGGAGGAGCGGGTAGGTGACGTTGCACTTCGGCCAGCTGGAGCAGCCGACGAAGCGCTTGCCGGTCTTCCTGTTGTATCTCACCACGAGGTCGCCGCCGCACTTAGGGCATTTGCCTATGATGAGCGGGCCTTTTCTTCCCTTCTCTCCATCTACCGACTTTTTAACCTCTTTCTCCTCTTCCTCGCTGAGCTCCTTCACCACGCCGGCCTTTCTGGCGGCCGTTTTTGAGGTAGTTGCCCCAGTTCCGGTAGTCTCCATGAGCATCCTCCCAATGTCGAGCTCCCTCTCCTTGAAGACCTTCAGGATTTTGATGAGCTGATCCTTGCTCTCCTCGATTACACCTTCCCTGTCGGCCTTTCCGGCCATGATGTCCTCCATCTTCTCCTCAAAGGCCCTCGTAAGCTCCACGCTCACTATATCGGGCACGTTCTTCTCCAGAGCTTCAACGACGCGCATCCCGAGGGGAGTGACCTTTATCTTCCTCTTGCCCTCGATGTAGCCCCTGCTGTAGAGGGTCTCAAGGATTTGGGCGCGCGTGGCTTTGGTGCCTATCCCGAGGTCCTCCATCTTTTTGATGACTGCCGCGGGGGAGTAGCGAGCCGGGGGCTTCGTCTTCTTCTTCTCGCGCTTTATCTGGATGACCTTTACAGGCTCGCCCTCCCTAAAGTGTGGAAGGACAACCTCGTCGAACTTGACGTACTTGCCGTAGACCTTCAGCCAGCCCTCTTTGACGGTTCTCGCCCCGCCCAGGATGAAGCGGTGGGAGTTGGAGTTTATTACAACCTTCATTATCTCCCTGACGGCCGGCTCCATGAAGAGCGCAAGGAAGCGCCTGACAATGAGGTCGTAGAGGTTGGCCTCGTCCTTGGTAAGCTCGCCGGGCTTGGGCAGTTCACCCGTCGGGTAGATTGCCGGATGAGCGGGGTCATCCTTCTTGCCCTCGACGGGCTTGAGCCTCTCCTTTCCGAGGAGCTCATGGGCGAAGGGCTTGTACTCCTGCAGCTTGGCAAGGTTCTGGAGAATGGAGCGGAAGTTGAGGTTTTTGGGGAGCTTCTGCGACGAGGTACGGGGGTATGAGCATAAAGCTCGCTCATACAGCTTCTGCGCAATCTCCAGCGTCTTCTTAGGCGAGTATCCAAAGGCGGAGTAGGCTTCCCTCTGCAGGGTTCCGAGGTCGAAGGGAACCGGTGGATTCCGCTTCTGCTGTCTGACCTCGACCTTCTCGACGAAGGCCGGCCCCTTCTTTGCCTCCTCGACTATCCTCTTGGCCTCCTCCTCGTCGAGTACCCGCTCCTTCTCATAGACCGCCGTGTACTGCTGGCCATTCTTCTCCAGGAGCATCTTTATGACCCAGTATGGTGTCGGCTTGAAGTTCTGGATCTCCTTTTCCCGGTCAACGAGGAACTTGAGGGTCGGCCCCTGAACGCGACCCGTGCTCAGAACCATCCACTTGCCGCTGGCGCGTTTTATTGCAGAAGTTAAAGCCCTCGAAAGGTTTACACCCCAGTACCAGTCGAGGACGTGGCGCGCTATCCCAGCGTCCGCCATCCCGAAGTTTATCGTCGGCTCAAGGTTGTACCAGGCCCTGAGGAGGTCTTTTTTGGTGAGTGCGGAGAACTTCATTCGCTTTGCCTTTGCCGGGTCGACCCCGCAGGCGTACTTGAGTGCAGTGTAGCCTATGACCTCTCCCTCGGTGTCGTAGTCACACGCTATTACAAACTCATCGGCACGCTTTGCAAGTGTAGCTAAAGCCTTGATGTAGTCCTTCGCGTAGCTCTTCCCTTTCTCGGCCACGTAAACCGGCACCCACTCTATGTCAAAGACGGGGTAACCATAGGTCTTGGTCTTCGGTGCGAGCGAGAAGAGGTGGCCGACGGCGGGAGCGACGATTATCCTCTTCCCGTCGCGGGTGAACTCGTAGTAGGGAACCTTACCTATGCTCTTTCTTACCGGCTTGCCTTCTGCCAAGGCGTAGGCTATCTTCCTGGCTACGTTGGGCTTCTCGGCAATGATGAGCGTGACCATGACGACACCTTGAAGCGATTGGGAATCCGGCTATAAAAATCCTTTTATAATGCACCGCATAACATCTGAAGGTGAGTTCAGATGTCCGAACTGCCCAAAGTTGAAAACCTGAAGGGCATGGTCAACTACCAGGAAGGCTCTATAGTGAGCAGAACTCTGCTGGATAAGAAGACAGGGAGCGTAACCCTGTTCGCGTTTGACAAGGGGCAGAGACTGAGCGAACATACGGCGCCCTTTGATGCCATGGTCTACGTCCTTGAAGGAGAGGCAGAGATAAAGATATCCGGAAAGCCCTACAGGCTAGGGGAGGGGGAAATGATAATCATGCCGGCCAACGAACCCCATGCCGTCAGCGCTCCCGAGAAATTTAAGATGCTCCTGGTGATGATAAAGTCGGAGTGATAGGTTTCATTTTTATACTCGGCCTCTGCCGTTTCTCGTGATGGTTTCCCAGTACAGCGAAAAGCTTAATAAGGAACCTTTCAATGCACTACTGCGGGCATGGGGCCGTAGGGTAGCTTGGCCCATCCTGCGGGCTTTGGGAGCCCGTGACCCGGGTTCGAATCCCGGCGGCCCCACCATTCAAACTTCGCTTGCGCGAAGTTTGACCAAGGTTCGTAGCTCCTTTTTTAAAGGTCAAATTCTGAGTGATTTTCTACCCGAACGGTGGTTTTAAATGTGAAAACTTTTCAAGTTGCTCCTTGATAGGGTTTAACTTTAAAATCGACGCCCGAAGGGCGTCAAAGAAGAGTAAACCCAGTGCCAAGGCCTGTTTAAGCGTGTTCTCCTGGGAAAACGAGTTTTCTGAGTGTAAAAATCTTTGTATTATGTTTCCTTTGGAGGGTGAGCTACGTGCTTTTGGTGGAGCTTTCCAAAAGCTCCAGCGCTGGCGGAAAATTAAGTGCTCTTTTAAATTAGGCTCATTTAAGTAGGGGTTTCTTTTCAACGTGCTTTGTAATAGGGGAGTTTTAGTGGGCTTTCTTAGGTGGGGTGCTCAATATTTGTTGGGTTTATTCTTTCCGCGCCCTCCGGGCGCTACTGAAAGTAACCCCTTAGAAACTTGGCCTTTAGAAGGTCGAATTCTCTAAAATAAAGCTTTTTCCACGCGGGTTCTACTTGAACCGCGCTCCGAAGGAGAGCTAAAAACTCGAACCCTCTAAAAACGCTCCTTTGAAATGAATTCATTCCTGCCCAAAAACAACCCGTGGAAAAACTCCACACTCAAAACACGCCTTTTCAAAAGGAATCACGAACCTTGGTCAAACTCTGCGGGACTATCGTCCCTTGCGTCGGGCAAAGCCCGACGTCGCGCAGGCGAAGTTTGTAGAATGGAGCCCCGGGCGGGGTTTGAACCCGCGACCTGCCGCTTACCAAGCGGCCGCTCCACCAGGCTGAGCCACCGGGGCGTCGATGATACCATGCAGGCCAGCGTTTATAAATTTTTCCCTCCCATCTTCTCGACGAGTCCTTCTAAAACTTCCCTGAAGTTGGCCGCGTCAATCCACTTGATGCCCATCTTCTGGGCCCAGGTGAGTACGCCGACGTCGGCGGAAACTATAGTTGCATCGAGCTCTTTGGCAAGCAGAATGAGCTCAAAGTCCTCCTTGCTGTCAACTATCCCCTCCCGCAGGGCCTTCCGGTAGTTCCTGCGCAGCTTCTGGATTATCCTGTCCACGTTGTCCGTCTCGATAACGCTCTCGCGAACTGCCTTCTCGGCCACGCGAAGACCTTTGTCGATGCGCCGCCTTATGTCGTCTATAAGCTCGTAGACCACAAAGGCAGGAATCTTGATGTCGTGGACGTTCGGGGGCTTTTTGATTATGTACAGCTCGATCTCGGGAAGGAGCTCCTCCTCATCGACGAAATGCATAACCTCGCGGTAGATGCCCGGGGGCATGTAGAACTCGACCTTTCCGAAGAGCCTCTCGGCATAACCCAGAAAAGTCCTCATAGCCTCAGTGGGGGAGCCGCCGAACCTGTTCCGGATCTCCGGGTTAACGAAAATGCTCGTGTCAAGGACGAACCGCATTGCCACGCTACCACCACAAGCTTATTTAAACCCGGAAGTTTAAAACGGTTAGGTGAAAGCATGAAGGTCGGAGTCGTTTTTGGAGTCAGCGAACTTGCAAACCCGAAGGCCTTTGAGAAGAAAGCCTCGGAGTTCATAACGGCCCTTGCAAAGGAGTTTGAGGTCGTTGGGGGCTTTTTCATCTCGACAAAGAGGGACTTCAAGGAGGCGAAGGAGGAGGTCAACTTCAACGAGGTTGATGCAGTTGTTCTTTACCCACTGACCGGCGGCACTGAGGGTCCCCTGAAGGAGTTTGCGGTTTACAGGAGGCCCACCGTGATTTACGGCGACCCGTTCAACAACTCCCTTGCGGCTGGAATAGAGCTCAGGGAGTACTTCAGGGAAAGGCTCGTCCCTTCAACCCTCGTCAAGGACTTCAACGAGCTGAAGGCGGCCCTGCTTGGCTACGAGGACATGAAAGAGACCCTCGATAAGTTCCTAAAAATGAGAATCGGTATAATAGGTAGGGTCTCACCCTGGCTTATCAACGAGAAGTTTGAGCTTCCTTACACGAAGATAAGCCTCAAGAAGTTCTACGAGTACTACGAGGCAACCACCGAGGAGGAAGGATGGAAGGTTGTGGAGGAAATCGTTGGAAAGGCCATCGAGATAAAGGAGCCCGGCAGGGAAGACCTCGTGAGGGCAGGCAGGATATACCTCGCGATAAAGAGGATACTGGAGGACTACAGGCTGGATGGGTTTACGATTGGGTGCTTTGACATAGTCATGAAGTCCAAAATGACACCCTGCCTGGCGCTGGCCATGTTCAACGCGGAGGGAATTCCGGCCGCCTGCGAGGGGGAACTGAACGCCCTGCTGGGAATGATGATAGTGAGGCGCTTCTTTGACAAGCCAGCCTTCATGGGCAACATAGCCGACTACGGGGAAAGCCACATAATCCTCGCCCACTGCACAGCACCGCTCATCGGAAAGTACATCATCAGGTCGCACTTCGAGAGCGGCACGGGGGTCGGCGTCGACGTCCAGCTGCCGAAGGGGAAGGCCAGCCTCCTGAAGATACGGGGAAGAAAGGCGGTCGTTGCCGGCGTCGAAGTTACCGGCCAGGAACACAGTGAATTCAGATGCAGGACGCAGATAAAGCTCCGCATAGAGGACGCGATGGACTTCATAGACGGAACCCTCGGGAACCACCACCTCCTCGTCTACGTGGACAGCGAGGAGCTGGCTGACCTGCTGAGCGAGCTGGGCTTCGAGGTAATGCTCTACTAAGACCCCAGCACCATTTATTCATCCCTTGTTTTTTGTTGATGCCTTCACCCTGGCAAAAATTTTATTAACTTTGAGTTACTTAATACAACATGGGGGTGATGGAATGAGGCGGGCCCAGGCTGCCATCGAGTACCTATTTATGGTGGCCGCTGCTCTGCTTATAGTACTCACAGTCGTCCGGATACTTGGGAGACTCTCAAAATCAATAGCCGAACGGAACGAGATGACCTCCAAGGAAATCGTGAATACCCTAAACCAACTACTCGGTGGTGGAGACAACAGTACGTCAATAAATATGGGATAAAAGAAAGGGTCAGGATGTCCTGATTCTCTTCTCATAGAGCATCAAGCCAAGAAGGAAGGCCAGCTCGATGCCTACGGGTATAAAGTGCAGTGACGCGGCAATAAGGCCAGTGACCACTATGGCAGCTCTGAGGACTACTGGGACACTGAGAGACTTGAAGTGGCCTGTAATCGCTATTGCCATCATGTACATTATCAGTATTGTTGCCAGCAGATAGTAGAGAACCCTCAGAGCGATCTCGGGGGTCCATTCCTGCACGGTTATGAGGAACATCTCTGGGTGTGTGAAGTAGATGTACGGCCCGATGTACCCTGCCAGTGCATATTTAACCGAGTTTATAGCGGTCTTCCAGAAGTCTCCACCAGCTAACGCTGAACCTGCATATGCAGCCAGTGCCACAGGAGGTGTTAGGTCTGCGAGTATTCCAAAGTAGAACACAAAGAAGTGTGCCGCGAGGAGTGCTATGGCAGTGCTGTATCCCGGCACGGAGGCGTCGTAGATAGGGTTGCCTGCGACTGCAGTGTAAACAGCTGGGGCCGCCACAAGGGAGGTTATAACGTAGTTCGCCGTCGTTGGGACACCCATACCCAGGATGAGGCTGAATATCATTGCCATTATCAGGAGCAGGAGCAGGTTTCCGCCGGCGAGGTCAACGAGCTTGTAGCCAAGGGACGTGACCAAGCCGGTCATCGTGAGGACTCCCTGTATAAGGCCTGCACTGGCAGCGGCGAGCATCACGGTAGTACTGGTCTTGCCCGCGTCTATCATGGACTCATACGTGGCTGAGTACATCTTCCTGCCGCCCTCTGTTCCCGACCTATAGCCCACAACGAGGGAGAATATTATTCCGAAGGTACCGCTCATCAGAAGTATCTCCTCTTTCCTCATGTAGAGCAGCTTTCCGAGAACCGCCATCAGTATGAAGAGGATGCTTATGTAGAACTTCTCATTGAACTCGGCTTTATCAGTGAAGAGCGCTGCCGCTACCAGAAGAGCAGCGAGTATCAGGAGCACTGCCCCAACCGGGGTGGCATACTGCCTGCTGGTGAACATAAGAATGGTCGTTATGAGCGCTATTGCCACATAGAAGTGTTCATGTCCCGGTATCTCGTCCTTTGATATCCAAGCGACCCAGATAGCAATTCCAAGGGAGGACACAGCCGCGATGTGCGGTGCAATTCCCCAGACAAGCGCCACCGTAATGACGACTATCGGGAGCAGGATGTAGATTTTCTTCAGGAAGTAACTCAGGGGCTTAAAGTGCTCCCTGGGCATCCCCTTCAGGCCGAGCCTCTTGGTCTCAAGGTCTATGAAGAGGTAGACGCCTATGTAGTATATCAGAGCCGGCAGGACCGCGGCTATGATGAGCTTGTTGTAGGGGACGCCGAGGAACTGCGCCATGATAAATGCAGCGGCACCCATAACAGGGGGCATCAGCTGGCCGCCGGTCGAAGCGACCGGTTCAACGGCACCTGCTATTTCAGGAGGATAGCCTGCCTTTTTCATCAGGGGTATTGTGAAAGTGCCCGTTGTCAGGACGTTGGCGACACTGGAGCCGCTGACGGTACCCATGAGCCCGCTTGAAATCACAGCGGCTTTGGCCGGCCCTCCCGGCCTAGTCCCAAAGAGACTTATCATGAACTCCGTGATGTAATCGCTGACCCCTATCTTCAGGAGGAACGCCCCGAAGAAAACGAAGGCAAATACGTATATCGTCATGACATAGTAGGGAATTCCGAAAATTCCTTGGTCGAGGTACAGGTACTGGACTATCCTCGTCCAGTTGTAGCCGGCGTCTCTGATACCATAGAGCAGGAAGATAACCACAATCGTGGGAAGAATCCAGCCTATGGCCTTCCTTGTGGCCTCAAGGACGAGTATTATTGCCAGTATTCCAAAGATAACGTCCGTCTGATTCACATCGTAGTACACCATGTACGTGGGCCAGCGCCAGAACTTGTAAAACGCAGCTGCCAGACCCAACAGGATTATCAGGTAGTCAAACCATTGAACCTTGGACAGGTACTTTTCCTTTTTCCGGATAGGGTACCTCAGGAAAGCTATGACAAATATCATTCCCAGCACGAAGGCCATTACCTGCTGATCCTGGAAGTCGAGCTTCAGGAACCCTACTTCAATTCCCAGTTTGCTGAATATGGAGTACAGAAGGAACATGAAATTGAAGATAAACAGTATCTCAAAAATGCCTATGAGTATCGAGGCAGAGTTGAGAACCCTATCCAAGGTTTTGGGGAGTGTCCTAGTCGTCTCAAGTTTTATCTTTTTCTCTATGGCCTCAAGGTTCTCTCCCATCTTCAACACCTCCTAATGGTTAAAATGATCCCAGGCACGGCAGTGACCTCTATTCTAAGAACGCCCTCCTGCGGGGGCTGTACAAACATGGGAATTCCATCCATCACAACGGTGACGTTGTTCAGGGGTATGAACCAGTATTCCCAGTGCTTTCCAAGGAACCTGTCCTCCCTTTTAACGTAAAAGTCCCCGTCCCTATAGTCGAAATCTATAGGCTGTCCCGCCAGGAACTCCTGCCACATTTCCATCGTAAAGTATATTCCGTCACCTGAGACTCTGTAAACGTCCACGACCTTTGTAAGGGAGACACTGTGGGTATAGTGAATCTCCAGCAGGGCCTGATTCCGGATGGGCCTGTAGCATTCGTTCCCATTAAACGCTACCCCAACCGCGGGGAAAGGGTAAATGGCCGGCGCGATCAGGAGAACGATTAATAAAAAAATGAAAGATTTCCTCAATATCCCACCCCTACATCAGGGCTTGACGCTTTCAGGGACTGTTATTCCCTGCTCTTCGTAGTACTTAATAGCTCCCGGGTGGAGCGGGACCATAAGGCCTTCAAAAGCCTTGTTGATGTCAATCTGCTTCGCCACCGTGTGGGCGGTGGCAAGGTCATCGATGCTGGTGTAGAGAATCTTGGTCATTTCGTAGACGAGGTCATCGGGAAGGTCTTTGTGGACGATAAGGGTGGCCTTAACGGCTATTGTCTGGGCGTCTTCATCCATTCCGTTGTAGGTTCCCTTAGGTATGGTCACCTTGACGTAGAACGGATAGCCCTGGTCGTGGAGTTTTTGAACGACTTCATCGGGGACTGAAAGTATCCTGACCGGGACCTTGACGGCTATCTGGTTGATTGCTGGAGCTGGGTAGGCTATAACTGTAAACTCCGCATCAACCTGGCCGAGAACAAGGCTCTGGGCGGCTTCTTCAAAGGTCTGATAAACGGGCTCGATCTGATCCCAGATTCCAGCAGCTTTGAGAACCCTCTCAGCGGTGGCAGCGACACCGCTTCCAGCGGCACCAACGACGACCTTCTTACCTTTGAGGTCGTAGATGGTCTTAATGTCGCTGTCGGCCCTCACAACGATCTGGACGGGCTCGGGGTAGAGTGTTCCTATTGCACGGAGATCTTTGATGGGCCCGCTCTTTTCAAACTGGTATATGCCGTTCCATGCATAATAGGTAACGTCGTTCTGGGCTATCGCCGCCTGGGCCTCACCCTTGCCAACGGCGAGACAGTTGGCAACGCTGGCACCGCTGGTAACTGCCTTGGCATAGATCATGTCACTCTTCTTGTTTATTACCTTTGCATACATCGAACCCAGTGCGAAATAGACGCTACCCGGTCCGGAACCTGTGTAAATGGTTATGATGTACTTTCCATCGTCGGTCTTCTCCAGGTTCAGGCCCTGGGTCGTTGTTTCTCCACCGCCGGTCTGAGTACAGCCGGCCGCTATCACGGCCAAAAACAAAACAAAGGTCAAACCAACTGCTGTCCATTTCCTCATCCTTTACCACCCCTTAACGGCTGACGCCCACATATGCGCAGGCGTCTAAAGATGTACATGTATCGCAGTATATGCACACTACATAGTTATATATTTTTTGGCCAGTTGAAAGTTTTACATGCTATTAAACAAAAACCAAATGGAAAACAATGAAAAATATTCAGTAGTAGTACCAGATGGTCCAGTAGTCTTTCGGATCCTCTCCGATGCTCTCCAGGTAGTCGAGGTACTCCTTAATTGGAACGTCGGGGTAGGTGTAGAGCTTGGTCTCGCTGATACCCTTCTCCCACGGATGCATGAGGTATATCCTGCTGCCGTCGGGCCTTATTCCGACCAGCTCCCTGTCCTGCCATGCACGGAGGTGGTTCTTGCCCATCCTGGGGACGTTGAAGACGGGCTCGTCCGGCCTGAACTGTCCCGGCAGGAGCCTTGCCTCCTCCTTCCTCTCCTGGACGACCCTGGCTATGGGCACGAGGTAGTCCTTCTGCTCTATCTTGCCCTTCGGATAGAAGGTGTAGTAAGGGTCGATGCCCACCTTCTTGAGGGCAATTCTTAAGGCCACGTTCTCAAAACGCCTGCTGACGTTTCTCTGGTATACCAGCTGGTTGTAGATATATATCCCCTGCTTCCTCAGCTTGTACGTGGCCTCGGCGACCTCAGGAGTTACCTCATAGGCGGTCTCGAAGTGGGTTGAGATGGCGACGTTCCTCTTCCCAGGTTCGATGTATGACCCGAGAATCTCGGCGAGGCCCTCGGTTATTCTCATTGGAACCGTGACTAGGATCCTGGTTCCCCAGCGGATGTTCACGACGTGATCCATCTCCGCAAGGCGGGACATTATCTTATCGATTATCTTGTCGCTGAGGGCTATGGGGTCTCCGCCGGTTATGAGGACGTCCATCATGGAGTCGTGCTCGGCGAACCACTCAAGGGCTTTCTCTATCTTGTCCCATCCGGGGAAGGAGCCGGCCATGAATGGCTCAAGAACCTCCCAGTTCCTCTGACAGTAGACGCATATCTGCGGGCAGGTGTCGTAGGCCTTGAGGATGGCAATGGTGACGTACCTCCTGGTGACGAGGTCTATCGGGGATGTGTCATGTTCGCCCATGAAGTCGAAGTAGTACTCCCTGTCCTCCCTGTGAACTATCATGTTGTCCATGTACCACTCCGGCGGCATTACCTGCCTTCTCACGTGCCTGTCGTATTTGTAAGGCTCCTGAAAGTCCCACAGGTGGAGGTAGTGAGTCGTTATTCCCCAGGGGATGCGGTATTTAACGGCCAACTCGACCTGCCTGAGGTCATCCTCAGGAACCTTGACTATGCCCAGCTCGTTGAGCTCCCTCAGGGTTTCAAGACCCTTCTCCCTCTTGAGGACGTGGGAGAACTGCCATTTATAGTCGAACCACTCGTCTTCGGTTATGCCAAAGTACTCCATAAGCTGTTCTCTCTGCTTCTTCCTTTTCTCGATAATTTCCCCGTCGAGGCCGCTCGGGTACTTCTTGAGGTAGCCCCTTATGTAGTCCCATTCCTTGTCAAGGTAGTCCGAACGGGCGAGAGCGGCCTTTCTCCCCTTTATCTTGCTGAAGTCCACGAATTTAATCCCTGCCGCTTCAAGCTTTGGTCCGAGCCAGCCTTTGGAGTAGCCGCTGACACCGGCCATAGCCTTGAATAGGTGCCTGAACTCCTCAACGAAGCCCTCCGTAATAATGCTCAGAACGTGCTTGTCTCCCCTTGCGGCTTTCCACAGGTATTCCAGCGTGCTGAAGCCCGCCGCCTTCTCCCCGTATTCGGAGATTATGTTCAGGAAGACGCTGGTGGCTTCGATCCCGAGCCATCTGTCTATGGGATCAACGTTAAATTCTCCGTTCTTGTATTTCCAGAGCAATTCCTCTCCGAATTTGGAAAGTCTTTCGCGAGCATCCTCTATAGTGTCGCTGGTGAGCAGTATCTCTTTGATTTCAGGCAGGGGTTCAAAAATCTCCATAAAGACCTCGTGATCAACTCCCTGCCTGAGGCCCCAGGGGGACTCCTCCACATTAAATGTGGAGACGGCACTTTCCATCTGTTTTTCCATATTTTCACCCCCTTCGATGCGGCCCTCAGGGACATCAGTGTTCCTGTCCCTTCACGGGTGTCCGGTTATCGTTCCTAGTGAGCTCCCATGGCTATATATATTTTACTTTTTCATGCCAGTAAAACCTGACATTATTAAAATTTTTTGCCAATAATTGCGAATATTTTACATATTTTGGGCCAAATTATTGAAAAATTGATAAAATATAATTTAACTTATGTCAAAGTCCCGCAGGCATCTTTACATTGATAAATTCCAAACTTTATATAAATTCAATGATCTGGGGTGTGTAATTCGACTTTATTCAAAAAAGGTAAACACCCCCAAATCGCTCATCTCGTCTCCACTGCAGGCACGGCAGGAGCGAAAAACAAAAGCATTATAACCCAAAGCCCCACACTGCGTGCGGGGAAGTAAAATGAGGGTGATAATGACTACCAAAATCGACCTTGCATCGATGAACATCAGGGACAAGCTGATCGGTAACTTCGGCTTCACCGAGACGGATAAATCATTCGATGGAAACCCGGTATACTCAAACGGGGACACGCTCATACTGACCACCAACGATGAGATGATATACTACGACGGCCTCGACAGGGCCATCGAGGAGCAGCTCGGCATTAGGCCAGAAATCATAGCCTTCGCCTCCAGGCACTCAAGCAAACAAAGACTGCCGGCACTCACCGTCCACGTGACCGGAAACTGGGGCAATGCCATGTACGGCGGGAGGGATGAGAGCCTCGCCATAGCCCAGCCAAGTGCGATGAAGCTCGCCCTCATGAAGATGAACGAGCTCAACGACCTCGGCTGGACGGTCTGCTACGAGGCAACCCATCACGGCCCGAGCGAGCTTGAAGTGCCGAGCTTTTTCATCGAGATTGGCTCCAGCGAGGAGGAGTGGGTGATCGACAGGGCCGGTGAGATAATAGCCGAGACGACAGTCTATGTGCTTGAGAACTACAGAAAAGCCAAGTTTCCGGTTGCTATTGGGATAGGCGGCGGGCACTACGCGCCCAAGCAGACGAAAAGGGCACTTGAGACGGAGGTAGCGTTCAGCCACATAGCGGCGAAGTACGCCCACCCGCTCGGGAAAGAGCTCGTGCTTAAGGCTATTGAAAGGACCGCGGAAAAGGTGGAGGCAATATACGTTGATTGGAAGGGGAGTAAAGGCGAAACACGGCAGATGGCTAGGGCTCTCGCCAAAGAACTGGGCTTGGAGTTCATACGGGACTGAATAATCGAAATCTTTAAAGATGTTGAGCGGGATTTTAAAATCAGCACTCGCCCTTAGCTAAATTTATATACTACCTGCCTACAAAGTGAAACAGATGTTAAATTGCCCGGAGGGTGAAAAGATGCTGAAGCTGATTGAAGACGCTATCGAAAGAACCTCTGCCGACCTTAACAAGGCCCCTGAGGCCCAAGTTCCTCAGACCGACATCGATGAGGAGCTCAAGAGGATTCTTGAGCAGATACAGGCTAAGATTTATGTCGTTGGTGTCGGCGGTGCCGGCTGTAACACCATTAACAGGATGATGCAGGTTGGTATACAGGGCGCTAAGGTTATCGCCATCAACACCGATGCCCAAGACCTTCTCAAGGTTCGCGCTCACAAGAAGATACTCATCGGTAAGGAGCTCACCCGCGGTCTCGGAGCCGGGAACAACCCCAAGATGGGTGAGGAGGCCGCCAAGGAAAACGAGAGGGACATACGCGATGCCCTCGAAGGTGCTGACATGGTCTTCATCACCTGCGGTCTCGGAGGAGGAACCGGTACTGGTGCCGCTCCGGTGGTCGCTGAGATAGCCAAGAAAATGGGCGCCCTGACCGTCTCGGTGGTAACCCTCCCGTTCACCGTCGAGGGCATAAGGCGCATAAAGAACGCTGAATACGGCCTTGAGAAGCTTAGGAAGAACAGCGACACAGTCATAGTCATCCCGAACGACAAGCTCATGGAGGTCGCTCCCAACCTGCCGATCCATATGGCCTTCAAGGTCGCGGACGAGATACTCGTCCAGGCCGTCAAGGGCATCACCGAGCTCATCACCAAGCCAGGTCTCGTCAACCTCGACTTCAACGATGTTCGCGCCGTCATGAAGGACGGCGGCGTCGCCATGATCGGTATCGGCGAGAGCGACAGCGAGAAGAGAGCCTTAGAGGCCGCCCAGCAGGCCCTCAACAGCCCGCTCCTCGACGTTGACATAAGCGGTGCCAAGGGTGCCCTCATAAGCATCAGCGGAAGCGACGTCAAGCTTGAGGAGGCCCAGCAGATTATCGAGCTCGTCACGAGCAAGCTCGACCCTGAGGCACAGGTCATCTGGGGAATCCAGCTCGATGAGGAGCTCGGCAAGATGATAAGGATCCTCATAGTCGTCACCGGCGTCAGCTCACCCTACGCGGTGGCAGAAGAGGAGACCCTCTACTATCCGGAGGAGTCAGAGAGAAAAGTTATTAAGCTCGACCTTGAGGAGCTTTGACGACCCTTTCATTTTCAAAATTTAGTGAGGTGACGATGGTGGCAACAACCACGGAAAAGCTTAAAAGCTTCTTCGCGGAGTCGCGGAGGGTTTTGATTGTTACGAGAAAGCCGGGTATGAAGGAGTTTAAGATGGCAGCGAAGATTACCGGCATCGGAATGATACTAATCGGCCTTATTGGCCTTGTGATCCGCCTGTTCGGCTACCTCATCACTGGCTCTTGAGCCAGCAACGGGTGATAGAAATGAGCGACAGCAGGATATTTACAGTACGTGTCACCGTCGGCCAGGAAGAGACCACGGCCAAGCTGATATACAGTAAGATTAAAACGTACAACCTGCCCGTGTACGCGATACTCGCCCCCTCAAAGGTGAAGGGTTACATTTTCGTCGAGGCGCCCAGTAAGAGCGCCGTTGACGAATCCATAAAGGGCATAAGGCACGCAAAGGGCACCCTTCCGGGCGAGGTTAGGTTTGAGGAAATAGAGCACTTCCTGGAGGAGAAGCCAGCGGTGAGCGGCTTCGAACCCGGCGACATAGTCGAGCTCATTGCCGGACCGTTCAAAGGAGAGAAGGCAAAGGTCGTAAGGGTTGACGAAGCCAAGGACGAGATAGTCGTTGAACTCATCGGTTCAATCGTCCCGATTCCGGTCACGGTAAGGGGCGAATACGTTAGACTTATAAGCAAACGCCAGAAGGAGTGAACGGTCAAAGGACAGAGGTGAGAAAGATGCCGCAGATTGTTGAGGTGCTCGTTGAGGGAGGAAAGGCTTCACCCGGACCCCCGCTCGGTCCCGCTATCGGTCCGCTTGGACTCAACGTCAAGCAGGTCGTTGACGAGATAAACAAGGCCACCAAGGACTTCGAGGGAATGCAGGTTCCCGTCAAGATCATCGTCACAGACCCCAAGAAGAAGACCTTCGAGATCGAGGTCGGCGTTCCCCCTGTCAGCCAGCTCATCAAGAAGGAGATCGGCGCGCCAAAAGGCTCCAGCGAGCCCGGCCACAGCCCGGTCGGGAACCTGACCATGGAGCAGGTCATCCGGATAGCGAAGGCCAAGCAGGAGCAGATGCTCGCGGCGGACCTCAAGGCCGCAGCGAAGGAGGTCATCGGTACCGCGCTCAGCATGGGCGTCACCGTTGAGGGCAAGAACCCCAGGGAAGTCCAGAAGGAGATTGACGAAGGCGTTTACGACGAGATTTTCGCCAACGCCGAGGAGTGAGGGAAAAGTTTAAAAATCCCTCTTTTTACGCATTTTTGACTTTTCGCTGCTTAAATCAAAAACGAAAGGAGGGCTGTAAATGGCCTTTGACAGGCAGAAATTCGTGGAAGCGGTGAAGGAGGCGAAGGCCCGGGCTAAGCCGCGCAACTTCACACAGACCGTCGAAATGGCAGTCAACCTCAAGGATATAGACCTCCGCAAGCCGGAGAACAGGTTCAAGCTTGAGGTTGTGCTGCCCCACGGTCGTGGGAAAGAACCAAAGATCGCGGTCATCGCTGATGGTGCCGTTGCCGAGGCGGCTAAAAAGCTCGGGCTTGATGTGATTAGTGGAGAGCAGCTTGAGGAACTTGCCAAGAGCCCAAGGCAGGCTAGGAAGCTGGCGAAAAACTACGACTTCTTCATAGCGGCCGCACCGCTGATGCCGAAGATCGGTAGGTACCTCGGTAGGTACCTCGGTCCGAGGAACAAGATGCCGCAGGTAGTTCCGCCTACCATGACCAACCTCGAACCCATAGTGGCAAGGCTCAAGAGGACAGTCAGGATACAGCTCAAGAACAACCCCGTTGTGCACGCCAGGATAGGAACCGAGGACATGGACGACGAGAAGCTCGCCGAGAACGCCGAGGCGGTTCTCAACGCCATCATCAACAAGCTGGAGCGCGGTGAGAACCAAGTGAAGTCAGTGTACGTCAAGACCACCATGGGACCGGCAGTTAAGGTGGAGAGGTGAGGGAGATGGCCCACGTAGCCGAGTGGAAGAAGAAGGAAGTTGAAGAGCTCGCCAACATCATCAAGAGCTACCCAGTGATAGCACTCGTGGATGTCGCCAACGTCCCGGCTTACCCGCTCAGCAAGATGCGTGAGAAGCTCAGAGGCAAGGCCCTTCTCAGGGTCAGCAGGAACACCCTCATAGAGCTCGCTATAAAGAGGGCCGCCCAGGAGCTCAACAATCCGAACCTCGAAAAGCTCATCGACTACATCGAGGGCGGAGCAGGAATCCTCGCCACCGAGATGAACCCCTTCAAGCTCTACAAGCTCCTTGAGGAGAGCAAGACCCCTGCCCCGGCGAAGCCAGGCGTTGCGGTCCCCAAGGACGTCGTGATTCCAGCAGGTCCAACTTCAATCTCACCGGGTCCGCTCGTCGGTGAGATGCAGGCTCTTGGCATACCCGCGAGAATCGAGAAGGGTAAGGTCAGCATCCAGAAGGACTACACCGTCCTTAAGGCAGGTGAAGTCATAACCGACCAGCTCGCGAGAATCCTCAACGCCCTTGGAATCGAGCCGCTTGAGGTCGGTCTCAACCTGCTCGCGGCCTACGAGGACGGAATCGTCTACACCCCAGAGGTTCTCGCTATCGACGAGAGCGAGTACATAAACCTGCTCCAGCAGGCCTACATGCATGCGTTCAACCTGTCAGTCAACACCGCCTATCCGACGAGCCAGACTATCGAGGCCATCATCCAGAAGGCGTTCCTTGGCGCCAAGAACGTTGCAGTCGAGGCTGGCTACATCACTCCAGAGACCGTCGAGGAGGTCTTTGGCAGGGCCCTTCGCGCAGTCCTGCTCATAGCCCAGGAACTGCCTGAAGAGTTACTCGACGAGAAGACCAAAGAGCTTTTAAACCAACAGGCACAAATAGCCGTTGCCGCTCAGCCTCAGCAGGAAGAGAAGGTTGAGGAGGCTGAGGAAGAGGAGGAAGAAGAGGAAGCCTCCGAGGAGGACGCGCTCGCAGGACTGGGCGCGCTCTTCGGCTGAACTTTCCATTTCCCTCGTATCCCTGAACGAATCCGTGTGAAATGAATGAAAAAATGAAGATGATTGGAGGTGCGAAAAATGGAGTACGTGTATGCCGCTCTGCTGCTCCACGCCGCTGGTAAGGAGATAACCGAGGAGAACCTCAAGGCCATCCTTGAGGCCGCTGGTGTCAGCCCGGACGAGGCCAGGATAAAGGCCCTCGTTGCCGCCCTTGAGGGCGTCAACATCGACGAGGTCATCGAGAAGGCCGCCATGCCGGTTGCCGCCCCGGTTGCCGTTGCCGCTGCTCCGGCTGCCGAGGCTCCGGCCGAGGCCGCTGAGGAAGAGGAGGAAGAAGAGGAAGAGGAGGCCAGCGAGGAGGAGGCCCTCGCCGGTCTCGGTGCCCTCTTCGGCTGAAATCCTTTTCCCTTTGTCCGCCCCCAGGCGGACACCCAACACTTTTCTTTGCAAACATTCGCCACCGTTAAATAACATGAGCCCCATAATTCTCTGGTGGTTTTCATGCCCATCGTCCTCGAAAAGATTGGGGATAAGCCCCTCGATGAAGCCCTTAAAGAAATGGGAATGGCATCGAAGATCATGGTTCTGGAAGAGCTCATGACGGTTTACACCGAATGGGTAAGCATGGTGAGCGAGGTTCTCGTCGGCCCGTACGGGATCAGGAAGAACGTCAGCACATACCGCGTTGATGCCCATTATAAGATTATGAAGACAATGGAGAAGGTGTACTCCACCGGCGAAGCCTACAAAGCCCTTGACGACCTGATACGCGGTCTGACGCAGGAGTGAAGCATTTTCGTATTTTGAGGGGATTATCTTTATATCCTAACCTTATTTGCGATGCATGTGAAGCAACCCTTGCTTGCGCAAAGTTTCATCAAAGTTCGTGATT
Organism: Thermococcus thioreducens; assembly: GCF_002214545.1. Classification (NCBI taxonomy): domain Archaea; kingdom Methanobacteriati; phylum Methanobacteriota; class Thermococci; order Thermococcales; family Thermococcaceae; genus Thermococcus; species Thermococcus thioreducens. The sequence continues at coordinate 662,260 of NZ_CP015105.1, read as the reverse complement.
TCCCCTGGTACCGTCTATTTAGGAGGGGTTTTCTCTAGATATTATCCTTTCGACCAAATGGTATTCTGTCCCATATGGTTGTTTAAAAGGTTCAGAGTTTTAGCGCTCCTTTGGAGCGCGAGTTGAAGTTGAACCCGTTAAAAGCGCCTTTTGGCGATGAATCCTCCTATAAAGTCACAACTAAAACAAAACCCACTAAAAATCTGACCACTCAAAAGGAATTACAAGCTTTTGATCAAACTTTTCGCCAGAAAAGTTTGTATTACTGGCGGGCCCGGCGGGATTCGAACCCGCGACTACCGGCTCCGAAGGCCGGCGCCATGTCCCCTAGGCCACGGGCCCTCGGAAGTGTTTTAAGGGGCGGCAAAATAAAGCTTGCGGTGGTCACTAATGATGCTCCCGGACTGGAAGATCAGGAGGGAAATTCTAATCGAACCCTTCAGTGAGAGGTCCCTTCAGCCGGCAGGTTACGACCTGCGCGTTGGGAGGGAGGCGTACATAAATGGAAAACTGATAGACGTCGAAGAGGCCGGAAAGGTTGCAATTCCTCCCAAGACGTATGCCCTCATCCTGACCCTTGAGAGGGTTAGGCTCCCCGACGATGTAATGGGCGACATGAAGCTCAGAAGTAGCCTCGCCAGGGAGGGCCTCCTTGGGTCGTTCGCGTGGGTTGACCCTGGCTGGGACGGCAACCTAACCCTCGGAATCTACAACGCATCAGACGAACCGGTTGAGCTCGCCTACGGGGAACGCTTCGTGCAGATAGCCTTCATCAGACTGGAAGGGCCGGCCAGAAACCCATACCGCGGGAACTACCAGGGAAGCCAGCACCTGGCACTCTCAAAGAGGCGGAAAAGATAACCGCTTTCCGTTAACCCCATTCTATTCCTTAAGCCATATCCAGGCAAAGTGCGGTGAATTAGGATTTTTCAAAGATTGCCGGCTACATTGCCCCCGGTATTACCGGGTTATTGTCGGCAGGAGGCACCATCTGGGTGGGGCCTTCCCTGACACCCTGGACTCTTGATCGGTTGTCTATCCCCCCAAATGTCAATGAAAATATCCCTCTTGACAAGCCGATTGTATTCAACGGCGCACCGGCCGTCTAATCGACGTAGACGGCTCCGTTTACCGAAAGGTTTATATATCTCCAATTCTTTAAAAAATACCGAAAAACCCTTCCTGGAGGTGTTGCGAATGGCTGAGTTGCCGATTGCCCCGATTGACAGGCTGATTAGGAAGGCTGGCGCCGAGAGGGTCAGCGAGGAGGCCGCCAAGGTTCTCGCCGAGTACCTTGAGGAGTACGCCATCGAGCTTGCCAAGAAGTCCGCTGAGTTCGCTAGGCACGCTGGCAGAAAGACCGTCAAGGCCGAGGACATCAAGCTCGCCATCAAGGCCTGAAGGCCTTTTCCTTCTTGATTTTTGCAGTCATCAGATTTTTAAGATGCCCCTTCTCATGTTCCACCATGCCAGAGATAGCCATCAGGATGACCAAACGCAACCACAACGCATTTGTCCACCTCCTCGGAGCCCTAGAGAGCCAGGGTTTTGACCTCGGGGAACTGTTAATAACGAAGGACTTCAACGAGATTCTGAAGGCCCGGCCGAAAGTCGTTTTCTACTCGTTCTTCACGGAGGAGATATGGGGGGGTCTTCCTCAGGAAGTCCGGCTTCTCAAGGAGAGAGGTGCGCTGCTAATAGCCGGTGGCTATCACGCGATAGCGATGCCCAAACATACGCTCAACCAGCTTGGCTTTGACATAGCCGCCATAGGAGAGGGAGAGGAGGTTCTCTATCAGTTACTCACGGTGCTGAAAAGGACGGGATATAGGATTACAGGGGAGCTCCTTGATATCAGGGGACTGGCCTTCTACCTCAACGGTGAGTTCATCTTTACAGGTTTTGCGAGAGTCGAGGACTTCTGGCGATTTCCACCGTACCCGGAAAGCGTCCGTCTGATATCCCCCATAGAGATAACCCGCGGCTGTCCCTTCGGCTGTTACTACTGCCAGACACCTTACATCAAGGGGCTCCGGATGAGGCACAGGCCGATAGACCAGATTGTAAAATACTCCCGCAGGATGAAGGACATGCGCTACATAACGCCAAATGCATTTGCTTACGGAAGCCCTGGGGCGATACTCAAAATCAACAAGCTTGAGGCCCTTCTCAAGGCCCTTCAGCCCCTAAGGAAGGAAGGCCGAAGGCTTTTCTACGGCACGTTTCCCAGTGAGGTCCGACCGGAGTTCGTCCTCCCAGAGACTTTAGAGCTCCTGATTGATTATGCCGACAACAAACGTTTGGCGATAGGTGCCCAGAGCGGTGACGACGCGATGCTGAGAGCAATGCACAGGGTTCACAGGGTGGAGCACGTCCAGCGGGCGGTGGAATACATGCTTGAGTACGGTTTTGAGCCTGTCGTCGACTTCATCGTCGGCATACCGAACGAGAGCGAGGAGAGCCAGCTCAAAAGCATCGAACTGATGAGGTGGATTATGAGAAAAGGAGGTAAGGTCAGGGCGCACTACTTCATGCCGCTCCCGGGAACACCCTGGGCGAAATGTAAGCCTTCACCTCTGAGCGAGGAGATGAAGAAGTTTCTGGGCAGGATGGCAGCGAAGGGCAAGATAGAGGGTTCCTGGGGCAAGCAGGTTGAGCTCTCAAGAAAGCTCCAGAAGCTCATTGAGGAGTTCTATGAGGAGCCCATGAGCCACACGGTTCCCGTGCGCAACGTGTGCTGATGTAGACAAAAAGACGTCAAAAATCCTCCAATAAGCTTATAACCCCATTCTTTCTTTACCTAACCGACGGCAATATGTACGCCGAAAACTATAAAAGATTCCTGGAGCTTATAGATAAACTGCGAGAGTTTGAGGGAGCCCTCATCGTGGAGGGCCCGCGAGACGAGGTGGCTCTGAGGAATCTGGGGGTCAGGGCGGAGATAATAAGGCTCTCACGCCTCCCGCTAACGGAAGTCGCGCTCATCGCGTCATCGTATAAAGAGGTCATGATACTTACTGACTTCGACAGAAAGGGCGAAGAGCTCGCGAGGAAGCTCCTCCGGTATCTGGAGGGCTATCCCTGCAGGGTCGATTCAGAAACGCGCAGAGAGCTTAAGAGAATAGCAAAGAAGGACATCAAAGGGATTGAAGACTTCTACGGCCTGTACCTCAAGGTCGTCTCCGTTTCTGACCCCCTGATGGAGGGGATTCGATGAAGAGGAAGAAGACAGTGCTTCACCACATTTTGGCTGAAAAGCAGAAGTTTGAAAAACGGAAAGAGGGTGGTGGTATGTCAGCCAAAGACGAATTTGGAACCACGAAGTACGTAATCTATGCCGAGTTTGAGGCAAACGGAATTGTTGAAAGGCCCGACGTCGTTGGTGCTATTTTTGGTCAAACTGAGGGCCTTCTGGGTGACGATCTCGATCTTAGGGAACTTCAGAAAACTGGAAGGATTGGAAGGATAAGGGTTGAAGTTCACACGAAGGCCGGAAAGACCTACGGAACGATAACAGTCCCATCAAGCCTTGACAGAGTCGAAACGGCGATTTTGGCTGCTGCTCTGGAGACTATCGACCGCGTTGGTCCCGCTGAGGCCAAGATAAAGGTTCTCCGCATAGAGGACGTTAGGGCCACCAAGAGGAAGTACATAATCGAGAGGGCCAAGGAGATACTCGAAAGCCTTATGGAGCAGGAGATACCCGAAACCCAGGAGCTGACGGAGGAGGTTAAGAAGGCGGTTAGGGCTAAGGAGCTCATCGAGTACGGGCCAGAGAAGCTTCCTGCTGGACCCCATGTGCCGTTCTCGGACTCAATTATCGTCGTTGAGGGCAGGGCTGATGTTCTCAACCTGCTCAAGCACGGCATAAAGAACGCGATAGCCGTGGAGGGCACCTCCGTCCCCGAGACAATCATAAAGCTCAGCAAGGAGAGAATTGTCACCGCCTTCACGGACGGCGACCGCGGCGGTGAGCTCATACTCAAGGAGCTTCTCCAGGTTGCTGACGTGGACTACGTGGCAAGGGCACCGGAGGGCAAGGAAGTCGAGGAGCTGACCAAGAAGGAGATAGTTAAGTCTCTTAGGAGCAAGGTTCCGGCCGAGCAGGTTATAACGGAGATATTCTACAAGGGCAGGAACTTCTACGATGTCATAAAGGAAAAGGAGAAGGCCAAGTCAAGGGAAGAAAAGAGGGAGGCCAAGCCCCCGGCCCCTGCCCCACCGGTCGTGAAGGCTGAGGAGAGGAAGCCCCAACCAGAGCCCAGAAAGGAGGAGCGCATAATAAAGCCCATTCAGCAACCAAGGCCGAGCGAGCTCGATGAGTTCGGGGAGTTCATAGAGAAGGTCAAGGCCTCCAAGGAGTCCATGGCACTGCTCCTCGACAAGGACAAGAACACCGTTGCGGAGATACCGGTTAGGGAACTCACGAACCAGCTCAAGGAGCGCAAGGACGTCTACGCTGTGGTCTTCAACGGTGTCATCACCCAGAGGCTCATAGACACCGTGAGCGAGAGCGGCGTCAAGTACCTCGTGGGCGCGAGGAAGTACAACGTCGTCAGGAGGCCGATAAACCTCAAGATAGTTACCTTCGCGGAGTGAGCTCCGCATCTCTTTTCTCCCAATTTCTGAGGACTAACTTTATAACCACTCCCGCCTTTCTCCCCCCGGTGAGGAGAATGAACGTGGAAGAGCTTGTACTGAAGTACGCGCTCATAAACGCTTACACCCACAAGGGGAAGGCAAACGCCAAGGCGGTAATAGGAAAGGTTCTCGGCGAGAACCCCGAGTTGAGGCCAAAGGCCAAAGAAATAATCCCCCTCGTGGACGAGATCGTCGAAAAGGTAAACGCCCTCTCGCTTGAGGAGCAGGAGACCAAGTTGAGGGAGATTTATCCAGAGTTTTTTGAGGCAAAGAAGACCAAAAAGGAGGAAAAGAAGGGCCTTCCCCCCCTACCGAAGGCGGAGAAGGGAAAGGTCGTTACCCGCTTCGCTCCCAATCCCGATGGAGCCTTCCACCTTGGAAACGCGAGGGCAGCCATCCTGAGCCACGAGTACGCGAGGCTCTACGGTGGGAAGTTTATACTCCGCTTCGACGACACCGACCCGAAGGTCAAGAGGCCCGAGCCTATCTTCTACGACTGGATAATCGAGGACCTCGAATGGCTCGGATTCAAGATAGACGAAATACACATCGCCAGCGACAGACTGGAAATCTACTACGACTACGCTGAGAAGCTCATAAAGGGTGGAAAAGCCTACGTCTGCACCTGCCCGCCTGAGAAGTTCCGCGAGCTTCGCGACAAGGGCATCGCCTGCCCGCACAGAGAGGAGCCGGTGGAGGTTCAGCTCGAACGCTGGAGGAAGATGCTGAACGGCGAGTACAAGGAAGGTGAAGCCGTCGTCAGGATTAAGACCGACCTCAAGCACCCCAATCCCGCTGTCAGAGACTGGCCGGCGCTGAGGATAATCGACAACCCCGACCACCCGCGCGTTGGGGACAAATACCGTGTCTGGCCCCTCTACAACTTCGCCTCGGCCATAGACGACTACGAGCTCGGCGTCACTCACATCTTCCGCGGCCAGGAACATGCCGAAAACGAGACGAGACAGCGCTACATCTACGACTATTTCGGCTGGGAGTATCCGGTCACCGTACACCACGGAAGACTCAGTATAGAGGGAGTAATCCTCAGCAAGTCCAAGACCCGGAAGGGAATCCAGGAGGGTAAGTACCTCGGCTGGGACGACCCGAGGCTCGGAACCATAAGGGCACTCAAGAGGCGCGGTATAAGGCCGGAGGCAATAAGGGAGCTCATTATAGAGGTCGGCCTCAAGAGGAGCGACACCACAATAAGCTGGGACAATTTAGCCGCGATAAACAGGCACATCATCGAGCCGATAGCCAACAGGTACTTCTTCGTTGCCGACCCGATACCCATGTACATCGAAGGAGCAAAGGAGTTCACCGCCGAGATACCGCTCCACCCGGACCACCCGGAGAGAGGCGTCAGGAAGCTCAAGTTCATCCCCGGAAAGCCCGTCTACGTCTCTAAGGATGACATAGAACTCTTCAAACCGGGCAGTTTTGTTCGCCTGAAGGATCTCTTCAACGTCGAGATAATCAATGTGAGCAAGGACGGAATCAAGGCCAAGTTCCACAGCGTCGAGTACGAGGTAGCAAGAGAAAACCGCTGGAGAATGGTTCACTGGGTCACAGAAGGTAAGCCCTGTGAGGTTCTGGTGCCGGATGGAGACGAGCTGATTGTCAGGAAGGGCATTCTGGAGAGCAATGCGGACGTTAAGGTTGATGACATCGTCCAGTTTGAGCGCTTCGGCTTCGTCAGGATCGATAAGGTTGGAGAGAAAGTTGTGGCAATATTTGCCCACAAATGAGAATCGCTGAAGTTATCCACTTTTCAATTTTGAAAAAGGGAAGCTAAGATAAAAAGGAAAAACTAAGTCATACCTCCTCCTGAGCTGGGAGCAGTCCATCCCCAATAAGCCCAAAGCCGACAATGACCATCGCCAGTATTCCCGAGGCTATGTATATCCCTCCAGCTTTGAAAGTCGTTATCAGCGCATAGACACCGCCCACCAGGAATAGAAGTGCCGCAAGAATGCTTGCTCCCATGACTGCTGGCCTCTTCTCTTTTGAGTTCAACACCGGCCAGAGTTCATAGATTGAAGTGAAGAATATTGACACGGTCACGGCCTTCAAGGCCATATCTGCCACCGACGGCGCTGCATCAATGACCCCAACGGCCAGAGAGGCCCCTATAAGGTACGTCGTTGCCCTGTTTCTTCCCACCCTGAGCATTGATTCAACTATCTGAAGCCCTACTTCTGCCGTTGGAAGGAGGCTGGTGAGGCCCGCAAAGAAAACGGAGATTGCTATCAGGAGCAGGAGAACCTGGTAGTCTTTGAGGAGGGTGGGCAGTTCAGCCATAAGTGCGATTGCTCCCTCTTCCCCACCATAGACGTAGGTTAGGAGCCTCTCGGGGGTTGAGGGTGCTATGGCATATACCACTATGATGGTTGAGAGTACGCTGACAAAGAACTGGAGCAGCACTCCGGCCCCTATAATAACCCGAGGATTAAACCTTTCATTAAGGAAACTGCCGAGCATCAGGTAGAAAGCGAATCCCAGGCCGACTCCATACGCTGCTCTCATCGCGGCGTCCCTGATAAGATCCAGGCTTAAAGAAGTCCTCGCAACGAGCATGTGCTTGGCCATTCCAAGGAACGTAGCATTTTCGGGAATCTGGGTCTTAAACGCCACCGCCGTTACGGCAACTGCAACCACAAACACTAATGACCCAAAGGCCATTATCGCAAAGGACTTCTCCTTGGCACGGGTAAGAACCACGAAGATTAACGCGAACATCAGCACCTTTGCGATGAGCCTCCCCACCGTTCCAGTTCCGAGCAGGGGGGCCAGAATGCTGAGCATGGTGTTTGCTGTGTAGTACGAGAGGAAGATGATTACTGCGACCAAGATCGAGATTATCATCGCCCTCCTGCGGAAAAGCTTGTGGTAGAGCTCAACGAAGTAATAGCCGGACTTCATGACGGTTTCTGCCTCCAGTATGGCCACATATGCAAACAGCGCCAGGAACAGTACATGGACTGCAAGCCCTGTGAGCCCGTATTTAAGCCAAAACTGCGGGAACAGACCCAAAGTTCCGATTCCGGTGGCAAAACCGGCTACCAAAAAGGTCATGTAGAGTGTCCACTTTTTGACATCGTCCATAACTTCACCTCCAGGTATTTTATCAAATCTCCATTCAAGGCACCTAAGGTTAAAAACATAACCCATCATAATTTGCCAGTGATCGTGACATTCAATTCCACCGTCTGAGTGCAGGCACCGTAGGGATAACACAGAGTTAAAAAATAAGGGAAACAAAATTTTAGGTGAGGCCTTTCCACTTAACCAGACCGAGAAGGAACCGGTGGGGCAGCTTCTCGTGGTGCGGATAAACCCTGAGGGCGTAGTGCCAACATGGGTCACCGAGGTGCCTCAGTGCCGTCCCCTCGTAGGTGTAGAGCCATCTACCATCTTCAAGCTTCTTCGGGTGCCTCAGTTCGATGATGTAGGGCTTCTCCACATGGTAGCCTTCAGCGCGAACGCCGTAGTACAGCTCGACCCTGACGTCCTCCGGTGCCAGCCCGTCCAAATACAGGGTAACCTCAAAGCCGCTCCGGTCATCCCTGATCTTGATGTTCTCTACGACCACCTTGTCCCAGGATGCGGTAACCCTGTCCTTCCACGCCGCTATCTCCTTTGTTCCCCTGTAGTTCTCCCTCGTCAGCCAGATGTGGTTGCTCATGGCCTTCGCGTAGAACCTGCCGACGTACTCCTTGACCATCCTGTGGGTGCTGAAGCGCGGGGCTATGCTCTTGATGCTCTCCTTCATCATGTATATCCATTTTTCACGGTTCTCGTAGTACGTTGGGATTATCTCCCTCTCCAGGAGGTCGTAGAGGGCCTGCGCATCCTTCACATCGTCCGCTTCGGTTTCAGGTTCCGTAGTTTCCTCTCCAACAACCCAGCCGTTCTTGCCGTTGTAGCCCTCGACCCACCATCCGTCGTAGATGCTCGCGTTGAGGACGCCATTCAGTCCAGCCTTCATGCCGCTCGTCCCGCTCGCCTCCATAGGCCTGCGCGGCGTGTTGAGCCAGACGTCGACGCCAGCGACCATGAGTCTGGCACTGCCCATATCATAGTTCTCCAGCACGAATATCTTGCCCCTGAACTCGGGCATCTGACTGACTTCATAAACGCGTTTGAGGAACTCCTTACCGGCCTCGTCCATTGGGTGAGCCTTGCCACCGAAGACAAGGTAAACCGGTCTTTCGGGGTTGTTGAGAATTCTCTTCAGCCTCTCAAGGTCAGTTAACAGGAGGGTCGCGCGCTTGTATGTTGCGAAGCGCCTGGCAAAGCCTATTATGAGTGCGTTCTCGTCTATGTCCGGTAGGGGATCGTCTGTTCCAAGGCGTTCGTTCCGCCTCATAACCTTTCTCCGGAGGAACTCTATGAACTGCCGCTTGGCTTCGAGGTGTGCCTCCCAGAGCTCCTCGTCGGGAATCATCTCAACGGCATACCAGAGGCCTTCAAGGTTGGTGTGCTCGCGCCAGATTTTGCCCAGATAGCGGTCAAAGAGCTTCCTCATCTCATTGTGAACCCACGTCATAGTGTGGATTCCGTTCGTGATGCCCTCAATGGGTATCTCGTCTATGGGAACGTCGGGCCAGAGATCCCTCCACATGCGCTTGCTGACCTCCGCGTGGAGCTGGCTTACGCCGTTGACGTAGCTCGACGTTCTTATCGCGAGCAGGGTCATGTTCAGCTGGTCGCCCTCTCTCCCGAGCTCCAGCAGTTCTTCCCTGCCCTCAAGGAACTTTGCAAGCCTCTTCCTGACCTCCTCTATCGGGAACCTGTCGTGGCCGGCCGGAACCGGGGTGTGGGTAGTGAAAACCGTCGTGCCCCTCACTATGCTGAGGGCCTCGGTAAAGGTAAGGCCCTCCTCCATGTACCAGGCCATTCTCTGGAGGTTCGCAAAGGCAGGGTGTCCCTCGTTGAGGTGAACCACGCCGGGCTCTATTCCGAGGGCTCTAAGAAGTCTCATACCACCGATTCCGAGGAGTATCTCCTGCTTTATCCTTTTGTCAATCTCCGCGTTGTAGAGGTAGTCACATATCGTCCTGTCGTCGGCGCTGTTTTCCGGGACATCAGTGTCAAGGAGGTATATCTTCACCCTGCCAACGGCAACTTCAAAGGCCCTTGCGTAAACAATCCTGTCCTCTATGGGAACCCCGATGAGGAGAGGTTTTCCATCCTTTCCAAGGACTGGCTTGATTGGCATCTCCTCTGGCTTATATTCCGGGAAGACTTCCCTCTGCCTGCCGTCCCTGTCAATCTCCTGCCGGAAGTAGCCGTGCTTGTAGAGGAGGCCTATAGCTATGAACGGAAGTCCGAGGTCGCTCGCGGTCTTCACATGGTCGCCGGCGAGAATTCCAAGTCCGCCAGAGTAGATGGGCAGGCTCCTGCTTATTCCGTATTCCATGCAGAGGTACACTATCGGTTTGTCCCACTTGGGGTAGTTGGTCGAGAACCAGGTCGAGGAGGGGTTCATGTAGTCCTCGAACTGCTCGGTTACGAGGTCATAGAGGTTCATAAAATCGTCATCTTTGAGAAGCTCGCGGAGGCGGCTCTGGGGAACGTCAAGAAGGAGTTTGACAGGGTTCTTGTGCTCCTGCCACAGCTCCGGATCGATATACTCCCAGAGCTTTGTTGCCCTTCTGTTCCAGCTCCACCAGTAGTTGTAGGCAAGCTCCGCCAGATCCTTCAAAGGATGGGGAAGCTTCTCCCTGATTACATCCTGGGTATTGAAAACCTCTACCATGGCAACCACCCGTGTATCATCATGGGTGATAAATATTTGGAGTCAACCTTAAAAAGTCTTGCCGTCCGGCATTCAACGAAAAGGAGAAAAGAGAGGCTCACTTTCTTTCAAGGACAAAGGGGCTGATGTAGTCGCCGTACTTCGTCCTGGCCTCAAGAAGGCGCTTCTTCTCTTCCTCAAGAACCTCAAAGAGCTCTTCTGGAACTTCCCTCACCTGCTCGCGGTATATCCTCTCAATGCGCTCTATCTTCGCTAAAAGCTCCGGAACCCTTACCGTGAACTGCTTCTCGTAGTCTTTCCTGCTGTACCCTTTGTTCAGAACCTCCCTAAACAGCCTTGCCAAGTCCTCGTACTTCGGAATGTAGCCTATCGGCGTTTCTATGGCATCGACGTCGCCGTGGACGCGAAGCTCCATCCACTTGAGCCAGACGGCCTTGTCAAGCTTGTGGTTGAGCCAGTTGCCGTTCTCGTCGCGGAGGAAGTAGTTCACCGCAAATATCTTCGGGGCCTTCCTAAGCTTCTCCCCGAACCTCAGGTAGTTTTCGATGTATTCCCCCAGGGGAACGCTCATGAAGTCGAGTATTGCCATCGGGTTGAAGGCCCTAACACCTTCTTTGCCGAGCGTTGCCGCGGTGGTCTCGCTCTCAAGCGAAGCTCCCATCGTAACGACGCCGTGCTTCCAGTCGAAGGCCTCCCTCACCGGGGGCCACGTGTCCTTGTCCCTGCCGCCGAAGATCATTCCACCTATCTCGACGCCGCACGGTGCTTCGAGTGCATCCATGTCGACGTTCGGGAAGTGCTCAAGTGAAACCGTGAAGCGGGCGTTCTTGTGGCTCGGCGGTATTTCGTTGCCCTCTTTGTCCTTCTTGCCCTTCCACCACTTTCCGCTGTGGTTCTCGCCTTCCTCCGGAATCTCCATGCCCATCTCGTTCCAGTAGGGCTTTCCGTCCTTGACAAGGACGTTGGAGAATATTATCTCGACCGGGGAGTGGAGAACCTGCCATATTATCGGGTCGTCCTCGGGGTTGACACCCTGGATTATGCCGAAGACCCCCTTCTCGACGTTGGCCCCCCTTGCGACGCCGTTGAAGGGCATTATGAAGGTTAGATCGTCGCCGACGATGTTCTCCCAGCTTATCATGGCGGTGGATGTTTTTCCGCACATGCTTGGATATGCGCCGGTGAAGTAGGTCTTCCTCCCGTTAGGGCCGTTGACACGCATCAGGAACATGTGCTCGCTGAGCCATCCCTCCCTGACCGCGCGCTGGATGGTGAGCCTGAAGGCGAGCTTCTTGAGCCCGATGGTATTGCCGCCGTACTGGGTGTTGACGGAGTAAACCGTCTCTCCGACGAGGTCAATGTAAATGCGTCTCTTATCGAGGTTTTTACTCGTTTTTCTCTCGTCGAGCTCTCCAGCCGAGTGAACGAAGCGGAAAAACCTGGCTCCCCTTCCGAGGCGTTTGAACTCTTCGTAGCCCTTCCGGTAGAGAATAAACTCGGAGTGGGCTACGTAGGCCGAATCGGTGAGCTGAACTGCCGGAATCGTGAATACAGAGTTCCTGGGCCCGAGAACAAAGAAGCACACGAAGAGTTCCTTACCCTTCATGATGCCCCTCATGAGTTCCCGTATCTCCCTCAGGCCCTCGTCCCTGTCCTTGGTGTTGAGGAAGGGTATTTCCTTCCCGCCCGGGACGAGGAGCTTGGTGTTGGCCTTGTCCCTGGCCTGGTCGTAGTAGCTGTCGTAGTGGACGGTGTGGTTCGGCGTTTCGAGGAGCTTTTCCTCCCCGTAGTAGAGGGCCTTCCAGCGGACGTAGGCCTCGTCCTCCGGGCTGTCGGTGCAGACGAAGACCTTATCCGGCTCAAGCCATTCAATCCAGTCCGCCAGAAACTCGTGGAGTTCGGGATTGTCTATCGCCCTGATTTTTTCAAACTGCTCTTTATCAAGGAGCTTTTCAAGCCTCTCCAAGGCGTTCATAATATCGCCTCCGATGGGAGTTGGATTCATGCTTAAAAATTCTTCGTCGTTGTGACCAGCGTGAAACGGAATCTGAAGCCTTTGTCGTCCCAATCGTTTAGAAAAAGGTCGCTGATCGTCAAAAAGACAGCATGTAATGCCCATAGTTAGTGATTGATGTCCATATCCCTACCTTCAGCGCAAAGTATATTAACCGACGGTGATATACTTTCTTGGTGCGCGTAATGAAGGCAGTGATCCTGGCCGGAGGCAAGGGCACAAGGTTATTACCGCTAACAGTCTACAGACCAAAGCCCATGATACCCTTCTTCAACAGGCCGCTGATGGAATATGCCGTTCAAAGCCTTGTAAAAGCCGGCGTTGACGAGATATACGTTCTCGTCGGATACCTCAAGGAGCGCATAATGGACTACTTCGGAGACGGGAGCCGCTGGGGGGTTCAGATACACTACTCCGACAGGGACAACGTGAAGCTTGGAACAGCGGGAGCCACAAAGAAGGTCGTTAAGGAAATCGATGAAACGTTCTTCGTCGTCTCAAGCGACGTGCTCACCAACCTCAACCTTAAGGCCCTGTACGAGTACCACCGCAAAAAGAAGGCCCTCGCAACGGTAGCCCTCTCCAGGGTGGATGACCCCAGCCAGTACGGCATTGCAATAATCAATGAGGATGGGAGGATAATCCGGTTCAAGGAAAAGCCGAGGCCGGAGGAAGCGTTCAGCAACCTCGTTAACGCAGGAATCTACGTCTTCGAACCGGAGGCCTTTGACCTTGTTCCCAAGGGGAAGAACTTCGACTTCTCCAAGGACCTGTTCCCAAGGATGCTCGAAAACGACTTGGCTCTATACGGGTTTCCGTTCAATGAGTACTGGAACGACGTTGGAAGGCCATCAAGCTACCTTCAGGCCACTGAAGATGTTTTTCTCGGCAGACTGCTTCTGCCCGGCCTCAGAACCGAGAGCCTTAAGGGCAACCTTGAGTACGGCGGTGCCCTCATCACGGGCAGGAGGTGCATACTGAGACGGCCGGAGGTGAGGGGCTTTGCCGTACTGGGAGACGACGTGGAAATCGGCAGAAACGTTAAAATAGAGCGTTCGGTGATATTTTCAGGGGCCGTCATAGAGGAGGGTGCCGAGATTAAGGAGGCTATAATAGGAGAGAACGTCCGCGTGGGCAAGGGTGTCCTTATACAGCCCGGCAGCGTTATAGGCGACAACACGCTCATCGAGGACTTCAGCAAGATAGGCTCCAACGTCAAGATTTGGGTGGAGTCGCGGATTGGTAAGGAAAGTATAATACTCCCGGACTGAGGTGGTGGAAGTGGAAGTGTACTACTCCCAGAGGTTCAACCCCGAGGAACTTGCCCTTCTCGGAAGGGCCATAGGAACGATATCCCACGGTACGATAATAGTCGGAAGGGACGGCAGGGCAATATCCAGGTACGGAAAGCGGGCCATGGTGGTTGGAATCGTCAGCACGGGCTCGACAATAATGGACGTCCGCCTTATCCCACTGATAGCCCTGAAGGACTTTGCCCACAGGAAGGGACTTCCGCTGGCGTACGTGTACTATTACGGCGGTGTCCGCGTTTATGTCAGCGGCATAGACAGCGATGAGATAGGGGCCATAATGGAGAGCAAGAGCTTCATCGAGGCCCAGCCCAACGACATCGGGGCGACCGTGTACTATCCAAACGCCCTGGATGACTTCCTCCACGAGGTCTTCAAGTACTACAACTTCAGGGTGGATGGCAAAGCCCTGGTTGATGCCATGACCCCCCCCGCCGTGCTGTTCTTCCCGCGCATGAGCGACCACTTCGGCTTTGAGGTCGAACTGATAAACGACATGATGACGAGCTACCTTCCGCCAAAGCCCAAAGAGGTCTTCATGCACAAGCTCCAGAAGGGTGAATACGACTTCGGACTGCGCTTTAGACCGGAGGGCATCGTGGAGTTCTACAAAGACGGGGAGGAGCTTGAATTCGGCAGCATGTGGAAGCTCCTTGACCACATGAGGAAAAACCTTTGAATTTTTTGCCCTCTATTTTAAATCTCCTAAAAGTCTTTAAGAGAAAAGCGTTAAAAGGGACAGGTTCATTATAATCTCCCGTTCGTTTTGGAGGTGACGTCTGTGGGAGCATTTATAGTCATGGAAGGCATCGATGGCGCGGGTAAATCAACCCAGGCAAAGCTTCTGGCAAAGTGGTTTGAGGAAAAAGGCTATGACGTGATTCTGACCAAGGAGCCAACGGACACCGCCTTTGGAAAGCTGATAAGGAAGCTGGTTCTCACCGGAGGACGTGAGGGCATAATCGATGGCGCCAGGATAAGTCACGAGGCTGAGGCGCTTCTCTTCGCCGCCGACAGGGCGGAACACGTTGCAAAGCTCATAAAACCCTCCCTTGAGGCCGGGAAGGTAGTAATATCCGACAGGTATTTCTACTCCTCCCTCGCTTACCAGTGGGCGCGCGGGTTAGACCTGGAGTGGCTGATAGACCTGAACCGCTTCGCAATAAGGCCAGACCTTGTGATTCTCCTTGATTTACCCGTCAAGGAGAGCATGAAGCGTATCAACGGGCGGAGCATAAAGACCGAGTTCGACAAGATAGCGGAGCTCCAGAAAAAGGTCAGAGAGAACTACCTTAAGTTAGCCGAGCGCTTCCCCGAGATGAGGATAGTGAACGCCCTCGCGAGCGTTGAGGACATCCACAACGACATAGTGGCGCTGGTTGAGCACGAGCTCTTCAAGAAGTGATGGGGTCGGCCAGTGCCAGTCTCTTCATCTCCAAATCCGACCGGTAAACGCTCTTCATCCCCCTTCTCCCTTCGGCGGTTGCTTTTTAAAAGGTTCCCCTGAAATTCTTCCGGCCGATGACGAGCGTTAGCCACGCTGAGCGGTGAGGAGAAGAGGGTTAGCCGAGGCCGTTTTGACCCCGTTTTTAGGGAATTCATTACAAAAAAGTTAAGGAGGGACAAAAAACCTCCTAAAGGTACTTTTTAAGGAACTCCCCAACTTTCCCCTTCCACTCCTTCGGATGGAGCTTCAGAGCCCTGACGTGGGGAGCATCCGTAACCCAGAGCTCAACATCGGGGTTCCTCTTTTTGTTCAGTTCGTAGAACTCCTTTACCTCATCGACTTTCACCAGGGGATCTTTTTCGCCCGCTATAAAGAGGAGGGGCCTCTCTACCTTATCGGCGTATTCAAGCATGTTGAGCTCCCTTGCCCCGCTGAAGAGCTTTGTAAATGGCTTGACAAAGTAGTAGAGCCACTCTGGCAGGTTGGCGAAGTACTTAAGGCCCCGAGCACCGGTTTTATCGAGATAAATCGGCGGGCTGTCAGCCACACCACAGCAGACCTCCTTGAGCTCTGCTAAGGCTCTTATCGTAACTATTCCACCCATTGAGAAGCCAACCAGCGCAATTATCTGCGCCCGTTCGGGGTGGTTCTCCCTCAGCCACGCTACTGCCGCCTTAACGTCGAGCAGTTCTCTGTCGCCAACCGTGGTGTACTTCCCCTCGCTCTTTCCGTGGGCCCGGAAGTCAAAGACCAGAACGTTGTAGCCCTCTTTGAGCAGAAACTCAATGGTGTCCTTCATATAAACCTCGTCCCACCTGCTTCTGGTGTATCCATGGAGAGGGAGGACTGTCTTATCGCTCCCCCTGTCTACCCACCAGCCGCTGAGTTTCAGGCCGTCCTCGGTTGTGAACTCAACGTCCTCATAGTCAAAGCCGAGGTCTTCAGGCGTCCAGTCTCCGACAAAGCGCGGCGGTTTGACCATCTTGTAGGCTACAAAGGCCGAAAAGGCCAGGAAAACCAGAAGGATAAAGATTAAAACACCAAGCCAGACCATGCTCAACCCTCCTCCGCGACATCGAGGTTCTTCATGTGCCATATCATCGGCATCGCCAGGAGGACGAGCAGGGCCCCGATCGGGAAGAGCACCCTGTAGTTTTCTCCAGCCAAGTCAACTATCGCACCGCCGATGATCCCGGCGAGAAGAACCGGGAGGGAGCGCGTGGCCTCGAAGAAGCCGTAATACCTGCCGGTGAAGGCTTCCCTCTCGAATTTTGTTAGCAGGTCCCCGATTACCGGGTATGAGGCGGCCATGAGCACTCCCCAGCCCAGTCCTGCTACCCCAAGGGCAATCACTATCTCTGTCTGACTCTTTATGAACCATCCCCATAGCTGGGGGAGGGCGAATATAAGTCCCCCGAGGATTATGCTCAACCTCCTCCCGAGTTTGTCGTAGATTATACCTCCCGGAAGGGCACCGAGGAGGACCGTTATGTTGAAGAGCGCCATAAGGTAGAGGCCGAGCGAGGTGACCGCTTTGATGTTTTCCTCGGTCGCAGAGCCGTAGAGGATGTAAGCAAGTATACCGTAGAGGAATATGGCTATGAACTCGAAGCTCATCCACCAGAGTGTCTGCGCCGCGTAGAACTTGAGGAAGTCACGGTTCTCAACAATGCTCTTGAGGTAGTCCCAGAGGCTTTCGTCCTCCTCGATTTCAGGGGCTTCTGGCTCCTTGACGATGAAGTACACAAAGAGGGCCGCGCCTATAAGAAAGGCCGCTGTCACAAGGAAGGGGACCTTCAAATAGGGTGTCTGTGCCAGCGCCTTTATTCCCTCGTTCTCTCCGGTTTCAGCTACTGCCTTCGCTATCAGGAATCCGGCGAGGCCAAACAGGAAGAGGTTGCCCGCCCATTCGAGGAGTGTGATAACTCCGCTCGCCTTTCCTCTCTGACCGCTTTCGATTGTATCCGGCATCAGGGCACGGTACTGTGCGGTGTAGAGGTGCATCGAGAGGTAGAAGAAGCCAAGAGTGAGCGCAAAGCCCCACAGCGGAACGCCCATCGCGTAGCCGGTGTATACCATCAGTGCCGCGATTCCTGCCAAAAGGCCACCCGCCATTATAAATGGCCTTCTTCTCCCGTGCTTTGATTTGAGTGTATCGCTGTAATAGCCGAGGAGAACCGGTATGAAAAGGCCGATAAAGCCCTCAGCGGCAAGGATGGTTCCCTTTACAAATGCCGAACCGGTGTAGCTTGAGAGCAGTGGGAACGAGAGTCCCTTGTTGAGCGCCCAGCCGGTGCTCCTGCTGAAGCCGAGCAGAGCGAGGCCAAGAACAACACCCCAGCTGAAACCTTTTCTCTTCATGGCTTCACCCCCTTATTTTACACACCTATGTCAAAAGGAAGTTTTTACGTTTTCGGTTCAACGGGCTAAATAGGACAAAAAATGAAAGGACTTTAGTCCATATCCGGAACGTAGTCCAGTATGTCGCCCCTGCGCTGGACGATGTCCCCACGCCTGACGAACTGCATCGCTATCGCAGAGAGTATGAAGAAGGCTATCGAGAACGGTATCAGCGTCCTGTAGCCGATGAGGTCGAGGAATGCCCCTGCCAGCGGAGGTGCAACCAGGTTCGCCGCCTGACTGAAGAAGTAGTAGAGCCCGGTGTAGCCGCCGAGCTTCTCCTCGGTCGTCATGTCAACTACCATCGGCAGGGAGTTGACGTTCACCATCGCCCAGCCCATGCCCCCGACGAAGAAGAGCCCCATGAACGTCATGACGACCGGGTCGCCCAGGGAGCTGGACTCGGGCTTCTGTCCCTCGCCAACGAGATAGGCCGCTATGAGTATGGCAACTATCACCATCAGCCCGAGCGTTATGGTCCGTCTCCTGCCGAGTCTCGCTCCAATGAAGCCCGCTGGAATTGCAAATATCATGAAGCTGAGGGAAAACAGGCCGAGCATGAACGCGCCGGTGCTCTCCTCGATGCCGAGGTAGTACTTGGCGTAGCTCGTGAAGAAGGTTTCCAGGGAGTTGAAGGCTATGAACCAGAGGGATATGGCCAAAAGGATGGCGAGCAGGCTCCTCTCGTGGCTGGCGAAGACGTCCTTGAGGTTCTCCTTGAGC
The DNA here is from genome assembly GCF_002214545.1 of Thermococcus thioreducens. Lineage (NCBI taxonomy): Archaea > Methanobacteriati > Methanobacteriota > Thermococci > Thermococcales > Thermococcaceae > Thermococcus > Thermococcus thioreducens. The sequence continues at coordinate 643,961 of NZ_CP015105.1, read as the reverse complement.
TCACCGAAGCTCTTGTGGGATGTCTCCGACAGGAGCTTCCTGATGCTGACCTTCTTCCCTGGAACACGGTACTCCTCCGGCTCGGGGACGAAGAGGACAACCAGGAGGTTGGCGAGGAGCATTATCGCGGCACCGAAGTAGAACGGGTAGGCGTAGTTCATGTCGTAGAGAACCTTGCCACCGAAGTACGCCAGCAGTGCCCCAAGGCCGCCCATAAAGTTGATTATCCCGTTGGCCTGGCTCCTCTTCTCGCTAGGCGTGATGTCCGGCATAAAGGCAACAACCGGGGAGCGGAAGAGGGCCATAAAAAAGTTCATAAAGACTATCGTCCCCATGAAGAGGGCAAGGTTCTCATACATCCTCGAAACGGGTATGAGCGCAAACATTATCGCGGCAGAGGGCGCGCCCAGGAGTATGTAGGGCTTTCTGCGCCCCAGTCTTGTCCGGGTCATGTCGCTTAATGCCCCAAGGAACGGGAGGAGGAGAACCGCGAACAGGTTGTCGATGGTCATGATGAAGCCGGTCACCGTCTTGCTGAGATGGAATGTGTCCTGCAGGAATATTGGCACGTAGGCGTTGTAGAGCGCCCATATTATACTTATTCCGAAGAAGCCAAACCCAAGGAGGAATATTCTCGAATATTTGAACTCCAAGGTACTCACCCCCGCTGCGGGTCGTGACAACAGGGAAAATAAACCGATGAAGCTTTTAAGGGTTGTGAGTCCATTTTTGAACGGTAGCGGAGATGACACTTATGGACAGTGAAAAACCCCTAATCCTGGGTCACAGGGGCTTCAGGGGGAGGCTCGAAAACACCCTCCCAGCGTTCAGGAGGGCGCTCAGGTATGCGGATGGAATCGAGTTCGACGTCAGACTAACGGGCGATGGAAAGCTCATAGTCCACCACGACGATTCTTTTCAGGCGAACGGCTCGCGGTACAGACTGAGGGCGCTGACCCTGAGGGAGCTGAGGAAACTGCACCCGCTGGGGAAACTCGTTCCCACAGTGGAAGAAGTTCTCCGCTCCTTCCCAGAGGTTCTTCTGAACGTGGACGTAAAAGAAATAGACGCCGTTGATGGCATAACGAAGCTCCTCGAACGACACAAGGCCACCGAAAACACGGTGTTCTCATCGGAGAACCCCGCGATAGTTCGGGCCATACTCACGGAGTGTCCGGAATGCAGGGTAGGACTCTCAATAGTCGGATACTCCTCGATCCCACGGATACCCCTCCTCAGGGGAATGACCTCCGTCCATGTGCCGATAGACGCTGTTTCGTACATTGGCTATCAGCCACTGGTGGTTCTTCTGAGAACCCTCAGGCGGCGCGGGCTGAGGGTTTACATCTGGAACTACCGAATGGACGAGAGGGTCTGGATCCCGAGACTGCTTCACCTGGTTGATGTCGTCATATCCGATAACCCGGCAAGACTTAGGAAAAGTTTTTACGCTGAAGGTGTAGTCTCTCGGGGCGATTCATATGTGGGAACGCGATAGTGTTATCGTCCTTGGACACAGGGGATACATGAGCGCCTACCCGGAGAACAGCCTCCTGGCCTTCAGGAAGGCTATCGAAGCCGGTGCAGATGGAATCGAACTGGACGTGTGGCTGACCAGGGACGGAAAGGTCATCGTCATGCACGACGAGACCATAGACAGGACGAGCAACATGAACGGAAGGCAGAAGGAGATGACCCTCGAAGAGCTCAAAAGGGCTGATATCGGCATGGGGGAGAAAATACCAACACTTGAGGAAGTTTTTGAGACCCTTCCCCAAAATGCCCTTGTCAACATCGAGCTCAAAGACCCCGACACGGCCAGAGAGGTCGCAAGAATCGTGGCCGAAAACAGCCCTGACAGGGTCATGATATCCTCTTTCATAATAGACGCACTCAGGGAGTACAGGAAGCATGACGGAGAGACCGTGATGGGCCTCCTAATAGACCGTGAAGAGGTCGTTCCGCTGATTCCAAAGCTGAAGGAGGAACTCGGCCTCTGGTCGATAAACGTACCAATGGAGGCGATACCCATAATCGGCTTCGAGAAGACCGTGCAGGCGATAGGATGGGCGCGCTCCCTCGGCCTCAAAGTTGTTCTCTGGACCGAGAACGACGTCCTGTTCTACAAAGACGACAATCTGGCCAGGCTTAAGGGGCTGTTTGACGTTGTAATAGCGAACGATGTGGAAAGGATGATTGGATATCTTAAAACCCTTGGACTCAGGTAAAAAAATCTTTTAAGGCTCTTTCCTTTACTCTATATGGTGGAGGTATGCGGTGGGGTCCGCTTCTAATTCTCATGGCCATTGCCCTAATGCTGGCATCTGCAATGGTACCGCCGGTGAGGTACGTTCCCCCTCCACGACTGACAATAGATTCCAACCTTGAGGAGTTCACGGAGGAGCTTGAGAAGCACAACGTAACAAAACCATACCTCTGCGAACCGGCCGAAAGGGTTATCGTCACGTGCCACATCCGCTCCGATTGGGAGCTGAACAGAACCATAACGGCTCTCGATGGGTTTCCACACTTCTCGATAGAGTTCACCAACGGCTACGACGAAACCGATGCCGTGGTCTTCAACAAGAGCGAGTTTTACTCAGCCCTTCCGAACACATGCCGGCCCTGGGGAAAGGTTGAATCAAAACCTGTCAAACTCGACCGGAACCGGCTGGAAAAGGAGCTGGAAGCCTACAGGGAGCTGGAAGGCCTGATTGACGACCCTATGGAGAGGGAGTTCATCCACAACCGCACCATCGAGCTGGAAGGGCTTCTGGGATTGAGACAGAAAGGGCAGATCTGCAACGCAACGTTTGCCCACGTCATACTGACGTACCCGGTAAAGACGGAGAGCAACGCACCCCTGATGGGGACCCTGTGGACGGGTGTCATTCTCACGGGAATTGCTGGGCTGGTGATGGTATGGAGGGAAAGAGGGGCCTGATGCTCGCGATGGCTCCGTTCATGATTTTCATACTCCTGGGCTCAATATTCCTCGGCATCTACTACAGGGAGACGTCTCTGGTCAGTGAACAGGTCGCCAGTATGGACGAACTTGAGGGGATAAGGGGAGAAAACGCCTCCTGGGGTGGGCTCTGCAACATTGTGAACATATACGTTACGGTGAAGAGCCGGGAGGACGCCGCAGGGCTGGAGGAGTTTCTTGGGGAGGAGAGAATAAGGGTGGCCGTTTCAAGGCATGGTGAGAGGTTCATATCCATGAGGGGCAGGGTTGCACTCAGGGATGTTGACAGGATTGTGAAAAAGGGCCAGAAAAACGGATGGGTGGTGGCGTATCACAACAACTCCGATTTCTGCGCCAAGTGGATTTCCAGGTTCGAAATGGAGAACGGAATAATATCCGCCCACCTGAATGAACTCTCCCCTGAGAGCAAAGAAATTCTCACTAGAACTATGGAGGGCAACAGTGAGAGGATCGAAGAAATCGAAAACGAGACGAGGCTGTGGGCGGAGCTGAACATCATGGTGCAGGCGGGGCCCGCGTACACACCTGAAAGCTTTCACGAGCTCTCGGGCTCCCTGGCAACATGGGGCACTGTGCTGGGAGTCCTCTTCCTTATGTGGTGGGTTTTCAAGGACAAACATAAAAAAGGGGAGAACTAGCGGTGGAATTCCTCACCAGAACATTTCATCAAAGTCACTGGCGTTCTCTATTCCATTGGGCGCCACTATGTGTACCGGCTTGTTTACCTCCGAGAGCTTGACCTCATCATGAACCGTCATGTGGACTTCCACAGGTTTCTCAGAGATCCCCGTCATCGTCATCACGACGTCCATGTACGTCTCTATGAATACGGGAGTCCCATCGTCCCGGAGGTGAACCTCAACCCAACCGGATTTTGTGTCCACGGTGACGTTGCCAGGGAGGTTGCCCCAGGCCTCGTTGAGGTAGCCGGTCTGGTTGGTGGCGTTAACGAACTCCCAGAAGGTAACGTTGACGCGGAAGGCATAGCCATCTGCCAGCGTCTTAATGGTCACGTTCTTCATCTTAAGGAGGTTCTCGATGTAGTCAACGTTAAGCGAGCCCTTCGCCTGGGTGGAGATGTCATTATTGTTGGGGACGTTGTACCATTTTCCATCAACTTTGAGGTACACGAGGGTTCCGTTGACAAAGTACGGCCAGGTAAAGGTGATGTTCATCCCCATCGTGTGCATGTTCATGGTCATGTTTCCTGTTTCAAGGCCACTGGTTTTGTTGAACATCCCGATAACACGGCCGGACATCGTTATGTTGACCGTCCTGTTGGTTATCGGCTCCGTGAAGTGCATGGTCATAGAGAAGTTCTGGTCGTACCTGGCAGTCTCAATGTTATCAATGGCGTTCAAAATCTTCTCCTTGGTCAGTCCGACACCATCGCCGATGCATCCACTTGCCAGTACTACGAGACCAACCAGCAAAAGCGCCATGATCCGCCTCATGGTACTACCTCCCATAGTCTCACCATAATATCCATGAATAGGTTTAAATACTTTTTCTATTCAGATTTTGCAAACTACTGAGAAAAGTTAGCAAAAAGTGGAAAGCTCAAAGTGCCTCGAACTTCTGGAGGAATATCCTGAGGTCTGTCCTAAATGGCTCTTCCGCGCGCTCTATCTCCTCGTTAAGGAGCCGAAGAAAATTTGCCTCATCCGTGGATTCCTCCCAGAGGCGTTTCACGAGATTTTCCAGCCTCTCATAGTACTCCACGTAGGGCCTTGCCTCAAACAGAGCCTCTTTAAGTTTCACATTCCATCCCTCCTCTTGAACCAGTAGTACCACAGCCTGCCAACGTCCTCTGCCTGGCCCATTATCATGAAGTATCGGAGTATGGCGAGGTTCACGAGTATCAGCAGTATCAGGATTATGTTGTACGCAGGCACCTCTCGGCTCAGGAAGGCGTAGTAGTCCCAGATGAAGTGGAGGAGCATCGCGAGGAGGAAATAGGGCCTGACGGAGGTCACTTTGCCCTCAGCCTTCATCCCGTAGCCGACGCCTATGACCGCACTCCAGGCACCGTGGGCGAATGGGGTAAGGAACGCCCTAACAATGGTTACCGAAACACCGTATCCCAGGCCGTAGAGAAAGTTCTCGGTTGCTGCAAATCCCAGACCAGCCGCGACGCCGTAAACAAGGCCGTCCATTATGCCGTCCATCTGGCCCGCTTTGAATGGCCACCTTATTGCCAGCGCCTTGGCGGGCTCCTCAACGATCCCCGCCACAAGGGCAACGTAAAACGCGGTCAGCGGAAGAACCGGTTGCACGATGCCTCCGATGGTAAGAACACTCTCTAAGATGTAGGCGATTCCAACGGAGAGTGTCCCCCCGAGTATAAACGTCCCTACCACGTACTTTCTCGGTTCCGGCTCGTACTTATCGGCGTGATAGAAGTACCAGAGTATCACCAGAGCGGGAGCGTATGCAAAGAACACTATTGCGCTTAGGAAGTCCATACGTCACTTCACCAAAAGAAAATTGGGGGCTTGAAAATTTAAAGGTTTAGCATTTGCCAAGAAGCTCCCCTATGTCGAGTCCCTGACCTTGCAGGTAATCCACGAGAGGCTGGGGAGGCTTTACAGAGGTCGAATTAACGCTGGTTATCTCTATTTTAATCTCGTCAACCCAGCGTTCGTTGTCTTTCCTGTAGTATGCCTTCTGGAGTATCTCAACGGGGATGAGGTTTTTGGTCAGCTTTATTGTCACGGTACCGCTGTAGTCCTTTTCATTCCTCGCTTCACTCCAGAGGGTGTGGTTAACTGTGAGGATATAATAGTCTCCCTCAGTTGTGAGCGTTGTATTTTCAAGGGGAAAGTCCTTCCAGAGGTTATCAAGAAGGGTTGAGTTCACTTTGGGTTCATTTCCATTCTCATAGCACGAGAACTGCCAGTCTATCAGACCACTCCTGTTGGTTAGTGTTACAAAGCCAGCTTTAGTTGTGTAGTAGTAGAGGGCATAGGCCAGCTTTCCAGTCTTGTTTGCTATGGTGATCGAGGATTTCATGCCGGCCTCTCTGTCCAAGGAGACCCTGGAATAGAGCGTTGCTACAAGTTTAGTTCCGTTGTACGTTTTAACGTACATAACATATTCATAGCTTTTTATTCCTGCAACTGCGCTTTCAAGCTGATCCTTTGTAAAAGGTAGGTTTTGGGCTGTGGTTGTTGTCGGAGTGTTACCCCCCGAGGAGATGCACCCGGACACAAGAACCGTGAGAACGAGCAGCACACCGATGATTCCCAGGTATTCCTTTCTCATTCCATCACCCGAGAATAGTTCAGCTCCGGGTATTAAAAGGTTGGCATCAAAGTGAACTCAAAACCCTGCCCAGATCACCCAGCCGGCCGAAGTCCAGGAGTTCGTCCTCCAGAGGAACAAGAACCTTGGCATCAGACAGGTCATACTCGCGGAGGAAAGGTGAGACTATCTCCCTGAGCACATCGTTTCCATACGCCCAGGGGCTGAATGCGGGAAGTACTATAAGCTCCTCACCCATCAGAAAGGTGGGAACCTTAACCAGCGCCCCCACCTCATCCCGGAGCCGTATTGCCGGGTGTTCATGCCCTATGATGAAGCGCTCCCCCTCGACGAGTTTATGGCCGTGGACTAGCTTCCAACTTCCCAATTCAAGTTCATCAACGACCTCAACACCCAGTTCCCTGAGCCAGAGAGTTCCGACGTCGTGGTTTCCTCTCACCAAGACAAGTTCACTTACCAGAGGCAGTACCTCCCCAACGAACGCCTTCAGCTCTTCTCTCTCCCTCCATTCGGGCACAAAGGAGTGCTTCAGATCGCCGTCCACAACAAGAACCCTCGGTTTTTCTCGCTCTATGAGAGATTTCAGCCTCCCAACGACCTCTCTGAACACCCGGGGAAGATAAAAGCCCTCCCTTGCCATGCTGACCTCGTAGCCCAGATGAAGGTCGGCTATGACCAGGGTATTTCCGAGTTTCAGTGCCTTTCCCGGAAGCGGTGTGGGCCTCATGTGTTGGAGTTCGACCTCCGGCTTTTAAACTTTGTTAGGACAACCGAAAAGGTTTTAAATCTGTCCATTAAGTGGACAGTGGTGAGTAAGAATGCCCTATATTGGTTTTGCAAGGAGTCCTCACGGGCCGGCTAAAACTTATCAGCTCGTACTCGGAGAGCTTGAAAAGCGGGGTTTTTCCATTGGGTTTTCAAAACATCACTGGGCCGGCGACCTGCCCTTCGGCCTGATAGTGGCCGAAACGGACAGGGGAGAAGTAGCCATAAGGTGGGCGCTGGGTAGGGAGTTTACGGTAGAGCTTGAAGAGGTGGATGGCGAGACATACGACGAGTTCATTGAGGACACGCTTGAGTACACCAACGCGGACTCAGGGTGAGCGTTCCTGTCTTATTCTCTCTATCACGTCGAATATGCTCCACAGGTCGCGTATCACATGGAGGTGCGGTATTAAGGCTAGCCTCTCGCGGTTCTTCTCAACGAACTTGGCACTGAAGGGGAAGTAGTACCAGACGTATTCGGTGTTTTCGTCGCCGTGCCCTATGAATCGCCAGGGCTTGTCGTCAACCCATACAAATATCTCGTCCCCGTACCTCTCCCGAACCTTCCTGAAGGCCTCGTCTATCGTCATCTCGCGTCCGAAAACTATAACGTCGTCGAAAAGGTCGTAGATGCCCATCTCCTTAAGCCTTCTAACCTTCATACCGTCTATGAAGTCCTCGGCCGAGAAGGAAATTACTATGTGGCCCTCCCCTTTGAGCCGTTTGAGAAGTTCGGGGGCATCATCGAGTGGTTTGGTTAGCTTTGCTCTCTCCTCAAACCAGGTCTCAAAGAACTGAGTCCTCAGGAAGAAGGGGGGCTTTGACTTCTTCTTATGGCTTCCAAAGGTCGGCCTCTCAAAGTAGTTCTCAATTTTGGTGAGCAACTTGGCCCAGAGCCCCTTGAAGGGCAGCCATGGACAGCGTCTCTCCAAAGCTTTCACAAATGCCTCCTCTATGCACGAGTATGTGTCGGCCAGTGTCCCATCGAAGTCGAAGGCTATTATCATGATGTCCCCCTCCAGCGTGGTGGATGGCGTGGCCTTTAAGCTTTGCTTTTATGGGGCATCTTTTCTTGGGCCACAAACACCACATCGGGCTAAATGCCACCGCTTCAGACAACACCTTCCGACTCAAATGGGGTATACTTTGTAACTCCGGTAACTCGAAAGAGTTTTAACTTCTTTTAACCTCAGAGAAATCTGCCATCTGTTTGGAGGGGGATAAAATGAAGAAGGTTCTGTCCCTGATAATAGCGCTTTTGGCCGTGTCTGGACTGGTCTCAGCATGGCCGACAAACGGCCCAACGATGGACGATCCGATGAACGTCCACCAGAAGCTGACGTACAAGGCAATCGAGGCCGTCTACAAGGACAACCCAGCCCTCGGAAGCATACTGATGCAGTACAAGGATCAGCTCCTTTACGGTGCGTACGACGAGGACTGGACAGGCGGAAGCATAGACATCGGGGGCAAGACGTACACCATACAGAGCCAGTACCACTTCCTTGACCCCATGGACCACGCCGAGCTGTTTACTGTGGCCCTCCTTGGGGATCCTGACACATCTGCGGCAGACATGGCCCAGAGGCTCTATGAAAAGGCGGTACAGCTCTGGAAGCAGGGCGACAGGACAGGAGCGATGTATTACCTCGGCAGGGCACTCCACATAATCGAAGACCAGGGCATGCTCATAGGGCACCAGACGCCGCACCTCTTCGAAGACCTTGAGCAGGAGAAGTACGTTGAGAACGCCCACGACTTCGTTGAGAACCAAATCTCACCGACAGTTGCGGATGACATTCTGAACAACCGCGTCCCGCTCGACCTCACACCGATAAAGTGGTGGCAGATACCCCAGGAGAAGTCCAGATTTATTCAGGGCTACGACATATACCTCACGGACAACGAGAACGGACACATGAGCCTCTCCAACGGTGTCGCCTGGGCGTACGCCGATCTCGCTGCACACAACTCGTGGAGATACATGCTCTACGCCACGGGCAAAGACATAAACCTATGGAGCGAGTGGGGTCACCTCGGAAGCTACTTCTGGACAAGAACCCTCAGGAAGGGAGACCGGAGCGTCCTCAAGCTTGAGTTCAAGGGTGCCAGCTCGATAACCATAGTCTTCAAGGACATCGACATGCAGAACGCCTACTTCAAGACCCTCGGCTACGTAGAGATATACGATAAGAACTGGAACCTCATTGCCAGGTATGCCCAGGATCCGAACCCGCTCGTTGATACCAGGGTCACCGTTCCCGGGGATACCGTTTACATCTACACACACGTTGACAGTACTGCCTGGCTTGACAGCGACGTGGACGGGTGGGCGATAAGGAACATCGAGCTCCATGCGAACTTCGACGTCAACTCACCGAGCGGTTTCAGAACCCTCGACGGCAGGGAGTACAGCAAGGTCCAGTGGGCGGTTTATGAGACCATGCAGTACAACATCAGACTGCTCGCGGGCCTTATGGAGAAGTTCTTCGAGGACGTTGGCGTTACTGGCTGATCCTTTTCCATTTCATTTTCTATTTATGATCCAGCCATCGTCGTGAAAACGTTCTTTTTTGAGGTATCCTCGGGCACAAAGCATATATTGCCGGGGGCCTAAATTTCAACGAACATTTTAAAGTTCAGAGGGTGATAAGTATGGGCAAGCACTACATCCCTAACTCCGCAAATAGGGAGGAGATGCTGAAGGAAATTGGACTGTCCTCCATCGAAAGCCTGTTCTCGGATGTTCCCCGAGGGATGGTTAAAGAGTTCAATCTCCCCGATGGAAAGAGTGAGTACGAAGTCTTTCTTGAGCTCAGCGAAGTCCTCTCCAAGAATAAAACCATCCTTGATACGCCCAGCTTCCTCGGTGCCGGAACCTACTTCCACTACGTCCCGGCGCACGTTAAGTACCTTATCGAAAGGAGCGAGTTCCTTACGTCCTACACACCCTACCAGCCGGAGATAAGCCAGGGCATGCTCCAGGCGCTCTTTGAGTACCAGAGCCTAATCGCAGAACTCGTCGGGCTACCGATAGTAAACGCCTCAATGTACGACTGGGGAACCGCTATGGCAGAGGCGGCTTTGATGAGCGCAAGGGTAACCCGGAAGAACAAGTTCGTGGTGCCGAAGCACCTCAGCCCGGAGAAGAAGAGAGTCCTCGAAACCTACGCCGCCGGTCCGGGCCTTGAGGTAGTGGAGATACCCTGGGACGAAAGCGGCCAGCTCGACCTTGAGAAGCTCAAGGAAGAGGTTGATAGCGCCGCGGGTGTCTACATAGAGCTTCCAAACTTCTTCGGCATACTTGAGGAAAACATCGAGGAAGTCGGGGAGATCGCCCACGACGCGGGGGCGCTCTTTGTGGTGGGGGTTGACCCAACGATACTCGGGATTGTCGAGGCTCCCGGAGAGCTCGGTGCTGACATAGTCGTCGGAGAGGCCGCTTACTTCGGCAGCCCGATGAACTTTGGCGGACCGAGGGCCGGCATCTTTGCGACGAGGAACGACAGGAAGCTTATCCGTCAGATGCCTGGAAGGATAATCGGAATGACCAAAGACGCCGAGGGAAGGAGGGCCTTCGTCATGACGCTCCAGACGAGGGAGCAACACATAAGGCGCGCAAAGGCCACCTCAAACATCTGCTCGAACGAAGCGTTGGTGGCCGTTGCGGCCGCGATTCACCTGGCCACCCTCGGGCCGAGGGGACTGAGGGAGCTTGGAGAGGTCATACTCAAGAACACCGCCTACCTCAAGAAGAAGCTTTCAGAGGTCGCTGAGATACCCTTCGGTGGAATTAACTTCAAGGACGTCCTTGTGAGGTTCGAAAAGCCCTATAGTGAGATACATGAGGGCCTTCTTGAGAGGAACATCCACGGCGGCTACTACATAGGGAAGCACTTCCCAGAGCTGGGAGAGAGCGCCCTCTTTGCCGCAACAGAAACGACGAGAAAAGAATGGGTCGATGCACTGATAGATGCCCTCAAGGAGGTGGCCTGAATGTTCCGCCAGGCTAAATGGGGCGAACCGCTCATCTTCGAACTCTCCCGCGAGGGGAGGATCGGCTACACCATGCCGAAGCCGATTGAGGACGTCAGCGTTGAAATCCCTGAAAAGCTGAGGAGGAAGAGCCCGCTCAACCTTCCCGAGCTGAGCGAGCCAGAGGTCGTCAAACACTACACCCGCCTGAGCGAGATGAACTACGGCGTCGACAACGGCATCTACCCGCTCGGCTCGTGCACCATGAAGTACAACCCCAAGATAAACGAGGAGATTGCCGCCCATCCGGGCGTCGCCTACGTCCACCCGTACCAAGACGAGAGAACCGTCCAGGGAGCTCTCAAGATAATGTGGGAGCTTGAACAGTGGCTCAAGGAAATCACCGGGATGGACCGCTTCACCCTTCAGCCCGCTGCCGGTGCCAACGGAGAGTTCACAGGTGTCATGATAATCCGCGCCTACCACCTCGACCGGGGTGAAACGCAGAGGACGGAGATGCTTGTACCTGATTCCGCCCATGGAACGAATCCAGCCAGTGCAGCAATGGCGGGCTTCAAGGTCATTGAGATACCCTCCAACGAGAACGGAACCGTCGATCTGGAAGCCCTTGAGAACGCGGTGAGCGAGAGAACCGCAGGTTTAATGCTCACGAACCCCAACACCCTCGGCATCTTCGAGGACGAGATACTTGAGATAGCGAAGATAGTCCACAGGGCCGGTGGTCTGCTCTACTACGACGGGGCAAACCTCAACGCGGTTCTCGGAAAGGTCAGACCCGGCGACATGGGCTTTGATGTGGTCCACCTGAACCTCCACAAGACCTTCTCGACACCGCACGGTGGCGGCGGCCCTGGAAGCGGGCCCGTCGGAGTCAAGGACTTCCTCAAGGACTACCTGCCAGTCCCTCTTGTCGGCTACGATGAGGAGCGCGGCTACTACCTCGACTACGACGTGCCCAAGAGCATAGGTAAGGTGAAGGAGCTCTACGGCAACTTCGCGGTTATCGTCAGGGCCCTCACGTACCTCAAGATAATGGGAAGGGATGGCCTTAAGGAGGTCAGCGAAATAGCGGTTCTCAACGCCAACTACCTCACCCAGAAGCTGAAGGGAACTAAGGGCTACGGGCTGCCCCACAAGGAGCTCAGGAAGCATGAGGTGGTGTTCAGCGCCGAGCCTATGAAGAAGGAAACGGGAGTCAAGGCCCTTGACGTGGCGAAGAGGCTCCTCGACTTTGGACTGCACGCTCCGACCATATACTTCCCGCTGATAGTCCATGAGGCTCTAATGATAGAGCCCACCGAGACCGTCAGCAAAGAGGAACTCGACGCGTACGTCGAGGCTTTGAAGAGGATAAGTGAGGAAGCCTACAGCAACCCGGAGGTCGTCAAGAACGCACCCCACAGCACGGCGGTGAAGAGGGTGGACGACGTTCTGGCAGCAAAGAGGCCGATAATAACCTGGCGCATGTACAGAGAGCTCAGGGAAAAGGGTGAGGTCGATATCTAAGGGACGCGGCCCTTATATCCATTCTTAACAATTCTTTTCTACCACTTTTTGGTCACTATTGCTCATATATGCACCAAAAAGTTAATAAAGGCCCTCTCTGATCAATATGTAATAGAAAAATTACATATGGGTGATGAAGATGGACAAAATCCTTGGGAAGTATGGAGCCGTCCATTATGAGGACATCATTGATGAATATGAGGTGCCCGTGAGGGGGTTTCTCTTCAAAGACGGCCGGCTTGAGGGGGTGTACGTGAAAGGAGGAATCCTTCCGGTCACAGAGGAGCTTCCAAGGGACGTTCACGAGGATATCCTCAGGGGGAGAAGTGGAAAGAAGCTAATCGTGAGGGAAGTTAGGTACGCCGGAGCGGATGTTCTTGAGGTCTACATCCAGGATGGTTACAGAACGTGGCCGGTCTATGTAAGCCAGCTCCCAGATGAGAGCTGAAGAAGTGCAATGTGGAGCCCCGGGCGGGATTTGAACCCGCGACCGGCGGATTACAAGTCCGCCGCCCCGCCAGGCTAGGCTACCGGGGCACGGTTTTATGAGGGCTGGTGTAGAATATAAAGTTTTCTCTCCAGCTTGACATCACCGTAAGTTTTATAAATCCCCCCTGTATTCCCTACATTGGGTCGTGCCGCCGTAGCTTAGTCGGTAGAGCGCCGGACTGTTAATCCGGCGGTCCCCGGTTCGAGTCCGGGCGGCGGCGCCATTCGTGGGCCCGTAGCTCAGCCTGGTCAGAGCGCGCGGCTCATAACCGCGTGGTCGGGGGTTCAAAGCCCCCCGGGCCCACCAGAAAACAAACTTTTGCCAAGCAAAAGTTTGATCAAAGTTCGTGATTCTTCTTTGAATTGCTTCCCACTAAGGATTTTTTAGGTTTAATTGGCGTTGTTGTAAGGGAATTCAAAGTTAATGGGCTTTTTAAGTGGGTTCACTCTAATCCGCGCTCCTCAGGAGCGCTAAAAATAAACGAACCAATCAAAAACTACTTTTTGCTTGGTGAATCCCCGGCAGAAATAGAGCTCATTATGATGAGAAAATCCAAGTCAAGGGCAAGCTCAAAGGAATCACAAACTTTTTGGTCAAGCTTTTTCTAAAAGCTTGCTTCGCGAAGTTTGATCAAGGCTTGCATGTCAACTCTAAAATGGCTGGTTCTTGAGTGGGTTTAATCCCCAACTACCAATCTTGTATTGTCTCACCCCAAAGGCGTCCAAAGAACGCCGGAACAAAAAGTGGAACCTCTTGAACTTGTTGTTTTTAGGAGTAAACTTCATTAAAGCGGTAACACCCATGAAGGCAAGATAAAGCTTGTTTGCCCACGTTAAATCGCGAAATCGGATTACTCCACCAAATACCCAATTTTAAGAGCAAACTCCAGATTTAAAGCCTCAAACGCCCCCCATTTCTTGCCAAAAATTGACCAATTTTGGCCGTGTTTTAATTGGATATGTCAATTAATACGCGTAAAAAGTGAGCATGATGCCAATATTTTGCCGCTAATAATGCCAGACCTCCAATAAATTTTGGCCGTTTGGCCGTTTTCCCGGAAGTTTGAACATCGAACCCGTGCCGAGCCTTTATAAGTCTTTCCCAGTAACGGTGAACATAAAAGTGCATCAGCGTAGCTTTTCGGCATGGAAAACGGTTCTTAAACTTTACGCAACCGATATAAACCCCTACGGGCGAGTTATCACTCGAAAAGCTTATATACCGAAACCCGCAGGTGGGAGGTAGTGATAATCGTTCTTAAAAAATGTTAAGGGGGCAATTCTCGGTGGCGGCGAAAAAAGAATTTGATATATTCACTCACGAGCTGGTTCCTGAACACAGGATACTCAGTGAGGAGGAGAAAGAGGAACTCCTCAAGAAGTACAGAATCCGCATTTCCCAGCTTCCGCAGATCAAGGCTTCAGACCCTGCTGTTGTTGCTCTCGGCGCAAAGCCCGGGGACGTTCTTGAGATCAAGAGGAAGAGCCCGACGGCGGGCTACTATTACTACTACCGCCTGGTGGTTGAGGACTGATTCTGCGAGGTGAGATTATGGCATCGAGAGGACCGACCGTTGTGGACGTTACTCCTGACGACCTCTGGCTCGTTATGGAAGCGTACTGGAAGGAGAAAGGACTCGTCAGACAGCACCTTGACTCTTACAACGCCTTCATCGACTACGGGATGCAGAAGGTCATAGACGAGTTCGGCGGCATCAAGCCGGACATTCCCGATTTTGAGGTTAGGTTTGGAAAGGTTCGCCTCGGCGAGCCCGAATTCCAGGAAGCCCAAGGGCAGAGAAAGCCCCTCTACCCGATGGACGCGAGGATCAGAAACCTGACCTATTCTGCTCCGCTTTATCTTGAGCTCATTCCCGTCGTTAACGGCATCGCCCAGGAAGCCGTTGAGGTGCGCATAGGTGAGCTCCCGATAATGCTCAAGTCCAAGGCGTGCAGGCTTTACGGCCTCAGCGACGAGGAGCTTATAAAACTCGGCGAGGACCCGAAGGATCCGGGAGGGTACTTTATCATCAACGGTTCCGAGAGGGTCATCGTCTCTATCGAAGACCTCGCCCCGAACAAGACCCTTGTTGAGAGGGACCAGAGGCAGAACAGGGTGATAGCCAAGTGTTTCTCCTACAGGCACGGGTACAGGGCTCTAATCACCGTCGAGAGGAGAAAGGATGGAATTCTCTACGTCAACATTCCAAACGTTCCCAGGCCGGTTAAATTCGTCTACGTCATGCGCGCTCTTGGTATTCTCAGCGATAAGGAGATAGTCGAGGCTGTGAGCGACGACCCGCGCATCCAGCAGGTTCTCTTCGACAACCTTGAGGACGCGAGCGACATAACCAGCCAAGAGGACGCTCTCGACTACATAGGCAAGCTTGCCCTCCCCGGCCAGCCAAAGGAGTACAGGCTCAGGAGGGCCCAGCACATCATAGACAACAACCTCCTGCCCCACATGGGCGTTGAAGAGAAGGACAGGCGCGCCAAGGCATACTACCTCGGCATGATGGCCCTCAAGGTTCTGGAGCTTTCCCTCGGCCTCCGCGGTGAGGACGACAAGGACCACTACGCAAACAAGAGGCTCAAGCTCGCTGGAGACCTTCTCAGGGACCTCTTCCGCGTCGCCTTCGGCCAGCTCGTTAAGGACATGCAGTACCAGATGACCAAGACCTACCAGAGAAAGGGTGAGCGCTACACCTTCGAGAACATCCAGAGGTTTGTGAGGAACTCGATAAGGCCCGACGTTCTCAGCGAGAGGATTGAGCACGCTTTAGCGACCGGTGCCTGGCCGGGTGGAAGAACAGGTGTGAGCCAGCTTCTCGACAGAACCAACTATATGTCGACCCTCTCCCACCTCAGGCGCGTTACTTCCCCGCTCAGCAGGGACCAGCCCCACTTCGAGGCTCGTGATTTGCACGGAACCCACTGGGGTAGGATATGCCCGACGGAGACTCCGGAAGGTCCGAACTGTGGTCTCGTCAAGAACCTCGCCCTGATGGCCCAGATAACCACAGGAATCCCCGAGGAAGAAGCCAGGGAGTATCTCAACAGGCTTGGGGTTATCCCGATAGAGGAACAGAGGCCGAATCCAAACCTCTGGCGTGTCTACCTAAACGGTGTTCTCATCGGAACCGTTGAGGACGGAGAAAGCCTCGTGAACAGAATAAGAACCGACAGGAGAAGCGGAAGAATAAGCGACGCAATCAACGTTGCCCTCTACCAGGACGAGGAGGTTAGGGAGATATACGTCAACAGCGACGACGGCAGGGTTAGAAGACCGCTCATCATAGTTGAAAAAGGCAAGCCAAAGCTCACCAAGGATCACATCGAAGGAATAAAGAACGGCACCCTAAACTGGAGCGACCTCGTCAAGATGGGTGTTATAGAGTACCTCGACGCCGAAGAGGAGGAGAACGCCTACGTCGCGACATGGCCGTGGGAAGTTACCGAGGAGCACACCCACCTTGAGCTCATGCCCGCGGCAATACTCGGTATCCCTGCCTCACTCGTTCCGTATCCTGAGCACAACGCCGCTCCGCGTAACACCTACGGTGCCGGTATGGCCAAGCAGAGCCTAGGTCTCGGCTGGGCAAACTTCAGGATCCGCGTTGACACCCGCGGTCACCTCATGCACTACCCGCAGGTTCCGCTCGTCAACTCGAGGATAATGAAGGCCGTCGGTTTTGAGGAGAGACCTGCCGGTCAGAACTTCGTCGTTGCTGTCCTCAGCTACTCAGGATACAACATGGAAGATGCAGTCATCATGAACAAGGCCTCGATAGAGCGCGGTCTTGCTCGCTCAACCTTCTTCAGAACCTACGAGGCCGAGGAGAAGAGGTATTTGGGCGGTCAGACCGACCGCTTCGAGGTCCCTGACCCAACCATACAAGGCTATCTCGGTGAGAAGTACTACAGGCACCTCGATGAGGACGGTATAATCTTCCCCGAGTCAAAGGTTGAGGGTAAAGACGTCCTCGTTGGAAGAACATCACCGCCGAGGTTCCTTGAGGAGCAGAGCGGCCTCGGAGGCATAATCCTCCAGGAGAGGCGTGAAACCAGCGTTGCTGTGAGGCCAAGCGAGAGGGGCATAGTAGACAAGGTCATCATCACCGAAACCGGCGACGGAACCAAGCTCGTCAAGATAACCGTCAGGGATCTCCGCATCCCCGAGTTCGGAGACAAGTTCGCATCAAGGCACGGACAAAAGGGTGTCATCGGTCTAATCGTCCCACAGGAGGACATGCCCTGGACCGAGAGCGGAATCGTCCCAGACCTCATAGTCAACCCGCACGGTATCCCGAGCCGTATGACCGTTGGACAGCTCATCGAGGCCATAGGCGGAAAGGTTGCCTCGCTCAAGGGAAGAAGAGTTGACGGCACAGCATTCATTGGAGAGCCTGAGGAAAGGCTCAGGAAGGAGCTGGAGGAGCTTGGATTCAAGCACAGCGGAAGGGAAGTCATGTACGACGGCATAACCGGAAGGCGCCTTGAGGCGGATATATTCGTCGGCGTCATCTACTACCAGAGGCTCCACCACATGGTCGCCGACAAGATGCACGCGCGCTCAAGGGGTCCGGTGCAGGTTCTCACCAAGCAGCCGACCGAGGGAAGGGCAAGGGAAGGTGGTCTCAGGTTCGGTGAGATGGAGCGTGACGTCCTCATCGGTCACGGCGCCGCGATGCTGCTCATAGAGCGCCTTTTGGAGGAGAGCGATAAGACCGAGGTATGGGTCTGCGAGAGCTGTGGACATCTGGCACTCGAAGACAAGCGCAGAGGAAAGGTCTACTGCCCTGTCTGCGGAGAGGAAGAGAAGATAAGCAAGGTGGAGATGAGCTACGCCTTCAAGCTACTGCTGGACGAGCTGAAGGCGATGGGAATAAGGCCGTCTCTCAACATAGTTGATAGGGTGTGATCGCCATGCAGTCGATGAAAAAGGTCATCGGGAGTATTGAGTTCGGAATCCTCTCACCCCAGGAAATCAGAAAGATGAGCGCGGCCGAGATAAGCGTCCCCGACACGTACGACGATGACGGTTACCCCATTGAGGGCGGCCTCATGGACAAGAGGCTCGGTGTCATTGACCCCGGACTGCGCTGTGAGACCTGCGGAGCGAGAGCCGGGGACTGTCCCGGCCACTTCGGTCACGTTGAACTCGCCAGACCGATAATCCACGTCGGTTTCGCCAAAACGATCCACCGCGTTCTGGAGAGCACCTGCCGCGAGTGCGGGAGGATAAAGCTCACCGACGAGGAGATAGAGGAGTACACCCACAAGTTCGAGGTCATGGGCGACAGGAAGAAGGCCAAGGACAGGCTCATCAAGGAGATACACAAGAAGGCCAAGGAGAGAATGGTCTGCCCGCACTGTGGGGCTCCTCAGTTCCCGATTAAGTTCGAGAGGCCGACCATCTACTGGGAGCTCAGGAAGGACGAAGAGGGCAACGAGTACAAGCACAGGATGATGCCGAGCGAAGTTAGAGACAGGCTTGAGAAGATACCCGACAAAGACCTCCATCTCCTCGGCCTGCACCCTGAGAAGGCCAGGCCAGAGTGGATGGTCCTCACGGTCCTTCCGGTTCCGCCGGTTACAATGAGACCGTCAATCACCCTGGAGAGCGGTATTCGCGCTGAGGACGACCTCACCCACAAGCTCGTCGATATTATCCGCATCAACAACCGCCTTAAGAGCAACATCGAGGCAGGCGCGCCACAGCTTATCATCGAAGACCTCTGGGACCTCCTCCAGTACCACGTTACCACCTACATCAACAACGAGACCTCGGGAATCCCGCCGGCCAAGCACAAGAGCGGAAGGCCCCTCAAGACCCTCGCTCAGAGACTCAAGGGCAAGGAGGGAAGATTCAGAGGAAACCTCAGCGGTAAGCGTGTCAACTTCTCAGCGAGAACCGTCATCAGTCCCGACCCGATGATAAGCATCAACGAGGTCGGCGTTCCAATAGCTGTAGCCATGGAGCTCACCGTTCCCGAGAAGGTCACCGAGTTCAACTTTGAGAAGCTCAAGAAGATGGTTCTCAACGGTCCCGAGAAGTATCCAGGCGCCAACTACGTTATAGACCCGGAGGGAAGGAGAATCCGCCTCATGGAGAACAACCTTGAGATCATCGCAGAAAAGCTCGACCTTGGCTGGACCGTCGAGAGGCACCTCCTCGACGGCGACATAGTCCTCTTCAACAGACAGCCTTCACTTCACAGGATGTCCATCATGGCCCACCGCGTTAGGGTCATGCCCTACAAGACCTTCCGCCTCAACCTCGCCGTCTGTCCGCCCTACAACGCCGACTTCGACGGTGATGAGATGAACCTCCACGTGCCCCAGACGGAGGAGGCCCAGGCGGAAGCAAAGATACTCATGGAAGTTCAGAACCACATCATCTCGCCGCGTTACGGTGGCCCGCTCATCGCTGGAATACAGGACCACATCTCCGGTGGCTACCTGCTCACGCGCGAAGGGGCATACTTCACGCGCAGTGAAGTGGAGCAGATGCTCATGTTTGCGGGCGTTGACGTGGAGGAGCTTCCCAAGCCGGACAAGGTCGAGAACGGCGTTGAGCTCTGGAGTGGAAAGACGATATTCTCGCTCCTCCTGCCTGAAGACCTCACCATATGGTACCGCAACAAGCTCTGCGACGACCCCGAGAGGTGCGAGGCCATTGAGAAGCTCATAGAGGAGAAGCTCATTCCCGATGAGGAAGAGGTCAGAAAGCTCGCCTACGACGGCTTCACCTACATACTCAACGGCAAGCTCCTCAGCGGTGCCATAGACAAGAAGGCCTACGGAAGGGAGGACGGAAAGCTCCTTGACCTCATAGTGAGGGAGTACGGTGTTGAGAGGGCCAGGCAGTTCCTTGACCAGGTCACCAAGCTCGCCATATGGGTCATCACCCACAAGGGCTTCACCACTGCGATAGACGACGAGGACCTCCCGAGCGAGGCCCTCGATAGGATTAAGGAGATCATCCGCGAGGCTGAGGAGAGGGTTAACAGGCTCATCGAGGCTTACAAGAACGGCGAGCTCGAACCGCTGCCAGGCAAGACCCTTGAGGAGACCCTTGAGAGCAACATAATGGCCGTTCTGGCAGAGGCGCGTGACAACGCAGGTAAGGTCGCCGAGCGCTACCTCGGTATGAACAACCACGCGGTCATCATGGCCAAGACCGGAGCGAGGGGCAAGATGCTCAACATCACCCAGATGGCTGCCATGCTCGGCCAGCAGTCCATCCGTGGAAAGCGCCTCTACCGCGGCTACCGCGGAAGGGTTCTTACCCACTTCAAGCCTGACGACTTGGGGGCCAGAGCCAGGGGATTCGTCACCAACTCCTACAAGAGCGGTCTAACCCCGCAGGAATACTTCTTCCACGCCATGGGTGGTAGAGAGGGACTGGTTGATACCGCGGTCAGGACGGCGCAGAGCGGTTACATGCAGCGCAGACTCATCAACGCGCTCCAGGACCTCAAGGTCGACTACGACGGAACGGTCAGGAATCCCACCGGAATCATTGTCCAGTTCAAGTATGGTGAGGACGGAATAGACCCCATGAAGAGCTGGGGAGGCAAGACTGTGGACGTTGATAGGGTCATTGTGAAAACCCTGCTCAAAGTGAGGGGGAAGGGGTGAGGTAAATGGTCGCCGCAAAAACCATCAAGAGCATGGTTGACAAGGCCGAGCTTCCCGACAACATTAAGGAAGAGCTTTACCTCAAGCTCATCGAATACAACAAGAAGTACAAGCTCAAGAAGGCCGAGGTTCAGGCCATCATAGACGAGACCGTCAAGGAGTACCAGAGGGCTCTCATCGAGCCGGGGGAGGCGATAGGAACGGTTGCGGCCCAGTCCATCGGTGAGCCGTCAACGCAGATGACCCTTAACACCTTCCACTATGCGGGTGTCGCTGAGATTAACGTCACCCTCGGTCTGCCGAGAATCATCGAGATCGTCGATGCCAGAAAGAACCCGTCAACGCCAATTATGACAGTCTACCTTGACGAGAAGCACCGCTATGACCGGGAGAAGGCCCTAGAAGTTGCGAGGCGCATTGAGGGAACCACCCTTGAGAACCTCGCGAGGGAGACCAGCATAGACATTCTCAACTTCGAATTTATAGTCGACATCGACCCGGAGAGGCTCGAAAAGGCCGGTCTGGACATGGAGAGAATCCAGAAGAAGCTGGAAAGCTCCTTCAAGAGTGCCGAATTTGAAGTCGACGGTTACACGGTCATAATGCGCCCTAAGAAGGTTGGCAAGCTCTCCGACCTGAGAAGACTTGCCGAAAAGGTTAAAAAGCACCGCCTTAAGGGTCTCTCGGGCGTCGGGAAGACCATCATAAGGAAGGAAGGCGACGAGTACGTCATCTACACCGAAGGTTCCAACTTCAAGCAGATCCTCAAGGTTCCGGGCGTTGATCCGACGAGAACCAGGACGAACAACATCCACGAAATAGCAGAGGTGCTCGGTATTGAGGCGGCAAGAAACGCCATCATCGAGGAAATCGTCAACACTATGCGCGAGCAGGGTCTTGAGGTCGACGTCAGGCACATCATGCTCGTCGCCGATATGATGACGCTCGACGGCGTCATACTGCCCATAGGCAGGCACGGTATAGTTGGGGAGAAGGCCAGCGTGCTTGCCAGGGCCGCTTTCGAGATCACCACCCAGCACCTCTTTGAGGCTGCTGAGAGGGGCGAGGTCGACCCCCTCAACGGTGTCGTCGAGAACGTCCTTATCGGACAGCCCGTGCCCGTCGGTACGGGAATCGTTAAGCTGGCAATGAATCTCCCCCTGAGACCGAAAAGGGAGTAGGGAGGTGTAGTTAATGGTTGACTTTGCATTCGAGCTTAGGAAGGCGCAGGACACAGGAAAGATAGTAATGGGTGCCAAAAAAAGTATCCAGTACGCCAAGATTGGTGGGGCCAAGCTGATTATAGTCGCCAGGAACGCCAGGCCCGACATCAAGGAGGACATCGAATACTACGCCAAGCTCAGCGGCATACCGGTTTACGAGTTTGAGGGAACCAGCGTCGAGCTCGGAACCCTCCTCGGAAGGCCGCACACCGTCTCGGCCCTCGCTGTGATAGACCCCGGCGAGAGCAGAATACTGGCCCTTGGGGGTAAGGAGTAATGCCGCTCAAGCTCAACACTGACCAGATAAAGTTCATAGCCCTCTTTGAGAGCATGACTGGGGCAACAGTCCTCGACTGCCTCATAGACACCAACAGGAACAGGCTGATCTACGTCATCAAGAAGGGCGAGATGGGACTGGCACTCGGAAAGAAGGGAGCCAACGTCAAGCGCGTCCAGAACATGCTCGGAAAGGACATTGAGCTCATAGAGCACTCTGAGAACCCCGAAGAGTTCCTGAGGAATATTTATAAGAGCCTCGGGGTTAAGGTTAAAAAGGTTCACATCACTGAGAAGCGTGATGGTAAAAAGGTCGCCCTCCTCGATATAGGCCCGCGTGAAAAGCCGCGCGCCATCGGAAGGGGCGGCCAGAACATCAACCTCGTGAAAGAGCTGATGGAGAGACACCACGGCATTCATGATGTGATCATAATTTGAGGTGATGATCATGCCTGGAAAGAAGGCCCCGTATGGAGAGTTTGCCGGTAGGAAGCTCAAGCTCAAGAGAAAGAAGTTCCGCTGGAGTGACATAAGGTACAAGAGGAGAGTCCTCAGGCTCAAGGAGAAGAGCGACCCGCTTGAGGGAGCTCCGCAGGCCAAGGGAATCGTCCTTGAGAAGATCGCGGTTGAGGCAAAGCAGCCGAACTCGGCTATGCGTAAGGCTGTCCGTGTCCAGCTCATCAAGAACGGTAAGGTCGTTACTGCATTTACTCCCGGTGACGGAGCTATCAACCACATCGACGAGCACGACGAGGTCATCATCGAGGGAATCGGCGGTCCTAAGGGCGGTTCCATGGGTGACATCCCGGGAATCAGGTACAAGGTCGTCAAGGTGAACAGGGTTTCCCTCAAGGAGCTAGTCAAGGGCAGGAAGGAGAAGCCGAGGAGGTGAAGTGAATGGCCAAAGCTTTAACAGAGCGCTTTTACCAGCCGAAGGAGCTCAAGGTCATGGGCAGGTGGAGCGTTGAGGACGTCGTTGTGAACGACCCGTCACTCAGGCCATACATCAACCTCGACGCCCGCATACTCCCGCACAGCCATGGAAGGCACGCCAAGAAGCCCTTCGGTAAGGCCAACGTCCACATCGTTGAGCGCTTGATTAACAAGGTCATGCGCAGCGGTGCCAGCGGCCACAAGGTCGGCGGTCACTTCATGAGAAGGGAGCACCGCTCCCTCATGAGCAAGAAGATGAAGGCCTACGAGGTTGTCAAGGAGGCCTTCATGATAATCGAGCGCAGAACCAAGCAGAACCCGATTCAGGTTCTCGTCAGGGCCATCGAGAACTCCGCTCCGAGGGAGGACACCACCACCATCGCCTTCGGTGGAATCCGCTACCACATGGCGGTTGATGTCTCCCCGCTCAGGAGGCTCGACATCGCCTTGAAGAACATCGCCCTTGGAGCGAGCGCCAAGTGCTACAGGAACAAGACCAGCTACGCCCAGGCCCTCGCCGAGGAGATAATCGCCGCCGCCAACAGGGACCCGAAGAGCTTCGCCTACAGCAAGAAGGAAGAGATCGAGAGGATCGCCCAGTCCTCACGCTGAGGGCTGGAGGCTTTTCTCCTTCTCTCCTGTTCTCCCGTTTGAGTGTCTTCGCCGGAAGGTTTTTGTGTCATTAGTGAGCTTGAGCATAGGAGAGCAGGAATGAAAAGGCGCAAATTTGAGATCCTCGACTTTGGAGATGAAGTCGTTCTTGTTCCAATTGACGAGGACATTGAGCTCCAGGGACTTTTGAAGCTCGGTAAATCTGCCAAGGAAATCATGAAGGAAATCCGCGAGGAAGAATGGATTCTGGAGGAGCGTAAGCTTCGCCGCCTTGGACTGCTCTAAGCTCCCCAATATTATACCCTCCGGGAGGAGGGAAATCTATAAATACCCGGAGGGAGGAGGGAAATGGAGCTTCGGGACTACCTGATGCCGGGGGAGTATATCCTCTCCGTCTTCAATAATCTGGATATTTCTCCAGGGAAATTCAATGGGTTAGCAGTAACTAATAAGCGGATAATACTGTTCAACACAAACTCTGGGATAAGTAAGCTTTTCAGAAAAAACCGCTCAGCGGGTATCAAAAACCTGAAATCAACGTTTTTTAAGGGTATCTCTATGATACAGATGGAAGTCTACGAAAAATCATGGGGAAGACGGGAGCTCATTTCATTGACAAGGTATGTTAAACTCCTTCGAAGTGATGGTTCGTACCAATACACACCAGACGGTATTATAGGTATCATAACGCCCAAATTGGATGTCCCAGCTTATCTGAGATTAAGGGAGTCCTAGAATCCGCATTGAAACCCATAGCTTTAGAAATCGAGTACAGTTACTCTGAAAAAGATAAGGCGCAGATCCTCAAATTCATTCTTAGACCCTCTGAATGATAACCCAACATTCAGAGAATCAAACTCCGCCCCACCATATTCCCCGGCTTTTCCAAGCCAAAAAACTTCAAAACCGTCGGTGCTATATCCATGAGGCTCGGTTCGTCAAGCCCCACCCTCTCGAAGCCCCAGAGGATGATCGGAACCTTCATTACCGGCTCGTTCATCGAGCCGTGCATTCCCTTGACCCAGTGGCTCACTCCCTTTATG
Source organism: Thermococcus thioreducens (assembly GCF_002214545.1). Classification (NCBI taxonomy): domain Archaea; kingdom Methanobacteriati; phylum Methanobacteriota; class Thermococci; order Thermococcales; family Thermococcaceae; genus Thermococcus; species Thermococcus thioreducens. The sequence continues at coordinate 619,224 of NZ_CP015105.1, read as the reverse complement.
CCCTTGCACATCCTGTGGGAGCAGAACCAGTAGCCAGGCTTGGCGGAGACTATCAGCTCGCCGCTCAGGGGCGTGTCAAGGTGTGGAAGCTCATCGCGGAAAAAGACTTCTTTGACCCCCGGAGCCTTTCTCAGAACTTCAAAGGCTTCCTCGGCCTGGTTCGGGTCTCTGAGATAAACGTGAACCCCACCGCCAGAGGAGACGCGTAGCGTCTCGATGCCGTGCTTCTTGAGGTAGGTTTTCAAGTTCACCCAGGTGTGAACCTCTTCCTGTCCGTGGTCGGCGAAGATTATGAATGCATACTCTTCCTTCAGTCTCTCCCAGAGGGTTCTCACGGCCGTATCCACAGTCTCGACAGCCTTTAGAGAACCCTCACTCAGGGGGCCATGGTCATGGCTCATGCCGTCTATCGAGGCGAAGTGGACGAGGAGCAAATCCGGCCTGCACTCCTCGTAGAGGTAGAGGGCGGAGTTCAGCACCCAGACGTCCTTCCTCCAATCGCGACCGTGCTGGCGGTACATCCTATCACCAGCAAAGAAGGGTGGGAAGATTCTAACGTCCGTTCCACTGAACGGGGGCATGGTATAGCCGGAGACGCTGGCGGTTCTGACACCTTTCTGCCGCAACAGGTCAACGATGGTCGGGCCCCTAATTACCCTGTGGGGATTAAAGGCCACCTCGTAGTCGTAGAAGTTGACCTTTCTGTCAGAGAGGCGGTCGTAGTAGCCGTTCTCGACGACGCCGTGGTCTCTGGGCCAGACACCCGTCATGACGCTCGTGTGGACGAGGTCAGTCAGCGTTGGGAAAATGGAATCGACCACGGCAAAGCTCCCGCTTTCAGCTAACTCGCTCAGGAAGGGCATGTGCTTCAGGTTGTAAACCCCACAGCCGTCGAGGCTTATGAGGGCGAGCTTCTTTCTCATGGCTCAAACCCCAGAAGAGAGCATATCTTCTGGTTTATCTTCGTTTTGAGAAGTGGTCCAATTTCCCCAAGTTCACCGACGAGGATGTCCTTTTGGACTGTTGCTATCTTTGTAAGTCGAACGAACGATGAAACTTTGAGACCAGTTAGGTGGAACTCTGGATGAACCTGTTCAATTAGAACGTCGGTTTTTGAGTTATAGTGCTCACTCCTTGAGGAGATAAAGGCGAGTGTAACGTCTTTTCTATCTTCAAACAGCACAAGAGCCGGACGGAGTTTTGTTCCTTTTAGACTTGTAAATGGAAACGGCACGAGAACTATCTTCCCCTTCATCTGTATCTCACCCTAAGGTCTTCCTCTGAGTATATGTCCGGCTCGTTCTCGAGGAACTCCTTTAGTGATTCCTCCGAGAGTTTCATCAGGGCGTAGCTCTCCTCCCTCTCAAGTAACTCTGTCAAGAGTTTCTCTATGTTCTCAAGCTTTTCCTCAATCCTCATGAGCTCCCTAATAACATCAACCCCCTCCACGTTATCACCTCCAGCCGGTGTCGGCCTGACGTGCAGTCATCATCTCTCAGTGGGATGGAGTGCTCGTCATCCACCGGGATTCTCTCCGCCGAGGCGGTATATATTCTTTCCGAGCCACTCGTCTAAAGTCTTCTGCCTCGCGAGGCTTCCGAGGATGTAGCTTCTCGCAAGGTATTTCTCAAATGGATGCTCAAGGCGACGCTTTATGGCATCGAGGGCCTCGTTGAGCGTCTCAAAGCGTCCAACCAGGTTGTCCATCGCCTTTTTAACGCCCAGTCTTATCTGCCAGACCCCAACAGGGGCATAGTACTCCGGTGTGACCTCGCGGAAGACCACTATCCTCGCCTGTCTCCTCCTCACGCGGAGTGCCTCAAGGACGCTCAGCCTGGCGGCGTGATACGCTCCGGCCGTTTCCTTGACGTACTCCCTCCTCCCGCGGAAGTCTTCGTAGTCGTGAATGACGCTGGGCTCGCCAGCCCCGAAGAGGGAACCCTTCAGCCATACCTCCAGAAGCTCGAAGGCGTAGCTCTCGGGCATCAGAAGAACAGCGTATCTGTTTCCAAGGAATCGGTAGAAGTAGACCTCGTAGTCGTTTATCTCGGGGTAGCGGAGAATCTCGCGCCTCAGGTTCTTGCCTATCGTGTCCTGGACAGCGGTTATGCTCCACCTCGTCGGGACGAGCTTTTTGTCTACCCCAAGAAGCCCAGCGGAGAGGAGTCTTATGATGTAGTACTCGTCGAAGCCCCAGTTGTACAGGCGCATTATAGCTTGCTCGGCCTTCAGCTCGTCATTAACAACGTAGTCCGTCCTGCGTGGAATTTTCGGGTTCTCGGTGAGCTCAAAATCGAGGAGTTCCGCCTTTGGTCCTATTGGCGGCGCGAACTCGCTTGGAAGAACTTTGAGGACTGGCTTTCTCTTGAGGAGTATCTCGCTGTCAACCGGCCTTATCGACATCGCCAGCTCCTGAACCTCACCCAAAATTCTGCCGCTCCTCCTCACGTGAATATCAGCTTTGGTCTCACCCATGACGAGAAGCGAGCGGTAGTAGAGGATATCGCGAATCGTCTTGTTCTCCCATTTGAGGGGGTTGTCAAGGTAGTCCGTCTTGCCCTCGATGGGAGGCACAAGAGGACCTATGCGGACCCGGGGATAGCCATACTCACCAACGAAAATGCTGGGCGGGGAAGAGCCGAAAAGGTGGCGTTTGTTCAGCCTCTGCTCGACGGTGCGGGCTACCCTGAAGCGTTCAAGAATAGGACAGGTTGGCCTGCCGCAGAGGAGCTTCCTGCCTTTGCATACCGCACAGAGTTTTGAGTTAAAGGGTGGAGCACTCATTGGAGATAGGTACATTAGAGGGTATTTATGGTTTGCCAATGGTGACGAAGTTCCAAAAAACTTAAAAACCCTCTCCGGCTCATATAACTCGGACATTGGAGTGCCGCGGTAGCCTAGCCTGGTAGGGCGCCGGCCTGCTAAGCCGGTGGGCGTTGCCCACAGGGGTTCAAATCCCCTCCGCGGCGCCAGCATCTTTCTTCGGGTCAAATGCCGGGATAGCCTAGAGGCGAGGCGAGGGACTGCAGATCCCTTCCACCCGGGTTCAAATCCCGGTCCCGGCTCCACAACAAACTTTTGCAGGGCAAAAGTCTTGTCAAAAGGTGATTGTTTCTTGTTTTGAGTGCGTTTCTACTCGAAGAATTTCTTGGTTTGGCTTTGCTTGGCAAAAGTTTCCTGGCCTCAGGAGTGATGGCCCTCCGCACCGCTCGGTGCCGGGTCAACCGCTCAGCCGAAAGGAGCGTAAGCGCATCGGCCAGTGGAGTTTATAAAGAGGGAAAAGATATGCCTTCCGGTGGTGACGATGATACGGGTAAAGGTCCTTGGAAGGGGTATAGAAAGGGAGATTGAGTGGAAGAAAGGGCTCAAGGTCGCAGACGTTCTCCGTGAGGTCGGCTTCAACACGGAAAGCGCCATAGCCAAGGTGAACGGTAGGGTCGCACTTGAAGACGAGAACGTCAGCGACAACGACTACGTTGAAGTCATCCCCGTCGTCTCGGGCGGGTGACAACTAAAACTGGGGCAGAAGGGGCTTCAAGCCCCAAGCCTCTTCCTCATAAATGCCTCGAAGTTGTCCATGGCCCCCTCAAGTATCTCAACCGGCGGCAGGAAGACCGCTCTGAAGTGCCATGCCCCGGCCTTTCCGAAGCCGGAACCGTGGACGAAGAGCACGTGGGCCTCGTGGAGGGCATCAAGGACAAAGTCCTTATCGCTCTTCCACTTGGAGCGCTCCTCTATCTTCGGGAAGATGTAGAAGGCTCCCTGGGGCTTGGTGGTGCTTATCCCCGGAATCTCACTTAGGCGCTTGTAGATGTAATCCCTCCTCTCCTTAAGCTTGGCCATGTACTCCTCAAGGTAGTCCATCGGGCCCGTCAGGCCGGCTATGGCGGCGAACTGGGCCGGGGTGTTGGGGCACAGCCTTATCCTGGCCATCTTGTCTATAGCCTCTCTGACCTCGGCGAGCCTGTTCTTGGGGTCAACGTAGTAGAAGTAGCCGAGACGCCACCCTGTGGCGAAGTAAACCTTTGACATACCGTTCATGACTATTACAGGGACGTCCTTCGTGAGGGAGCCAGGAGAGACGTGCTTCCCCTCGTAGGTCATGAGATCGTATATCTCGTCGCTTATCACGGGCAGGCCATATTCACCGGCGAGGTCGAGTATCTCCTTAATCGTCTTCTTCTCGTAGAGCGCTCCCGTTGGGTTGTTCGGGTTAATGACCGCTATGGCCTTTGTCCTTTCGTCTATTTTCTTCCTCATGTCGTCGATATCCGGCTGCCAGCCGTTCTCCTCCACTGTGAGGTACTCGTTGGCAATGCCGCCGTAGAACTTGACGAGGCCCGTGTAAGGCGGATAGCTTGGACTAGGGACAAGGATGTTGTCCCCTGGGTTGAGGAGGGCGCCGAATATGAACTGCAGCGCCTCGGTAACGGCCGCGGTAACGCGGACGTCGTCGGGAGTTATGTCAACGCCATTCTTCTTCCTCTCGCGCTCCACTATCGCTTCCCTCAGCTCGGGAATGCCTTCGCTCGGCCCATAGTAGTTGTGCCCATCCTGAATGGCCTTGCAGTACGCGGCCCTCATGTGTTTGGGCGGCTGAAAATCAAACTTGCCCGGATCACCTATGTTGAGCCTTATTACCTTTATTCCCTTCTTTTCAAGCTCCCTAGCCGGGAGAACAACGTCCCTTATGGCGTATTCGATGCCCATAGCCCGTTCGGATGCGCGAATCATGTGAACCACCATTTGGATGATGAATGGTTGTCGTAAAAAAACCTTTGCCCGCATAGGTTTAAAAGGGCGTGATTTTAACGGGTTACGGGCGATGACGACTAGCAAGCATGCTGAACGCTCACGAATGATGACGTGAACACCCACCGAGCCCCTCGATACGTTTATTAACCTTAAGAGGAAGGTCTTTACATGAACATCTTCATCCCACTCATTGCGGGTGTTATCATCGGATACGTTCTCCGCAGGAAGGAGCGCAGGGTGAACGTTGATCTTCCGATGAGCGCCGCACTGCTGCTCCTGATATTCTTCATGGGCGTCGAGACCGGGAAAGTAAGGATAGACGCCCTGTGGCTCCTAAGCTCATCCATAGTATTTGCGGCTCTAACAATTGCGGGAAGCGTCGGAATCGCCCTCATCGTGGGGGGAAGGGGATGAGGTTTCTGATTTACGTCCTGCTCGCGCTGGTCGCTGGCATACTCACTGGACACTTCTATGCCCCGGAGTTCGGAAACCTCTATGAAATCATGCTCTACCTGTTGATACTGATAATCGGAATTGATCTGGGCCAGAGCTTTCGCCTGAGGGAGATTAAGAAGCTCGGAAGACTGGCCATAAAACTGCCTCTCGGCACATTCCTGGGCTCACTCTTGGGCGGCCTCGTCGCTTCCCTGCTCCTGGGAATAGAACCCAAGTGGGGGCTGGCTGTGGCGGCCGGCTGTGGCTGGTACAGTCTCACCGGGCCTTTGATAGCCCAGTATTCAGCCGTCTACGGAACCCTTGGTTTCCTGGCTAACCTCACGAGGGAAATCTTCACGGTGCTCCTCTACCCAGTAATGATAAGGAGAGTCCCCAAGGAGCTGGCGGTCTCCATGGGTGGTGCAACCACGATGGACACGACGCTACCTATAATGACGAAGTTCGGGGGCAGTGAGGTCGCACTTATAGCCTTCGTTCACGGCTTCGTGCTCACCGCGCTGGTACCGTTCGTGGTTCCATTCATATTACAGTTCTGACCAATAACCTTTTAAGTTCAAACGCTTCAGGTTCTATTGACAAACCAACAGGGTGATAAAAGTGGCCGAGGTTGAACTCGTTTTCAAGGTTTTGAAGGAGGCCGGAAAGCCCCTCAAGAGCAAGGAGATAGCGGAGCTCGCGGGGATTGACAAAAAGGAAGTTGACAAAGCCATCAAGGCTCTCAAGAAGGAGGGGAAAATAATCTCTCCAAAGCGCTGCTACTATGCCCCGGCGGAGTGAGAATACTTCTCGCCGAGCTTTTTGAGGATTGCCTCGTGCTGTTCCTCATTTCTCTTTATCTCCTTGACAAGCTCCCTAACAACCGGGTGGAAGGCCCTCCTTGACAGCCTGTCGTAGAGCTCCACCATCTCCCTCTCCAGCTCAAGGTATCGCCCAAGGAGTTCTCCCACCTTTCCGTCACCGTTCTCGGGCAGTACGACCTCCGTTGGGAAGTCTTTCAGGTACTCCTCAATTATCTCCTCCGGGGGCACCCTGGCCCCCATTGCACCAAATCCCAGGGGCATCACAACCGTGGGCAGGCCCGGGATGAGGGCCACTTCACCGGTGCTCTCACCACTCCCGTACTCCTCCACCAGTCTCATTGAATCGTGGTATGCCCTCTCAAGTGCCTCCATCAGGTGTCTGTGGAAGGCCGCATCTATGGCCATTCTCATTATGAGGGCCCTCAGGTCGGCATACTCCGGGTCTTTGAGCTTCTTAAGAAGCCTCCTGTACTCGCGCTCGGCCTTCTCCTCCAGCCTTTTCAGCTCCTCAACAGTGGTTATCATCCTCTCCATGGCCCTCACCCCCCGAAGCAATTTACTAACATTTGGTTATTTAAAAATTTTGGTTCAACCCGCAAAAACTTTTTTAAAGCCTCACCCCTACCGATGCCTGCAGGCACTATCATGCCTCACGGCTCGGGGGTCTCCGAGGCTGGGGCGAGTAGGAACCCACCGGGCCCTGCGTGGAGGTGAGAGAATGAAGTATCCGAAGCAGATAAGGACTTACTGCCCCTACTGTAAGAAGCACACTATCCACAAGGTCGAAAAGGTCAAGAAGAGGCCAAGGAGCGAGCTCAGCCAGGGCCAGAGGCGCTTCAGGAGGATCATGAAGGGTTACCGCGGTTTCCCGAGGCCGAACCCGGCCGGAAGGGAGAAGCCTGTCAAGAAGCTCGACCTCCGCTTTAGATGCACCGTCTGCGGCAAGGCCCACACCAGGGGACAGGGCTTCCGCGTTAAGAAGTTCGAGCTGGTGGAGGTGTGACCCATGGCGCTCCCGAAGAACCTCATCCCTATGCCGAGGAGCAGGTTCCTCCGCGTCAAGTGTATCGACTGCGGCAACGAGCAGATAGTCTTCAGCAACCCTGCGACCACCGTTAGGTGTCTCGTCTGCGGTGCAACGCTCGTCGAGCCGACCGGTGGAAAGGGTGTCATCAAGGCCAAGATACTTGAGGTTCTTGAGTGAACCATCCCTTTCTCTTAATTTCGCCTTCTGCTAAACTTTAAAAACATCTTTTCGTAAGTTACTCAGGCAGAGAAAATTTTGAGGTGGTTAAAATGCCGAGGAAAGCCAAAGAGTATCCCGAGGAGGGAGAGTTTGTCGTCGCTACCGTCAAGAGCATTCACCCTTACGGTGCGTTCCTCAAGCTCGACGAGTACCCCGGCAAAGAGGGGTTCATGCACATAAGCGAGGTCGCCTCGACATGGGTCAAGAACATAAGGGACTTCGTCAAGGAAGGGCAGAAGATAGTCGCCAAGGTTATACGCGTTGACCCGAGCAAGGGGCACATCGACCTGAGCCTCAAGAGGGTGAACCAGCAGCAGAGAAAGGCCAAGCTCCAGGAGTACAAACGCGCCCAGAAGGCGGAGAACCTTCTCAAGATGGCGGCAGAGAAGATAGGAAAGGACTTTGAAACCGCCTGGAAGGAAGTATGGGTTCCCCTTGAGGAGGAGTACGGAGAAGTATATGCCGCCTTTGAGGATGCCGCTCAAAATGGAATGGAAGTCCTCGAAGAGCTCATAAGCGAGGAATGGATTGAAGCCCTTAAACCGATCATAGAGGCCTACGTCGAGATACCCACGGTCACCATCGATGCCGAGTTCGAGATAACCGTCCCCAGCCCCAACGGGGTCGAGATTATCAAGGAAGCCCTAATCAGGGCACGTGACAGGGCGAACGAGGAGAAGGAGATAGACGTCAAGTTCTCCTACCAAGGGGCGCCGAGGTACAGGATTGACATAACTGCCCCGGACTACTACAAGGCCGAGGAGGTCCTTGAAGACATCGCCGAGGAGATACTGCGCGTTATAAAGGAAGCCGGCGGCGAGGCGGCCCTTATCAGGAAGGAGAAGCGCATTAAGAAGATAAAGAGGAGAGGGGCATGAGGTTCCGCATAAAGAAGTGTCCCGAGTGTGGGCGCTACACCCTCAAGGAAACCTGTCCCATCTGTGGAGCTAAAACCAAGGTAGCCCACCCGCCGCGCTTCTCGCCGGAAGACCCGTACGGCGAGTACCGGAGAAGACTCAAGCGCGAGCAGCTGGGTATAGCAGGGAGGGATTGATATGAAGGAGTCAGTTATCCACGTCTATGAAAGGCCTGAACTCAGAGACCCGGTCTTCATAGAGGGTCTCCCGGGGATAGGCCTTGTCGGGAAGTTGGCTGCCGAGCACCTCATCCAGGAGCTCAACGCGGTCAAGTTCGCAGACCTTTACTCACCGCACTTCATGCATCAGGTTCTCATAAAGAAGAACTCTGTCGTTGAGCTCATGAAGAACGAATTCTACTACTGGAAAAACCCCGACGAGAACGGCAGAGACATCATAATAATCACCGGGGACCAGCAGGTTCCGCCCACCGACAGCCCCGGCCACTTTGAGGTCGTTGGAAAGATGCTGGACTTCGTCAACGAGTTCGGTGTCCGCGAGATAATCACTATGGGCGGCTACCAGGTGCCCGAGCTCCAGGGGGAACCGAGGGTTTTAGCGGCGGTAACCCACGAAGAGCTGGTAGAATACTACCAGAAAAAGCTGGAAGGTTGCCAAGTAGAGGTTATCTGGCGCGAGGACGAGGGCGGGGCCATAGTAGGCGCTGCCGGACTGCTCCTCGGTATGGGCAAGCTCCGCTCGATGTACGGTATAAGTCTCCTCGGAGAGAGCCTTGGCTACATCGTGGATGCCAAAGCCGCAAAGTCCGTCCTCTTAGCTGTGACCAAAATCCTCGGTCTTGAGCTCGACATGACCGCCCTGGAAGAGCGCGCCAAGGAGACGGAGGAGATACTCAGGAAGGTTCAGGAGATGCAAAGGGCCATGCTGGAGCAGCAGATGCCTCCCACCCCAGAGGAGGAGGACAGGGGCTATCTCTGAGGGTCTTTCTTTTTGTTATACTCCGCCCTTTTTTAGTATGGCCATCACTGTTGCCCTGAAACCTTAGGTTGATAATACCCAGTTAGAGAAACCCTTTTATTTGGTGCTACCATTTAGCTCATTGATAACACCAACCAGAGATGGAGGTGTTTGAGTTGCACATTCCAGATGGACTGCTGAGCACGCCGATGATAGTGGTTACCTACGCAATAACGATAGCCGGGATAGCCTACGCCGCCAAAAAGCTCAGGAACTTCCCGGAGGAGAAAATACCTCTCCTGGGCCTCTTCGCGGCTGGAATCTTCGCGGCGCAGATGGTCAACTTCCCGATAATAGGTGGCGTCAGCGGCCACCTGCTTGGGGCAACGCTGGTCGCTATAATGCTCGGACCATACGCGGCGGTAATAGTCATGACGGCAGTTCTGCTTATACAGACGCTCCTCTTCGGCGACGGTGGGATAACGGCAATCGGCGCAAACATCCTCAACATGGGGCTTATAGGAGCCTTCATAGGCTACGGTGTTTACACGAAGCTCAGGGGCATCAACGAGACCTTCGCCATAGCCCTTGCCTCCTGGCTCTCCGTCGTTCTTGGAGCGGGCATGACCGCAGTGGAGATCGGCCTCAGCAAGAGCCTCCCGTTCATGAAAGTGCTCTCCCTTATGCTCGGCTACCACGCTATAATCGGAATTGGTGAGGCAATACTCACCGTCCTGATAGTTTATGCCGTAAGGGCAAAGCTTCCGTCAGTTGAGGGGGTGCCCGCATGAGGACGATTTTTAAGGGTCTGATAATCATAGCCGTCGTGCTGGCGATAGTGCTGCCGCTCGCATCGAGCAACCCCGATGGGCTTGAAGCAACGATGGAGAAGGTGGGCCTTACCGAGAGTCCAATCTACGAGGCCCCCCTTGACTACGGTGAAACCTGGGGCCAGAGCGTGGTCATGGGACTAGTCGGAATCTTCCTGACCTTCGGAGTTGGCTACGGCCTGGCAAAACTCGCCAAGGGTGCCTGAGGTGTACCTGCCCTTTATTTTTCTTTATGCAATCGGCGTTGTGACAAGAAAAAGCCTCACGGAGTTAGCCTATTTTGGTCTCATTTTTCTGATCGTTGTGCTCACGATGAGGCCAAAAAAAGGTGTTTTCAAAAAACTCGGCTTCCTCCTTGGCTTTGAGGGTTTTCTGTTCATATTGGCGCTGTTTAATCCTGGAAAACCAGTTCTGGAAACGCCAATTGGTCCGATAACCCACGAGGGGATATACTCCTTCTTCATGCTCCTCGGAAAGGCGTTTTTATCAGCGGGGGCTGCACTCGTCGTGACTAACTCCGTTGGTTTTTCAAGGATTCTTGCCGAGATGGAAGCGTTGAGGTTCCCGCGGATACTCACATTAACCCTGGCGTTCACCTACCGCTACCTCGACCTCTTCGTTGATGAGACAACGAGGATGAAGCGCGCCGTGGACTCAAGGGCGTTTGGTGTGGGGAGGAAGGAGTACTACAGAAAGCTCGGCTCCCTCATCGGGGAGGTATTCGTCCGGGCATACCTTAGAAACGGGAGGATATACAGAGCCATGCTCGCGAGGGGATTTGGGGAGTTTCCCAGCCTGGAGGAGCCAAGACCAAACGCAAAGACCGCAACACTGGCTCTATTAGCATTGGGGGGACTGCTGCTATGATAGAGCTGGAAAATCTTCACTTCTCCTACTCTGGAAGGGAAGTTCTCAGGGGAATAACCCTTAAGATTAAGAGGGGAGAACTGTTTGGCTTCCTTGGGCCGAATGGAGCCGGAAAGAGCACCCTTATGCTGCACCTCAACGGTATACTCAAACCAAAGAAGGGCAGAGTCATCGTGGACGGCCTTGATCCGGTAAAACAGCCGAAGGAAGTACGGAGAAAGGTCGGGATAGTTTTTCAGGACCCCAACGACCAGCTCTTTTCTCCGACTGTGTTCGAGGATGTGGCCTTCGGCCCCTACAACTTGGGATTGAGAGGAGAGGAGCTGAGGGAGCGCGTCCTGTGGGCGTTGGAGAGGGTTGGAATGGAGGACTACGCCGACAGAGAAACCAAGGAGCTAAGCTTCGGCGAGAAGAAGAGAATAGCGATAGCCACGGTTCTGGCAATGGAGCCCGAGGTTGTGGTGTTCGACGAACCCTTCGCTAACTTGGACTTCAGGGGTAAGAACATGCTCAGGGAAATCATACTCAGGCTGAGGGACGAGGGGAAAACAGTAATTCTGGCGAGCCACGAGGCAGAATACCTTGGAATGTGCGACAGGATAGCCCTCATGGACGGCGGCAGGATAATAAGAGTGGGAACGCCCGAGGAGATACTCGGGAATCCGGAGCTTCTGAGGGAGCACAACCTCGACGTACCTCCCCTGGCCGAACTCTTCCTGGGCCTCGGCCTGCCGGTTCCGAGGAGCGTGGAAGAGGGAAGAAAACTGCTGGAAGAGTGGAAGGCTGGAGGGTTTAACCAGAGCTATTGACTTTTTTATGTTAAAATTAAATCTTCCAGCTGATTAGGTTGCCACAAATTTTAAAAATACTACTGTAGTGAATTATTATAGTGATACTCAATGATAAAGCAAACAAGAAATCTCCTATTGTTGGTGCTAGTAACACTCCTGATAGCAACATCAGTATCAGCAGAGTGGATACCGCCCAAAGATGGAATGACCATTGTCCTGACAGATGAGAAGGGAAGAACCCTCAAGGGCTTCTCTGGAGATTATGAAATTCAGGTTCAGGTTGACGTTGCCACTCCTTCCGGCATTAAAACCCTCGGCCACTACAGAATCAAGCGCTCCGGATTCTGGAAGCTTGACACTACAAGGGGCATCGTGAAGGTGGCAAACCTGCGGAAACTCCTCCCAAGCATAAGCGAGGAGAAACGCTACGGAGTCAGGATTTCAGTTTGGGTCATAGACAGGGAGAACGGCGTTCTTTACAGGGGCATAGGTTCAACCCTCCTATCGGAGAAGGATTTGCAGGGAGCCTCCAAGCGAGTAAATATAGAGATTCTTGAGAAGGAATCCCTACCAAAGCCCAACCACGCGGGCTGGTACCACTATGAATGGCGCCCGGCAGAAGACTCCTGGGAAGCAGAAGACTACGTTGAGGTCCCCCTGCTGATCATCGACAACAGGGATGGAAAAGGAAAGTTACAGGGCTCGATTTCTTTAAGGGCAGACTACAAAACGGAGTTCTCGGCGACTCTAGCGTATGGAACTAACCTGGAGGCAAAGTTCAAGGGTGGCGACCCGGTTAAGGTTCTGTCATCGTCGGTGACGATATACGGAAAGAAATGGGTTCCAGTTGAAGGCCACTATTACTTTGGAGACATCGTGGATGTTCCCAAGGGCAATATGGGTTACATATACATTCTAGCCAAACCTTACTACAGACACGAAAAAGAATACATCTGTGCCTGGGGAATGGGTGCTTATGGCTGCAGTGAGACTGGCAGGGAGAGGATAGACGTTGGAATTTATGACGTGAAAGCGAGTAAAGGCGTCAACGGATACATAATTGACGGTGGAAGCTCCCTCGGCAGTCCGGATTTTGACCGGACGTTTTTTAGATTCACTAAAGAGAGTCTACAGCATCCACTTACGGCGAACAAAGGTATAACTCTGGCGTATATGTTCCAGGCGATTGGTGGAAAGTGCGGCGTCAAGTTTGGCATTGGAATTCCTGTGGGAGCAATTGCAGTTGCCTTTGGTGCACCAGCGCCCGTCGCAGGATTAGCGGCATCGGTTCAGTATGAGAAAGCCGGAAGCGTGACAATAGATGGAACTATAAAAGAGAACGGCCCTTCAGTGATGATTCACGCCTTCAAGAGTTCCCAGAAGTACAAGTTCAAGGCGGGCTGGTTCAGCTCGTGCTCCGCGGAGATTCCAATGGGGTTCTACGTGAAGAGCAGTTAAATCCTCTCTTTTCTATTCCCCTTTCTTCTCAACTTCCAAGTGACGAGACTTCCAGAAGAAAAAGTTAGGGCATAAAATGGGAATCAGGCCCCAATCGCCTTCTCCAGAAGCTCCAACCCAAGTTTAAGGTACCCCTCGGCCTTCCCCTCGCTCTTTGCCTCACTGAAGACCCTGATTATCGGCTCGGTTCCGCTGGCCCTGACCAGAACCCAGCCGTCGGGGAAGAGCACCTTCGTCCCATCGGTGGTGTCAACGGTGTAGCCTTCGGCCTTGGCAAGCTCGGCAACCCTGACGACTATCGCCTTCCTATCACCCTCCACCTTTCTTTTCGTCTTGAACTGGTAGTACTTCGGCAGTTCATCGATCAGCTCACTGAACTTCTTTCCGCTCTTGGCAAAAATCTCGACTATCTTTGCCGTCGTCATGGCTCCGTCCCTGCCGAGGACAAAGTCCGGAAAGATAACACCGCCGTTCTCCTCTCCCCCAATTGTCCCGTTGTGCTCAAGCAAAGCCCTTGCCACGATGAGGTCGCCCACCTTCGTGCGCATGACTTTAGCACCGTTCCGCTCGGCTATATCATCAAGAAGGTTCGAGGTCGCTATGGTGGTAACTAGAAGACCTCCCCCGTTTTCCCTCAGAACAGCATCTGCTACGAGCGCGAAGGTCTTATCGCCCTGTATGAACCTGCCGTTTTCGTCTATGAACACCGCCCTGTCGGCGTCGCCGTCCTGGGCAACGCCGAAGTCGGCGCCAAGGGCTTTCACGATCTCCATGAAGCCCCTCAGGTTCTCCTCGTTCGGCTCCGGGTTTCTGGCCGGGAAGTGACCGTCAGGATGGGCGTTGACGCTGACGACCCTGCAGCCGAGCTCCCTAAGCAGGTAGGGAAGCGTCAGACTGCCTGCACCGTTGGAGGTGTCAACCACGACGAAGGGCCTCCTCTTCCTTATCGCCTCGACGTCAACGCGAGCCTTTATCGCCTCGATGTAGGGCTTGATGATGTTCTCTTTCCTGACCTCACCGATTTCGTCCCACCTGGCCCTGTCGAAGTTCTCATTAAAGAAGACCTCCTCAACCACCGCTTCTCTCTCCTTCTTCAGCCCCATGCCGTTGGGTTCGAGGAGCTTTATACCGTTGTACTCCGGCGGGTTGTGACTGGCAGTTATCACAGCCCCACCGTCGGCGTTGAAGTGGTTGGTGGCCCACTGTATCGCTGGTGTTGGAGCTATTCCGACGTCTATAACGTCGCAGCCGACGCTGAGAAGGCCGCTTATAAGCGCACTCTTGAGCATCTCCCCGCTGACGCGGGTGTCCATGCCAACCACTACCAGGGGTCTTTCCCTCCCCTCCCGTTTGAGCATAGTCCCAAAGGCCATGCCCATCCTGAGGGCAAACTCCGGGGTTATATCTTCGTTGGCAATTCCGCGAACGCCGAAAGTACCGAACAGCCTTCCCATCGCAACCACCTCACATTAGAGCACTGGCAAAGTTGATTACCATCATCACGAAGATGTAGAGTCCGTAGACGAACGCCCCAGCTTGAATCAGAGAGACAAGTATCTTCAGCGGCTTCCATCTGCCCGAGAGCAGGGGCACGGGCATACCTACCAGTATCGCGGCGAACAGGTAAACCACCGCATTCTTTATGGCCGAATAGTCCACGGGTATGTTTATCTGCGGATAGGTTATGGTGACCTCCTGCCCCTGGACTGTGAAGGTTATATCCGCGTTCTGTAGTCCAACGACAATTATGTAGGACATTATGAGCACGAATAGCAGAGTTGGCAGAAGGTTGAGCGAAAGGGAAGATATGGAGCCGCTGAACCGCTCCCATTCGTCCCCGCAGTTCTTGGCCCTCTCCTTCTTCTGCTCCTTCTCATCCTCAGCCATCATCACTCCCTCCCAAAATCGTCTTCAAAACGAACTATATCATCCTCATCTAGATACTCCCCGATCTGGGTCTCAATAACCTCAAGAACCACCTTGCCTGGGTTCTCAAGCCTGTGGATAACGCCGGCAGGTATGAACGTGCTCTCGCCTGGCCGGAGGAGGATTTCCTTCTCCCCGACGCGAACCTTTGCGGTGCCCCTGACGACCACCCAATGCTCGGAGCGGTGGTAGTGCATCTGAAGGGAGAGCTTCTTGCCCGGCAGGACGCTCAGGCGCTTTATCTTGTAGCGGTCTCCCTCCTCCAGAACGGTGTAGCTTCCCCAGGGCCTGTAAGCCGTTCGGTGGACCATCACACGCTCATCGTTCAGCTCCTTAAGGCGTTTGTAGACCTCCTTCACCCTCTGTCCTTCCCCGCGGTGCGCTATGAGGAGGGCATCGTCGGTGTCTATGATAATGAGATCCTCGACCCCGACGGTCGCTGTTAGGCGGCTCGTCATCACAAGGTTGTTGCGGGAGTTAATACCGATGTGGTAGCCCTTTCTGCCTCCGACCTTGACGGCGTTCCCGCTCTCATCTTTCTCCATTACCTCGTAGATGGCGTCGAAGCTGCCCAGGTCGTTCCAGTAGACGTTGAGGGGAACAACAGCCGCTCTGTCCGTCTTCTCCATGACTCCGTAGTCAACAGACAGCTCCGGAACGAGCTCGTAGGCCTTCTCAACGCTCTCGGCCTTTTCGAAGGCCTCGTAGACATTAAGGGCGTGCTTCCTAACCTCATCTGTGAAAATCCCTGTGTCAAACATGAACATTCCGCTGTTCCAGTAGTAGTCGTTCTCAACGTAGCGCTTCGCCGTTTCAAGGTCGGGCTTCTCCTTGAACTCCGCCACAAGATATCCACCCTCAAGCTTCTCCCCCGGTTTTATGTACCCGTAGCCGGTGTGCGGCTTGGTCGGCTTTACCCCAAAGGTCACAAGGTAGTCCCTGGCGAGCTTCTCCGCGTTTCTAAAGGCTTTTACATAGTTCTCGTTGGCGTCTATCAAGTGGTCCGAGGGAAGCACGGCCACTACCGAGTCACCAAAGGCCTCCTCGATTCTTTGTATTCCCCAGAATATGGCCGGCAGGGTGTTCTTTCCTTTTGGCTCAAGGAGGATGTTGTTCTCCGGAAGCTCCAAGCCGAGCTCCCTAAGGTCGTCGAGAACGCGGAACCGATACATATCGTTGGTGACCACAAAAATCTCGTCCGGTTTGGAAAACGTAAGGGCGCGCTGGACGGTCTTCTGAAAGAGAGAGTACTCATCGAACATCCTTATGAACTGTTTGGGCATCAGCTCTCTGCTGAGGGGCCACAGCCTCGTTCCCTTCCCTCCAGCTAGAATCAGAGTCTTCATAACACCACCTCCAGTAGTTCGTTGATCGAGCTTATATTTTTAGCCCCCCTATGTCTGAGGGTTCCAACGAGGAAGGCATGGTCGACAACGTCAAGGAGAGGGAAATCGTTCTCCCCATCACCCACGGCGTAGCTTTCGACCCTCTCAAGGCGGGAGTACAGCTTCAGCAGTTCCACGGCGGCGCGCCCCTTATCGGTGCCCCCCGTTACACCTATGAACCTGCTGCCCCGCGATACCCTGAGGCCCCTCTCGGAAAGCAAATCCTCGAAACCAGGCCTTTCCCATGCAAATATCGTCTCGCTGTAGTCCCGCCTCATTGCAAGCCTCGCCAGATTCTCGGGCAACCCTGTAAATGCCATGACCTCATCGAGCGTGCAGTTTCCGTAGTACTTAAGGCCGTACTCGGGCGCCAGGGGATCAAGGACGCGTTTTATACGGCTGTACTTCTCTCCAAGTTCAATGAGGATGTACCCGCCCCGTCTCCTTCCGGAAACGTCAAAGGGAAAGTAGTCCTCCGGAATTACGATGGCACTTCCGTTCTCGACTATGAATGGACCTTCCAGCCCCCAGGCTCCCCTGTAGTACTCCTGTTCCGCGAGCGTCTTCGATGAATTGAGCACGACCTCAAAGCCCGCGCTGATTAGGGACTTGAGGATCGGCTCAGCCGGCTCAGGCGAGTAGTCGTCACCGAGCAGGGTTCTGTCGAGGTCTAGGAAGATCACCCTCATCCTCACACCTCAAAGCGCAGGAGTGTTTCGGCATTGTCTTCGAGGATTTTCATCCATTGGTTCGCGTTTATGTTCTCGATTGGGGGCATGGTTCTGGGTTTTGGCGGCTCTTCATTCTCGCCAATGAGGCCGTGAAGACGTAGCTCTTGAAGGATTCTCCGCCTGAGGCCCTCTGTGGCAAGCTCGGAGTGATAAATCGTCCCGAGGGAGCTCAGAATCATGTCCCTGACGTGCTCCTTCCCCTTGTCCTCATGGAGGTGTGGGTTGAGGGTCTCAATCTGGAAGACCTCAACTCCCTGGTCATAGACGTCCGTGTGGGGGTCTCTGCCCCATCTGCCGAAGGTCTCGAAGAGGTACACCAGTTCGAAGGGCTCTATAGAGTATCCTGTGGAGAACGGCATAATCTCAGCCAGTTTCAGTGTCATCGCATGCTCCCCGGCGTTCCCTGTGACTATGATGTTGGTCTCAAAATTGGTTGCCACGCCAAAGAGGGCGTTCATATACTTGTTGGTTATCTCACTCACGCGTCCCCACTTCTTGAAGTAGAGTCCCTTGGTGCTGACCTTTGGCTTGTGCCTCCAGCTCAGACGAACCATTGCATACTCGCTTTCGCTCATCAAAAAGCCAGCCGCGTAGTCCTTCACGTACTCATTGACCGAACCGGGAATGTAGTTGTCCGCATCAACAAAGCCCACGTATTTGGCCCCAACTGCCTTGGCAATGAGTATCCCTATGAGCATTCCCTCCCCCTTGCCGCTCCTAACGGCACCTTTTTCATCGAGCACCTCTGTGTATCCCGCCTCCCTGAACGCCTCAGCAATACCGCTGTCCTTCTGATGGATCATTATTATGCGCGACCGGGTCAGGTTGTAGAAGTGCTTGACCAAGTCAACCTCCTGCTTGAAGAGATTTGGCCCCTCCCTCTTGCTGTTGGAGACTATTATTATCGGGCACTGGTGGGGTATCGCTTTCAGAACCCCGTCCACTAACTGAAGCTTCTCGTTTTTCATAGGAACCACTATGGCCATGTCCTCAAGTATGCCGTAGATGTCCTCCCTCGGCACGTTGGTGACGGTAAAGCTCCCCACGTCCCGCGTCTGCGTGTCCAGCTTGATGACCTTCTGAACTTCGTAAATCTCAACGGCCCCGAACAGCTCCTTGTAAACCGGAGCCTCCAAAAGCAAACCGACCACCCCGTGATAATTTTCGAAGATGAAAAGGAAATCCCGTAAAAATTTTGGAACACAAAATAAAAAGGTTTGTTTTATGGACGCAGTGCAAACTCACCGACGAAGGCCGAGCTGGATATGGTGTCGCCTATTCCCACGGTGGACTTTGGCTTTTCCACTATCTTCGTCGGAACGAATGAGAGCTGGTAGCCATCGACGTCGGCAATGCCGTTCTTCATGCCGTACTCCCTAACCAGGGCCTCCTCGACAGGCTTCGCTCTCTCATTGACCGGTACATCCATTGCCTTAGCAACATCGTCTATGGAACGAACGTCCCCGAGCTTCGCCTTGGCTGCAGCAGCTAAAGCCGCAAAGAGCAGTGCATCTCTAACGAACTCGCCCTTATAGGCGGTCAGTGCCAGGTAGTAGCCGTAGGTGTGGAAGTGTATCCTCTTCACGCCGGTCTTTTCAGCGAGCTTGAGCATGGCTTCGGTTACCACAATCGGGTCAACCGGGTCGTGGGCGAGGAGCTTTTCTGCGAGGGCATTCTCTCCCAGCACATCCATTATCGAGGCCAGCTCGACCTCATTGAGGCCGACGCTGTGGAATGAGCCGAGCACATCAACGAGGGCATTTCTGACCGTCTCATCGGCCGTGAATGCAAACTCAAGGTGAACGGGGACGTTTCTTCTTTCCAGCACATCCAGATGCCGCTTCATCTCTTCAAAAGGCTCTCGGTAGTTCTCCTTCGTGAGCGCCTGAAGGCCGCTGATGATGGCGAGCCGGGCTTTTGAGGCTATCTCCTCAAAGTGATCGGTGAACTCGGGCCTTATGTAGACGTTCGGGTTGTAGTCGTCAGCCGAGCCTATGAAGCGGTTCTCCCTCGGTGCCTCGAAGTCGAAAACCCTGAACCCGCGCGGGAACTCGTAGATGTAGTGGACGCAGTTCTCCTCGTCCCCGGCGAAGTCCCTCGGGTGAACGAGCTTCAGCTCCCTGTTCTCGACCTTCGGCACGTATATCGGCCCGTCCTTGAAGAGCTTCGCCTGGAGTCTCGAAAGCTGGGGAACGTGAGCTATAACTGGGACACCGTAGACTCCACCGAGGAGGTTGGCCATTATTCCGACCTGGCCGCCCATCCTCAGCTCGTCCCAGCCCCAGCGCTTCATGTAGAACCTGACGGTGCAGCTCTCCACGAAGAGTTCCGCGGCCTTGCCCCGGCGGACGCTCCAGAGGATTCCGCCGAAGAGGTGCTCAAGGGAGGTTATCTTCTCAGGGAGCTCCTCAGAGTATCTCAGAACCTCGCCTTTCCCTATGTCCCCTATCCGCCGCTCCAGGTCTGCGGAGTCCAGGTACTTTATGGCGTCGATGTTCGTGTTGTATGCGAGAAGAACCCCCCCAACCTTTCCAACCTTCCCGCGGACTTTCTCAAAGGCCGGTGAGTAGAGAGCGTCCCAGGACATTGTATCACCGGGAGTGATGTAACTGCTGAAAGTTAATAAGGGTTGCGGTGAGAAAAGGAAAATTAAGAGCTCACTCCTTCCATCTCGGGTTGTCCACAACCTTGACTTCGCCGTTCTCCTCAATGACCAGCTTGGAGAAGCCCTTCTCGGCTATGCTCCCGTAGTCGTGACCAGCATCGGCCGGATATATCGCCAGGAAGATGAACGGCTCGTCGCCCGTGTTAACCGTCCTGTGGGCCCAGTATGGCGGGACGTAGACGACCGTTCCGGGCCTCATCTCTATCCATTCGGCCTTTCCTTCCGGGGTCTGGAGGAGCATTCCCCCCTTCCCCTTGATGCCGTAGTATATCTCCGCCCTGTCAGCTTTGGAGTGGTAGTGTCCCTTGGTGAAGAAGAACTCCTTTCCAACCTTGCCCGGGTAGAGAACCGTCGTGGCGAAGTTCAGGTCTCCGTCCTTTTCCTCCTGCTCGACCGCGTATACCTCATAGACAACGGGGTTTTCCTTGAGGAGCTCGCTGTAGGCATCTTCATCGACGAAGTATCCCTTCAGGTCGCTGAGCCTTCTGACGAGCTTTTTGGCTCCGGGAATGACGCCGGTTTCGAGGTTAATATCAACACCCAGCGGGTTCTTGTACTCCATGGGAACCACCGTGATAAAAGTGAGGGTGGGCCTATTTAACCTTTCCCTTCTATATCACCGGGAGTGTTACACCAGTCTGAAGAGGAGGTATGCGATGCCGATGGATACGGCCCAGGCTCCAGCGTTCCAGCGGACGACCTTCGAGCCGTCCAGCGGTGGGAACGGAAGCAGGTTGAAGAACGCCAGCCACAGGTTGACGGTTGCAGTCGTCCTAAAAACCCACCAGAGGGTAGTAAACGGGTGAAAGGTTCTCAAAAGAACCAGCGCAACTACACCAACGGCTATATTGGTCAGTGGGCCGGCGAGGGCTATCCTTCCAAACGCCTCCCTGGAATCAACGGCGTAGGGGGCATAGACCTGGACGGCACCGAGGGCGGCGAATATCCACGCCGTTCCTGTAAGGAGCCGGGTTGCCAGTCCAAGGAGGAGGGCGAGAAGTATACCCGTCTCCCAGCGTTTGTAGTACGCCCTGTAACCGTAGTGCCGCGCAACCTGTCTGTGGGCGAGTTCATGGAAGATGAAAGCCGTCAGAACCGCAATGAGGGAGTAGGGGAGGGCGTATGGATCAAAGTTG
Organism: Thermococcus thioreducens; assembly: GCF_002214545.1. Classification (NCBI taxonomy): domain Archaea; kingdom Methanobacteriati; phylum Methanobacteriota; class Thermococci; order Thermococcales; family Thermococcaceae; genus Thermococcus; species Thermococcus thioreducens. Next base: position 598,343 of record NZ_CP015105.1, on the reverse strand, counting down.
GAAAACAGCAGAGTGAGGACTAGAAAAGAAATCAGCAGGTCTTCGATCTCCCTCCTTCCGGCACTCCGGGGTTTATTCACAGTGCGCCAGGGTTCGTAGTTCATCAGAACGCCCCACGGGGAGGTTCACCTGCCCTTCACTTCAATCTTCTTACCGATTACGAGCTCTGCCGCCTTAACGGCCGCGCCGCCGCTCCCAACGGCTATCCTCACCTGATCCTCCGGGACGTAAACGACTATCTTGTCCTCAAGCTCCTCGATTTCAAGAATCCTGACGTTGAGCATCTTTTCGAGTCTGTCCTTCATGGTGATCCCCAAGAATGCTGGGGCTCTTTCAAATATAAAAGTAACGAATCAGTCGAAGTCCCAGATGGTTCTGCCCTTGTAGAACATCATTACGTAGCCGCAGTTCCGGCAGATGACTATCTTCACCTTGTGGGCGGTGAACCCCCATTTGCTGTCTATCTTGCCTTCCTCAACATCAAAGTCCGTTCCCCCGCAGAGCGGGCAGACCAGATGCCTCCTTTCCATCATACCACCCCCTCAGTCCAGTAGGGCGAGAGGAATCCCCTTCCCCGGGCCCTGTCGAGAAGGTGCTCAATTCCCGGCTTGTGGCCGAGACCAACAACGGCTATGACCTTCGGCCTCTTAACCCCGCGGAGCTTAAGGTTCTCCACGATTGAGATCAAATTCCTCGCCATGACCTCGTTCCTCTCCTCAACCAGGACGCGGTAGAGATAGGGGTATCTCCTCCGGAACTGAACCATCATGGCCCTGTACTCCGCCATCGGGTCGGCCATTTCACCGGACTTAACCGGCAGGAATATTCCAAGCGCCTCCAGAGCCATGAGGAGCTTCTCTCTCCCCGGTGCGGCGAGAATCTTCGAGAGTATGAGGTTTATGTCTTCGTCTATGAGGTAGAGCGGGACACCCAGCCTCTGGGCGGTGTTTATAGCGGCTTTCATCTCCTCGCCGGGCTTCATTCCGAACTCCTCCCCGAGCTTCTCCTCGACCTTGGCCAAGACGTAGTTTATCAGCCCCCTCCTGCCGAAGCGCAGTGATTCCTCCAAAGTCAGCCGCCGGTTCTCGTTCATAGCCAGGAAGCGGGCTCTGTCGAGCTCTATAGCAACAGCATGAGGCCTCTCATTGAGTATTGTCCTGATTACCTCCTCCCTGCTCTTCGGCGAAACATGCATCGTGCCTATGACCCTGACATAGCGAAGGTAGCTCATCCCCTCTCCTCCGGAAGGTTTCTCACGTTGAATTTACCCGATTTAAAGGTTAAAACGTCAAAATCCCGCGGAACTATGAAGTTAACCCCGAACTCCCGGCATATCCGTGAGGCCCCGCTCAGGTATTCGTCGTAGGTGTAGCGGAAGGCCCTGTGGAATAACGCTAAGAGCTTAACCTTGGCCGTTTTAGCGACCTCACAAGCTTCCTCCACCGTTGAGTGGTAGCTGTCGCCCCTATGGGCAGGATCCAGATAGGTGGCCTCATGGATTAGAAGGTCCGCCCTCTCGGCGAAGAGCCTGACCCTTTCAGTGGGCTCGGTGTCGCCGGTGTAGACCACCTTAACGCCCTTCCTCCTCGGCCCGGTGACGTCTTCAAGGTAAATCGTTTTCCCGTTCCACTCGATTTTACCTTCACGCTCAAGCTTCCCAAGTATCGGCCCCTCGCTCAGACCATACTGGGCGAGCTTCTCAGGGAGAAACTTTCCTCTTTTGTCCTTCTCCTTGAAGACGTAGCCTAAGGCCGGAATCCCGTGTTCGACCTTGAAGCTCCAGATTTCATAGTCACCGAACTTCAGCCTCGTCTCGCCCAGCTCATGAACATGTATCTTAAAGCCCGGCCTGAAGAAGCCGCTGTTGAGGAAGTGCTGGACGAATTCAAAGGTGTACTTGGGGCCGTAGATGTGGAGAGGCTTTTCCCTGTCCCACAGGTTCATCGTCTGGATCAATGCAGCCAAACCGAGGTAGTGGTCGCCGTGGAAGTGGGTGATGAAAATCTTTTCCACCTTCATTGGGCTGAGTTTAGCGGTGTTCATCTGCCTCATAGTGCCCTCCCCGACGTCGAAGAGTATAATCTCACCGTTGTAGCGGAGCGCTATGGCCGGGACGTTTCTCTCCCTGGTGGGCATTATGCCGCCCGTGCCGAGGAAAATCACTTCGAGCATGTTACATCATAGGAAGGGGGACTTAAAAAGCTCTCCCAAGAGTTATAACCGGGAATCGTAACACAATGGGTGAAAAGCCTTTTATATTTCAAAGTCCAATGGTGTCATGAGTTTACTTAGGTCTGCTCTTTTGCAGGTCTTTGTAAACTCCTATCGAAAGGGGGCGAATTTATGAAAAAAAGAACTGCCCTTCTGGTTTGGTTATTTCTTATCATCTCCCTACTTGCCGTGCCCTCCCATTCAGTGAAGGCTGGAGAGGCCGACCTTCTCTATGGTTCCGGGGGAATGGTGATAGCGAACGAAGAGATCATCATAGGTGATAGGGGAGACTACATCTGGGGCTACGAGAATGAAACTGGCGGCTACGTAATGCAGTTCCCCACCGGCTATGAGAAGTGGGACGAGCTGATTGCCTGCGATGTCAACGGCGACGGAAAGGCGGAGATAATCCAGGGCGACAGGAGCACGGATAAGGTGTACTACTACGACATGTATGGAAACGAGCTTTTCAAATGGGACTTCGGTTTTGAAGAAGGCGATGATCTGGCCTGCATAAGACTGGGTTTTGAAGGGAGAGAACCCTTCTACAAAATACTCTTTGCAGACAGAAACGATTTCATTTACCTTGGTTACGGTAGTAGTTTTTCACTCCATTCAGAGAGCATGGGAAATCTTGATTTTGAATACGGAGACAGTATCGTGGCGGCGGATATCGACGACGAAGCGACGAGTCAGGAGTTCATACTCGCGGACCACGACAAAAACAAGATGTGGATATATGATTTCCCAATGCCAAATTCACCGCCGGGTCTTGTTGGTTCCCTTGATCTGGAGGACTACTTTGACCTCACCCCAAGGGACGAAGTAAGTGCGGGGGATGTAAACCTGGACGGGAGGGAGGAGATAGTTATTGCCACACAGGACAACGACAACGGAGGTGCGAAGAGGGGAATCCACATTTTCAGCATTGAGTACCGCAACGGGATGTACAGTCTCAATGAGCTGAGCTATTTTGCGATTCCTTTTAAAAAGGGTGGCAGGATGGTGGTGGGAGACGTCAACGCCGATGGTGTTGACGAGATAGTCTGGGCCTCCCAGGACGGAAGGGTAAGGGTCTATAACATGGCCGGCGACCTGTTGAACGGCCCGAACGGCCTCAAGACTGAGTTCACATACGGTGCTGGTCTGGCCGTCGGAGATATAAACGGGGACTCAATCGCCGTTGGGCCTCCAAACAGAGGAACCCTCCATGTGGTGGACACGGTCTTGGCGGTTATCAACGCCCCACCGGTTGACTTCGACGTCATAAACGAAACGGGTATTTTCTATTCGGAGTTCATCAACAAACAGACTCAGACGTCAATAGCCTCTGTTAAGGCCACCCACGATGTTAAGCTGACGGCAGAGCTAAAGTACAAGGAGGGAATTGGTAGGCTTGTTTCAACGGAGTTCAACATAAAAACCTCACTTGGGTATAAGCTACAGAAGGAGACAGGTCAGTCCTATGAGACGACCATAACTTACAGGATGCTCTCCGATATGGCCGACGGTGCCCTCTACGTGAGCACTGACTATGATGTGTACGAGTTCCCGATAATATCTCCCCCTGAACTGGCGGTCATAAACGGAAAGCAGCAGTACATCCTGGTTACAATCCCCAAGGGGCCACCCAACGTTCACTTCGTGAACTACGACTCGAACCTTCATGAAATAGGGGACATCAACACGTATCCAACGAGAATAACTGAGCTCAGGAACTACGATGCCTCCAACGTCCTTGGAGTATTCACAATTGAGGCCGGAAAGGTGGGGAGCTCGTATGAGCAGTACATGAAACAGCTCAACTGGAAGAAGAACACAAACACCTTCAGCCTCGGGATTTCCATAGGCGTGAAAGCATCACTTGGCAGCGGGGTTATAGCTGGTTTTGAAGGGTCTTTCAGAGGGGATTACGGCTACGAAAAGGTCAGCACCCACGAGGTCAAGTTCTCGGATGAGACCAGTGTTTTGGTGGCATATGATGGCCGCATCGAGGATTCAGAGAAGTGGTATAATGTCACCGGCGTAATCTACACGGACAGCGAGGACGGGCATCTGGTGCTCGACTTCTACGTGCCGAGCAAGGGCTCTTACTATGAAAACAGGGAGAACAGCCCAATAATCATTGACCTCGGTCTTTTCAAGATAAACTACAATGCATTTAAGGCCCTCAACAAGCCCCCGGAGTGCTCGATTGAGGTGACCCCGGATTCAGGGAAGATGCCCCTCAAAACTGACTTCTTGCTCCATCTAACCGACCCCGAAAACGGAAGCTTAAGATGGGAGATGGACTTCGGCGATGGCTTTAGGAGCGAAGGCAATGCCACCAGGATAACTCGTGTCTATCCAGAAGAGGGAACCTACCAGGCAACGCTGAGGGTTTACGATCCGTGGGGGGCCAACGCGACATGCCGTGTAACGATAAATGTCCAACACAACGAAAAGCCCATGGCGCTTTTCAGCTACTCGCCAGCGGAGCTGAAGGTCGGTGAAGAGGTAAGATTCATAGACAGCTCCACTGACCCTGATGGAGAAGTTGCAGGCTGGAACTGGAACTTCGGAGACGGAAGCACCTCGACCGAGAGGAACCCCAGGCATACCTATTCTCAGCCGGGCAAATACACCGTCCTGCTGACGGTCGAGGATGAGAGCGGCCTTAAGAATGCCTACTCCAAGGAGATAACCGTTGAACCAAGGAACTACCTGCCCACCGCGGACTTCACATTCCTACCGAGGGAGCCGAAAGCCGGGGAGGAGGTAAGCTTTGCGGACAAGTCCCACGACAGGGATGGAGAAGTGGTAAGCTGGAGCTGGGACTTTGGAGATGGAGGTACATCAAGCGAGGCCGAGCCTGTTCATGCCTTCGAGAAGGCCGGCAACTACACTGTAACGCTGACGGTAACGGACGACGCAGGAGGGGAGGACGTCAAGAGACTAACCATAGAGGTCTCCACCAAACCTACCTCCTCTCCGACCGAAACAACATCAACCGAAGCCCCAACGACCACCCAAAGACAGACTCCGTCAGAAACATCAGAAACAAGCGAAAGCAACTCCCCCAGTCCGACCGCTCAACCCACAACCACTTCCGCAAGTCCAGAGCCGTCCCAAACTGAGGCTGGGGGTACCTGCGGCCCGGGACTGATAGCGGTTCTGGCGATCCTGGTTGCCCTCTGGAGGAGGCGCTGACTCCCCCATTTAATTTTGACCAAAGTGTTAAATACTTCCGGACGGCTAATTATTCTGAGGTGTTCTGAGATGGAAGAGATTCTGAAGGCAATCGAGGAAAAAGACTGCAAAAAGGTTGCAACCCTTCTGTACCACAGGGTTGACGAGCTGGGCGACGAGGAGCTTAAAGAGGTCCTCGAAAAGGCCGAAAAGCTCGCCCTGGAGTGCGGTGATTTCGAACTGTACAAGCTCACCGTTTACTACTTCCACGAGCTTCTGGGCATAGACAAGCTGAGCGAGTTTGAAAAGATGGCCGAGGAGAAGGACACCTTTGAGGTAAAGTTTGAGCTGGCCGACCTCTACTACCTGATAGGAGAGCTTGAAAAGAGCCTCGACCTTTACAGGGCACTGCTTGAAGAGGAGACCGAGAAGGGGAACAAGGAGAACATAGCGAAAATCTACTACGCCATGGCGCTCATCCACGAGGAACTCCAGGAGTACGAAAAGGCCATAGGGCTCATGGAAAAGGCGGAGGAGATATACCGCGAGCTCGAAAACGAGGACGAGGTTCTGAGGATAGCCATCCACAAGGCGTACGTTCTCTTCGAATCCGGGGAAACCTACGAGGCAAAGGCAATGCTCGCCGGTCTTCTACCAAGGGTCTTAGACAAGAGCGACCTCCTCGTTGAGATACACCTCAGCTTCGAGGAGATATTTGAGGAGGACGAGAACTACGATGCCGCTTTGCAGGAGTGTCTCTACGCACTGATTCATGCCAGAGGAAGCGACTACGAGGATATCGCCTTCGGTTCGCTGATGGACGTCCTCTGGCAGCTGTTCCTTGAGGACGACTTCGAGACGGTTTACCTGCACATGGATATGTTCGCCAAAGCAATGCCGGAGCTGGCGGACTTCTTCGAGGCCGTGAAGGCGATAGCCCTCTACAAGGACGGCAAGATCGAGGCGGAAGAGGCAGGAAAAGCCATAGAAAAGGTCAAGGACCCGCGCCTGCTAGACCTTCTTGAGTTCCTCGGAGAGGCCGAGATGTGAACTCGGCTCAAAAGAAGACCGATGGTTCCCATGGAACGGAAAACCAAAACCGCCGTTCTCCTTTCATTTCTATCCCCGTTATTCGCGGAGGTGCTGAGCGGCTCCACCCCACCCCTGGAGGCCCTTACCAATCCCCTCTCATTTCCCCTCCTGTGGGCCTACTACGGTGCTGGCGTTCTCCTCGTCCGGGAGGCCTGGATCCGGTGGGGGAGGAACTACCTGAGGCTCATGCTCCTCGGCTTTGCCTACGGAATCATCGAGGAGGGGCTCGTTTTAAAGTCCTGGTTCAACCCGGAGTGGCCGGATTTAGGTATCTTGGGTATCTATGGAAGAGCCTGGGGGGTCAACGCCGCCTGGGCGGTGTGGCTGACGATATTCCACTCCCTGATGAGCATAGCCATCCCGATAATGGTGGTAGATGCCCTCCATCAGGAGTTCCGGAACGAGAGTCTTCTCGGAAAGCGGGGAATCCTGCTTACATCAGCGTCGTTTCTGCTGTCAGGTGCAGTGTTCTTCGCAGTCCTGGGCTCCTACAGGGTGCCGGCACTTCAGTACATCCTCACGATAATCCTCACGGTGCTCCTGCTGATCCTCGCAAGGAAGGTAAAAATGAAGACTCTCTTCAAGCGCGGCATTCCAAGGAGACATCCCTTCGTCTATGGCTTCACTGTCTCCTTCGCGTTGTTCTTTATCTTCACAGCCTTCCCCCACTCCTCAGTACACCCCGTTGTGCCCTCTGTCCTCGGACTTATGGTAACCCTCCACTTCTACTCCACACCTTCCCATCTGGACGAGAGGAGAAAGTATGCCCTAGCCCTGGGCTTTCTGGCATTCTGGTTCGTGCCCTACGACATAATCCTCGAACTCAACGGCATGAGGGGTGAGGCCCTCCTGGGCGTTGGTACCTTCGCCTTTCTTGGGTGGAGGCTGAAGAGAATGAGAGCCAGTGAACCCGAGGTTTGAAACCAGTTCATTTTTAAGAGCGTGACCCTAAAACCTAGAGGAGGGATTGAAAATGCACGAGTGGGCACTGGCAGATGGTATAGTTAGAACCGCCCTCGATTACGCCCAGAAGGAAGGGGCAACAAAGCTCCTCGCAGTAAGGGTCGTCCTCGGAGAGCTCCAAGATGTGAACGCAGAGATAGTCGAGTTCGCAATGAAGGAGCTCCTAAAGGGGACGATAGGAGAGGGAGCGGAGATAGAGTTCGTCGAGGAGGAAGCCCTTTTTAAGTGCCGTGACTGCGGTCACGAGTGGAAGCTGAAGGAGGTCAAAGAAAGCTTCGATGAGCGCATAAAGGAGGACATACACTTCATCCCCGAGGTAGTACACGCGTTTCTAGCCTGTCCGAAGTGCGGGAGCAGGGACTTTGAGGTTCTCCAGGGGAGGGGAGTCTACATAAGCGGCATAAAGATCGAGAAGGAGGGAGAGGCATGATAAGCATAGACCCGCGCGTCAAGGGCATAGAGGGCAGGCTTGAGAAGGTGAAGCGCATAATCCCCGTCGTCAGCGGGAAGGGCGGTGTAGGAAAGTCCCTTGTCTCCACCACACTGGCCCTCGTTCTGGCGGAGAAGGGTTACAAGGTTGGACTGCTTGACCTCGACTTCCACGGCGCGAGCGACCACGTGATTCTCGGCTTCGAGCCAAAGGAGTTCCCCGAGGAGGAGTACGGTGTAATCCCGCCGACGGTTCACGGAATAAAGTTCATGAGCATCGTCTACTACTCCGAGGACAAACCCACACCCATGAGGGGCATGGAGATAAGCGATGCCCTCATCGAGCTCCTCGCCATAACGCGCTGGGACGAGCTGGACTACCTCATCATAGACATGCCCCCCGGCCTCGGCGACCAGTTCCTCGACGTGCTGAGGTTCCTCAAGAGGGGCGAGTTCCTCGTCGTTGCAACGCCGTCGAAGCTGTCAATCAACGTCGTTGAAAAGCTTCTGACCCTTCTCAGGGAGAGGGAACACAGAATCCTCGGAATCATCGAGAACCTCAAGCTGGACGAGGAGAAGGACATAGAGGAGCTGGCTAAGAGGTTTGACGTGCCATATCTGACCGGCATACCGCTGTACAGAGACTTGGAAGGGAAGATAGGAAAGCCGGACGGGCTGCTGAGGACGGAGTTCGCGGACAGGATAAGGGAGATTGCCCAGAAGATCTGAGCCGACCGAGATTTTTCTTTTATTAAATTCAAAATTCTGCGTGGCGGGGTGTTGAGATGGAACTCTCCGACCTCCTAAAAAACGCCGAAAGGGTGGTAATCTGCGGCATAGGGAACGACGTTAGGGGCGACGATGCCTTCGGAGTAATCGTCGCAGAGAGGCTGAAAGAGCTCGTAAAAAATCCGAACGTTCTCATCCTGAACTGCGGAGAGGTTCCGGAAAGCTACACCGGAAAGATAGTTGAGTTCAAACCCGACCTCGTGGTCTTTGTGGATGCCGTTGACTTCGGCGGTGAGCACGGGGAGCTCGTTATAGCCGACCCGGAGGGGACGCTGGGGGATGCCGTCTCAACGCACAGCCTGCCGCTGAGGGTGCTCGTGGGATACCTGAAGTCCAGAACCAACGCGAAGTTCCTCCTCATAGGCTGTCAGCCAAAGGTTCTGGGCCTTTTCCAGGCGCCGAGCGAGGTAATCATTGAAAAGGCGGAGGCCCTGGCGGGGTCTCTGGCAGAGCTCCTCAACGGGATGTGATCCAATGGGGCTGAGGGCGCTCCTGCTGGTGGCCAGCGCCTTCTCCATCCCCTCGTTCCTCCTTGACCTGAAGGCGGGAGAAAACCGCAGCTAGACTAAAAAGGTGGTTAATACCTCAAAAGAGAGTACGGCTGAGCTTTTTCAGGTCTTCCTTCCTGTTGACGTTGAAGAGGCCGAGAAGCCACTCCTCCGGAACGGACTCAAGGCCGATGTAGCAGGCGTCCGTAGACCGGATGGCCCTGTTCAGGGCGTAGTCGCCGTTCCCAATCCTTTGTTCGAGCACTGATCTGAATTCAGCAGGATATACCGCATGGAGCGGTTCAAGGTAGCCGTTTTCCCACCTCGGGACGCATACTCTTCCCCCGCTCCTCTCGAACCGGGCGATTATGTAATCAACGAATTCGGGAACTATTAGGGGCATGTCGCCGGCGACTATAAAGGCATCTCCCAGCCCCAGCGCCGTGTAGACGCCGCTTATCGGGCCCAGGAGCATCCTGTCAACCACCACCCGGTAGCCCAGCTCCTCCAGCGCACGGGCGTTTTCGGGGGAGGCCACTACAACGATCTTATCTATAAGCGAAGCGGATTCAAGCCTTTCAAAGGCATACTGGATGAGCGGCTTTCCATCTACTCTGAAAAGTAGTTTATCTCTTTCAAAACGCCGGCTTTTGCCCCCAGCCAGAAGGATGCCCAGCATGATACATGGTCGGATTCCAGACTTTTAGGGTTGACGGTTGAAAACCTATGGTTCCGGAAAGGCCTAAAAAAGCACCGGCTGAATTATCAATGGGTGACACAAAATGTGCTTGGCTGTTCCGGCGAAGGTACTTGAAATAAAGGGAAACGTCGCGATAGTCGATTTCGGCGGCGTTAAGAGAGAAGCACGCCTTGACCTGCTCCCTGACGTTGAAGTTGGCGATTACGTCATAGTGCACACGGGATTCGCGATAGAAAAGCTGGACGAGGAAAGGGCGAGGGAGATACTCGAAGCGTGGGACGAGGTCTTTAGGATAACCAGGGGTGAGGAGCTCCCGGGAGGGAACTAAGATGCTGGAGAAGTTCAAGGACAGGGAGCTCGCCCAGAGGATAGTCAGGCAGATACACGAAGAGGCAAAGGGCCTCGACGAGCTCCGCTTCATGCACGTCTGCGGGACCCACGAAGACACGGTGACCCGCTCCGGAATCCGCTCCCTCTTGCCGGACAACATCAAGATAGTCAGCGGCCCGGGCTGTCCCGTCTGTATAACCCCTGTCGAGGACATAGTGAAGATGCAGGAGATAATGAGGCAGGCCTACGCCGAGGGGGACAGGATAATCCTCACCACCTTTGGGGACATGTATAAGATCCCGACCCCGAGGGGTAGCTTCGCTGACTTAAGGAGCGAGGGCTACGATGTCAGGGTCGTCTATTCGATCTTCGATGCATACAAAATAGCCAAGGAAAACCCCGACAGGACGGTCGTGCACTTCTCACCGGGCTTCGAGACGACCACAGCCCCGGCCGCGGGAATGCTCAACGCCGTTGCCGAGGAAGGGCTGGAAAACTTCAAAATATACTCCGTCCACCGCCTGACTCCCCCGGCCGTTGAGGTGCTTGTAAAGCAGGGGACAAGATTCCACGGCCTCATCGACCCCGGCCACGTCTCCACGATAATCGGCGTAAGGGGCTGGGAGTACATAACGACCGACTACGGCATACCTCAGGTCATAGCCGGCTTCGAGCCGGTTGACATGCTGCTGGCAATACTCCTCCTAGTCAGGATGGTCAAGAACGGTGAGGTCAAGATACTAAACGAGTACACGCGAGTCGTTAAATACGAGGGCAATGTTGTCGCTCAAAAGCTCATAGACAAGTTCTTCGAGGTTAAAGACGCCAGGTGGCGCGCACTCGGCGTCATGCCCAAGAGCGGCCTTGAGCTGAGGAAGGAGTGGAAAGACCTGGAGATAAGGACGTACTACGACCCGGAGGTCCCAAAGCTGCCCGACCTCGAAAAGGGCTGCATCTGCGGTGCGATACTTCGCGGTCTGGCTCTGCCCCCGCAGTGCCCGCACTTCGGCAAGACATGCACGCCGAGGAGTCCAATAGGACCATGTATGGTCTCTTACGAAGGAACCTGCAGCATTTTCTACAAGTACGGGGCTTTATTCTAACACCAAAGGTTAAAAACTCCCCTCCCGTTTTCAACTTTTGGTTTTAGAAACCTATAAAGGCCCAGATTACCAAGAAGGAACCGGTGAGAGGAATGAAAGCTTACAGGCTTCACGTTCAGGGTATCGTTCAGGCCGTCGGCTTCCGCCCCTTCGTTTACAGGATAGCACATGAGCATGGGTTGAGGGGCTACGTCAAGAACCTCGGCGATGCAGGCGTCGAGATAGTGGTCGAGGGTAATGAGGGAAATATAGAGGCCTTTATCCGAGACCTCTACGCAAAGAAACCTCCCCTCGCAAGGATAGAGAGCGTGGACAAAAAAGAGATACCCCTCCAGGGATTCGACCGGTTCTACATCGAAAAGAGCTCTCAGGGTGGGGGTGGTGGGGACTCGATAATCCCCCCGGACATAGCGATATGCGACGACTGTCTGAGGGAGCTTTTTGACCCGACCGACAAGCGCTACATGTACCCCTTCATAGTCTGCACCAACTGCGGGCCGAGGTTCACGATCATAGAAGATCTGCCATACGACAGAATCAACACCACGATGAGAGAGTTCCCGATGTGCGACTACTGCGAGAGCGAGTACAGAGACCCGCTCAACAGACGCTATCATGCAGAACCCGTCTGCTGTCCTGTCTGCGGGCCGAGCTACCGTCTCTACACTAACGACGGGGAGGAAATCATTGGAGACCCGCTGAAAAAGGCGGCGGCGCTCATCGATAAGGGATACATAGTGGCGGTAAAGGGTATCGGCGGGATCCACCTCGCCTGTGACGCCACCAACGAGGAAGCTGTTGCGGAGCTGAGGAGGAGAACCCACAGGCCCCAGAAGCCCTTCGCAATAATGGCGAAGGACGTCGAGACTGTGGAGGAGTTCGCCTTCCTAAGCAGAGAGGAGCTTGAGGAGCTGACCTCATACCGGAGACCGATAATAACCCTCCGCAAGAAGGAACCCTTTCCCCTGCCGGAGAACCTTGCCCCGGGACTTCACACAATAGGCGTTATGCTCCCATACGCGGGAACCCACTACATCCTCTTCCACTGGAGCAGAAGCAAAGTCTACGTCATGACTTCTGCCAACTACCCGGGAATGCCCATGGTAAAGGACAACGACCGGGCCTTCGAGGAGCTGAAGGACGTTGCGGACTACTTCCTCCTTCACAACAGGAAGATACTCAACAGAGCCGACGACAGCGTTGTGCGCTTCGTGGACGGAAGGAGGGCGGTTATAAGAAGGAGCAGGGGCTTCGTGCCTCTGCCGATAGAGATACCCTTTGAATACAGCGGCCTGGCCGTTGGGGCCGAACTGATGAACGCCTTCGGTGTGGCAAAGAACGGGAAGGTCTACCCGAGCCAGTACATAGGCAACACGTCCAAAGTTGAGGTTCTTGAGTTCATAGAAAAAGCCATAGGGCACTTCAAGAGACTCCTTCGCGTTAAGGACTTCGACTTAATCATAGCTGACCTTCATCCGAGCTACAACACGACAAAGCTGGCCATGGAGATGGCCAATCAGCTCGATATAGAGTTCCTCCAGGTGCAACACCACTACGCCCACATAGCGAGCATTATGGCCGAAAACGGCCTGGATGAGATAATAGGCATAGCCATTGATGGCGTCGGATACGGTACAGACGGCCACACATGGGGCGGTGAGGTTATATACCTGAGCTACGAGGACGTCGAAAGGCTGGCCCACATAGACTACTACCCGCTCCCCGGCGGAGATCTGGCAAGCTACTACCCGCTGAGGGCGCTTATGGGGGTACTGAGCAAGGTCTACAGTATAGATGAGCTGGAGGGGATAATAGAGAGGTGCTGTCCCAAGGCGGTAGAGAGCCTCCGCTACGGGAAGGTCGAGTTCAAAGTGATCCTGAACCAGCTCGCGAAGGGAATAAACACTGGCTATGCGTCCTCAACGGGAAGAGTCCTCGACGCTTTCGCTGTGCTCCTCAACGTAGCATACAGAAGGCACTACGAGGGCGAGCCTGCCATGAAACTTGAGAGCTTCGCGATGCGCGGCAAGAACGACCTCAAGTTTGAGGTTCCAGTCGAGGGCGAGCTGATAAAGGTTGATGAGCTGTTCAGGGACGCTTTGGAGGCCCTAGACAGGGCCGCCCCAGCGGACATAGCCTACTCGGTTCACCTGGCCCTTGGAAGGGCATTCGCCGAAACGGCAATAGAAAGGGCGCGGGAGTTTGGTGTGAAGAACATCGGAATAAGCGGTGGAGTCGCCTTCAATGAGCTCATAGTCAAGACAGTCAGGAAAATCGTCGAAAGCAACGGACTCAAATTCCACACGACCCACGAGGTGCCGCGCGGCGACAACGGGATAAACGTGGGGCAGGCCTTCCTCGGCGGCCTGTACCTTGAGGGATACCTCACGAGGGAGGACCTGACGCTGTGAAGGGAAAGGATTTAATCAGAAAGAGACAATCATCAGATAGGTGTGGCTGATGCCTATAATCCAGAGAGAAGAACTGGAAAAGATCCTGCGTGAGGTGAAGTCCCGTTTGCAAGAAATCCTCGGCGATGACTTAGTGGAGGTAATCCTCTTCGGCTCATACGCGAGGGGAGAGGCAAGGGAAGACAGCGACGTTGATGTGCTGGTTGTGGTTAAGAGATGGCCCAGTGTTGAGGAACTTGAGGGAATCGGTAAGCTTTCGGCGGGATTGGTTCTGAAGTACGGCGTGGTGTTCTCACTGATTCCATACGTTGAAAACCCCAAAATGTCCAGCGATCCGTTGATATGGAACGTTAGTACCGAGGGGATCAGGATATGAAAGAGAGAATTCCGTTGATGATTAATAAGGCAGAAAGAAGTCTCGAAGCGGCGAGAACACTCCACAAAAGTGGCATGTACGACTTCGCAGTTTCGAGGGCTTATTATACCATGTTCTACTGCGCTGAGGCGATTCTGCTAACGAAGGGGATAAGCGTCTCAAAGCACTCGGCGTTGATAGCTCTTCTTGGCAAGGAGTTCGTGAAGACCGGTGAAGTTCCCTACAGGTTCTTTACTTACATCACGCTTGCCTTTGAGGTAAGACAGGTAGGTGACTACTCTGTAATGAACGACATCCCTGAGGAGACGTCTCTGCAACAGATTAAGCACGCCGAGGAGTTCCTTGAATTCACAAGGCAATACCTCTCATCTAAAGGCTTTTTGGAGGAATGAGTATGGTGGAGAAAATAAAGCTCGAACACGGAGCAGGCGGAGAAATAATGGAGGAGCTCTTGAGGGACGTCATACTGAGGACATTGACCCTCAAGAGCGCAGGAGGAATCGGGCTGGATGCCCTCGACGATGGAGCGACGATACCCCTCGGAGATAAGCACATCGTCTTCACGATAGACGGGCACACAGTGAGGCCGCTCTTCTTTCCGGGGGGAGACATCGGCCGTCTTTCAGTCAGCGGGACGGTGAATGATCTAGCGGTCATGGGAGCAAGGCCCCTCGCTCTGGCCAACTCCATGATAATCGGCGAGGGGTTCGACGGTGAAGACCTGAAGAAAATCCTCCGCTCGATGGATGAAACGGCCAAGGAAGTGCCTGTCCCCATAGTCACCGGCGACACCAAGGTCGTCGAGGACGAGATAGGAATCTTCGTCATAACAGCTGGAATCGGAATCGCTGAGAGGCCGGTAACCGACTCGGGGGCGAAGGTCGGCGATACCGTCCTCGTCAGCGGCACCGTTGGCGACCACGGGATAGCGCTGATGAGCCACCGCGAGGGGATAGCCTTCGAGACCGAGCTGGAGAGCGACGTGGCCCCGGTATGGGAGGTCGTTGAGGCGGTAGCCAAAGCAATAGGCTGGGAGAACATCCATGCCATGAAGGATCCGACGAGGGGCGGACTGAGCAACGCCCTCAATGAGATGGCCAGAAAAGCGGACGTCGGTATACTCATAAGGGAGAACGATGTCCCCGTCAGGCCGGAGGTCAGGGCGGCGAGCGACATGCTCGGAATAAGCCCCTTCGATGTGGCCAACGAGGGCAAGGTCGTCATGGTCGTTCCAAGGGAGCACGCGGAGGAAGCGCTGGAGGCTATGAGGCGCACTGAGAAGGGCAAGAACGCGGCCATAATAGGCGAGGTCATAGACCGCTATAGGGGTAAAGTTCTGGTCGAGACAGGCATAGGCGGAAAACGCTTCCTTGAGCCACCTGCTGGAGACCCCGTACCGAGGGTCTGCTGAGTTTTCCCATTTTTGTCCTTAACCTTGGGTTAGGGAAAGCTATAAATCGTCTTCTCCCGAGTTCTACTCGGTGAGAGCATGATAATCGCAAAACCATGCGTAACGATGAAGGGCATCGTCATAAGCGGCTATTCATGGGAGCGCCAGGTGAAGGTCGATCTGACCAGAACTGCGCAGTGTCTCAGGGAGAGGGGGTACACGGTAAAGAAGCTCCTGCCGGGGATGATGCTGATCCTTGAAATGGAAGGCTACGAAGTCAGCGTCTACCCAAGCGGCAAGATAATAATCAAACTGCTGGAGGACTCGAAGACGGGCGAATCCATCGCCCGTGTGATATATGACTGTGCTGGAGTTCTGGAGGTGGTTTCATGAGGATCCCGGAGGATGTTAGGAAGGACATACCCCTGACTTCAGAGGTCATATACTTCGACAACACGGCCACTTCGCTCACGCCGAGGCCGGTTATAGAGGCGATGGACGAGTACTACCTCAGGTACCGCGCCAACGTCCACAGGGGAATACACAGGCTCTCCCAGATGGCAACCCACAAGTACGAGGAGAGCAGGAAGGTGGTTGCCGATTTCCTCAACGCCAAGTTCGAGGAGATAGTATTCACCAAGAACACGAGCGAGAGCCTCAATTTAGTTGCCCTCGGCCTTGAGCACATCTTCAAGCCCGGCGACAGGATAGTGACGACTCCCTACGAGCACCACTCCGATCTGCTCCCCTGGCAGAGGTTAGCGAAAAAGCTCGGCCTGAAGCTGGAGTTCATCGAGGGCGACGACGAGGGCAACCTGGACTTGAGCGACGCAGAGAGGAAGATTAAAGGTGCAAAGCTTGTAGCAGTTCAGCACGTCTCCAACGCCCTCGGCGTTATCCACGAGGTCGAGGAGCTTGGCAAGATGGCCAAGGAAGCTGGAGCGATATTCGTCGTCGATGCCGCCCAGAGCACCGGCCACATGGAGGTCGATGTAAGGAAGATGAACGCCGACTTCCTCGGACTTTCCGGCCACAAGGGGCCGATGGGGCCCACGGGAATTGGGGTCCTCTACATCAACGAGGAGTTCTTCGATACTTTCGAGCCCCCACTGATAGGCGGAGGGACGATAGAGGATGTTGACCTGTGCTGCTACAAGCTGACCGAGCCTCCCGAAAGGTTCGAGGCAGGAACGCCCAACATAGGCGGTGCGATAGGTCTCGCCGCCGGAATAAGGTACATAGAGAAAATAGGGATAGACAAGATCGAAAGACAGGAGCACAAGCTGGTCAAGAGGATAACAGAGGGGCTTGATGAGCTGGAAGTTCCGTGGTACGGGCCGAGGAACCTGAAGAAACACGCCGGTGTCGTGAGCTTCAACGTTCCCGGCCTTCACCCCCACGACGTTGCCGCGGTTCTCGACAACCACAACATCATGGTTAGGAGTGGCCACCACTGTGCTTTACCTGTTATGAAGAGGCTCGGAATAAACGGCACCGTAAGAGCGTCATTCCACGTCTACAACAGCCTTGAAGAGGTCGAGACTTTCCTCGGCGTCATGGAGGAGCTGGTGAGGAGCCTGAGGTGATTTCCATCTTTTCCTTTGAAAGACTGTAGTTCGGGAAAAGTGAATCAAAGGGGCAGCTCCCCCCACTCCACGTTTATCGTTTCTGGAGTGCGGTAGATGAAGGCCGCCTCCCCCTTGTGGACGTGCTTCCTCATCGGGCCCGGTGGGACGCCGTTCGTCTCGTAGATGACGCTCTGGGTGTCAGGGTCGTGGTAGAGAACCAGGCTCGGGCCGGCTAAGTTCATTATAGAATCTATGGCGTACTGCGTCGCGAGAATCGTTACCCTCGCCCGAAGGGGCCTCGTTATGAGCGGTATTGCGGCACCGCCGGCTGTGGTGTACGCCAAAACGGCCGCATCGTTGACCCCTATCATCGTCCTCCTCCTGTGCCTGACCCCCGCACTTACAACCAGAAACGCTATACCCGCAAGGGTTATGCTGTAGGTCTCCCCCAGCTCCACCAGAATGTTATCTCCAAACTCGGGGGGCCTTCCGGAATAGAATGCCTCGTCCAGGAGAGTGTAGCTTTCCCGGATAACCTCGGCGTATTTTCCGTCTGACTTAACTGCCTCTGGAACGCTCTTCACCTTTCCGGCAAGGAAATCGGCGTAGAGTCTTTCCGTCAGGGTTCTGTCGAGCCCGTAAACCGTCTGGACTATCGTTGCCGCGGTGTAGCCGTCGAGAAGGCCTTTCTCAGCCAGGACTATGGGGTCGAGACCCGTTCCCTGGCCATCCCTTATCCGGATGATGGTGTCAAAACCTTCCTCTGGAAACTCTCCCTCCGTGTCGAAGATAACGATCCCGTAGTCAATTTCCCGGTACCTATCCGCAAAGTACTTCAGCGCTTTTCCCGGCCACTCATCCATGCCGAATATCTTGAGGGTTCTCCCGTGGTAAGCGGGGTCGTAGAAGGTGTCCTCACCCTCCCGCTCAAAGAGCCTAACCGCTATACGGCTGTACTTCATGGGGTTCACCGGTTGGAAATAGGGGAAGGTTCTATAAACGGCTTCTGGTTTAAATGCCTAAACGACCCTAACGAGCCTCTCCATCCAGGGGCCCACACGAACCCGGATATACCCTCTGAGCTTTTTATCCACCTCCCTATCCCCAGTATAAACCCTGAGCGGGCCGTTTTCAAGCTTGGAAGGTGTTGCCACGACGATTATGTCCTCCCGGGGAATCCTCCTCAACACCTCCGCTGAGAACTGCTGATTCCCCCTCCCGAAAAGGAACCCGAGACCGCCTATAACCGTGACAACCACCCTGGGTCCTCTATCGGCAAAACGGAGCAGGTCCTTTTCAGTGGCATCCCTAACAACGAGCCTGGCCTTGCCGTCCCTAACCTCAACAACGTCAACCCCGAGGAGGGTTCCCTCTATTCCCAGTCTGTCCTTTATCCTCTTCACCGTCGAACCGGAGCCAAGGAAGTATATTCCATCGTCCTCCAGGATTTCCTCGGCGACGGCTTCAGCTATCGCCTCAAGCTCGTCTTCCTCGCTGAGGGGAATCCTCTCCTTGCTGCCCTGCACAAGGGTCTCGACAACCGGGACGATGGCCTTCCCGTAGGTCCTCGCTTTAACCTCGTCGTGGCGGTAGGCGTCTTCATCTATATCCCTTACCTCACGCTCCTCCAGCCTGGCGCGCCCGTGGAGAAAATCCACCAGAACCCTCGCCGCGTCCTCCGGAGAGGTGGCAAAGACACCGGAGTACATCTTAACCCCCGTAGGGATTCCAAGGATCGGAAGATTCTCATCGATTGCCCCAACCACATCCCTGGCCGTTCCGTCTCCGCCCGCAAAAAGGAGGAGATCAACCCTTCCACGCATCCTTCTCGCAAGCTCCCTGGTATCTTCTGAGGTCGTGTCCGGTATCCTGACCCCATCGACTTCCCGGTAGCCGATTTCCCTGTGCCGTATCACCTCAAACTCAAAGTCAAACTCCCTAAGAACGTCCTCTCCCAGTGGGGCCGGGCCCGTAATGAACCTTATTCCACCGGCCTCGTCGTAGTGGGAGAGCTCCTCCAGAAAGAGCCTCACAAGGTCGTGAGCAATAGGCCTGGCCCCCCTCCTAATCGCTTCTTCGACGACCCCGTCGGTGCCTTTGAGTGCGACCTTGCCGCCCATTCCGGCTATTGGGTTGATTATAAGGCCTATCATCCTCTCACCTCATGTACCTCCTCGCAAAGACTGTCAGGAACACCGCCCACATGAACATTCCGAACAGAGCCTCCACCGAGGCGATGACCCTGCCGACGCCTATCGGGTGGTAGTCCCCATAGCCCAGGGTGGTTGCGGTAACAACGCTGAAGTACTCGTAGTCGAGGAAGCTCATACTCCCTGACAACCCCTCAACGCTTTTGGTCAGGAAGAAGAGCAGGGGGAAGAAGACGTTGACCGCGCCAAGCCATATCAGTATGGGCCTCTTCCAGTCGGTACCGTATTTGCAGGTCAGGTCCGCGAAAAGCCACTCAAAGAGCGCCTCCATTTTGAGGAAAAGCCTTTTAATGCCCCTCCTCCTTCCGGCCAGGCGGGACTGCCTTTTCTCCACCATCTCCAGATAATAGTACCGGTCGGCCCTCTCAAAGTCCCCGTTCCTCTCCCAGCTTATCCTTGCGAGGCGGTAGAGCACCTCCGCCGCGCGGTGGCTGTTGAACCTGCACCCCTCGACCTCAACGAATCCTTCAACGCTGAGTTCAACCGGGATGTTGGGCAGAACAGTCGAGTTCCAAGCGAAGTCTCCGTTGAATGAGACTCTGCGGAATATCATGTTGCCCATGACCCTCGTATGAACAAACTCTGGATTCTTAAGCCAGCTGGCAAGGATCTCCGCGTGCCCGAAGATGTCAAGGTTCTCAAGGACGAGGTTGCCGTGGAACCGCCTTATACTCAACCTCACCTGTCTTTTGAACCTGGCCGCCCTGTCAAATTGGATGTCACGCATAATAAGGGAGGTGGCTTTAACGCTCCTCTCGGACGATGAAGAGGGCCTTATCCCGTGCTCCTCCAGTATCTTCCTCATAAGGGGATATCGGACGTTAATTCCAATCCTTCTCACGTTCTCCAGGCCGCTCAGCTCTATCCTGCCCACGGCCCGTTTCTCACCGTACTCCTCCTCCCATTTCTCACCTCCGCCGACATACTCGGTGGAGTTTATCATGAGGTAGCGGACGCTCGAATTCCTGACATACACGGAGTTGGAGAACCTCACCCTCAGCAGGTTCAGGCCGAAGACGTGGGAACCGTGGAGGAGGAACGTCCCCAGCTCACTCCCGAATACAACGAGTCTGCCCACCCGGGAGTTGTAGAATGTTATCCCGGGAACGTTCGCCGAGTCAAAGAGTATCGTCTTCACGCGGGAGTTCTTGAAGACTATGGACTTTTCGGCACGGAAATCACTGATTTTAACGTCGTACAGGTAAACTCCCTCAAAATAAGTCTGACCCGCCTTGAGTCTTCTGAGGAAGGCCTCTTCCTTGACCTTCTTTATCTCCTCACCCAAAAGCCGCTCCCCCTCATCGTAGGGGATATGGAGGGGACAGTACTTTGAACCCTCAACCGGTTTTAGCCTGCACTTCTGCCCGTTCTCGTAGGTGTACTCACACATGGCTCTCCCGGGTAAACTCGTTTCCCGAATAATTAAGGTTTTCTACTTTGCGGATTCCACCAACGTCTCCGCCGGCAGGGAAAAGCTCCCCGAACAAGTCGAATGAACACATAAATACATTAAAGCCGCTTTTGAATCGGGAACCTTTTTAAACCGAACCCGCCTCCCCGAGGCCTCAAGGTGAGAAAAATGAGTCAGAGGGTAGCAGTCGCGGTGAGAAACGCGTCAGTAGCAAACCGCTACCGCTATATCCCGAAGATGCCCAGGTGGTTCTACTCCTTCGTGCCCTTCAAGGTGGCCACCGGCGGAAGCTCCGCCCTGGTTAGTCTGTACCTCCTTGAACTCGGAGGTAATGCATCAACCGTTGGTCTGGCCTTTGCCCTCGCGAGCTTGGCCTCTATGCTCGGCGCCTTATTCTGGGGCAGGCTGAGCGACAGAACCCTCAGGAGGAAGCCATTCATACTGCTGGGTTTTGCGAGTGTTCCGGTATTCCTTACCCTGATGTCGCTGGCGAAAACACCCGCCCAGCTCATTGCGGTAAACACGGCCTACGCGTTCTTTCTTGCATCGACCCTTTCGGTACCCATAGCCTTGGTTCTTAGAAGCGTCAGAAAGCACAGCTGGGACTACGGCATAGGAAAGTTTAACGAGGTAAGCGGATGGGGATGGGTCCTCGGCCTTGTACTGGGGTTTGGGCTGTCCAGGTTTATGACTATACCCCAGCTGTTCCTGACCTTTGGTCTGATGGGAGTCCCATCGATCGTTATGGGGGAGCGCATGATACGCGAGGTGCCCATCTATATCAACAGAAAATCCATCAGGGCGTTTGGAAACTACGTTGTTGAAAAGGCCAGATACATGCCGTCCTTTATACTCCACACAAACTTCAGCCTTCCGGAGGGCCTGGGGAGATTCTATCTGGCTTTCCTCCTGTTCTGGATAGCCGCTGGACTGTACTTCCCCCAGATGCCCGTGCTCCTTTCGGACAATGGTTATTCCCGTGAGATAATTTATCTGGCCCTGATAGCCAACTCGGCGATAGCGGCCCTTAACTACACCCGCGTGGGTGCGGGCATGGGGAGGAACAGGGAGGGCACCCTGAGGAAAGGCCTCATGCTCCGTGCAGGGGCGTTTATTGCGGTAATGGTGGGCATCTTCCTTTCACCGGCACTGCTACCCCTTGCCTTTGCTTCATATGCCCTCGCTGGCTACTCCTGGACATTCATCAGCGTCTCTTCAACGGCCATAGTGAGCGAAAAAGCCGGAGAAAAGGAGAAGGGCAGTGCCATGGGTACGTACAACGTGATAAGCTCTGCTGGATACATAACCGGGAGCGCAATAAGCGGTGCGCTCATATCATCGGCCGGATTTGGGGCGACGTTTGGACTCGGACTTGCCCTGCTCGGTGGGAGCATAGCCCTGCTGAGAAAATGAAGAAAGGTCAGAACTTGAGAACCCTGGCGAGGACGATAAGCGGATCCCACACCGGAGCGAAGGGCGGTGCGTATGCCAGGTCGGTGAAGAAAACGTCCTTCGTTGTGAAGCCCGCCGTCAGCATGGCGGCGGCGCTGTCTATTCTCGGCAGTATCTCGGCACCGACCGCCTGGACACCGAGGAGTCTGCCGGTCTCGTTGTCGACGACGCCCTTGAGCCATATCTCCCTTCCGCCCGGATAGTAGTGGGGCTTTGTCCTGGCCTTTATGAACGCGGTTCTGACGTCGTAGCCTTCTTTGAGAGCCTCGGCCTCAGTTAGGCCGGTCTTCCCAATCTCCAGGTCAAGGAACTTGGTTATGCTCGTTCCAAGCACTCCCGGGAAGTGGATATCCTTTCCTGCTATGTTGCTTCCGGCGACGTAGCCCATCTTGTTGCCGGCCGGTGCGAGGGGCATCCAGACGCGCCTGCCGGTGATGAGATGCTTTGTCTCGGCAACGTCACCGGCAGCGTAGACATTTTCAACGCTAGTCTCCATCCTCTCGTTCGTCCATATAGCCCCGGTTTCACCTATCCTCACGCCCAGCTCTCTGGCCAGCTCGGTGTTCGGCTTTATGCCCGTCGCCACAATAACCATGTCTGCTTTGTATTCGCCGGCGTCGGTGATAACTCTCTCGACTTTTCCATTGCCCTCAAAGCGCAGGGTGCTCTCATTCAGCCGGAGATTGAGGTTCTCCTTCAGCTTCGCCTCTACGATATCGGTAATCTCCCTGTCGAAGGTTTTCCTCAGAACCCTCTCACTCCTGCCGATGAGGGTAACGTTCTTGCCCCTCGCAACGAAGGCCTCCGCCATTTCAAGGGCGATGTACCCTGTGCCTATGACAACAACGTCCCTAACGTCGTGCTTCTCCATGTACCCGGTTATGGCAACGGCATCCGGGGGCAAATCCGCCGTAAAAACACCCTCCAGACCAAAGCCCTCAATCTCTGGAAGGCTCGGAGAGGCACCGTTGGCGAAGACTAGGTAGTCCCACTCGTAGGTGTGCTCCCCATCCTCCTCCCTGACGCGGACGCTTCCCTGTTCCACCTCTACGACCTCCGCCTTCATGTGGAGGTCTATGCCGCGCTTCTTGATGAAGACCTCCGGAGGATAGTGCATGAGCTTCTCCTTTGGCGAGATGCCCTCGACCACGTAGGGCACACCGCAGGGAGCGTGGCTGACCCATTCCGTTGCCTCGAAGACCTTTACGTCCCACTCAGGTTTGAGCCTCTTGACGCGGGACGCGGCACTCATTCCGGCCGCTCCACCGCCTATGATAACTATCGTTTTTCTCATTCTCCATCACCGAGAAGGGTTCAAAACCAAAGGTTAAAAAGGTTGATGTGCAGAAACGGGTCATTCCTTCCTGTCCAGGAGGTACTTCCTGCCCCTGACCTCCACAATGCGGTATATCTCCCCCTCCCTTAGATCCATGTCCGGCTTCTCCAGCTCGTACGTCTCGTAGGTCTTCATGTCCATGAGCTGAATCTCGGTCGGAGTTATACTCGTGACCATGGCCTCGCTCTTCTCGCTCTCCACGGTATCTATGCCCTCCCGCTTCACCGTCTTCCAGTCACGGTGTTCGCTCTCACGGGTGGAGAGGTTCCTGAGGGAGAGACCCTTCCCGTCCACGCGTTCGACTTCGTAGACGTTGCCGCGCTTATCAGCCACTATGTCCCCCTTCTGAAACTTTGGAATCCTGATGCTCACGCTGGTGCGGTAGACCTCCCTGCTGGTCTGCCTGTCAAGGCCGACGAGTTCGTAGGCCTCACTTATCGTTCCCCCAAATTTCTCCTTTATCGCCTGGGCGAGCTTTCTTGCCGAAGAAGTCGAGCCCATGTAGAAATCAAGCCCCTCCTCCTTTTCGATGGTGTCCTGGATGAACCCCATTCTGTCTTTCCTCATTATCTCGTCCACCTTCTCCTCGACGAGCTTCCCTATAACCTTCCGCTCCTCCTCCGTCAGCGGCCTGTCTTCGGCACGAACCTGAAGTATTGCCTCGAAATAACCACCAAGGAACCTAGAACAGCGAGGACAGACGGTCTGGCGGACGTAGACGGTGACGTATTTTACCTCGTCGTGAAGCTCGTACTGGAGCTCGTGCAGTCTGGCCTTAACGCGGATCTCGTACGTTATTATCGCCGGAAAGTATTCGATGTGCCAGTCAACGGGCTGGAAAGCTATGACGGCTCTCCCAGCGGAGAGTTCCTCAATCTCCTCAAGCTCTTCGGGGGAAATTATCCCAAACTCCCTCACCCGTTCATCGAGAGAGTCTCCTATCACCTCAAGGAGCGCATTTTCAGCGACTTCAAATACCAGCTCATCAAGCTCATAAGTATGGGGATCGACCCAGACGCCCCTCTTCTTATAGCTCCCGCAGTTCTGACACAGCTCCGTGTTTATCTCGCCATCGATCAGCAGAACGGGATTTTCCTTCCTGAAGCAGACCTGACAGAGCCCCTCTATGAGCGGGCCCCCCTCACTCTCGCTTATCCCACACCGGTAACAGAACCTCTCGCTCATTCCTCTCACCGGAAGGGAGTGAGGAAGGGAGTTTAAAAACCTAATCTCAGAGAAAGAGCTTCGCCATCTGGGCGTGGGGAACACCCTGAATCCTGAGCACCCTCGTCTCGTCAATGTAGCCCAGTTCTATCGCTTTTCTGACGCATCGCTCGCCAGTGAGGTTGGCGATGGTCGCCTCTTCCAGCATGGCCCCCAGGGCATCCTCGTCAACCAGTTCTCCCCTGTAAAAGCGCTCCTTCACTTCGAGCTTCAGCTCGCCTTCCCTGAAAGTTTTTCCGAGGAGCTCCTCATCGCAGGCCGCTAGGAGAACTTCCCCCTGAACTCTGTAGACTTTGACGTATATCATTGAGCGACACCGGAGGGAAAAACGCCTGAGGGTTTAAAAGGGTTGGGTAAATGGAGAAGAAGGGAGAAGGGCATCAGCCCTGGGCTTCAATCTCCTTGACGGCCTTCTCAAGGATGGTGTATGCTTTGAGGATGTTCAGGTAGGCCTTGCGGATGTTGGGCAGTGCAGCTATTGCGAGGTTGTCCCTGCCCGGAGTCAGGTACTTCTCGGCCTCAGCATAGTACTGGTCGGCGAGCTGCTTGTAGTGCATGGCCTCCTGGAGGGTCTCATTGTCGACGCCGAGCTCAACCGCCTTCTGGTAGAGCGGGTCGAACTTCTGGTCGTACCTCCAGTAGAGCATGTACCAGACGTAGTTCCAGGTGCTGACGATCCAGCGGGAGGTCTTGTATTCAATCGTCAGAGTTACCGGTGAGGCGTACTTGACCTTCAGCACGGCGTACTTCGCGTTCTTACCGTCAAGGATGTAGTAGCTGATCACATGGTCGCCCTTAACGTCGACGTACTGGGTATCGACCGGCAGTGTTACGAGGACGTAACCGGTCGTTCCGCTCGGACCCTCAACCGTCAGGTCTATGCTCGTACCCGTGTCGTGGTAGCCCGTGACTGTACCGAGTCCAACCGCGACGTAGGGTGATACCTGGGTGGCGGAGTAAACCTTGTTCTCCGCAAGCTCCTTGACCTTAACCGTCACCTCCTTGGAGGTGTCCTGGTAGTAGTCGCTGAAGACCTGAATGTTGAACGTCTGCTCCATGTGGAGGGGTGTGAAGTACACCTCGACTTCACCGTTGTCCGTGTAGTACTCCCTGCCGTTCACGACGACCTTTGCCGGAGTGTTTATCCTCTCCATCGTCGCAAGGTCGAGGAGCCTTATCTTGAGCACTGACTGCTTTCCGAGGGTGGCTTCCGGATACACTACCACGTACATCTCGGGCATGCCTACCTGGAACAGCATCGGCGCGTAGGTCATAGTCTCCCCAGTGTCTGCGTTGAGGAGTCCGAGCACTCCGAGGTAAGTGCCTGGAGCCGAAAGGTCCACTTTAGCGCCGATGGATTCTGAGGTACCCGTGCCAAATGCAAACGGGGTGCTGTCGACCGCCACATCACCGTTGTCGCCGAGCACCTGGTAGTAGAAGGTGTAGTGGATCGGGTTGTAGCTCCTTGTGTCGTATCCGTAGACCATTATCAGGTAGTATCCCGTCTCGGGCATGAACTTTTCGAAGACCTCATCGCTGGTCGGGCCTATCTGGTCGTAGTAGACCGTATAGTTCGCGAAGTTGAGGAGGTCATTCAGCGTTGGGAAGTACAGCACATACAGGTCAAGGTCAGCAGTTGGGTCTTCGGGCTCGGTAATTCCAAACCTGATGAAGTATGTGGTTGGGTCAACATAGAAAGCCCCGATGACATCCCAGTCGTCCTGGCTGACGTTCCTGACCATTGCATATGCTTGGTCAAGCCTTCCAAGGCCGTATCCAACAGCAACGGCGTTGAAGTCGCCGTAGTTGTTCTCCACCTTGGCCCCAACGCTGACGTTTGCCGGAGACGGGACGTCTTTCTTGATGATCTCAGGTGTTATTGAAACGGACGCAGCGCTCACTTCGATCTCATAGTGGGCATCCTCGTAGCCGGTCCTGGCGTAGGAGCTGACGCTGACGTAGGCCGTTATCTCCCAGACGCCCTCAACCGGATTCTCTACCACCCACGTGTACTCAAGCGGTCCTCCTGGGCCGACGTAGTAGTATCCGGGCACTCCGTCGTAGACAACACCGCCCATTGGCCTCGCGATGACGAGCTTGACCCTGCCCATTGGGGTGCCGTTGGCATCCGTCGGGACGCGGAGGGTAACGCGGAGTTCCTTTGTGCCCCTCGGCACCTCGAAGAAGTAGTGCTTGGCCTCACCCGGTTTGCCGGTGTCGGTGATCTTGGCGCTGGTCCCGCCGTTCTTGTTTGCGGGTATGTCAACGGTCACTGCGACATAACCATCGATGTAGCTGGTGTCCGGGTCGTCGATGTAAATCAGACCCACGTAGGTGCCGCTCTTCTGGAGCTTGGAGTAGTCGATGTTGATGGAGAACTGTCCGATGAGGTCGCTTATGTACATGGCATTAGCGCCGTGTATGGTGACCTCGGTAGTGTTCGGCATGATCCAGTCAACGTTGGTGCTTATCTTGTAGGTCTTGTTCTCGAAGACGTACCAGAGGCCCCATCCGGGCTCGTACGTCATCGGCGAGAAGTATATCGGGACGCTGCCCGGATACTCGTCCCTTATGTAGACTCCTCTGTAGAGGTACGGATAGCCGAACATGTACTGGAAGTAGCCCACTCCCCAAGAATATATTGAGCTCAACGTCGCAGTTGGTATTACTGGCTGCTCAATCGGGTTCTTGAAGCTGGTGAAGGTCGTGCCCGCGAAGAGGTAATTGGTCGGTTCCTGGCTGAGCTCTTCGAGTTTGGCTATGGCCTTGTCGACCTGTATGAGGCCAAAGCCCTGGTCTATCATGGTCTGGTTCGTGGGCTTGGCGCTGAGCTCAAGGGCGCGCTTGATCATTATCGGGTTGTAGGTGATGTTGTGCTGCTTGGCATAGCTTATCATGAGGGCAACTGCACCGCTGACGTGCGGGGTGGCCATTGATGTGCCGCTCCAGAATCCGTAGTACCTGTACGGGTTTCCGTAGAGAACCGTGTACCACATCGGAAGGCTTGAGAATATGGCAGTTCCAGGGGCCATCACGTCCGGGTCGAGGAGACCGTCCATCCTCGGTCCCCTGCTGGAACTCATGGCCGGACCGTTCATAACCCCCGGCAGGCCGTAGAGAAGCTCCCACCTCTCGCTCTCCCAGTAGTTGCCGACCGTTATGGCCAGGTCGCTGTCACCGGGGGCGTGAACGCTGTTGGTTGTCGGCCCCTCGTTTCCAGCGGCAATGGCAAACGTAACCCCGTAAATGTCGGTGAGCAGGTTGACGTAAAATATCTCCGGGGTCTCAAGTCCGTCGTTTATCTCGCCACCACCGCCGAGGGACATGCTGATGACGTCGGCACCCATAAGGGTCGCGTATATCATCCCGCTGATTATCCAGCTGGTTCTTCCAAAGCCGAGCTCTCCCGGAAGAACTTTAACCTCGATGAGCTGGGCGTTGGGAGCAACGCCGTAGACGCCGTAAAACACAGGGTCAGTGGGCAGACCAACGCCCGCAACGGTACCGCTGACGTGGGTGCCGTGTCCGTGGGCGTCCCACATGAAGTAGGCGTAGCCCTCACTGGGCTCGAACTCTATGAAGGCAACGTTGACCTTAGTTGTGTTAACGGTGACGTAGTCCCCGCTGATGTCATAAATTCTCATCGGCTGGTCGTTGGTGAAGTTGTTGTCGAGGTTGAAGTCTATGTAAGCGGTGAAGTTACCGCTCTGGTTGACTATGAGAACCGGATAAACATCACTGAGGTCTCCAAAGAGGCCAAGGCCGTACGGGTCGTAGGGGGTCGCGCTGAAGTTGTTGAGGTCGAAGTACCTCTCGGGAAGGAGGCCGATGTAGTATGTATCGCCAGTTATGTTGCCGACATAATAGGTGCCCATGGTGTAGTTGGTGTATGCAGGGTGACCGTAATAGTTAGCGTAGACTCCCCAGAAGACAGTGACGTTCTTGTTGACGGTGATAGTTCCTCCGACGGGAGTGGTAGTGTTGTAGTATATCTGGGCCATACCCTCGTCGCTCGCGTCATAGATGTCAATAATCTTCTTCCTTCCATCGAGGGTCGTCTGGAGGAACGGGTGTCCCACATCCACACCCGTATCAAGAACGGCAACTGTAACGTTGTCTCCGTAGACACCGTAGTCAGTCCAGACGTTGTACGCGTCTATGGTGAAAACGCTCATGAACATTTCTGGGAGGGAGAGGGAGTCCCTTGCAGGAGCGCTGGGAGCAGTCCCATCCTCGGGAGCCACAGGTTCCTGGAGCTTGACAGTCCTGTCCTTCCACACATGCAGGATACCAGGAATGTTCTGGAGCTCCTCCACCCTGGAAACGGGCATCTCCACGACTATGAACTGATACTCGGGTTTGCTTATTGGATCGATCTTTCCAAGCTTTTTAAGGGCATTATATACCTCCATCTTGTGGTCTCTATCCGGTGCGACTATCAGTCGTACGGTTTTGTCACTGGTCTTCAGGATATTCTGTATTTCCTTTTGGAGAATCTCACCGCTGATGAACTGCTCAGGATGAGCATTGTTTGTGGTTTCTACTTTGGCAGGGTTAGAGGGGGCGGCAAAGACAGGTGTTGCTGAAAACGCTACTGAAGCTGCCGATAGTACGAGCACCGCCACAATCAAAAGACTCAAGGCCTTCCGATTCATCCTGACACCTCCGGGTTGTAATGTTCACCTATATTGTGGATAGAGCACCGATATAAACGTTTCGCACCACACGGTTGTATAATCCACCTTAACTGCCATGTTACAACTTGAATGATTATTCAAGGACATTGGTGACCGCGCTTCATGTTATGTTGCCCTCAGAAACCGAGAAAAGCAAAGTGGCCACAATAAATAACATTATGAACGCATCCACTCCGGGGTCTAGCGAGTATATCATAAGAGACAAGACCACCACAAAGCTCCCTCTGTTCCCCTCACTGTTTCCAAGGAACGTGCCAAGCAAAAAAGCCTCTATCACGCCCAGAATTCCAAAATCAGCCACCGGCTGGCCAAAGAAGAAATAGGTATAGTTCGTGGAGGCACCGAACAGTGAAGCGACCATGCCCCGGGGGTTGCTACTGAAGAGGAGAGCACCATGGAAGAAACCCCATGGAAGGGAAAGACGAACGAGGTTGTGGAAAACCAGGAACGTGAAGCCTATCCTCACTAGAACTGCCTCAATCCCACCGCTCATACCCACTATGATGAGGGCAGGAATGAGACTGAGACCGAGGAGCCATTTTCGAAACTGAGGATAATCAAAGTATGTACCCAGGAAATAAGCCAGATATACCAGAAGAACCAGGGAGCGGAATGTGCCGAGGAAGAACAGCACGGTATACACCCCCACTAGGAAAGTTTTCCAGCGAAGAGAAAGCGTGGAATAAGCCATTCCAACAACCGCCAGAACCGCCGCTAGAACTAGAGAACCCACGAGTTCATACCTGAGGGAATTCTCAAGAAGTGGCACACCCACGACGATGTATAGAGCAGAGGGTATCAAAAGTGCCACTAGGAGAGCGCTTTGGGGGAACAGCCTGAAAGGATTGATTCCCAGCCGGTACACTATAAGAACCAAAACAGCCAGGAGGGAAAAAACGGGAAAATTCTGGAAAGAGAGTAGCAGAAATAGAACAGCCAGCAGTGAGGATGGGAGTCTCAGGTTGAGGACATAGCCCAAAGAGAAAACCGCAAAGAACGCCAGGGCATAGACAGTTCCCAGAAGGAGCACTGAGGGCTCCAGTCCTCGTGAATATATTGTGTTGCGTAAGCCTTCGTCAAAATAGTTGGCGTACAGTGAAAGGGTAAGATAAGAAAAGAAGCCGAGGCTAAAGATTTTTAACCCCCTCACTTTACCACCAATTAATGTTAAAAAAGGAGCTTAAAAATTTGAGGGGTGTCGTGCAATGAAGAGAGAAAGCCTCTACCTCCCCCTGCTTCTCATTTCTGCTTTCATCATCAGACTCATTCCCCACAGAACGCTTCTCTTAGCGACATACGACGAGTACCTTCACCGAGACATAACCCTGAGGATAGTCAGCCAAGGCATAGGCTCGATCCCAAAGGATATACCTTCCCTGATCGGACTGAGGGCCTACAGCTATCCGCCTCTGTTCCATATAATCGGCGCGGCGTTTTACAAGATATTCCCGTCCGATTACCTCTTCTTCGTCCTTCCGGCAGTCTACGGCACCCTCGCAGTGCTTGGCTTCTACCTGGCGTTTAAGGAGCTCACGGGGGACAAAAACCGCGCCCTTCTTGCGACGGCATTTCTTGCCTTTGCCCCCAACTCCATATACAGGACTAGCCTCTACATCCCTGAAAACCTCGGTCTGTTCCTGTTCTCGGTAAGCCTGCTGTTCCTGATAAGATTCATGAAATCGAGGAAGCTCTCCAACCTGGTCTTTCTGGCCATCGTGATGACGGTCTACATGCTGACCCACAGGGGGTGGATATTCTTTGCCATGGCCGCGGTTCTGCTGTTCGCCTCCTACCTGTGGCCTTTCATAAGAAAGAACCTCCACTACCTTGTCGTCCTAGCAGTTCTAGCGTTCACAGCCTACACGCAGGTGTCTTTCATCCAGTCAACCGTTGGGGAGCTGTTCCTCAGGCTTCAGCGAAGCGAAGTGAGCTTCCTGGGCTACTTCAAGTGGATAGGCGTTATCCAGCTCGTCTTTGGAGCGATAGCAAGCCCATACTATTTCAAAAGGGACAGCATACGACGTGGCTTCGTCCTCTGGGCCTGGGCGTTTATGCTGGCCGGCGGAATTTCCTTCCGCTTCCGCGACCCTTACGCGACAATACCCCTCTCAGTTATGGCCGCAGAGTACCTTATTGACGCTGTCTTTCCTGCCATCGGACCGTTTATCCAGAGAGCCTTCGAAGACGTGAAAGGTCCGGGCGCTGAGTGGATAAAGAGTATTTCACGAAAGCACTGGGTAACCTCACTGGTAATCCTGCTGTTGTTGGTTACCCCTCTTGCCCAGGGAGCCTACGGAGCTTACAAGTACGTCGAGGCGCCAACTGTGAGCGATAAGGAGGCCTACGAGTGGATAGTCCAGAACACTCCTGAAAACGCCACAATACTCGTTTGGTGGGATATGGGATATCTCCTCATAGGCAACACACACAGAAAGGACGTTGTCATATGGAAAAAAGTCTATCAGGGATTCTTTGGAGAGGCTCCCACCGTGAGGGAGGCGGGCCAGGCGTACACTGACCACGTCGTAATGTTCAGCTCAAACCAGCGCGAGTGGGCGTATTATCTTATGAGGAAATACAACGTAAGCTACATCTTCGTTGACAGGAAACGGTATTCGTACGGCCTCATCCGCTACGGCCTTATGGAATACGCCCCCTATGATACCCATTTCAAGGTTGAATTCTGCAACGGCGGTTCGGTCATATACCGCTTCATTCCAGAACCTACCCTAAAGATGGAACAGCCGTTTCCTCTAAACTATACCGGAAATTACTCACCGCTCGTCAATTTCCTGGAGAAGTTCTGGACGGGATATAATTATGCCGACTTCGACACCAGGTACAAGGCCTACTTCAATCTTAATGCCTGGATGGTTGACCTCTACTCACGCCTCTACCAAAAGACCGGAGATGATGCCTTCAACGCCCGCACAGACTGGCTCCTCCGCTGGCTTTCATACAAGCAGATGGACAACGGAGCGTTCCCCTGGGGAGTTCCACCCAACGACTTTACCCTGTACACCGCGTACACCCTCGAACCTCTGAAGGAGGTCAACTTCGACGGAAAGGGGAGGTCGCTCAAGTTGCTGGAGAGCAGGGAACGCGAGGACTACTTTATGACAACACCGAAGGACAATAAAGGTGGCCTCGTGACAAACGCTCTCATGCTCCCAGTTTACAAGGAGCTTGGAATCCTGAACTCCACAACCGAGAAGAACATCGTCATCCAGCTACTGAGGGAGCAGAAGGAGGATGGAAGCTGGAACAACAACCTCGGCACCACCATAGCACTCGCCTCAAGCCTCGCAAGGTACTATCAGCTGACGGGCAATGAGAGCGTCCTCAAAGCGGTCAGAAAAGCGGCCGAATGGATGACAGGGGAGCAGGAGGATAGCGGAAAGCTGAAGGCAGAGAAGTATGAGTACGCGTATTCCAGAGCTACCTACGCCCAGATGGCATACATTTATCACGTCGCCGGACTTAAGGACGCGGAGGAGAAGACCCTCAGCTTCATCGAGAACACGTTCGACCCCAACAGGGAGGTACACCCCCTCGATTCAGTGCTCACCATGTACCGCTACTTCAGCTACGCCTACGGCAGCGATAGAGCAATCGATATGATCAACGGACTTCTAAAGGCCCATCCACTGCTCAGCTTCTCCTGATTTTAATTTCGAAAGGTTTAAATAGTAACACATCCTGGAGTAAATGGAGGGTGTGACGTGACGCCAGTGCTCTCAAGGAGGGAGGTATACATAAGTGGGACAATAGCTCTTTTTTCCCTGACTCTAGCCATAGCCTTCCTCCCCGATAGAACCATCACCTACGACGGAGCACTCTACATAAATATCGCAAGGAATCTCCTCAAGGGCATAACGAACTACACTTACCAAGGGGTCTACATGATGTACCGTCCACCAGTCTATGTCTACACTCTCTCGCTTCTCTTCAGGTTAGTTCCACCCCACTCCCACCTAGCGGCAGCTCGACTCGTCTCAGCGTTTTTTTACGCCCTTACGGCCGGCCTTGTATATACCTTCGCTATGGAGCTGTGGAGAGACCGGCTGAAAGCGTTTGCGGCGGCTATGTTCTACGTCTTCAATCCCCCGGCTTTTGCGATGGGAACCCGCGAGCTTGTCCACAGCGAGTTCACGTTTTTCTACACCCTCGCCATATACCTACTGTACACCGGGAGAAAAAGGGGTGAAGCCACAAGGCTGTACCTCTCGTTCATAATCGCGGGAATAGCGGTGCTGACCAGATACACAGGACTCTCGATACTGGGAGTCATAATAGCATACCTGTATCTGACCGAACACTGGGATTGGGCAAGGAAAAAGGAGTATCCCCTCGGGTTCCTCCTCTTCATCCTTGTCCTCCTGCCCTGGATGTACATGGGCCATCTCTATTACGGCGGTGCGTTTAAGCCCTTCAGCGTGGCCACCCAGTATGTAACCAACGCACCACCGGTTTCAGCATTCGAC
The DNA here is from genome assembly GCF_002214545.1 of Thermococcus thioreducens. Taxonomy (NCBI): domain Archaea; kingdom Methanobacteriati; phylum Methanobacteriota; class Thermococci; order Thermococcales; family Thermococcaceae; genus Thermococcus; species Thermococcus thioreducens. The sequence continues at coordinate 564,511 of NZ_CP015105.1, read as the reverse complement.
TACGTGGGAATGATAGCCAACACCCTGGGTATCCTCCTGTTCTTAGCAATAGCCGGCTTTGTATTCCTCAAAAAGAACGACGAGGGATGGCTTCTCATAAGCTGGCTCTTTCTTGGACTGCTGGGGATAATGACCGTAACCCATAAAGAAGAGCGCTTCATAACGTTCCTCTCTCCCGTGATTGCCCTCCTAGCCGCTCACGGCCTGTGGAGCCTGGCGGAGATTCTCCACGAACTTATAACGAGTGCCGAGCACAGAAAGTATGCGTCTATCATGCTCCTGATACTGTTCCTGATTCCAATTGGAAGAGACGCCCTATACCTCAAAGGGCAGTGGGACGAACAGGGGGCTGTCTATGTTAAGGTGATGGAATACGCCTCAGCCAACTACCCTTCCGTGGAATGGCTCCTTGTTTCGCCCAAGATGTACACGATGGCAGGACTGTACTATCCGGATGCAATAATCCAGGTCATAATAGACAGACAACAGGTTCGTAACAGAATCGCCAGCGGAAAGTACGGCCTTATAATCAAAATGGAGAGCGACCCTCCACTAAACATCGAAGAAAGCGGTATGTACACCATCGCCAGGGAGTTCCCCGAAGAGGGCTTTAAGGTTTTCATACGCTCCACCTCAATCTCCAAAAGCAGGGATAGTTAAGCCCCCGTCAACCCAAATGAACACATTCGCCTTCTTTTTCATTCATGTACCCCAAAGAACAGCCATGGATAGTTAATTTTAAATACGGGCCCTCGATATATCACCCGCAGTAAACGATTGTGGAGGGATTCGCATGAGCGAATACAAGTTTATAAAGTGGTTTGAGGAACTCGGAAAGGGCGACGTCGCTCTTGTTGGCGGAAAGGGTGCCAACCTTGGAGAAATGACCAACGCCGGCATTCCGGTTCCGCCCGGCTTCTGTGTTACCGCCGAGGCATACAAGTACTTCGTCGAGAACGTCAAGCTTGAGGACGGAAAGACCCTCCAGGAGTGGATTATGGGTGTCATCGCCGAGACCAACGTCGATGACTCCAAGCAGCTCCAGGAGAACACCGCCAAGATCAGGCAGAAGATAATCGAGCTCCCGATGCCGGCAGAGATAGCCGGAGAGATTGAGAGGGCCTACAAGGAGCTCTCCCAGAGGTTCAACAAGGACGCCGTTTATGTCGCCGTCAGGAGCTCGGCCACCGCTGAGGACCTCCCGGAGGCCAGCTTCGCCGGCCAGCAGGAGACCTACCTCGACGTCTACGGCGTTGACGACGTCATAGACAAGGTCAAGAAGTGCTGGGCCAGCCTCTGGACCGCCAGGGCCACCTTCTACAGGGCCAAGCAGGGCTTCGACCACAGCAAGGTCTACCTCTCAGCGGTCGTCCAGAAGATGGTCAACAGCAAGACCAGCGGTGTTATGTTCACCGCCAACCCGGTCACCAACAACAGGAACGAGATCATGATCAACGCCAGCTGGGGCCTCGGTGAGGCCGTCGTCAGCGGCAGTGTTTCTCCTGACGAGTACATAGTTGAGAAGGGCACCTGGAGGATCAAGGAGAAGTACATCGCCAAGAAGGAGGTCATGGTCGTCCGCAATCCGGAGACCGGCAAGGGAACCATCTACGTCAAGGTCGCCGACTACCTCGGTCCGGAGTGGGTTGAGAAGCAGGTTCTCACCGAGGAGCAGATCATCGAGGTCGCCAAGATAGGCGCCAAGATCGAGGAGCACTACGGCTGGCCGCAGGACATCGAGTGGGCCTACGACGCCGACGACGGCAAGCTCTACATCGTCCAGAGCAGGCCGATCACCACCCTCAAGGAGACCGAGACTGCCCAGGAGGCCGCCGAGGTTGAGGAGGCCGAGGTCATCCTCAAGGGTCTCGGTGCCTCACCGGGCATAGGTGCCGGAAGGGTCGTCGTCATCTTCGAGGCCGACGAGATCGACAAGGTCAAGGAGGGCGACGTTCTCGTCACCACCATGACCAACCCGGACATGGTTCCGGCCATGAAGAGGGCTTCCGCTATCGTCACCGACGAGGGCGGAAGAACCAGCCACGCCGCCATCGTCAGCCGTGAGCTCGGCATCCCGGCAGTCGTCGGTACCAAGGAGGCCACCAAGAAGCTCAAGACCGGCGACTACGTCACCGTTGACGGAACCAGGGGTGTCGTCTACAAGGGCATAGTCAAGAGCCTCGTCGAGAAGAAGGAGGAAGAGAAAGCCGCCGGCGGACAGGTCGTCGTTGCCGGTGCTCCGCTCGTCACCGCCACCAAGGTCAAGGTCAATGTCTCCATGCCGGAGGTCGCCGAGAGGGCAGCCGCCACCGGCGCCGACGGTGTCGGTCTCCTCCGCGCCGAGCACATGATCCTCACCATAGGCAAGCACCCGGTCAAGTTCATCAAGGAGGGCAAGGAGGAGGAGCTCGTCGAGAAGCTCGCCGACGGCATCAGAACCGTTGCCGCTGCCTTCTACCCGAGGCCCGTCTGGTACAGGACGCTTGATGCTCCGACCAACGAGTTCAAGGAGATGCCCGGCGGAGAGGACGAACCGGACGAGAGGAACCCGATGCTCGGCTGGCGCGGAATCAGGAGGAGCCTTGACCAGGTTGAGCTCCTCAAGGCGGAGTTCAAGGCCATCAAGAAGGTCGTCGAGGAGGGCTACGACAACATCGGCGTCATGCTCCCGCTCGTCGCCAACCCCGAGCAGATCAGGAAGGCCAAGGAGATCGCCCGCTCAGTCGGCCTTGAGCCGCACAAGGACGTCGAGTGGGGAATAATGGTCGAGGTTCCGGCAGCGGCTCTCATCATCGAGGATCTCATCAAGGAAGGCCTCGACTTCGTCAGCTTCGGAACCAACGACCTCACCCAGTACACCCTCGCCATCGACAGGGACAACGACAGGATAGCATACCTCTACGACGAGAAGCACCCGGCGGTGCTCAAGCTCATCGAGAACGTCATCAAGGTCGCCAAGAAGTACGGCGTCGAGACCAGCATCTGCGGACAGGCAGGAAGCGACCCCAAGATGGCCAAGATCCTCGTCAGGCTCGGCATCGACAGCATCAGCGCCAACCCCGACGCGGTGGAGCTCATCAGGAAGACCGTCGCCCAGGAGGAGCAGAAGCTCATCCTTGAGGCGGCTCGCAAGAGGCTCTTCGAGTGAGCTTCCTTCCCTTTTCTATTCCGTTTCTATCGCTTGTGTATTGAGACTCCAGCGGCGTTTTTCAGACAGGGATATCCATGTTGCTGGCTCTTTTATCCACCATAAGGCTTTTATACACACGTTTCGACAGCCATCTCAATGAGACGTGAAGTAGAGGCAATGCGCGACCAGATCGTGGGCGGCCCGATAGTGAAGACGCTCATCGTGCTAGCCTATCCCCTAATCATAAACCAGCTCGTTCAGGTTCTCTACAACCTCACCGACACGTACTGGCTCGGGAAGCTCGGAAGGGAGGAGCTGGCGGCACCAGGGACGGCGTGGCCGCTGGTGTGGTTCTTCATGGCCATCGGAATGGGGTTCGCTACAGCAGGCTTCGCCTTCGTCAGCCAGTACGTCGGGGCGAGGGAGTATGAAAAAGCGAACAGGGCCGCGGGAGCGCTCTACTCCCTCATGATGCTCTTCGCTATTGGAGTTGGCGTATTTGGTGTCCTCTCGGCCCCATACCTCCTCAAGTTCATGAACGTTAGTGACACCGTCTATCCCTACGCACTCAACTACACCCGCGTCATCTTCGCCGGAATACCCTTCGCCTTCACGCTCTTCGCCTTCAACTTCCTCCTGAGGGCGATAGGAGACACAAAAACACCGGTTAAGATAAACATAGCCACCGTGCTCCTCAATCTGGCCCTGGACCCCTTCCTGATATTCGGCTGGGGGCCGTTTCCAGAGCTTGGGGTCATAGGTGCAGCAGTAGCAACGATGTTCTCCAACAGCCTCGGCTCGCTCTTCGGTGGATACCTCCTCTTCAGGGGGAAGGTTGGGATACACCTTACGGTGGAAGGCCTGAAGCCAGACTGGCCATTCTACAAGCGCATTTTCCGCGTTGGTATACCCTCAAGCGTTGGTTCGTCAACCACAGCCCTCGGCTTCGTCATACTCACGAGGATAATCTTCACCCTCGGTGGTCAGTTCGGCGAGGCCGATGTGGCCTTCGCGACCTACTCCATAACCAACAGGCTGACCAACTTCATGTTCGCCTTCTCTGACGGCATAAGCATGGCGATGGGGACAATGGTGGGTCAGACCGTTGGGGCAAAGCTCTACGAGAGGGCCAAGACCATAGCCGAGAAGACGATGGCAATAAACTTTGCCATCCTGAGCGTCGGAACGCTCCTCTTCGCCTTCTTCCGTGTGGAGATATTCAGCTTTTTCATCAACGACCCGGCGATAATAGCCGAGAGCGCTAAGGTAGTTAAGTATTTCTCCGCATCGCTGCCTTTCTTCGGGATATTCTCGGCGGTAAACAACGTCTTCCAGAGTTCAGGGCACACCAAGAAGAGCATGCTCCTCAGCATACTCCGCCTCTGGGGGCTAAGGTTGCCCCTCAGCTACGGCCTCGGAATCCTCGTGAGGGACACCTCCGGAATGTGGCTCGGGATGGGTCTGAGCAACGTTCTCGGCGCGGTTGTTGCTCTCGCCTGGTTCCTGACCGGGAGCTGGATGGAAAGGATAATCGAGGAACCCGCGAGCGCATCATAAACCTTTTATATCACCGTTTCGATTGCGGTCTGATTGCACATGAAGAGCGAGAAAATCGGGAGGATGCGCGAAGAGATACTAACCGGGCCCATAGAAAAGACACTTCTCGTTCTGGCGGGCCCGCTCATTGTAAACAACCTAGTCCAAGTTGTCTACAACATAACCGATACCTTCTGGCTCGGCAAACTCGGGAGGGAGGCGCTCTCGGCCCCGGGAGTCACGTGGCCAATAATCGGCACATTAATGGCCCTTGGACTCGGGTTTACCACAGCGGGCTTTGCCTTCGTAGGCCAGTATATAGGCGCTGAGAAGTATGACAGGGCAAACCGCTCCGCCGGGGCACTCTACTCACTCATGCTGTTCTTCGCGACGGCAACTGCCATAATTGGAACGCTCCTCCTGCCGTACGCCCTGCACTTCATGAAGGTCAGCGAGAACGTCTACCCATACTCGCTCACCTACGCGACGATAATATTCCTCGGCATCCCATTTTCCTTCACTTTCATGGCCTTTGGAGCGCTCGTGAGAGCAACGGGGGACACGAAAACACCGGTCAAGATAACCCTTCTCACCGTGGCGATAAACATAATCCTAGACCCGATACTGATATTCGGCTGGCTGGGCTTCCCGAAGCTGGGAGTTGCAGGGGCTGCAATAGCGACGGTCTTTGCAAACTCGGTAGGAGCATTCATAGGACTCTACCTCCTCTTAACCGATAGGGTCGGGCTGAGCCTGAGCCTTGAGAGCCTCAAGCCAGACTTCGAGTTCTACAAGAAGATATTCAAGGTTGGCCTGCCGTCGAGCATCGGCCAGTCGGCGAACAGCTTCGGCTTCGTTATCCTCACTAGGATAATATTCGGTTTCGGAGATGTCACCTACGCCGCCTACGTTATAACTACCAGACTGGTGAACTTCCTCACGAGCATCTCTCGCGGAATAAGTATGGCGATGGGGACGATGATAGCCCAGAACGTCGGAGCGGAGAACTACGAAAGGGCAAAAAGAATAGCCGAGAGGGCGATGCTCATAAACTTCGCAATAGCTAGCCTCGCGATACTGATAATCGGGGTCTTCCGCGTCGAGATATTCCGCGTGTTCTTAAACGACCCTGCCGTCATCAAGGAGAGCGAGGTCGTTATGAAATACTTCCTAATCTCGGTGCCGTTTTTCAATGGAATATTCATAGTCGTCAACAGAACCTTCAGTTCGGCGGGCCACACCAAGAAGAGCATGGCCCTCGGGATATTCCGCCTCTGGGGGCTGAGGATTCCGCTCAGCTACGCCTTCGGCTACATCGGTGCCATAACAATCCTTGGAATCACCGTACCTCTCGCGGAGCTCTTCGGCTTCACGAGCAGGGGAGTGTTCTTCGGCATGGGCATGAGCAACTTTATAGCCGCGATGGTTGCTCTCGCCTGGTTCCTGCGCGGCACGTGGATGAAACGGATAATCGAAGAGAAGTCAAAAACCGAGCCTGAGAAGGCCACTGCTTAACATCCGGAAGGCTAATAAACCCTTTCTCTGACCTACCACCGGTGAGGGCGATGATAGAGGATAAGCGGTGGAAGGGTGTTTACTCCTTTGAGGACTCCCCGTTCATCATGGAGATTCTGACGGAGCTGAGGGACGAGAGAACGGGGCCGATACCGTTCAGAAAGGGACTCGTCAAGCTCGGCCGCTACATGGCCTACGAGCTGACCAAAACGATGGAGGTCGAGAGGATTCCGATAAAAACGCCGCTTGAAGAAACCGTTGGAACGATAGTCAGAGACAGGCGAAACGTCGTCATAATCACCGTTCTCCGTGCGGCAATACCGCTGATGGAGGGACTCATCAAGGTTCTTGACCACGCAAGGGTTGGAATAGTCTCAGCATCGCGGGGAAAGGCCCCGAAGTTCGAGATAGAGATGAAATACGTGAAAGTGCCTCAGGTAAAGCCGGAGGATACAGTTATCATAGCGGATCCGATGATAGCCACCGGTTCAACTCTCATCAAGGTTCTTGACGAGGTTAAGAGGTACGGGAAGGCCAAGCGCTACGTCATAGTCGGGGTTCTCGCGGCTCCAGAGGGAATAAGCAGGATAAAGGAAGCCCACCCGGAGGTCGAGATGTTCGTGGCGGCGATAGACAGGGAGCTCAACGACCACGGCTACATACTCCCCGGCCTCGGCGATGCCGGCGACAGGGCCTTCGGTGCGCCGATTAAGGTTTGAAATTCCTTCTTTCCGTTTTCTCTGCTCGCGGACGTTAAATTTATAAGCCGGCCTTTTGTTATTCTTTTTGAAACCCGCAGTGTGCGGGGGTTGCCGAGCCTGGTCAAAGGCGGTGGACTCAAGATCCACTCCCGCAGGGGTTCCGGGGTTCAAATCCCCGCCCCCGCACCAGAAACTTTGCTGGGCAAAGTTTCATCAAAGTTTAGGGTTCCTTTTTGAAATGCCAAAGCGCTGAGGGATTCCTTTTTACGGGCTATTTTTTGGGTTGAATTCCTGCATTATCACCCTCCCCAGGAGTTCCTCCTCTTTGACGCCCTTTGGGCGTCGGCTAGAATTTGAACTCCCCCTAAAATGCCCGTATGAGTTGAATTCAGGTTTAATTGAGAGATTTTTAACGTTGAATCCCTTTTTGAATGGCAAACTCTCGCAAGAACCACGAACTTTTGGTGAGACTATCTAAAAGCTTCAGCGCCGCTTTCACTATCGTTCAAGCGTCCTTAACGGATGACGGAAGGTTGGTGCAATTTTGGAATGTGCTCCTTTTATGAGTGGGTTTTTTATTCACTTGCTTTTGGAGACTGACTCTTTGCCCTCGATGGGAAGAACGGATTCATTCTAGGGAAAACCACCAAGCAAGAGTTGGAAAAGAAAAACCTCAGCGCTCCAGCTTCTTGACGCCGTCCCTGGTTCCAACGAGGACTATGTCGGCTATGTCCGCAAAGATGCCGTTCTCCACCACACCGGGGATGTTGTTGAGCTCTATCTCAAGGTCGAGCGGGTCGTCTATGCGGTGGAACCTGGCGTCGAGAATGAAGTTGCCGTTGTCGGTAACGACCGGCCCGTCCTTCTTGCTCGCTATCCTCAGTTCAGCAGTGGCGTTGAAGACCTCTATCTCCTCGGCTATGGCGCGCCAGGCTGCCGGAATGACCTCAATGGGAACGGGCATCTTCTGGCCGAGCCTCTCGACCAGCTTGCTCTCGTCAACGAGAACGAGGAACGTTCCAGCGCGGTATTCGATTATCTTCTCCATGGTGAGCGCCGCACCGCGGCCCTTTATGAGGTTCAGATAGGGGTCAACTTCGTCGGCGCCGTCAACGGCTATGTCTATCGCATCGACTTCGTCCAGGCCGACTACCGGGACGCCGTTCTCAAGGGCGAGAAGCCTAGCCTGATAGGACGTGGGAATGCCGTAAACGTCTTCAAGCTCCCCCTCCATAATGAGCTTGCCCAGATACTCGATAAAGTATGCAGTAGTGGAGCCTGTGCCGAGGCCGACTACCATATCATCCTCAATGAACTTCAGGGCCTCCTTGGCAACCGCCCTCTTGAGCTCCTCCATAGGCTCACCCCATCACCGTTCCGTTCTGCGTGAGTTTATAAAGCAGGCTCTGGTTTGAGTAGAACTGGGGCTGGAAGTTGACCATCAGGGTGTAGCTGAGCATGGTGAAGTACAGCCAGAACAGGAACCAGCCAAAGAAGGCCTTCCTGAGTATCAGGCGCTCCTCCTCGATGTCGGGCGGCAGCTCCTTTATGAGGGCCATGACTACCTTGTCGATGATCAGGAACATGGCGATGCCTATCATCCAGCCGTACTGGAACTTTGCGGCGGCAACCCCACTAACCAGACCACAGATGAGTCCCCACAGGTAAACGGATAGTGAAAACTTGTGTTCAATTGCCAGCCCCACGTTCTTCACCTACGCTTAGCTTTAAAAAGACCTTTTAAAACCTTTCCGTTACTCAGATAGTGTCTCCAGGAACCTGCGCCCTTTATCCGTCAGCCTGTAGTAGACGCGCCTGCCCCTTCTATGGGATTCGTCTATTAGGCCCAGACTCTCAAGCTCACGGAGGTGCTGGTAAACCGCCTGATACTTGAGCGGCTTCTCAAGGGCCTCCCATATCTCATAGCCGTACATGACCCTCCCGCTGAGAAGTCTCAGTATATCAAGCTTTGTTCCCCCTATGCTGAACTTTTCCCGTGTCTCAGCGTAGTGTCCCTTGAGGCCAGAGCTGGTCACGATAAGCGCTATTCTGTCGTCCCTCTCAAAGTAACCTTCCTCGGCCAGCTTGAGCAGGGCAGGAACTATCACTGCCGAAGCGTACTCCGCAAAGATCCCCTCCCCGGCGAGCAACCTCTGCCCAAGGTCGAGCTCATCCTCGCCGACTAGCACAGCGGTCCCGTCGGTCTCGCCTATGGCCTTCAAAGCCAGCTCCTTCATCACGGGGTTCTTCACGTAGAGCGCCAGCGCCTTGGTCGGCTCCGCCCTCGGCTCGACGCCCAGAACCTCACTCGCTATGGGGGAGCATTTCTCCGCCTGCACCGCTATGAGTCTGGGCATTTCCTCAATGGCACCTATCTCCATGAGCTCGGTAAAGCCCTTATAGATGCTGTAGAGGTTGCTTCCACTTCCCGTCGGGATCACCACGTGGGTCGGGTTCAGCTCCTCCCACAGCTCAAAGGCGAGCGTCTTCTGCCCCTCCAAACCGACGAGGTTGCTCTCGGGGGTGACGTTGTAGAGCCCCTTGCCCTCAGCCAATCCTTCCGCGTAGCTTATGCCCTCATCAACGCTCTCACCGTAGCGGATCACCTTCGCACCGAAAGCCACTATCTGGTTCAGCTTCCCCTGCTCAACCAGTTTTGGAACGACTGTGTAAGCAGGCTTCCCAGCCCGGGCGGCATAGGCCGAAAGGGAAGCGGCGGCGTTTCCGTTGCTGGCCACAACAAAACCGTTCTCTGCGTGGGGAATGCCGTAGGAGACCGCCACAGTGATGAGCCTGTCCCTGAACGAGCCAGTGGGATTCCTCGTCTCGTCTTTGATGAAGACGTTCAGACCGAGTTCCTCACCGAGTTTAGCCTTCAGAAGGGGCGTTCCGCCCTCGTTCAGGCTGATGACACGGTCCACATCGGGAAGAAGCTCCCGATACTTCCAGACACCGGGCCTTCTCCCTTTCCATGAATAAACGTCCACGGATTCATAGTCGTACGCTATCCTGAGCGGCTCACCGCAGGAGCACGTTGGGGGAATAAAGGAGGAGTAGAGCCTCCCACAGCTTGGACATCGAACCTGCATCGGGCATCACTCGGACGGTCACTTAAGCCTTATTGCATCCAGGTTGTTCGGGGCGCGCGTTGAGATACCGAACTTCTTGTGGATGCTGGTGCTCAGGTCAAGACACTTGTGTGGTTCTCCGTGGACGGTTATCACCCTCTCAGGCCTCGGTCTCAGCCTGGCTATATAGCTGATGAGCTCTCTCCTGTCGGCGTGGCCGGAGAAGCCGTCGATAGTGTGAACCTGCATGTTGACCTTGACGACCTCGGTCTTTCCACCCTCTCCGACCAGCGGTATCTCCCTGAGTCCCCTCTGAACCTGTCTTCCAAGCGTTCCCTCGGCCTGGTAGCTGACGAAGATCATGCTGTTCTTCGGGTCGGGAGCGAGCTGTTTGAAGTACTCCACGCTCGGCCCGCCGACGAGCATACCCGAAGTGGCGATGATTATTGCCGGCTCTCCGCTGTCTATGATATCCTGCCTCTCACGGGAGTTGGCGACGCTCTTGAAAACCGGATTGAGGAACGGGTTGTAGCCCTCGTGGAATATCTGCTCGCGCAGATGCTTGCTGAGGTACTCTGGATAGGCCGTGTGGATTGCAGTGGCCTCCCATATCATTCCATCGAGGTATATGGGCACCTCGATACCGCCGACCCGGGCGTACTCTTCGAGAACCATCATTATCTCCTGTGCCCTGCCGACCGCCATGGCAGGTATGAGAACCTTACCTCCCCTCCTAATCGTCTGATGGATGACCTCTATAAGGCGCTTCTCGGCTTCTTCACGCGGCATCTGGTAGTCGTTGCTTCCTCCGTAGGTGGACTCCATGATGAGGGTCTCCAGACGGGGGAACCTGCTTACAGCGGGTTCAAAGAGCCTCGTAGGGATGAACTTGAAGTCTCCGGTTATGGCTATGTTGTGAAGCCCGTTGCCTATGTGGAGGTGGACTATCGACGACCCGAGAATGTGGCCTGCATTGTGGAGGGTGAGCCTCATGTCCGGAGCGATGTCGCGAACCTCGCCGTAGTCGAGGGTTATCGTGTGCTTGATGACCTCTTTGATGTCCCTCGGCCGGTAGAGAGGCTCGACGCCGTTCATCTGCTGTATCTCGATGAAGTCCTGCTGGAGGAGCACCATCAGATCCCTCGTCGGCGGCGTCGTGTATATCGGGCCGTCGAAGAGCTTGTAGCGGAAGAGGTAAGGGAGCATTCCGCTGTGGTCGAGGTGGGCGTGGGTTATGATGATCGCATCGAGTAACCCAGCATCAAGAACGTACCTGAACTCGGGCGCGTCAAAATGCGGAAATGCCTTTTTGGGGTCGCGGAGGGCGGCTATGTTAACACCGAAGTCCACGAGAACATAACTTTCGTTAGTCTGGACTAGAAGGGCACTTCTACCAACCTCACGGAAGCCCCCAAGGCTGGTTATCCTAATCCACTCGCTTTTTAGCTCGGGTTTGCGGTAGATATTCCGGCCAACCTGGCGGAGGAACTTCCTCCTGTCCCTAGCCTCCGCCTGAAGTATCTGCCTTATCGAGTATATGGTCTGGCTCTGAAGCGGTGGTGTCCTTATGACGCGAGGCGCCCAGTGAACCTTCTGGGTTATCAAGCGAAGCGTTTCGCCGTTCTTTCCTATAACCAGGCCCGGCTTTTTGGCCTCTATGAGAACCTCACCGACGGACGGGTCAAAGCTTATGTTGGTTATCTCGGCCTCCGCAGGAACAATCTGCTTTATCATCTCCTCTGCCCTCTCCGGAGGAAGGAGGACTTCAGGGTCTGGACGGACGCTGATGCGCTTCTTTAAAACCTTGGCGAGGTTTTTGATGAGCTCCCCGTCCTGCATTATGGCTTCGGGGTTCTTGACGTAGATTACAAGCTCTGGCCCTTCGAATTCAACTTCAGTTATCCTAGCCTCCCTCGGAACCATCTGGCTTATTACAGCTTTTATGTCACGTAGAATGTCATCAACGAAAGTTTCTCTCCTTATCAAAGCCACCACCTCACTTTAGAAGAGCTTCCATCTCCTCCTTGGTCAGCTCCCTGTAACCGTCTTCCGTGACGGTAACGAGGGTTACCCCATCCCCCGTGAAAACATCGCGCCTTGTGGCTACCTTTATCGCCTTGAGGGCAAGTCTGATACCCCCCTCAAGCTCCATATCCTCGCTATACCCATCCTCAAGAACCGCGAAGGCAAACTCCATTCCAGAACCGGCAGCGGTGAATCTGTCTTCGGTAACGCCGCCGGCCATGTCTATCGAGTACAGTCCGGGCCTCTCATCGTAGCCCGCTATGAGGAACCACCCAAAGTACGGCATGAACCTCCTGCCGTGGAGGATGTTAGAAGTCAGCGTAGCAAGGGCCTTCACACCCATCTCGTTCCCGACCCTGGCCCTGTACAGTCTAGCCTCGGCCCTCAGAAGCCTGACGAGTGAGAGGATGTCCCCAACGCTTCCGGCACCGGCCAAGGCCAAGTGGTCGTCTATCTGGAATACCTTTGTGACGTTCCCCGAAAGCACCATGTTGCCGAGCGATGCCCTCCTGTCCGCCGCTAGGACGACGCCGTCCTTACACACAATGCCGACCGTAGTCGTTCCCTTTAGCTTTTCAGCCAATTACAACACCCCTGCTGGTATGTTTTTAGAATAGAAGAACCTCTACAACGCCAGTTTAGGGGAATAGTATTTAAAGGTTTCGTCCGAAGCCTACGCTTAGATGCCGCGGGGTGATAGAATGAACGAGGTCATACTCCTAACCGGGCCGCCGCTCAACGGGCGCGACGAGTACATAACCGAGGCACTAAAGCTCGCCGACGAAGAGAGCTACGCCTACTACCACGTCTTCGACTACATCAGGGAGGTCGGAAAGGAACTGGGCGTCAAGATAACCCGAAAGAACGTCCTTGACTTTGCCATAAGCCACCAGGATTTGATGAACGAGATAAGGGATGAGGCTTTCAATAGAATAAGAAAGGAAATAGATAAAAGTGACCGTAAGTTCCACCTGGTCTCAACACCGAGCCTCTTCCGCTGGGGAAGCGGGAGCGTTATAGGCTTCACAACTAGCAATCTGAAGCTTCTGAGGCCGAACCGGGTAATAATAGTCCTGGACGATGTCCTGTCCGTAAGGAGGCGTATCATCAACGACCCGGAGTGGTTCGAGCGCTTCGGTGAGAATCCCGAGAACATCAAGCTCACCACCCTAGTCATGTGGCGTGAGGATGCAATAAACCACGTTAAAACCCTGATACATGAGCTTAAGAAAGAAGGTATCGAGGTCCGCTATATCCTCCAGTTCGGAATAAGACACCCCTACGAAGTCTTTCTCGACCTGATATTCAGGGAAGAAGAAAAGCCGCTCGTTTACCTCAGCTATCCGATGACCGGTCACGAGGAGGAGTACTACCAGCGGGTCAGGGGATTCTACAACAAGCTCAGTGAACACTTTACAGTCCTTGACCCCGGCGCTCTGGACGACTGGTGGGTCGTTGCTGAATACGATGCCCAGGTTAACGCTGACCCTTCAATAAAGCGCATCCGGATAAAGCACCTTCTGGACGGTGAGGAAGTCGAGGAACTCGACAGAGAGGACATAGAGCAGGCCACCGACATACTGAGGCGCCAGCTCGTCGAGAGGGACTTCAACCTTGTCGACGTCAGCAAGGCCATAGCGGTCTACCACTACGCTGAGGGCGTCTCCGCGGGGGTCATCAGTGAGATGGCCGAGGCATACAGAACGCTGGCGGCGATATACCTCTACTACCCCTTCGACAGAAGGCCGAGCCCGTTCATGGAGTTCTACGGCATGCAGAACCCCTCACGGAGAACCATGTTCAAGGACGAGGACGAGATGATAAGGGTCATGGTCGAGGAGAAGGAATACTGGGCAAAGGTGTGAGGGAATGGAGAAGGAAAGAGAGGAAGGGCTCGAAATCTAACTCATAGGCTTTCGAACCTTCCTCCACGAATTTTTAATGGTCCTCTACTACGTTAAAAGCATTCTTCTGGGCCTTTTTAGCCTGATAATGGTTTTCGGGGTAGTGCTCGCCTTCCAGGAATCCCTGAGCATCGGCAACGGGATTTATTTCGCTTTCATATCAGCCTTCACGGTTGGCTATGGAGACATAATTCCCACAACACCGATATCAAAGCTCCTCTGTGCCTTCATACTGCCCATACTGGGAATGATAATGACGGGAATAATAGTCGTGGCCGCGATGCAGGCAATATCAAGGCTGTATCAGGAAAGGGGCAAAAAGCTCTAGAACATTGACATTGTATCCCTGCAGAAGAACAGAAACTAAGAGAAAGGGAGGGGAAAAATCACTTCTTCACCCATCCGCGCCACTTCATGGCGTCGTAGACCCTCTGGACGGCGACGACGTAGGCGGCATCCCTCATCTGGATACCCTTCTCCTTGTGGGTGTTGTAGACGTCCCAGAAGGCCTTGGTCATCTTCTTGTCGAGCTTTGCTCTTGTAGTCTCGGTGTCCCAGTAGTCGCCGGTTATGTTCTGGACCCACTCGAAGTAGCTGACGGTAACACCGCCGGCGTTACAGAGGAAGTCAGGTATGATGAGGACGCCCTTCTCGTGGAGTATCTCGTCGGCCTCCGGCGTTGTCGGGCCGTTGGCGAGCTCGGCAATAATCTTGGCCTTGATCTTGTCAGCGTTGTCCTTGGTGATGACACCCTCAATAGCGCTCGGGGCGAGGACGTCGACTTCGAGCTCAAGGAGCTCCTCGTTGGTGATGTTGGTGGCTCCCGGGAAGTCCTTAACTGAGCCGTGCTCACGCTTCCACTTGAGAACCTCGTCGGCGTTTATGCCGTCCTCCATGTAGATACCGCCCTTGCTGTCGCTGACGGCGACGACCTTCATGCCGTACTCCTCGCTCATGATCTTGGCCATGTAATAGCCGGCGTTACCGTAACCCTGGATGGCTATGGTCTTGCCCTTGAGGTCCATTCCGAGGGCCTTGGCGGCCTCGCGGACGGTGAAGCTGGCACCCCTTGCTGTTGCGTCCATCCTGGCGACGATACCACCGACACCAGGCGGCTTGCCGGTGATGATTCCGAAGCTCGGAACCTTCCTCCTGCTGATGGCCTCGTACTCGTCCATCATCCAGGCCATGATCTGCGGGTTGGTGTAAACGTCAGGGGCAGGGATGTCGGTGTACGGGCTGATGACGTCGTAGATGGCCCTTATGTAGTTCCTGGCAAGCCTCTCCTTCTCCCTCTCGGAGAGCTTCTTCGGGTCGACTATGATGCCACCCTTACCTCCACCGTAGGGGAGGTCAACGACGGCGACCTTCCAGGTCATCCAGGTAGCGAGGGCCTTGACAGTGCTGAGGGTCTCGGCCGGGTGCCACCTTATACCACCCTTGGTCGGACCGCGGGCCCAGTTGTGCTGAACACGGAAACCGGTGAAAACCTTAACAGAACCGTCGTCCATCTCAAGCGGAACTGAGACCTCAACAATCCTCATGGGCTTCTTGAGCCACTCAAGGGCCTCTTCGCTTATGTCCATGAACTGGGCAGCCCTCTCAAGCTGCTGAACGGCCATCTCA
Organism: Thermococcus thioreducens; assembly: GCF_002214545.1. Lineage (NCBI taxonomy): Archaea > Methanobacteriati > Methanobacteriota > Thermococci > Thermococcales > Thermococcaceae > Thermococcus > Thermococcus thioreducens. The sequence continues at coordinate 549,006 of NZ_CP015105.1, read as the reverse complement.
AACGGGTCAATCTCGACCATTTTTCCCACCTCGGGTTTCGGTAATTTGCGAGATACCCTTAGGCATTTGCATATATAAACCTTTCGCCAAAGGAGGCAGGAGAACGGTTAATTTTAAACAAAAAGTTATATACGGAAATTTTCGGCGAAAAGAAAAAATCTGCCGAAATTTTAAGACAAAAACAGTGCTGTACATCCAAGATTTTTTATACATTGGAGCACATAAAAAGGCACCATTGAATAAAAATGAATGAAACTATATTGAAACGAGGGCCCTCAGCGAGAAGTCGGTCATCATCCCGTCAGATCACTCTCGTTCCAATCATCGGGCGTTTCCACTTTGCTCTCCCACCAGTTAAATCTTTCCCCATTTTTCCACTCTATTGTTCGTCACTATGATTTATTATCCAGTTATTGATTGTCAATACGTTGCCCTAACGCTTACGTTAACCTGACGTACTGAAAAAATGACGAGAAAGGAGGAACTCAACTTTTAAGTCAGAGTAAATCGTCTTTTGTCGAAAAAAGCTATCAGAAAGCTTTTTATAGAATGCCTTGCCTTATACATAATGCCCCACAGCCATGCATGGGGTGCTAAAGCCCATACACTTAAGAACGGGGGTGAATTGTGTGGAACAAAGAGATCAATGGGCAACCAAACTCGGTTTGATTTTAGCTATGGCAGGCAACGCCATCGGTCTTGGTAACTTCTGGAGGTTCCCATACCAGCTGGCTAGCAACGGTGGCGGCGCCTTCATGATACCGTACTTTATAGCCCTGCTCTTCCTTGGAATACCAGTGATGTGGATTGAGTGGACAACGGGAAGATACGGTGGCAAGTACGGCCACGGTACAATTGGTCCGATGTTCTACCTCATGGCCAGGGAAAGCCTGAAGCCAAAGACCGCCCTTATCTTTGGTATCATCGGTGGTATGCTGGCTTTCTCGGTCGCTTCGCTGCTGAGCTCATACTACTACCAGGTAATCGGCTGGTCAGCGGCATACACCTACTACAGCCTAACCGGAGCATACTTCGGAAAGGACACGGTGCAGTTCTTCCTGGACTACGTGGCCAACACCAAGGCGGTCATATTCTTCTGGGGACTGACAATGGTCCTCCTCGGAATAGCGGTCGGACAGGGTGTTAGCAAGGGTATCGAGCGCTGGGTCAAGGTCATGATGCCGCTCCTCTACGTGTTTGCCATACTCCTTGTCATCAGGGCACTGACCCTCGGTTCACCGGTCAAGCCAGAGTGGAGCGCTATCAAGGGCCTTGAGTACATCTGGAAGCCAGACTTCCAGACGCTGAGCCAGAACTTCTTCAAGATCAGCCTTGCGGCCGCGGGCCAGATATTCTTCACACTGTCTCTCGGTATGGGTATCATCCACAACTACGCCAGCTACCTTGGCCCGGAGGACGACGTTGCCCTCAGCGGTCTCGCCACCGTTTCGCTCAACGAGTTCGCAGAGGTCATCCTCGGTGGTTCACTCGCTATCCCGATAGCCTTCGCCTACCTCGGTCCGGAGCAGGCCATCAAGGGTGGCGTTGGCCTTGCCTACATGGCACTACCGAACGTCTTCGCCAACATGCCAGCCGGCCAGATATTCGGTGCGATGTGGTTCCTGCTCCTCTGGTTCGCAGGATTCACTTCGGCCATAGCAACCTACAACTACCTCGTGGCCATGCTTGAGGAGGACATACACCTGGAGAGGAAGATAGGCACCTGGGCCGTCTGGGTATTCCTGTTCATCCTCGGACTCCCGGTTGCACTCGACAGCAGCCTTGCTTACCTCAGCGAGCTCGACATGTGGGTCGGCAGCTACTTCCTCGTCCTGCTCGGTCTCTTCGACGTCATCGTTGCAGTCTGGCTCTTCAAGCCCGACAACTTCTGGGAGGAGCTCCACAAGGGGGCCTACATCAACGTGCCCGGCTGGTTCAAGCCCATCATGGTCTTCATAGCGCCACTGTTCATGATAATCCTCCTCGCAGGAAACACCTGGGACTACATCCAGATGGGAGCCTTCAGCGTCTCAGAGTCCTACGTTACCAACGTCCTTGGCTACGACTACACGCCTGAGGTCATCAGCCTCATCACCAGGGCCAGGATAGTGATATTCATAATCCTCATCATCGGTGCCATCGAGGCATACATGGCCATCAAGAAGAAGTACGGCGAAGAGCTCGCGAAGAACGAGGTGCTGATAAAGCTCTGAGGTGATGAAGATGGACACGGGAGCCCTTGCTTTCCTTATATTTGCCTGGGGTTCAATATTCATCATGATGTACTGGAGCATTACGAAGCTCCTGCACCATGAGAAACAGCAAAAGGCTTAAAGCCCCCTTTTCTTTTACCTTTTGGAGGTGTAGTCATGAAAAGCGCAGAGATTCTGCGAGACGTCGCGCAGACGTTAGAGGATGTTGAAAAGAAAATCAACTCACTAAAAAACCTCTCAGATAAAAACAAGCAGAAAGCCCTCAGGCTCATCCACGAAGCCCGTGAGAACTTCCTCCAGCTGTCGGAAAACCTCGCAACCGATAACGAGGAGTTGGCCAACTTCTTCCTTAAGAGGGCCGTCAGGCTGAAGAACAACACAAACGACCGGTACATCGAGAAAATGGGAGAAAAAGAGTACATGAAAGACGTATCCGCGATAAACAAGTATTCCAAAGTCGCTCCCTACGATTTCGCCGGGGAGGTCAAGATTCTCCGCAGGGCGTACAGGGCGTTCCTGTTCGGAATGGTCCCGTTCTATATCGTATCCGGCATATTCGGACCAGTCTACGCGGTTACTGCGCTCATATTGATAATCCCAACGCTCCTGGCCATGCTGAGCCTGAGGAAGAGGGGGAACCTCGGTCTGATGCTGTCCTTCGCAGTCATGCCAATCCCAATGGTCATGGGGGCGTTCTCGATAAGGTACGCAGTATATGCGTTCAACGACCCAGCCGAGCTGGCGAGAATAGCTGAAGCCTTTGGCAGAAGCATCACCTTCGCCCAGGGTGTTGTGGCCGTAATCGGAGCTCTCGGAGCGGCAACACTAATCCTGCTCGGCTACGCCAGCTACATGCTCTACAAGCACAGGCACGCGTTCCTGTGAAAAAGAAAGCCCTCAGTAGAGGGCTTCGTTCCCCCTTTCCCCCGTTCTTATCCGCACAGCATCCTCAACGGGAATTATGAAAATCTTCCCGTCACCCGGCGTCCCGCTTCTCGCGTTTCTGATGATGACGTCCACAACTTTCTCAAGATCCTTGTCCTTCACGACGATCTCAAGCTTCATCTTCGGGAGGAGGTCGTACGGCGGAACACCGCCCTGGACGCCTCTCCCCTGCACGGGGTATGCCGTCAGGGGCACTATACCTATCTGCTTGAGGGCATTCTTCACGCGGTCAAAGTCGTTTCCCCTAATAATCGCCTCAACTTTTTTCATGGCAACCACATAGATAGTCTGTCAAAACTTCAGAAAAGGCTTTCGAAACGAAACAAGAGGAAAATTCAGGAAATCTGAGCCAGGAACTTCCTCAGTCTTTTAGGTGAGATACGCGTTTTCCTGGCCAGCTCTTCAATATCGGCGTTTTTAAGGTCTTCCACCGTGTGAACCCCGGCACGCTGAAGCTTTGCCAGGGTCTTCGGCCCGATGCCCTTTATCATTAGGAGGTCGCTCTTCCCCACCTTATGTTTCTCTCCTTTCTTCGAGATTCCACCCGGCTTCATCCCGGTTCTTCTAACTCTTTTTGATCTGGACGGCTTTTCAGCGTTACTGGGTGACTTTATGGCTGCAACCTTAACGACCTCCGTGGCGTAGGCCCTCTCCGGAACGTTCTTATGCCGTTCAGCGGGCCTTTCGCTCTCCGCTGACGGAACCTCCGGGGGCTCTACGTACTCCGGGAATTCCGGGGGATTTTCGCTCACGTAGCTCGCAACCACCACCGGCCGGAAGGCGTTGTCCCTCTCCTCAAGCTCCTCCAGGAGCCGAGAATCGAACTTCCCGGTTTTAACGTACCGCTCCAGCTCGTTTGCCAGCCTGTGGAAGTCCCTGCTGTGGATTAAAATCCTTCTCTTCCCGTATTCCTTCGCCTGACCCGTCGTTATGAGGAACTGCCAGTCGCTGGCTTCGAGGATCAAGAGCTCCCTCGCGAGCTGCTCAAGGATCCTGTCGGCGGTTCTGTCCCGTCCGTAGTACCTGCTCGCCAGCGCCACCATTCTCTCCTCAGCGCGGTAGAGGTGCCCCCACGTCCACTCCGTCTCCTTGTTCCACCATGTCGAGTGGTCTGAATTAGCTCCCCACGAGCCCTCAGGGAGTTCAATTTCGTACCTCTCACCGCGGTAGTTGTCGAGGAAGGTGGAAAGCGTCGTTGTGACTATTCCCCTCTCAGCCATCAGCTCAAGAACCCTGCCGAGCCATTTAACTCCCTCAAACCACCAGTGGCCAAAGAGCTCGGTGTCGTAGGGAGAGACGACTATCCCCCTCTCACCTGCTCTCTCCTCGAACTCAACCAAAAGCCCCTCCACCAGCGAGACGAAGTGCCTCGCGTGCTCTTCAACGCGCTCCATCGCTTTATCGGGGTCGTAGAACTCCTTCTCGCCGAGCTCAACGTCCTTTCCCGTTATCCTCCAGTACTGCCCCCCGCTCTCCGGGGCCTTCCTGTGGAACTCCCTGTACCAGAAGTCGCCGGGGTAGCCGTAGTGTGCGCTCCATACCTGGTGGCCCGTCTCCCTGTTGCGGGCGAAGACCGCCACGCTGGAACCCTTGACCCAGTAGGGCCTCAGCGTGCTCTTTTCTCCCCCGTAGAGCGGAATCTCACCGTAGCCCCCAGTCACGGGGCCCTCATCAATCAGGCTGCTCTCAACGAAGAAGTACTCGATGCCGAACTCCTCCAGAAACTTCTCTATACCGGGTCTTTCAACCTTCCTTCCACCGGGAAGCTCCCACTCCCCGGCCGGCCGGTAGGCGCACTCCGGGAGCCATATCCCCCTCGGCCTCCTGCCGAAGTGCTTCTCGTAGGTCGCTATCCCGTTGGCGAGCTGGGCCCTTATGGCCTCGTCCCTGCCGAGGAGTGGTAGATAGCCGTGCGTTGCCGCGGAGGTTATTATTTCAATGTATCCCTCATCCTGGAACTCGCGGAACTTGCCGACGATGTCGCCGTTTATGGCCCTCCAGTAGTCATAAACCTTCCTGAAGTGGCCGAGAGAGGCTTTAACCGCCTTTTCATCGTACCTGCCCGATTTCAGGTCTTCTTCTGTGGTCTCAATCTTCCGGAGGAGGTACCTCTCGAACTCGGCCTTGATGTAGTCGTCGGCCAGCTGTTCGGCCAGAACGGGGGTTATGTTGATCACGAGCTGGAACCTGATGCCCGAAGAACGGAGGCGTTCAAACTCCATGAGGAGGGGAATGTAGGTCTCGCTCATCGCCTCGTAGAGCCACTCCTCGCCGAAGGGCCATCTTCCGTGCTTCCGGACGTAGGGGAGGTGGGTGTGGAGGACGAACGTGAAGTAGCCTTTCATTCTGTATCACCGGGAGTGTTATTGTACTTGGAGTATTTAACCTTATCCGGAACAGGGTTGAGCTCGTGCACATCTCAGGACAGCGAAGGAGTTTAAAGGGGAAGAGACAACCCGGAACGGGTGAGAGGATGAAGGAAGAGATGAGCAGCGTTGATATCCGCTACATAGTGAGGGAGCTTCAGTGGCTGGTCGGTTCTCGCGTTGACAAGATCTATCACGACGGCGACGAGATAAGGATAAAGCTCCGCACAAAGGAAGGGCGAGCCGATCTAATCCTCCAGGCAGGCAAGAGGTTCCACCTGACCAGCTACGTCAGGGAGGCCCCAAAACAGCCGTCAAGCTTCACCATGCTCCTGAGAAAGCACCTGAGCGGGGGCTTCATAGACGCAATAGAGCAGCACGGCTTTGATAGAATAGTTAAGATTTGCGTCGGAGACTACACGCTCATCGGCGAGCTCTTCCGGAGGGGCAACGTCATACTCGTTGATGGGGAGAACAGGATTGTTGCGGCATTACGCTACGAGGAATACAAGGACAGGGCGATAAGGCCTAAGGTTGAATACAGGTTTCCGCCGGCGAGGGAGAACCCGCTTGAGGTAACGAAGGAGAGGTTTATCGAGCTGATGCGTGAAAACGAGGAGCTTGAGCTCGTGCGTGCCTTGGCTAGAAAGCTCAACATGGGCGGCATGTACGCGGAGGAGATCTCCACCAGGGCAGGCTTCGACAAGACGACACCAGTTAAGGAGCTGAGCGATGACGACCTGCTTAGGGTCTACGAGGCCATGATGAACACGTTCAACGACGAGCCAAAGCCCAACATCGTCTTCAAGGACGGAAAAATGCATGACGTCGTTCCTATCGACCTGAAAATCTACGACGGACTTGAGAAGCGCTATTTTACCACCTTCAGCGAGGCTTTGGATGAATACTTCGGAAAGATCACCATTGAAAAAGCCCGGATGGAGCAGACGAAGAGGCTTGAGGCCAAGAAGAGGCAGCTCCTCATGACGCTTAAAAAGCAGGAGGAGATGCTGAAGGGCTTCGAGGAGGGGGCGAAGGCAAACCAGGAGATAGGCGACCTGATCTACGCGAACTACGCCCTCATAGAGAGGCTTTTGGAGGAGTTCAGAAAAGCCACAGAGAGGCTCGGCTGGGACGAGTTCAGGAGGAGGATAGAGGAGGGCAAGAGGGCGGGCAACAAAATCGCTCTCATGGTAAAGGGCACCGACCCGAAGGAGAAATCTGTAACGATAGAGCTCGATGGAAAGAAGGTCAGGCTGTATCTCAACAGGAGCATCGGCGAGAACGCGGAGCTCTACTACGAGAAGGCCAAGAAGTTCCGCCACAAGTACGAGGGTGCTCTTAAGGCCTACGAGGACACGAAGAAGAAGCTCGACGAGGTGGAGAGGCTCATCGAGGAGGAAATGAAGAAGGAGCTGAACGTCAAGCGCATAGAGAGGAGAAAGAAGAAGTGGTTCGAAAAGTTCCGCTGGTTCGTTTCGAGCGAGGGCTTTCTCGTATTGGCCGGAAAAGATGCAAGCACCAACGAGATCCTTATCAAGAAGCACATGGGCGAGAACGACCTCTACTGCCACGCCGACGTTTACGGCGCCCCGCACGTCGTCATCAAGGACGGGCAGAAGGCCGAAGAAAGAACCATATTTGAGGCCTGTCAGTTCGCGGTTTCGATGAGCAAGGCGTGGAGCAGGGGGGTTTACAGCGAAGATGCTTACTGGGCGTATCCGAACCAGGTCACCAAGCAGACGCCGAGCGGTGAATATCTGGGCAAGGGTGCTTTCATGGTCTATGGAAAAAGGAACTGGCTTCACGGGCTTCCCCTCAAGCTCGCCGTCGGTGTAATCAACTATGAGGGCGAAGACTTCGTTGTCTGCGCGCCGGTTGAGGCCATAAAAGCCCACACGGACAGGTATATCATAATCCGCCCGGGTTCGCTGAGGAAGAGCGAACTTGTAAAGAAAATCAGGCACATCCTTGAAAAGTGGGGGTACAAGGTGAGGGAAGAGGACGTAATGTCCGTCCTGCCGCCGGGGAACGGCGATGTGGTCGAGGTTGTGGGCTAAAGCTTTTCGCCGCCGGCTACCACAAAACCCACAACAAAGCTCAGCAGGGCTATGATGTATCCCTCTGCCAAGACCTCAAAATAGCCCGAACCGTAGACGTACCATGATGTGAGGGTAAACACCAGCATCCCCACCGTACCCACTCCCGGGCCGACCCTTCCCCCCAGAACGCCGAAGAGCACGCCGATGAGTATCATAAATATTCCCGCAAAGAACGCTATGAAGGTAAACATGCCCGCGGTGCTGTTTGGATTGAGCCACCAGAAGGCCCCGTTAAAGCCCCCGGGCATCGTCAGAACTTCACGGAGGATACCAAGGAAGGTTATCTCACCACCATCGAAGCGGAACCATGGAAGTGCGAAGGAGAGAACCACCAGAAGGGAGGACAGGAAGGAGAAGAGCCTCATATTCACCACCTCCCTAAATTTTATTAGACCAGCTCCCTCCCGGTGGTCGTCATCACGAGCTTTCCGTGCTTTACCCCCTTGAGGCTTATCAGCCTCTCGGCTATCTCCTTTATCCGAGTGGCCTTGCCCCTGACCACGACCACCTCAAGGCAGTTGTGTTCGTCCATATGGACATGGAGGCTTGAAATTATCTCGTCAACGTAGTCGTGCTGTAAATCCAGAAGTTCCTTCACGACATCGGCCTCGTCGTGGTTGTAAACTATGGTTATTGTACCGGCAACGTCCCTGTCGCCCTCCTCCCATTCGTGTCGGACTATAAAGTCCCTCATCATGTCCCTTATGGCCTCACTCCTGTTAACGTATCCTTTCTCAGTGATTATACGGTCGAACTTTTCAAGCAGTTCACTCGGAACCGAGACCCCAAAGCGTGTAATCTTCATGACACCACCGTAATTTCTTTGAACGTCATCGTTAAAAACGTGACGCGAAATTCTTTTATTTCTTGGAGAGAAGTTAGCCCTATGCCAATGGAAGAACTCTACGCAATAACCACCAGAGAGCTGGCAAAAGACCTCGTGTTTGAGATAGACGATGAACCGGTAACCCTTTCAATAAGGGGCGTCCTTCTTGCCAGAACCGACTCCAAGGGCTATAACTTCTCGTTCTTTGAGCTTAGTGAGGAGGAATTCGTACTTGTGGTTCAGATGAAGGGCTTCGTCGTCTATCTCGGTATTGAATCGGATGAAGAGCTGGAAGAGGAGGTATATCCCGAGCTCGTCAGGGCGCTTCTCGAACATCTGGCCCCCCAGATAGCCCTCCTGATAACTAAGGCGGAGAAAGATTACCCAGGTAGGGCGGATCTGCTCCTCGACGACGACATGAGCTCCGACTTAAAGGAGTTCTTCTACGGCCTGCTCGTCAAGCATAGGCAGGGAAAGCCTGTCTACGAACAGACCGAAGTGGCCTAGCTCAGGAGTTCCACAAGGACGAGAGCGGCAAGCATGAGGGCAAGCACGAGCACCGTTCTCTTTGTGTAGAGCTTCGCCGCCCTCTTTTCATAGTAGCTCCTTGGGGAGACGTTGAGTATGTAGAGTCCGAGGAGAGAACCGCTGAGAAGACCGAGGACGTTCTCAACGGTGAGGGCAAGCGAGCCGGCAAAAACGTCCCACCACCCCATGGCCAGGGAAATCCCTATCACCGTCGTTGGTGGAACCAGTGCGGCCGCAATTGAGACTCCAGCGAGGATCTCCGGAATTCTGCTAACTATGGCAACTATTCCGGCGTAGCCGAGGATTATCGCCAGGAGAATGTAGACGAGGCCAGAATCGCCGCGGACGAGTATCTCGTGGGTTGGTTGAGCGGGCATCGAGCCGGCAAATCTGAGGGCCAGGGAGGCGAGGAGAGCCGATAAGAATATGACGGCGAGAAGCTTCAGGATTGAGTAAACTGCATCGAGGGCATCCCTGCCCCTGCCCATGACGATGTTGAGGGAGAAGCCATAGAGCGGGCCGAGAATCGGCGAGAGGAGCATGGCCGAAATTATCATGACTATGCTGTCGTTGATAAGGCCGAAGAGCGCTATGATCGAGGCAACGGCACCGAGGGTGAGCTGGATCGGGTCAACCTGGGCCCCGCTGTTGGCGTTCTCGATGAGCCCCTCTATGGCGGCGAGACTCCAGCGGCGCTTGAATTTTCTGAGCGACTTGACCGAGTTGGAGTATTTCACCGACTTCCCGCTGACAGGCGTCCAAGTTATCGAGGAGTGCCCCTTCCGCAGGTCAACGGCCTTCATCAGCTCGTCAACGACGTCGTTGATCACAAAATCAGGCACGAGAACCGTGAATTTAAGCGCCTGATGCTCGTTGCTCTGCACTTCCTCGGCGTAGAACTGGAGGCCCCACTTAACCAGAACCTCCCTAACCTTCTCACTCTCGTCCTCGCCGCAGTAGATTTCCAGCCGGAGCATGGGACATCAAAGACCCTACGGCACCCACTCTAATAACCCTTCCGGAAACGCTTCAATATAATTTGAAACAATTGCAAACCTTATAACCCTCCACGACGTAGAGGTTATGGAGGAACATGGCGGGCAAACTGGCTGTCTCCATCGCCATCTCGGCGTTGCTCTCTTTCCTCGCGTGGATACTTCTCCAGCTCAACCACTTCCTCGGAGTCCTCCTCTTTATCTCCGCGGTCATCATACCTCCGGCGGTTTTCAGGGACTACTACAGCAAAAGGCCCCTCCAGCTGGCACCGTTTCTGGCGGCATCGCTCATCCTGATGTTCCTCTTCCAACCCCCTCCGGTCTCCGGCCCCAACATCTATTTCGGCCTCCACTTCGCCACGGGCTGTTGGGAAAAGGAAGGGGATATATGGCCTCTAAGCGAGGGAGAGCTCTCCTATTCCTGCAACGAGATAGCTGCATACTCGACGGTTCGCGTCAGCGGTGTCGCATGGAAATCAGTCAGTGTTGAACTGCCCCTCCTCGGCGGCTTTGTAACCCTATATGAACCACGGGAGAAGGCGGATAAAGCCTACCGCGAGGCCACAGAACGCCTCGAATTGGAGGGCTACATCAAGCTCGCGGAGAACTACGGAACGTACTCCCACACCATAAAAGATGCCCTGTTCGTCAAAGGAAACGAGTGTGTCTACCTGATGGAAACCAGGGTTCTCGGTGGGGGTCTCGCAGTTATTTCAGCACGTGGTCCGTGCAGGAGCGTCAAGGGGTTCGCACTTCGCTGGCACGACGACTATCTCTGGAACGTTAGCGAATCGCCCATCTTTGAGAGGTACCGCTTCAACTGGAGCTCAAAGGAAGGCGTTAAAATCGGGAGGTTCATCCCAGTGGAATGGCCGAAGGAATGGGTGAAGAACACCTACAAAGCCATAGAAATCGAGCTCAAAGGAACTGGATACGTCAAGCAGATGGAGGGAAAAATCGGGGACTGCAGGTGGTCCCTCTGGACGAGGGGGGAGAAATCACACTATCTAGCTATTAAAGGCAAAGAAATCCTCGTGCTGAGCGGGAAAACGGAAGACGTTGAAAGAACCGCGGAGAAGGTTTCGCCCTGCGGGATGAAGAACAGCCGAAAAGATGAAGGGAAGACGCCGGAAGAGCTGCTCAACCTCGTGGTGTCTGCGCTCAACGGGAGCTTTGCCCTGAAACCAGCCCAGGAACAAAACCCCTGGGCCCTTGCGGGGGAGAAGTTAGTGGGCGAAAACCTGAGCGTGACACTTCTCGTTTACGGAACTCAATGGCAGTGCAACTACGCCCGCTACCTGCTCGACACCGGAGAGAATACGACGTCAATCTGCATCGGGCGGGGAGGATACTTTGTCACCGTGGCGATTGAGGGAGATGCTAAAAGCGTGAGCGTTGTTTTATCGTCAATAAAACAACCAAAAAGAACTTAAGGGGGTTTGACCCCCACAGGTCGATGCGCCATGATTACCAGGAGTGATTGTTTTTGGCGTCTCTGAGGCCTCTCTGAATCTTCTGGTTAGTCCAACGACTCAAGGGCGGGATTGCTTTTGGCCTGACTGATAGGGGGGCTCGTTTTTGGAGGTTTTAGAGGAACAGCCAGAGTTTTCTGCTTTAAGTTAGCCCTCACGCTCGTTATTCCCTCCTCTTTGGGACGTTTCTTGAAAGGACTAAAGGAGGTGTTAGAATGAAAGCCGTTCTGCCGGATTCGAGAATACCAAAGAGGTGGTACAACATACTGTCCGACCTGCCGGAGGAGCTGGCGCCTCCCCTCGATCCAGAGACAGAGGAGCCGATGGAGCCGGAGAAACTGTTGAGGATTTTCGCAGAAGAACTCGTAAAGCAGGAGATGAGCACCGAAAGGTACGTTGAGATTCCCAGGAAAGTCCGCGAGCTGTACGCCAAGATTGGCCGCCCTACGCCGCTCTTCCGTGCCACAAACCTCGAAAAAGCCCTTGGAACGCCGGCGAGGATTTACTTCAAGTACGAGGGTGCAACAGTAACTGGTAGCCACAAGATAAACACCGCCCTGGCCCAGGCGTACTACGCGAAGGAACAGGGAATAGAGAAGCTTATAACTGAAACTGGAGCCGGACAGTGGGGGACAGCTTTGAGCCTGGCCGGGGCGCTTATGGGGCTGAAGATAAGGGTTTACATGGCGAGGGCGAGCTACCAGCAAAAGCCCTACAGGAAGACGATAATGCACCTCTACGGGGCCGAGATTTATCCAAGCCCGAGCAACAGAACCGAAATAGGCAGGAAGTTCCTGGCGGAAGACCCCAACCACCCCGGCGGACTGGGGATAGCGATAAGCGAGGCCATCGAGGACGTTCTCCGCGATGAGAAGGCACGCTACGCCCTTGGAAGTGTCTTAAACCACGTTCTCATGCATCAGACGGTCATCGGTTTGGAAGCCAGGGAGCAGATGAAGGAGTTCGAGGAGCCGGACGTTATAATCGGCTGCGTCGGCGGCGGGAGCAACTTCGCGGGTTTGGCTTACCCCTTCGTGAAGGACGTCCTCGACGGAAAAGCGGACTACGAGTTCATAGCCGTTGAACCGAAGGCCGCACCGAGCATGACGAGAGGGGTCTATAAATACGACTTCGGCGATTCAGGGGGATACACGCCGAAGATGAAGATGCACACCCTCGGCCACACCTACTACGTCCCGCCAATCCACGCGGGCGGGTTGAGATACCACGGCCTGGCTCCAACGCTGAGCATACTTATAAACCACGGCATCGTCAAACCGGTAGCCTACCACCAGAACGAGGTCTTTCAGGCGGCCCACCTGTTTGCTAGGACGGAGGGAATAATCCCTGCACCGGAGAGCGCACATGCAGTTAAAGCCACCATAGATAGGGCACTTAAAGCCAAGGAAAAAGGCAGGGATGAGGTCATACTATTCAACCTTAGCGGCCACGGCCTGCTCGACCTCAGGGGCTACGCGGATTATCTCGACGAAAAGCTTGAGGACTACGAGCCCGAACTGTTCCCGGCTCTGGAAGGATGAGCCCTCTCCACTTTAACTTTCACTTTAACTTTGACAGAATCCTTTTCGGGTAGAAGTTCAGGCTCGCCCTCGCCTGAGGGATCTCCATTCCCAGGTTTATCCCGAGGCTCATCAAATCCCTCGGAGAGCGAACCTCCCACCGCGTTTCGGCCGAACTTGTGATAAACCTCGGAACCGAGTACTTGTCAACAAGTTGCCAAGTCTTGGCCATGAAGCGCAGGATTTGAACCCTCTCATAGGAGTTCGCCCTGAGGAGCGGTGCCAGAGAGAACCCTATCGCAACGTTCTTTCTGGCCGCTATCCTCGCCAAGATGTGGTCAAAGCCCGGATCCTTCCTCCCCAGCCAGGGGCTTATAAGGGCATCGACACCCGCCTCAAGGGCGAAGCGGTTCACCCTCATGTCTCCTCCCTGGACGTAGATTAACGCCTTCGGATTGCGGTTCTTGACTTCCCGGATGAGGCTCGGCTTTTTGGTGACTATCAGGAGGGCAACCTTACCGCAGGTCTCCCGGAGGAATTTAATCTCCTCCTTCAGCCCGCTCCAGTCGGGAGAACTTTCGAGGACGAGCTTTTTTGTGAACACGACCTCGTCGAACCACTCTTTGGCCAAATCGTAGGCGTCCCCGCTCCTAACATCCATCTCGATGAAGTAGTCGCGGGAAAAAGAGACCTCCTCGCTCATTCCTCAAGCCACTCCCTGACGGCTTTGACGACCGCTTCCTTTCTCATCGGGAAGGCCTTGACCTTTATCTTGACCTGAATAGTGTCGCCGCCCTCATCTATCTCCGGCTCGCCGAGGTAAGCCTTCTGCTTGTTGAAGCGGACGTATAGGGTTCCCTCCTCATCGACCTTCTCGTCGAGGTTGTCGATGATGTAGCGTTTGTCCTCCTCGCTCAGCAGTTCCTTGAAGTGGTCGAGGAACTTTCTAACCGCCCTGCTCCGCTTGATTTCGACGTTGACGACCTTGATGGGGTTGCCGAAGAACCCCGTGGTCTCGTCTATGTCAAAGATTATGTCCTCGTCGTCTATCTCCTCGGGGATGAATGTGGCTATCGCCTCGAGAACCTTGTCCTCGTCTTCCGTTGCCTGGATGAAAGTGGTAATCCTGATGTGATGCGCCCGTATCTTCCCCATTGCTCTCACCGGAGAGAATTGGAGCCGGTGCTTTAAAAGGTAACCGCAACTACCGTTTGGGAAAAACTTAAATAAAATCCCATTAAACTAACTATGGTGGGAATATGCTGGCAAAAGTGGACCCAAAGGGAAGACTGTACCTTCCCAAGGAGCTGAGGAAGAATCTCCCAAAAGAGGTTTACCTCGTCAGGGTGGATGATGGCATACTCATAGTTCCCAAGCCAGAAGACCCCTTAAAGGAGCTTGAAGAGCTTGGAAAAAACCTTCCGGACATCCCGATTGAGGAAATCAAGGTGGAAATCCTAAAAGAGGCCGAAAAGCTCGCAGGTGAGTGAAATGGTCTACGCTGACACCGACTTTTTTCTAGCCCTTTTAAAGCCCTCCGACTGGCTTAAGGAAAACGCCAGAAAAATCTACGAAAGATACATGGACGAGATAACAACTTCAGAAGCAACGTTTCTTGAGCTACTGATACTCTCAAAGAAGTTCAACCTTGACCCTGTTAGACTTTTGGCAGCGGTCATGGCGGTAATAGGGGAAGAAAAAGAGGACTACCTCCGGGCGGCATACTACATGAAGGAGCACAGACTCAATCCCTTCGATGCCGTTCACGCGGCAAAATGTGGGGGGACAATAATAAGCTCAGACAAAGCCTTTGAGGAGGTAGGAATCAAAAGGATAAAGCTCGAAAGTCCGGAATAATGGCAAATCCCGATAAGGACTCCTAGGAGGACATTCACATAACCTTTGCACTTGAATAAATGCAGCGTTATCTTCTTTTTCTCAGGGAAACTAACAAGACAATTATTATAACAGCAAGAGTAATCAGAGTAAAGGGTGTTGAAAACCCATTACTCTCCGAATTTCTGGATAACGCTGAAAGCATTTCAGGGGTTATGTCACTGAATTTGCCATTTTCAAAGAAATATGCCCTGTTTTCATTAAATACCACCACTCCTCCACAGCAAAATGATAGCTTGTACTCATGATTTTTAAGAGCATTTGGAAGGTCAATGCCCTCTCCTGATGTGAGGTCAAACATGTCAGTGGAGTTAAAAAGAAAGACTGAATTTTCTCCAGAGACCACAAGCATGCTTCCGGACTCAACCTTTAGCGCTGGGAATCCCTTTAGCTCCCCTGTATTGACCACTTTAATGTAGCCGTTTCTAACTTTCAGGGAACTGAGGTGGACGAGTGAAAAATCCCTGAGTTCAAATAGATTGAGCAAGATGTGGGTTCCCCTGTTAGCAGGAGTTCCTGAAAGGATATAACTCCTATTGAAGGCCGTTACCGGATAAAGCGTTGCGTAGCCTTCAAACGTATGTATCTTAATGAAATCGGTGCCGTTATATAACCAGACAATAGAAATTGAATCATTACGCGTATCTCTGTCAAAAAGTACCGGTTTTCCGACCCACACCTTAGGGGGATACGGCCCTTCCCCCAGTTCTCTTTCTCCAAATCTCTTATTGTAGATTAAAACCAATGAAGAGTCCCTGATGGCAAATATCCGAACCCACCCCGTATCTGCAGATACTGTAACCAAGGTTTCATTGCCATTAATTACTAAGCCCGCGGAATATATGCCCGTTTTGCTGAAGTTGTACTCGTCGAGTAGCTTCCCGCTTTCATCGACCAAGTATACAAGAGGCCCTCCAACGAGCCAGGCGTTGAGTGCTGGAATCCACATCGCCGGTCCGGAGACGTTCAAGGGGATTAGATTTTCGTCCTTCAGAAGGTAGTACTTAAAGATAAAATTACATTCCCCGGTGTTAAGGTCGTCGTTGGAATCCTGCATTATAAACGTCAGGAAGTACTCCCCGCCATTCCACTTAACATCCAAATCATTGTCGGTGCACAGACTCCCTCCAGTAAAAGTTTCAATAAGCCTGAGCTTGCCTTTGTGATACGTATAAAGCTCAACAGTCCCCCTCTCTCCTTTCTGAAGGAGCCAGTATTCACCGTTCCAGTGCCGCACTTGATAACGACTTAAGGTAAGGTTAAGCCGTTCGGCTTCGAAGGAGTGGCCATTGTAGACTACACTGTAGAGCTCCTCAGAGGTCTCATTAAAGACCAGAAAAGCAATCTTTCCCTCAGCAGAGTAGGCATCCAGGATTTTCAGATCATCGCCCTTACCCCATACCGGGATAGACCCGATGAGCAAAAATAATAGAAACAAAACCGGTAACTTTTTAGAACCTACCACTCTGGACATTGATTTCTCACTCCATCAATATTGTTTATATTAGCATTGTAGTAGTATGCTCTTTGAGACCATATAAATCCAGTGGCTCTTTTTTGAGCTTCGACGTAATCACATGCTTTATGTATCAATTCTGGATATAGGTTGATAGTCCCATCAACTTCCATTTCTATATATCCATTTAGGGATATCCCATATCCATCTCAGGATCTCAACTAGTGCATCAATACCCCTAGTCGGATCCAGATATGGATATTCCTCTGGAGATCCTTCTAAATCTCCAGTATAGTAATCTCTCCATCTCTGATAATAATGAGGCTGAACAAAAACAAATGTAAAGTAGTTTGCCAATAATTTTATGTTAGTGTTATCAAGATTCAGTTTATCGTGAACATATGGTATCCAAATGAATTGTTGCCATTTGTTTTTAATATAATCGGAGATTTCTTGAATATCTTCTTCATAAACAATCCCATCACTAACCTGCCAAGGATATTCAAGATACCAATAGAAACCCACTTGGTAGCCACTCGTGTTATTGTATACTCCATCAACCCATCCTTTCCAATATTGGATTCCTCTAACTCCCCGGGTCTTGCTCTCGTCAATAAGAACTGGAATCACAACTAGGTAATCAATTCCCCTCAATATTGAATCTACCCATCTTCCAAGAGATGCCCCATCTTGATATCCATCATTGTAAGAATACCCACTAAACGGAATATTACCATAGAGCAAGTTTCCATTTTCATCTTTTGCAGAAGAGTGTAATGCTACTGCATAGGTGAAGCCTCTGTCTTCCAACTGAGAGGGTGTCCCTGCAGAGGGAAATGTTCCATAACTCCCATTTTGTGCTTTAAAATACCACAATCCATATGTTGCCATTATATCACTTCAATCTATAGTTCTTAATTGTAACTATTTAAACTTTTTGACTTTTTACACTATTATTGGTATTAATGGAATTTTATCTTGTTATTCTGGTTTAGTTTGACCGTATAAAATCCCACAAATAATACACATCTCAAAGATGCCTAACACATTAATTCGCAATCAAAGATCAGACAATAACAGAAAGAGGACGGGGAGAAAACTTCACTTGCCCTTGCCCTTGTTGGCCCTTATGCTGGGCCTGACCTTTTCAGCTCCTTTGCCCTTGTTCCTAAGTCCCCTGCTCTTCCTGCCTGCTGAAGTGAGTCCGCGGAAGACCCTGCCCTTGTGGGCCTTGCCTGCTATCCAGGCGATCTTCGGGTCGCTCTTTATGACCGGGTGGTGCGGGTCGACCATTATGACCTCAAACCACCTGTACATTCCGTCCTCGCCGACCCAGTAGCTGTTGAGGACCTCAAGGTTGGGGAACTTTCTGGCCGCCTTCTCCTCGGCTATCCACTGGAGGCTCTTCTTCGGGCTGTACTTGACCTGACCCATCTTGCTCGGCTTCCTTCCGCCCTTCCACCTGGGCCTCTTCCTTCCGCCCTTCCTGACTCTGACTCTAACCATCACGTAGCCCTGCTTGGCCTGATAGCCGAGGCTCCTTGCCCTGTCAAGCCTGGTCGGCCTCTCAATCCTAACGACGACCGGTTCTCTCCTCCACTTTATCATCCTGACCTTGAGAAGCTCCCCGACGTAGCTCTTCTTGGGGCTCTTCCAGGCTTCCCTAATGTACTTGTACATTCCCATCTTGCTCCCTCCTTCCGTGTTTGTGGTTCTCCCTTACGGGAACATCCCGCGGGCCTGGCCCGCCCAGTCGGTCGAGGTTCGAGGTTGAGTTTTTAAGCCTTGCGGAGTAGTTAACGTGGTGAACCCAATGCGCCTTCAAAGACTCGTATCCCTCATGAATGAGAAAAACTTCGACGGTGCTCTAATAAGCCCCGGGACGAACCTCTACTACCTCACGGGGCTGAGTATACACGAGGCAGGCGAGAGGCTCACGGTTTTGGTCGTAAGCGCCGACGGCGATTACAGGCTCCTAGCGCCGAGCCTCTACGAAAACGTTGTCAGGGACTTCCCGGTTACGTTCTGGCGCGACGGGGAGAACCCCTACGACAAGCTCGCCTGGATTTTAGCGGAGCTTCATCTATCAGACGGCAGACTTCTGATAGAGGACACGATGCGCGCCGACTGGCTGATGAACGTCATGAAGCTCGGTCCCTTCGAGTTCTATCCCTTGAGCTCGCTCGTGAGGGAGCTCCGCATGAGGAAGGATAAGC
Source organism: Thermococcus thioreducens (assembly GCF_002214545.1). Taxonomy (NCBI): domain Archaea; kingdom Methanobacteriati; phylum Methanobacteriota; class Thermococci; order Thermococcales; family Thermococcaceae; genus Thermococcus; species Thermococcus thioreducens. The sequence continues at coordinate 530,471 of NZ_CP015105.1, read as the reverse complement.
ACGAGATAGAGATGATGGGACACGCCGCCAAGGCCGCCGACAGAGTCTTTGATGAGATCCTGAGCTGGGATCTAGTGGGAATGCGCGAGCGGGAGCTTGCCCTTAAGATAGAGCTGGCATTGAGAGAGCTCAGCGATGGAATATCGTTCCCACCGATAGTAGCGAGTGGAGAGAACGCGGCCAATCCCCACCATGAGCCCGGTGAGAGAAGGCTCAGAAAGGGGGACATGGTGATACTCGACTACGGTGCGAGATGGAAGGGCTACTGCTCGGACATCACAAGGACAATAGCCCTCGGCAGGCCGAACGAGAAGCTCGTGGAGATTTACGAGGTCGTCAAGGGGGCACAGGAGAGAGCTTACAGAGCTGTCCGTGAGGGAGTTGAGGCTAAAGCGGTGGACAGAGCGGCAAGAGAGGTCATAGAGAATGCCGGCTACGGCGAGTACTTCACCCACCGGACGGGACACGGTCTTGGCCTGGACGTCCATGAGGAGCCGTACATCGGCCCGGACGGAAACGTGATCCTCGAAAACGGCATGGTCTTCACCATAGAGCCAGGAATCTACGTCCCCGGCCTCGGAGGGGTTCGCATAGAGGACGACGTTGTTGTCCACGATGGAAAAGGAAAGAGGCTGACGAGGGCGGAGAGGGAGCTGATCACGATTGGGTAGGATTGCAACTGCCACACGGCGCAGTGGGGATAATGAAGAATAAAAAAGAAATGCAACCACATTACCATTATCTCTCTCTTCTTCTCACAAGTGGAACCATGATAAAAAAGAGCATGAAAGCTGGTCCACAGATGCCGCTACCTGTGGTGCTTGTTGTCTGGGTCTCAGTGATACCTGTTGTGCTTGTTGTAGTAGTTCGGGTTTCCGGCGGTTTTTTAACATTTAATGTGAAAGTCTTCTCGTCTCCTTTAATCCACTTGCCATTATCCAAGTAAAAAACTTGGACCTTGTAGGTGTACTGCCCGGCATCTACTGGAGCAGTGAATTTAGCGATAAGTGATAACCCTCCAGGCCCTGCATTTACGACCTCTTCTGTACTCCAGACTTCAAAGGATCGTAGTATCTTAACAAGCACTTTTGAATTCGCGGAAAAGTTGTACTGGATTTTTATTGGAATTGAAATCTCCCCACCGGCATAAACTTGAAGCGGCGGTGAATAATCCCACACTAATGGCGATCTGGAGAAGAAGTAAACCATTGAGTAGGATCCTACTGCAACATAATTCCCGTCTTCAGACATGGAAACACTGTAGACACCATCGCCGGTATCATAACTCCACAGTAACTCTCCCTCCCTGTTAAAGAGATATACTTTGTTGTCCCCGGAGCCTGCCACAATGTAAGAACCATCCATGGAAATAGAAACACTGTAAACTCCCCCGCCGGTTTTGTAACTCCATAATAATTCTCCAGTCTTGTTGAGGAAGTAAACTCTATTACTATACGAACCTGCTGCAGTGTAATTTCCGTCCGGAGATATAGAAACGCTGAGGATGGGATAACCAGTTGGGTATTTCCACAATAGCTCTCCATCCCTGTTGAAAAAGTAGATCCAGTGATCATAAGAGCCCACTCCAATATACGAGCCGTTGGCGGATATTGAAACACTCGAAATATGACCATTGGCTTTGTAACTCCACAACAACTCTCCATCTCGATTGAAGAAGTAAACTCTGCCATTATCTGAGCCCGCTATGACATAACGTCCGTCTGAGGAGATGGAGACACTCCTAACCCGACCTCCAGTTTCATAGCTCCACAATAACTCTCCCCTGCTATTGAGAAAATAAACATTGCCCTTTGAGCCTGCCGCAATGTAGGAACCGTTTGCTGAAATAGAAACGCTATATACTCGACTACTGGTCTCGTAATTCCACAGCAATTCACCTTGCCGATTGAAGAAGTAAATCTTGTTATCCGCCGAGCCAACTGCAACGTAAGAGCCGTTCTTTGAAATAGAGGCGCTATAGACATAGTTGCCAATCTTGTAATCCCACAACAGTTCTCCATCCTTGTTAATGAGGTAAATCCTCAGGAATGCCCATACTGCAGTGTAGTTTCCGTTCGCTGAAAGAACAACACCTTCCACCCACCCCCGGGGTGATGTGTTGGTATCCCACAGCAAGGTACCATTCTCACTAAATAAATACACCTTGTCAGAGGATATTGCTACATAGTTCTCGTCTACGGAGATATAAACACTCCAAATATAGTCTCTGGCATCGTAACTCCATAATAACTTACCCTGCCGGTCAAAAAGATAAACCTTGCTATCTAACGGGAATATCACTGCTATATATCTTCCATCAGAAGACATTGAAAGCCCGTTATGAAGTGAATATTTTATACTGTGAACCTTCTCTCCCTTGTAACTCCACAATAACTTCCCATCGCTGTTAAAGAAGTAAATTTCATTACTGAACTCGAGACCCACTGCAACATAAGAACCATTTGCTGAAACGGAGACACTGTAAACCCTGTCATTGGTTTTGTACTTCCACAGCAATTCACCTTGCTGGTTAAAGAAGTAAACATCATCCCAAGAGCCGACTACAACGTAATTCCCATTCGCCGATAGGGAAACACTGTACGCTTCACTACGAGTTTCGTGACTCCATAACAGTTCTCCATTCCGATTGAAAAAGTAAACTTTGCCATAATAACTTTCTGCCCCACTTTTCCAACCGGAGCCCACGACAATATAGGATCCATCACGGGACATAGAAACACTCCAAACAAAGCCCTTAGTCTCATAATCCCATAATAGTTCTCCATTTTTGTTGAAAAAGTAAACCTTATCTCCAGACCCCACTACAATGTAAGAACCGTCTGAAGAGACAGAAACATCGTATACCCAGTCACCCACATTGTAACTCCACAACAACTCACCGGCCATGTTAAAGAAGTAAATCTTGTTATCTGGTGAAGCGGAACCTGCCACAATGTAGCTCCCATCTGCCGAAGTAGAAACTGCTGTAAAGAAACCATCAACGTTATGGCTCCACAGAGGTTCTTTTTCTACCACCTGGGCTTTCACCTCAGTCGGTACTAACGTTACCAGCAATAGTACGACAAAGATCCAACCAAGTATTTTCCTCACATTGATCCCTCCCGCAGATTAATTACATCGCGATGACAAGATATCTTTTTAGCATATAAGAAGATTTTGTTTAAATTGCATCAATAAATAAGTACACTACGTTCTTTAAAGGGAATGACAATTTCTCAAGGATGTAACATTGTTAAAAGGCCCGATCATTGTCTTGTAGACAATCCACTTAGCACCCAAAACCTTAAATACTCAAAACCGTTATTCGGTGCGATGCCAATGAGGGGGGAGTGTCTTCTCCATCGCTGGAATCGCAACCGTGCCTGATTTCCCGGATAACCCCCCTATTCTGGAGTATCGCTCACGCTCTTTTGAAAAAATTCTGAGGAGGTATCGCCATGGCTGAGCTTAACTTTAAGGCCATTGAGGAGAAGTGGCAGAAGCGCTGGCTGGAGGAGAAGGCCTTCGAGCCGAAGGCGAATGAGAAGCCCAAGGAGAAGAAGTTCTACATCACGGTCGCCTTCCCGTACCTCTCGGGGCACCTTCACGTCGGCCACGCAAGGACCTATACGATCCCAGACGTCATAGCGCGATTCAAGCGCATGCAGGGCTACAACGTGCTGTTCCCCATGGCGTGGCACATCACAGGAGCGCCGATAGTCGGAATCGCCGAGAGGATAAAGCAGCGCGACCCCAAGACGATACACATCTACCGTGACGTCTACAAGGTGCCTGAGGATGTTCTCTGGAAGTTTGAAGACCCTAAGGAGATAGTCAAGTACTTCATGAAGGCCGCGAAGGAGACCTTCATCAGGGCAGGCTTCTCCGTTGACTGGACGCGCGAGTTCCACACGACGAGCCTCTTCCCGCCCTTCAGCAAGTTCATAGAGTGGCAGTTCTGGACGCTCAAGGACAAGGGACTGGTCGTCAAGGGAGCGCACCGCGTGAGGTGGGACCCGGTCGTTGGAACTCCCCTGGGAGACCACGACATAATGGAGGGGGAAGATGTCCAAATACTCGATTACATCATCATCAAGTTCATCCTGGAGGAGAATGGTGAGGAAGTCTACATGCCTGCCGCGACGCTGAGGCCTGAAACAGTATACGGCGTCACCAACATGTGGCTGAACCCCGGGGCAACCTACGTGAAGGCCAGAGTCAAGCGCGGCGAGAAGGTCGAGACGTGGATAATCAGCAGGGAAGCAGCGTACAAGCTCTCCTTCCAGGACAGGGAGATAGAGGTCATCGAGGAGTTCAGGGGTGAGAGGCTGATCGGAAAATACGTGAAGAACCCCGTCACCGGCGACGAGGTCATAATCCTGCCGGCTGAGTTCGTTGACCCAGACAACGCGACCGGAGTTGTCATGAGCGTTCCGGCCCATGCCCCCTTCGACCACGTCGCCCTCGAAGATCTTAAGAAGGAGACCGAGATTCTGCTGAAGTACGACATCGACCCGCGCGTGGTCGAGGAGATAAGCTACATCTCTCTGATAAAGCTTGAGGGCTACGGCGACTTTCCAGCTGTGGAAGAGGCAGAGAGGCTCGGCGTGAAGAGCCAGAAGGACGTTGAGAAGCTTGAAGAGGCCACCAAGAACATCTACAAGGCCGAATATCACAAGGGAGTCTTCAAGATAGAGCCCTACGCCGGCAAGTCCGTCCAGGAGGCGAAGGACCTGATAGCGAAGGAGCTCCAGGAGAAAGGCATCGCCGAGATAATGTACGAGTTCGCCGAGAAGCCGGTCATCTCGCGCTTCGGCAACCAGGCGGTCATCAAGATAATCCACGACCAGTGGTTCATAGACTACGGAAATCCCGAGTGGAAGGAGAGGGCCAGGGAAGCTCTGGCGGAGATGACAATATACCCCGAGAGCAGAAGGGCCCAGTTCGAGGCGGTGATAGACTGGCTCGACAAGAAGGCCTGCGCGAGGAAAGTTGGATTGGGAACCCCGCTCCCGTGGGACCCGGACTGGGTCATCGAGAGCCTGAGCGACTCGACTATCTACATGGCCTACTACACCATAAGCAGGCACATGAACAGGCTACGGGAAGAGGGTAAACTCGACCCGGAGAAGATTGACAGGGAGTTCTTCGACTACCTGTTCCTGGAGGAGTTCAGCGAAGAGAAGGAGAGGGAGCTGGCCGAGAAGACCGGAATTCCAGCCGAGGTTATCCACGAGATGAAGGAGGAGTTCGAGTACTGGTACCCGCTCGACTGGCGCTGCTCTGCCAAAGACCTCATCCCGAACCACCTGACGTTCTTCATCTTCAACCACACGGCCATATTCAGAAAGGAGCACTGGCCAAGGGGCATCGCCGTCAACGGCTTCGGAACGCTCGAAGGAACGAAGATGAGCAAGAGCAAGGGCAACGTGCTGAACTTCATAGATGCCATCGAGGAGAACGGTGCCGATGTGGTGAGGCTCTACATAATGGGTTTGGCCGAGCACGACAGCGACTTCGACTGGCGCAGGAAGGAGGTCGGCAAGCTCAGGAAGCAGGTCGAGAGGTTCTACGAGCTGGTGAGCGAGTTCGCGGGCTATGAGACAAAGGAGGATGTCGAACTCAAGGACATAGACAGGTGGATGCTCCACAGGCTGAACAGGGCCATCGAGGGAGCCACCAAGGCCCTGGAGGAGTTCAGGACGAGGACGGCCGTGCAGTGGGCGTTTTACAGCGTCCTCAATGACCTGCGCTGGTACATGAGGAGAACCGAGGGCAGGGACGACGAGGCCAAGCGCTACGTCCTGAGAACGCTGGCGGATGTATGGGTCAGGCTCATGGCCCCGTTCACACCGCACATCAGCGAGGAGCTCTGGGAGAAGCTCGGCGGAGAGGGCTTCGTCAGTCTCGCCCCCTGGCCAGAGCCGGTTCCGGAGTGGTGGAACGAGACGGTCGAGGCCGAGGAGGAGTTCGTAAAGGCCCTCATCGAGGACATCAAGGAGATTATCAGGGTAGCGAAGATAGAGGATGCCAGGAGGGCCTACATTTACACCGCCCCGGAGTGGAAGTGGCGCGTTGTAGAAGTGGTCGCGGAGAAGAGGGACTTCAAGTCAGCCATGGCAGAGCTCATGAAAGACCCAGAGATGAGGAAGCACGGTAAGGAGATCAGCAGGCTGATACAGAGACTTATTAAGGAGAGAGCCTTCGACGTCAAGCGCATCAACGAGGAGAAGGCCCTGAGAGAGGCGAAGGAGTTCATAGAGAAAGAACTTGGCATCGAGATAATCATCAACCCAGAGGAAGACAAGGGAGGAAAGAGGAAGGCCGCGATGCCGCTGAAGCCGGCGGTGTTTGTGGAGTGAGGATTCTTCTTTAATTTATTTTACAGGCATTTGTCCATTTGAAATCTTTCTTTGGGTTTCCAAGTAACCTCCTAAAAATCCAACAACAATGCCACCAGCTATCCAGTGTCCCAAGATGAACATAATTGGTATAATAGCAACCATAGGATACGTGATAATAGACGCCAACTTCAGATCCAAGATAGATAATGTTCCACGCCTAAACACAGACATGCCCATTAACGTAATAATCGACGAGAACACTGCATCGCAGTATTCATTCTGAATTTCGAACCAACTACCCGCAGCATAAATAATAGCGCCGATAACAGCTCCCAAAAAAATAATTATAAACAAATCTCCCAAAAAAGTTAGAAGAACACTGTGTCTATTCATCTCCCGTCACCTTATATCCTTTTTTTACTGCTATCTCTTTTGACTGTTTAAAGATAACCTCTATTTTGTTATTTCTATGCCTCTTGTATCCAGTCAGGATAAGTAATTCTTTGTCACCTACATTTTTAGTTTCCACTATAATGAAATCTGGACGATGCTTTGAAAGCATTAATGTCTTCATAATGGTCTTTTTGAGGTAGCTTATCTCTGGGAAAGTGAAAGTGGCATACTCTTCCACATGGTCCCTAGAAGGTGTTGACACAGGAACCGCAGGCGAAGAAACTGAGGGGCCAAGAACAAAGAGGTCAAATGAGCTTGTAACAGTCTTTGTTTTGAAGTATATTGGAGTATTAAAGATTTTCTAGCCTCTTAACGAACAAATCAAGAGCACAGTTATACGTAACCCTGTGAGTTCCACCAACATAGTTATACCGAACTTTAAGCCATGGAGCAGGCAAACCAAAGTAGTAGTCGTATGGACTGTGATCCCCAGCTTCAATTCGTTCTTCAACAAACCATTTGTATGTTTGGGGATGTGTTATAATTCCACGGCCCCAATGATCTGAAATCGTCAAATACTTACCGGGAACATAATATATTCTAACACCCCATGCATCGTAAGATTGTCCAGACAAGAATTTCCAAGAGCAATAGAAGTAATCTTCCCACCCACCATAGACGACTTCCCCTCTTTTATGAGAGAACTTCAAAGAGAAAACATCCCCCGCGCTTGCACTTCCTGCCGTCATTCCGATCATCAGCAGTCCCAACAGGGCCGCGAACAACGGCTTCCACTTCACATGGTTCACCTCCATTGGTTGTCTGCAATGTCTGCTATGCAACTGTTCCTTATAAATTTTTTCTTTTACTATAAGTAAGATTTCTTCCTTTTTTTCGAGTATAAGTTTATTCTAACCATGATTTTTTCTCTTAGAACGAGTCAAAAGAAGCCCGAGTAAAAGAGTTGCATGACGACGCAATCATGCAATATGTAACTAAGATGATGACTCACCAGCGTCAGAGGCCACAATAAGAAGAATTTCAACCCTGCCATTAATTCAATCACATCTTATAAATCTTTTTCTCCAAAAAAGCCTTAAAGAGAACGTTTTTAACATTTTTCGGTGTTTTCCATGCCTGCTGGAGAGGAAAGGTTTAAGAGAGAAATCCTTTCAAGAATTCCGCTTCGAAACGAGCCGCCTTTACCACCAGATTGGTTGCATGTGGAAATGCTCGAACGCTTCCGCGTCCTTCAGTTTGCGCCGATTAGAGAGGGCATGAACGTGCTTGAGGTAGGTTGCGGTGCACATGCCCTAACAACTGTTCCTTTAGCATATTCCGTTGGAGAAACCGGCCGCATTGTTGCCGTTGATCTGAGCAGGTGGCGCTTCTTCGAGGAAGTGGCATCCTCCACCGGAATGAAGCACCGGATAATCCCACTTAAGGTAGACGCGAAGGAGCTGCCTTTTCCGTTTAAGACCTTCGATTTAGCCGTTCTCGTTCATGGAGTTAGAAGCCTGAAAAATGAGGAAACGATGGTTAGGGTCTTCTCCGAGATGCTCCGCGTGGCAAACATGGTTTTCATAGCGGAGAGTCTCCCCATAGCGAACAACGAGAGGCAAAGGGCACATCTTGAGCTCTACAACCTGCGCGAGGATATCTTTGAGGCGCTCTTCGGCGAGAAGGACGACCTGCACTATCTCCACTGAAAAAGCTGAAAGAGCTGGTGAAAACGGCAGGTGGAAAGATAACCGAAAGCGGAACCTTTGAGCCGGGCCTGCCGCACTACTTAGCCTACATCCCGCGGGAATACGTGGAGCAGATAAAAGACGAGAAAAAGCGCGCCGAACTTCTGGAGCGCTGGGATAAAGCACATGAAAAGTGGAAGAAGGGGACGGAGCATCCTCCTGTGGGATGGTTCTGGCGGAAAAAGAGGAGTAAAGCTCAGAACTCCCTCTCAACCAAAAACTCCGCCAAAAGCTCCAAATCCTTCCTAGCCTCGCTCTCCGGGAGAACCTTCAAGGCCTCGTTTGCCTCCCTGACGAGGTTCTTAGCGTATTCTGCGGCGTAATCGATGCTGCCGTACTTCCTGAGGAGCTCGATAGCTCTGGCAACTTCTTCCTTGACCTTCTCGTCGTGGATGAGCGCGTCGCCCTTGGCGTCGCCGGCGTACTTGCCGAAGACCTTCAGGAACTCGGCCTTGTCCTTCTCAGTTGCATTGTCAAAGAAGTGGCCCACTATGAGCGTCTTCTTGCCCTTCCTGATGTCGCTACCGACGGGTTTTCCGAGCTTCTCCTCGTCGGCTATGAGGTCAAGAACGTCGTCCCATATCTGGAAGGCTATTCCAACGTTCCTCCCCCACTTCGAGAGCGCCTGAATGTACTCCTCGTCCTCAGTTCCAACGATAGCGCCTATCGTTGCGGAGCCATCGAAGAGCGCACCCGTCTTGCCGCTTATCATCCTGAGGTATTCATCAACTGTGACCTCTTCCCTCGTCTCGAACTCGATGTCGAGGGCCTGCCCCTCGCAGAGCTCGTTGGAAGTCTGGACGAGGACTTCTAAAATCCTCGCCTTTTTCTCTGGGCTGACCTCCGCTTTAGCTACCGCCTCGAAGGCCTTGGAGAACAGCAGGTCTCCGGCGAGGATTGCCATGTTGACGCCCCATATTTTATGGACGGTCGGCCTTCCGCGCCTCAGCTCGTCCATGTCCATTATGTCGTCGTGAACCAGCGAATAGTTGTGGATGAACTCGACGGCGGCCGCTGGATAGAGCGCCTTGACTGGATCGCCGCCGACGGCTTCAGCCGCCCTCAGGACGACGAACGGACGAACCCTCTTTCCGCCCGCGAGTGGATAGTGTCTGGCTGCATCATAGAGCTTATCCGGCTCTTTTTCAGGGATGAGCTCGAATATTGCCTTATCAACGTCCTTTGCGGTCTCTTTAACCCTTGCGAACAGCTCATCGTACTTCCCCATTCTATCACCCCGTGAGTGATGAAAACAACCTAAAGGAAAAATAGGGCAACGGTTTATCAGTTTTGCCCTCGACGTTCAGCGTATTTCGACCATGTAGCCGTTCCTCGACACGAAGACGTCCCTGCCTATCAGGTAGCCTTCCTCCTCGGCCAGCTCCGCGTAGTGGGTCAGCATTCTGAACTCACCGTGCGCTGGAACTATGTTCTCCGGGTTCAGCATTCTGATGAGGTAGCGGTGGTCTTCCCTGCTGGCGTGGCCGCTGACGTGGAGGTCTTTTATCATTCTGACTCCCTTCATCTTGAGCTTCGTCTCGAGGACGTAGCGCTGTGCCCTGTTGAGCGGGTTGGGTATCGTTCCGGCGGAGAAGACGACCGTATCGCGCTTGCCGATGTCGTATAGCTCCCCGTTGGCCATCCTCGTAAGGACTGCACCGGGCTCCCCCTGGTGTCCGGTGACTATCAGCAGATAGTTCTCCCTTGCCTGAGAGACCTCCTTGAGAACCTTCCTGACGGCGTTTGGGCTCCTCACGGCCTTCGCTCCCTTCATCTTGATGAGACCGAGCTGCTTGGCTATTCCGGTGTACTTGGCGAGCGAGCGGCCGACCAGAACGGCCTGCCTGCCCATCTTGTTGGCTATCCAGATGAGCTCCTGAAGGCGAGAAATGTGGCTGGCGAAGGTCGTAGCTATAAGCCCGTCCGCCTCCATGCCCTCGTAGAGGAAGAAGTCCTCAAGGAGCATCTGTGCAACGGCCTCGCTCGGCGTCTTGGTTGGTTCAGCGACGCGGGTTGATTCCGCTATGAGGACCTTGACGCCCTCCTTCCCGAGCTCCTTCAGGCGTTTGTAGTCGGGCCTCTCCCCGAGGGGGTTGTTGTTGTCGAACTTGAAGTCGCCCGTGTGGACGACCGCGCCCTCAGGGGTGTGGACAACCACCATCGCGGACTGCGGTATTGAGTGCGTTATCTGGACGAACTCTATAGCCAGGTTCTCGCTCACCTGGACTATCTCGCCGTACTCGGTCTCGTACATCGGGTTCTTGACCTCGAAGTACTGCTCGCTCTTGACCTCGCCCTTCGCGAGCTTTATCGTGTAGGGCGTGCCGTATATTGGGACGTCCGGGTAGTGGGGGGCGAGCTTGGCGACCGCCCCTATGTGGTCGAGGTGACCGTGGGTGAAGGTTATGGCGACAACCTTCTTGTTTCTGATTGAAGAATCGTCAGGAATCGCACCGAGCTTCTGGAGTTCCTTCGTGGGGAACTGCTGGATGTTGACGTCCTCATGGATGAGAACGCGGTCAAGCCTTATCCCCATGTCGATTATAACGACTTCCCCGTTGTACTCGACGGCTGTCATGTTCTTGCCGACTTCCTCGTAACCGCTAACTGTGTGGATTTTTATCATGTCTATTCCTCCTTACGCCCCCAGGCCTCTCCTGAGGCGTGGGGCTGCGTTGGTCTTAGTTGTGGGCAGGGGTTTAAAAAGGTGTGCATTTTCAAAGCAAGCAACTATCTTACTAATCCCCATAACATTTTCAGACCACGGGCGAGGCTTTCAAAATGCAGTAAAGAAAAGAACGGTAAAGAACCCATGCTGTTCTTACCACTTATGGATCTACCAAGTATTCGTAGAACGTCTCCACCCCCCTAATTTTCGCCAATATCCGGAGATATTCAGTGTACACCTCTGAGGGATACAAGAAGTACAGTTCTGAATTTCTGTCTTGAAGCTTTGGAAGCACTGTATAGTCTACTCTAGCGATGTGATATAACACTACCTGGGAAATCAGTGGATCGAGGGTGTAAATGTTGTCTCTGTGGAGCTGGTTCAGGAGGTTGTTGGTCTCTGAGTATACCATGTCTCTAATTTTGGACACATTGAATGGATAATCAAGTCTCATTGGGACGTTTGCGACATCGTCTTTGGAGATATTATAGTACCCTTCGGCCCAGCTGAAATAGAAGAGCGCTAGAGAATTAAATCCCTGGGCAGATAAGTTTTTTGAAAGGCTGTAATAAGTCAATCCATATGCTCCATAGACCTCCAAGCTCCCCTGCTTTGTGTTGTTAATGAGGACAAGTTCAGAGAACAACTTGCTTTCCCTGTTTTGGATTATTTTGTGGGCCTTTTCGCTTAAAGCTTTTCCACCTGGAGATTCCAAGTTGAGCTTTATAACTTGTTCAATCCCGCGATCAACGTAAGGAAAGACATAGTTCTCATAATATTCTGGGAGTCCCAGGAGGGATTTGCACACGTCTTCAGAGAAGCCGTATTCTCTTGCATACTCATCATAATCTAAATCATGGTTATCAACCAGCAAAAGTTCGAGCCACGCCAAGAATGCATACGCTCTCGGCTCTGTGATTTCGCCCTCGAGCTTCTTGAAGGTTATTAAATAGTATTCCTGCCTCTCCCTCAACTTCCCATATCTGGGTGTTACATTTTGTATTAAAGCGTTGAACTCCTTGGAGGTCATGTTTTTCGGGCAGGAAACGTTATTCCATATACTATTCCACGCGTAGGAAGAGTAAAGGGGCCATGTGTATATGCCAGTTCCATAAAAGGTTTCCTCAAATTTTGACCCATTACCATCTCCAACCTGAGAACGGAGTGTTTCAACGTCCTTTTTGCTCACGATGTCCCAGAAAGAGAACTTTCCGAATTCTCGCTCAAACGAATGGTGGGCGTACATCTCATCTACGGAATACCCGGGAATCTCTGACTTCTCTTCTGGTCCATTCGGAGTTCTAAAATAGAGAAAAAGACCAAAAAGCACAATCCCTATTAGAAGTAATGCGAGAAAGCTTTTTTCTTTCATAGCCATCACCAATTTTTAACTACTGTTAACGTATAATCCTTACTTACTGAGACCGTTCTTATGTACTTCGAAATTCCAAGCGGCTGTATGCTGGCCTCTCTTTTGATATTCCTGTTAAACACCCAGCTGGAATGTTCGTAGAACCAAATTTCAGTCCTTGAGTAAGCCCGTATCCTGTAACTGTACGTACCCCTTCCCAATCTTCCCGTATCTGTCGGTTTGACTCTAAGTATCATACCACCAGTTATATGATCTCCAATGTATCTTGAGAAACTTGAATCAGTTATAAGCTGAGGTCCCATCTGAGAATAATCATATCTCGTTAGAAGCTTGATGAAATCTATGACCAGATCCGCATAGGGGATGTAACTAGCGATTTTATCTATCATATATCCTACCGCACCATTAATGAGAGAGGCATAGTTAGAAGGGATGCCGCTTCCATCATTATCCCCTACCCACCAGAGCTCATATTCAACCTTCGTTGGGCCACTGATCTGAGATACAGTCAGCCGCTTGTTTTTGGACATAAAACAGCCAGAACTTAAATGGCAGAGGGGTTCATTATCAATTCCCGTGAAGCTACTTATGATAAGTGTCTGCTGAGTGCCTGCACTTATGTGCGGATATTCGCCATAGAGGAAGATTGTCTCATCAACCCGCGCACTGCTACCATAGTAAGAAACCGTTGTGGTATACTTGCTCCACCCAAGTCCTTTGTATGCACTTACATTTTTTGCCAAAACTCCAACCATCAGCAGCCCCAACAGGACTGCTAACAACGGCTTCCACTTCACGTGATTCACCTCCATTGGTCGTCTGCAATCAACATTATACAACTTTATCCTATAAGCTTTTCTTTTTACTTGGAGTGAAGATTCTTTTCTTTATTTTTTGAGTATAAATTTATTCTGACTACGATTTTTCTCTTAGAACGAGTCAAGAGAAGCCTGTGTAAAAGGGCGAACAAAAACGAGTATTAGAAAGCAGAAAAGTTAAGCTTTCCTCTGCCTTGTCCTGAGAAACTCAACTAAGTCAATCCTCTGCTCAAGCCACTCCCTCGTGAATCCTGTGACCACGAGCGGGACCCTTCTGAGCTCCTCGACGTTTCTGGCCCCAACGAGGAACATAGCGTTCCTTATCTCCTCGATGTAGCGCCTGAGAACCTTGATGACGCCCTCAACGTCGCCCTTTACAGCTGGCTTGAGGAGAGGCAGGGCAACGCCGGCGAAGGTCGCACCCATCGCTAAGGCCTTTGCCATCGTTATCCCGTCGCGCATTCCGCCGGTGGCTATGATCGGCAGCTCGGTTGAATACCTGACCTCGGCGACGCTTATTGAGGTCTTAATCCCCCAATCCCAGAACTTCAAGGCGAGGTTCCTGCCCATCTCATCCTTGGCGCGGTAGTACTCGACCGCGCTCCAGCTCGTTCCACCGAGGCCGCCGACGTCGATGGCATCTATACCGATGCTCTCAAGCCTTATCGCGACCTCCATCGAAACGCCAGCACCGGTTTCCTTCGCTATAATCGGATAGGGGAACTCGGCCTTAAGCTCGGCGAGGGCCTTCAGGACACCCCTGTACTGCGTGTCGCCCTCCGGCTGGACGCTCTCCTGGAGCGGGTTCATGTGGATCGCCAGAGCGTCCGCCTGAATCGTCTCGACGGCCTTTAAAGCCTCATCAATGCCGTACCTGTCAGGCATTGTCTCGGCAAACTGCGGCGCCCCAAGGTTGCCGACGAGAAAGACGTCCGGGGCAACGTCGCGGACGTAGTAGCTCTCCCACGTCTCGGGCTTCCTTATCATCGCCCTCTGGCTTCCAACGCCCATCGGGATGTTAAGCTCCTGGGCGGCCTTCGCTAAAGTCTTGTTTATCTTTCCGGCGAGCTGGGAGCCTTTTGTTCCGCCGGTCATTCCGGCTATGAAAATTGGGTAATCGAACTTCCGCCCGAGAAACTCGACACCCAGGTCTATTTCCTCCTTGTCTATCTCGGGAAGGCTCATGTGGACGAAGTGCACATCCTCAAAACCGTTGGAAACGTGGGCCTGAACGTTTCTCTTCAGGCAGTGCTCGATGTGCTCAAACTTCCTGATGATCGTGAGCTCCTCCCTATCGAAAGCCTGCATTTCAACCACCGGAAAAAGTTGAGGCTGGGGGTTAAGAGGTTTTTGGATGCTCGTTTTCTATCGACTGACTCTTTTCCAGAATGTCTTTAGGGCAAAGTTGATCCACACTAACATCAAAGCAGCTAAACTCATCAGAAATAGGAGTGACCCCAAATACCGGATAAGCTCCGGCCTTTCATAACATCCACATGATGGAAAGTCTTTCCCCGTGCCAGTAACAGCTAAAATATATCCAGCATATGCGGCCAATGCCAAGAAAAATGTGACGACTAAGTCCACTGCAGGATTCATATTTTCTTTATAAAACATACCAAAAAGCAAGAATATTACACTTGTTATAAGGAAATATGTGGCGACTCCATAAGTAATCTCAACCGTATCAAGATCTTTAAAATATTGATTGTCCTTGTTAAGCTGATAATCAATCACGAATGTTAATCCCAAGAGAATCAAAAGAACCGCTACAGCCAGTAAAGATCCACGAACTATAGAGATCGTTCGCATAAGTATCACCCTACTAATACTTGTGGAACAAAAAATAAGAATAAAAAGTCACTTTCTCTGACCGAGAACATATTTCTCATAATACCCCCAAACATCTTCTATCATCATTTGTTTTATCCCATGTTTTGCCACTATTAACAACACAACAAGTGGCGCAAGCAGTCTTTTCATGCTTGCACCCCTACTAAATACTGCAACAATACTTCTGACTCCAAGACTTATAAATATTTCCGTTTATGAGTAACAATTTATTACGATTTTCTGGTGAGTTCTTACTTTTCAACCGAATGTTCAGGAACCCAATTAATCAACAGAAACCAGAGTAAAAGACCAAACAAAGCAAAGAGGAACACTAAATCCCAATGTTAATTCTCGTCCCAAAGCCGTCGCCCCTTATCGCCCCGCCCAGCCTTCCCGGAACCTTCCCGTTGACGAACCAGACCTCCGAGTGCTCCGCTATCTTCTTCGCCTCCCTCAGCTTGTTGCAGATTCCGCCGGTGACGTCGGTTCCCGCTGAGGTGCAGTGGAGCCTTTCGAGGAGAGCCTCTATATCCCCTTTGGGGAGGTTTTGAATCAGTCCCCCCTCACCGGGTTTGCCATCGTAGATCCCGTCAACGTCCATTAGGAATATCACCTTCTCCGGCTCAAGCATCTTGGCGAGGTAGGTGATGATCTGGTCGCCGGAGAGTATGTCTATGCCCTTTGCGAGGTCTATGGAGACATCGCCGAAGAGAACGGGAATGAACCTGAGCTCAAGGAGCCTTTCGATTATCTCAAGGTCACCGTAAACAACTTCACCGTTCTCGGTTATGAAGACGGACGATGTCGAGACCGAGAAGGCCGGCAGACCCTCGCGGATGAAGGCTTTGATAAAGTTCGCGTTTGCCCGGAGCATGGCCTGATGGGTCTCGGTGAAGCCTATCCTCCTGAAGTTGGCGGTATCCCAGTCCTCCGGAAGGCCTTCTCTGATTCCGTATTTCTTGGCGTAATGGTGGCCAAAACTCCCGCCGCCGTGGACGATGATGAAGTCCTCACGGGGATAGAATTTGGCTATCTCCCTGGCTATGCTTCTCACGGTCTCATGGTCAAAGTTCTCCGGTTCACCTTTCTTGTCGCTGAAGACACTGCCACCGATTTTGACGATTATCATGACAGAACCTCCTCTATCCTCAACCCTTCGCGGCTTATCCTCGTTATCATCGGCGTCCCGCCGGCTATGGTTATTGCCGTTGCCACTTCGCTCTGGTTCTCGGGAGCCAAGGCGTACATACAGCCACCGCCACCGGCGCCGGTTATCTTTGCCCCTATCGCTCCCGCAACCCTCGCGGCATAGACCAGCTCGCTGAGCTTTTTCGTTGAAACCCCAATGGCATCCAAAAGCCCATGGTTGATGTTCATGAGCCTGCCGAGCTGGGCAAAGCGGATTTCGTCATCGAGGTCCGAGGTTATTACTTCCCGGGCTTTCTCGACTATCTTGCCCATCGCTATGAGCACTGGCTCTATGACCTCGGGCATCTCCTCGTAGGTTCTCCTCACCATCGCGACGAGCTCCTTTGTTGAGCCGCTCGAACCCGTGTAGCCGACGACTATGGGCAGCTCCATGAAGGGCAGGTGTTCGAAGTTCCCTTTTTCGTAGTGGATGAAGCCGCCTATGGCTGAAACCGTTGGGTCTATACCGCTCGATGCCCCCTGGACGAGGAGTTCGACCTTATGGCCCAGCTTTCCTATCTCCTCGTTGCTCAGCTCAAGGCCCAGGAGCTTCGAGACGGCCCCGATTGTCGCCACAGCCACGGCGGCGGAAGAACCGAGGCCGGCACCAACAGGAATCTGGGACGTTATCGAGACTGTAATCCCTTTCCCATTAGCATCGGCCTCCTCCCTCACCAGCTCTATCGCCTGACGGACGTAGCTGAGAACCTCGGCAGCTTTGCCGTAGTCGCTCTCGAAGTAAATCTCGTCCTCGGAGAAGGAAACGGTTAAACCAGGAACGCGGATGTCCTTGGCCTCTATCTTTATCGCACCCCTATCGTTGAACTCCGCCCACACGTAGGTCCTGAGGTCTATGGCCGCGGCAATGGCAGGCTTACCGTAGACGACGCTATGCTCGCCGAAGAGTATAATTTTAGCCGGAGCGGATGCCAGAACCCTCATCCTTGACCCTCCAAGAAATTCTCTATTACCTCAATGAATTCGTAAATGTCTTTAAGATGCTCGTGGAGGACTTCAAAGGCCAGTCTATCATTAATCCTCCCATATCTGTGGACAAGGATGTTGCGAAAGCCCTTCATCAGCCTGAGCTTGTGGGCCATCCCCTCAGGAATTATCCCGGCGCGCACAAGCCCTTCAAAAACGTCCTCCTCCCTTTCCGGCATTGTGATCCTCAGGTCGGAGTTTATTACAGCACATATGTCAATGACGTTCTGAATCGCAAATTCAGCCCGCTTGTAAATTCCGTCCTTGACTATACCAAGCGATTCGAAGTCCTCAAAATCATCCGGGAGGTTTTCCTCAATAAGCCTGAGACTCTCAAGTATCCCTTCAATCTTGGAGCGTATGACCTCGACCCTCATTCTATCGCCTCCAGCCCAAGGTAGTCGTAGTAGTATCTCCTGAAATCCTCCCACTCCTTGAGCGTTTCGTAGGCAAGGTCGTATAGAAAAGTCTCGTCTCTGCAGAAGAGGACTTTACCCTTGAGGCACTCCTTCTTGAGATAAACCGGCAGGAGCTGAAAAATCTGAACGTCATAATTCTCGGGAAGGCTTCCAAGGACGAGCATCCGGAATTTAAATGCATCCTTGGGACTTCCCTCGTAGTAAACGCACAGGTCTACGTCACTGTCCTTTCGAGCCTCACCTCTGGATTGGGAGCCAAAGAGAATTACGAACTTCACCCTCTTTCCCCCAAGCTCAAGGATTTTTCCAACGGCATTCCAAATGTTCATGGGTAAAGAATGGGAGAAATCCCTTATGGCCTTTTCGTTCAGCGTTTGAAGACTATGCTCGCGTAGCCTACTATGGCATCGGTTGAACGGCTCACCTCGAAGCTCGTCGTGTAGTGGAGCAGCTCCGCCTCAAGCGCTCCGGCAAGGCGGGAGTAAACCACCGCAGTTCCAACTCCACCCGGCCCACACATTGTGTGGCCCATCTCGCGGAGCTCCCTGAACATGCCCCCAACGTCGAAATCGAGGATTCTCCTTATCACCCTGAAGTCCCACTCCTTTATCCTGTGGGGAAGCTCATCAGCCCTCGCCCTAAAGGGTACGTAGCCGTACATAGCTCCGTAGTGCATGAAGTCGGTGCTCGCTATTACCACAACGTCCCTGCCGAGCTCCTTAGAGGCTTCAAAGATGGCCTTTCCAAGGTCTTCCGAGACCTCCTCGTCCTGAATGCCGAGGGCTATCGGGACTATTCTAACTTCCTTTCCGGCGAGCTCGCTGAGGTACTGGATGAAGGGAAGCTGAACCTCTATCGAGTGCTCATATTTGTGGGCAAGCTCGTCCAAATCGGCTATTCCTGAGAGCTTCGCTATGGCCTTGGCCATCTCGGAATCAACATCCACGTCGCCGAGGGGCGTGCGCCACTTTCCGGAGGGGTAGACCGCTATCGGCGAGCCGAGGCCGGTGTGGTTCGGCCCGAGGATGACGAAGGTCTCGGGCAGGCCGTCCTCAAAGATAGCCCTGTATGTTCTCGAAGCCGTGTAGCCCGAGAAGACGTAGCCCGCATGGGGCGCAACGCCGGCTGTTATCCTTCTCTCGCTTCCCTCCTCTCCGAGGTCGCTGAAGAACTCCCCCAGCATCAGCAAGAGGTCTTCACCCGAAGGGTAAAAACTGCCAGCGACGGCAGGATACCTTACCTCCATGATCCCACCTCCAAAGGTTCATCGTCCTCAAGGTCTAAATACCTTAGGTCAGTTTGAGGCCCGAGCCGGTGAGGGGGAGAAGAACCCTCGAACCATCCGGAATTTCGCCGCTCTCGACTAGCTTCCACAGAGCCGCGAGGACAACGGCAGAGGTAGGCTCAACCAGAAAACCCGCCCGCTTGAGCCAGTTCAATGCTTCCACCGTTTCGGGCCCTTCAATGCTCACACAGAGACCGTTTGTTTCCTTGATCGCCCTCTTCATTTCATCAATCCTCGGAGGTTCCGGAATCGCTATCCCATCAGCCAGGCTGTTGGTGAGGGGCGAACGCTCGCAGAGACTTTCAAAACCTGAAGCCTGAACAGCAACGAGCCGGGGGAGCTCCGCGATCTCGCCCATATCCTTTAATTCCGTGAAGCCCTTCCAGAGGCCGAGGAAGAGCGTTCCGCTCCCAGTGGGGACCAAAACGTAGTCGGGAACACCGACCTGCTCGTATGTCTCAAAGGCCACCGTTTTTGTACCCTCGATGAAGTATGGGTTGAGCCAGTGGGAGACGTAGGTTACCCCCTCGCGCTCTGCAAACCCCACCGCCATTTCGTGAACGGCCATCCTGTCACCGTCGACGAAGTGGAGTACCGCCCCAAGCCCCTCCAGAAGGGAGAGCTTCTCCGGCATCGTATTGTATGAGACGAATAGGTGGGTGGTTATCCCGGCCGGAAGGGAGTACAAGGCCATGCTCAGGGCCGCGTTGCCGGAGCTGTCGAGGACGACCTCCCGGATCCCTTCCTCCATGAGCTTTGCCACGGTGACGTAGGTCCCACGATCCTTGAAGGAGCCACTCGGATGGAGGTATTCGAGCTTGAACAGTCCAATGACATGACCTATCTGGAGTGCAGCGGTCGGGGTGATAGCGGGCACCGCCGGGGGGAGGTAGTTCCCGCCCACGGGGAGGGAGTTGAGGTAGCGGCGCATGTCCAGGTACGGGAGAAGGCTACCGAAGAAGCTGAAGTGGTTCCGCCTGACTAGCAGGGTTCCGCCGCAGTCGCAGGTCAGACGAAACGTCTCCGGGTACTCCCTACCGCAACGTGAGCAGACGAGCATCGTACCACCCAAGGTTTTTTATTTCCACGAGCGATATCTATGGCACAAGTGGATAAAAAGGTGGTTGCCATGGTTGAGAAGTTTGTTTCCGCCGAGAGGCCCCAGACAGAGGAGGGCTACCAGTACCACATCGCCTGCAAGCCGGGGGACGTTTCAAGGTACGTTTTACTTCCCGGCGATCCTGAGAGGGTGCCGAAGATAAGCTCCCTCTGGGACGAGGCGAGGGAGATAGCTTTCCACAGGGAATACAGGACACACACAGGCAGGTATAAGGGCGTCCCGATAAGCGTGACGTCCACCGGAATCGGAGGGCCGTCCACTGCCATAGCCATAGAGGAGCTCGCGGCGATAGGTGCCGACACTTTCATCCGCGTCGGCTCCACCGGCGCGATACAGCCGGGGATGGAAATCGGAGACCTGATAATAGCGAAAGCCGCGGTGAGGCTTGAGGGGACTTCAAAGCAGTACGTCCGCGTTGAATATCCAGCAGTTGCAGACCTTGAGGTCACGCTTGCGTTAATCGAGGCGGCTGAAACTTTGGGCGTCCGCTACCACATCGGCATAACCGCTTCAACCGACAGCTTCTACCTCGGCCAGGGAAGACCGGGACTCAAGGGCTACTTCCCGAGCTTCGCGAAGAACATAATGGACGACCTGAGGCAGGCGAACGTCACCAACTTCGAGATGGAGGCGGCGACCCTTTACACCCTCGCGAACATATACGGACTGAGGGCCGGCTGTGTCTGCGCGGTCTTCGCCAACCGCGTTACCAACGAGTTCGGAAAGGCCGGGGAGAAGGAGGCAGCATTAGTTGCCAGCGAGGCAGTGAAGATACTCGCCGAGTGGGACGAGGAGAAGGAGAATGCCGGAAAGAAGGTGTGGTTCCCAGGGTTGGAAAGGGTTTGATTTACTGTCCCTTAATTTTCCTTCATAGCCTGTAGCACGTTATAAAGAGCACTATTCAATCTCATAACTCTGTCTTTCATTTTGGCCAAGACCAGATAAATAGGTTCTTTTCTTGGCAATTCTTCTTTCACAGGGTGAGCCACCCAATTTCTCAAATCAATCAACGGATTAATATTACTTTCAAATTTATTTTTGCTACTAAACCGTGAATGAGATTTCACTAGGCTCCACAACCCCATATCCTTTAACAGAATATCCCTAAGGTCTTCAAGATACAAATAGTCAATATATCTCAGGTTTTCATTTTTCTTGCGATCCTCACCCAAGTAACCCTCTATCTTGGAGAGCTTCTCAGGTTTTATTTGCTTTTTTATAGCATCATCAAGTTTAGTACCATAATATGTTTCCAGCACTTTCCGAAGGTTTGACTCCAATTCAGCCACCATTAGATAAAACAACACTCTCACAGGGTGCTTCTTAAGGTCAGAATAGTGAACAAGACCCACAATGCTCTTTCCTTCCTTAACAAAATAGACAGTATGCTCCTCGTTGAACAAATCAATTAAGTCAAACAATCGCGTATCAGCTGAGATAACGTTTTCTGCCAAAATTAACCTTATCTTCCCAGTTTTTGTATCATAATAACGTTTTAGATCCCTACAAGGTAAAACATCATACTCACAATTTTCTAATTTTTCAGGAGGATAATCTTCATAATAAACAAAATGCTCTTTTGGCGTCATTATCATTCTTACGGTAAGTGCATCTATTAAGGGTTGAAGTTTCGGAGGTAACACGTTTTGAAAGAAGGCTATGCCATTCACAAGTTATCACCCTAAATCATTTATCACCAATACACCTTTTATGTTTTCTTTTTAACTCCTGCTAATGCGCTTGTGTCATTCGATGCTAGCCTACCTAGGTATATTGCTCCGATTGCTATAACTAATGAGAATATTATGACCATGACAATATCGCTACCTGATGGTCCAGTATACTCCATGAAAAACGCGTCACCTTTTCCAGTATTTTGCCCTAGTGTAACTCCTACATAATAGCTAACTAGTACCATGAGGCTGAACACTATGAAAAGCGTGGATAGAGGTTTGGGACATTGTTTATCTACTACTCCCTTATATACTGATGCAACAACGGCACTAAAGATTATGGCAGCAAGGACCCCATATGCGAATATTTCCAGTTGATTTATCTGAAAGGTGCCTAACTGGTATCCATATCCTGCGTCGTATCCTACATACGTCCCCCAAATCCCTCCAAGGCTAGCAGTTATCCAACTAACAAGTAGGGTTTTGTTATTCATTTTACTCACCCGAGATTGATGTTATAGTATGTATGCTCAAAGAATATTTAAACATTTTTGTAGTGTTTTTGCTAGCAGTTATTAACGTAGCATTCTCAAACAACATCTAAACACAACTTATTAACAACTTAACAACCAAAATACAACCAAAATTATGATGGCGCCCCGGCGGGGATTCGAACCCCGGACCTCGAGGTCCGCAGCCTCGCGCCCTATCCAGACTAGGCCACCGGGGCACTGCCCGCTAACCCTTCTAAGGGAGTCTTTATAAATTTAACCGTCTCAGCTCACCGAAAGATTTATAAAGCGCCCGAAGGTGAGTATTCTACGGGCCTGAACTGCGGTGGTAGTCTAGCCTGGTCTAGGACAGCGGCCTGCCACGCCGCTGGCCCGGGTTCAAATCCCGGCCACCGCACCACACAAACTTTTCTGGAGAAAAGTTCGATCAAATGTTTCTTACTGTCCCACTACTACCAATGGGTCCATGGGTTCCCTAAAAATTGACCCGTTAAAGGTTTGTTCCTTAACTTTCAGGTTTACAAGGTTTCACTAAGCGAAAGGCGTCCTGTGGACGCCAAAAAAGAAGTGAAATCTCTTGAAAAGGTTTATTTCGGAGTTAAACCCGAGGTTAAGTCGCAGTTAGACAGTGCACGGTTTATTTTTGCCTTTCGTAGAGAAGAACATTCTTTATCAATTTTTTCCAAAATGCCAAAACAAACAAAAAGAAGAAGTGAAAACCACAAAAAACCCCTTAGGTTCTCAGCTTCGCCAAGGCATCTTCAGCCGCCTGAAGTATCGGATAGGCAACCGGCGAGGCCGTGAGGAGCGGATGGGTGGCTATCTGGAGCGTGTAAAGCTCGCTCGCCGTTAGCCTTTTCTGTATCGCGAGGGCAAGGATGTTTATCATCTCACCGACGCTCTTACCTCCAGCTATCTGGGCGCCTAGTATCGCCCCCCTGTCGCGGGAGAATATCAGCTTCGCAGTTATCATGGACGTTCCCGGGAAAACCGCGGGATGCCTGTCCGGGGCTTTTCCATAGCCCACTATGACCTCAAAGCCCTCCTTCCTAGCGGCCTCCTCAGTAAGGCCTGCCGCCGCGAGGGTCAGACCGGCAACATGGGTGGCGTAGACGCCTATCGTTCTCCTGTTCTCCCTTACTATTTGGAGCCTGAAGAGGTTCGCTCCAGCTATTCTGGCCTCAAAGGTTGCCGTTGAAGCCAGCATAAGGGTGTACGGCTTCCCCGTGAAGAAGTCCCTGTGCTCCACACAGTCGCCAACCGCAAAGATGTCCGGATGGGATGTTCTCATGTACTCGTCGGTCCAGATGCCGTAGCGCGTAACCTTGAGACCTGCCTTAACGGCAAGCTCAACGTTCGGCCTGTAGCCTATTGAGAATATCACGAGATCAGCCGGGAGCTCGGTGCCACCAACCAGCCTGACCTTCTCGACTCTCTGTTCACCAGCGAGCCTTTCGATGTGGCCGTAAACAATATCAACACCCACCTCACGGAGCCTGCTCTCTACCATTTCGCTGAACTCCGGATCAAAGGAGCTCCTCAGGAGCCTGCTTCTGACGACCAGAGTGACGTCCTTCCCGAGTTTTCGTATCTCGTCACCCACTTCAAGTGCTATGAACCCGCCACCGATTATAACGACGTTCTCTGCCTCCTTCACCCGCTCCTTAAGCTTCTTTAGGTATTCGTAATCCTTGGGTATGGTATACACACCGTCGAGGTCAAATCCAGGAACCTCCGGAATAACGGGTCTGGAGCCGGTAGCTATGACGAGCTTCTCCCACCGGACCTCCTCTCCCCCTCTGGTCCTTACGAGCTTGGTCTTGGGGTCTATGTGGGTCGCCTCATCCACAAGAACGTCTATTCCTGCTGGCTTGAAGAACATGTCGAGGGGGATTAGATCCTCATCAATGCTCTTGAGGGTTCCAAAGACGTACGGAATGCCGCATGAGATTATCCCAACGTCCTCCTTTTTGATTACCAAGACGCTCTTGTCGGGATAGAACCTCTTCGCGGCGAGGGCCGTGGTTATGCCGCCGGCGCTCGCGCCGACAACCACAACATCGTACTTCATCATTTCGAAATCACCACTGATATCTCCACCCAAAGGTTTTAAACAGTTTCGTTATCAAACTTGACTGGATGTAAGCAGTATCCGTAAACAAAAGGAGAGAAGAAGGATCACTCCCCGGTCGCGCCCTTCAGGGCATCCTTGCAGGCGCAGTGGCGCTCCTTTGGAATGTACTTGATGGACTTCATCAGGAGGTACTTGATCTCCTCGCTCTTTTTGGCCATCAGCTCGACGACCTCGGTGTGGGTGAGCTTCTCCCTGCTTATCCCCGCGGCGAAGTTGGTGACTATGGCCACGCTGGCGTAGCACATCTCAAGCTCCCTCGCCAGGGCCGCCTCCGGGCACTGGGTCATGCCAACGACGTCGGCGCCGAGTATTTTAAGGGCCCTTATCTCCGCCCTTGTCTCGAACCTCGGGCCTTCCATGCAGGCGTAGGTTCCCGTTGGGTGGTATTCAAACCCAAGCTCCCTCGCGGCCGTTATCAGTGCCTTTCTCAGCTCCGGGCAGTAGGGGTCGGTGAAGTCAACGTGGGCCACAAACTTTCTGTCGTGAGGGCTCTCGTCGCCATCGTAGAAGGTGTAGTGCCTCGTCTTGGTGAAGTCAATAAGCTGGTCGAGGATAACGAAGTCGCCCGGCTTCATGGCCTCGTTGAGCGAGCCCACTGCCGAAGTTGAGAGAATCCTCTCCACACCGAGCTCGTAAAGGGCCCATATGTTGGCACGGTAGTTGATCTTGTGGGGGGGAACGCTGTGTCCCTCGCCGTGCCTTGCTAGGAACGCTATTTCCTCGCCACCGTATTCACCTATCTTCACCCTGACCTTTCCGTAGGGGGTGCTTACGAACTCCTCCCTGACGTTCTGGAGCAGCTTGGGGTCGTAGACTCCGGAACCTCCAATAATTGCTATCCTCGGCATGGTATCACCTGAGAATGAGAAAAGGGGGAGGGCTTAAAACGTTAGTGCTTCTCCCACAGAACCTTCTGGTGTTTTGCCTTCTCCTCGATGTCCTCGCTGACCTCTCCCTCAGCCTGCAGTTCCAGTATCTTCGTGAGAATCTCGCTGAGCAACCACGAACCCCACTTGGGGTCTTTAACCTCAAGGGCGGCATCTATGGCCCCGTCGATGTCCCCTGATTTCAGCCTGGAGACGGCTATGCTACCAAAGGCGAGAGAGCGGAGGTAGTTGCCGCGGACAAGCCCAGCAAACCTGAGCGCCTCATCGAACTCACCGAGCTTCGAGAGGTACGTAACCACCTTAACCCTGATTGTATCCTCCCGGGTGTGCTCCCCTATGGTCCTGACAAGGGGCAGATATTTGGCAGTGACCCCTTTAGATAGCAGGTGATCCATTATAACCCCGGCTATCCTTTCGAACTCTTCACCTTCCAGATACCCCAGGAGGGCCAGTAGAACATCCTCCTTGTCGACTGAAGTTTTGACGATGCCTTCCAGGATGGAGAGCCTCTCGTCAGGATACATCCGTTCGAGGATCTTCATGACAAAATCCAGCTCTCCCTGACTGCCAAGACCAATTAGGAGGGACTTCAATACATCAAATCCAGTGTCTGATGACATTCCCAGCGCGATGTCCACGAACTTCTCGTACGTGGCCGTTGGGACGTCTGAGTTCTTCAGGTGGACAGCAACCTCCTTCATGGCCTCTCCGAGCCAGTACTCGCTCTTAAGTTCCGAGAGAACCCTGATAGCGCTTCCGAACTCCTCACGTTTCAGATGCTCCTTTATCGCCTCTATGGCGGCTATGGAGTGCCAGGGTTCGTCGTCTATCCGCTCTATGATGAGTCTTGCCCTGCGCATGTTGCCCTTCTTGAGGTAGACCCTGAGTATCTTCAGGAACAGGTCGTTTCGCTTTACGGAGTCCTTGACGTCGGTGGCATAGAAGAGGGCATCATCGGGCATGTCCAGTTCCAGAAGGCGAATGACCAGCTCTTCAAGGAGGTCATCCTTCAGGGGTTCGGGAAAGCTCAGAATAGACTCATAAGCCTGATGGAAGACCTTTTGGGAAGTCTTTGCATCTACCCCCTTAAGGTACGCCCCTATCTCCACGAGGGCTTTGACCAGAAGAACGGGGTTATCAATTGATGCGGCGGCGTTGAAGGCATATTTAAAAGCAGTTTTATACTCCGGCTTTTTGGCGCGGTACATGTAGTAACCAATTTTAGCGTACGTGACTGCCCGGAGGTACTTGTCCCGTATATCAGAAGCCAACCGGAGGGCCTCGCGATAAACGTCCAATGGCATTATTTTCACCCGGAAAACTTACGATATGATGGTATTTAATCGTTTCCGGTGTTCAGAACATAACACAAGAGGTTAGTCAAAAAACGAAAGTTCAGCCAAGCTCGTCGTAAACAACTCCAACGACCTCTCCATCATCGAGAGAGACAAAGCTTACCTTGGTCTTTTTGCCACTCTTGGGATCTACCACAACGAAATCCGGCCTGGACAGGTATCTGCTCGATGGTATCCGCCAGACATCGCCGTAATGGGCCCTAAGCTCCTTCAAAAACCTTTCCGCATCACGTCTGATAACGGTTGTCATCGGTATCACCACTTATATCTACTACTTTAAAATATAAAAAGCTTTCCCATAGACATTCGTTAAAGATAATATCGACAATTGACTAAAATTTTGACCGCATGCAAACCAGCGCCCCCTTTGGGACGCCCAGCTCTCTTGAAATTGGGGAACATTTTGCCCTGAGGAGGAAAAATATCCTGCCGTCACCGAGGTCACTTAGGGTCTCAAAATTCGCCTGCCCCTTTGCAATTATTACATCGGCCCTCTCAAAGAGCCGCAAGAATTCCGGGGACGCATACTCCAAAGGCGCCCCTGGAAGCCTTGAACCCGTAGAAATGACCCTCGCAATCTTATCAAATCCGGCCTCCCGGAGGTCTTCAACCGTTGCGTCGTTGATTATCGGTCCCTCCTTGGCGGCCACGTACACATCAAGAGCCGGAAACTCCCTGCGTATAAGCTCTATGAATATCCTGTCAAAGTATATCTCACCGCAGTTGTCCACCAGGTAGAGGAGCGTTTTCGCCCGCTCAAGCTCCATCAAGAGCTCATCGCTCTGGTCAATGTAAAGCTCCCTGGAAGCAAGGTCGAAGAGGTCGTTTCCAATCTTCTTTGGGCCATAACTAACAGCAAAGTCTATGGTGTTCCCCGCGATGGCAAGCTTCAGGGCCCGTTTTATGTCACCAACCCTACGCACCTCCGCCGCCACGCTCCTTGCAAGCCCTGTGGAAATTCTCTTATACTCCCCGAACGGATCATCGTCTCCCAGAAAATCGTAGAGCTCAAGGAACAGCCTGCCCCCGTCCGTGGCCGGAACCGAATCCTCTCTGAAGAACTCTCCCAGCCTGTTTGCGAGGAATACCATAGCTCTCTTGCGCATCTCCACGTCTTCTGTGCTCATCTCGGTTATTTTCTGAGCCTGAGCGACCGTGCACGCGATACATTCGTAGTGAATCTTCATCCTACCACCAGGGAAAGATTGAAAAGGCCCTTAATAAATCAAGCCCTGAGCTTCTCGACGTATTCGAGCTCCTCAGGGATTGGATTTCTCTTTCTCAGCATCTCCCTCACGACTAGGTAGCCGTAAAGCGCAGTCATCCACTCCATTCCTCTCACCCCTTTTAACTTCTTCCAGCGTGTCCGGCCTGATCTTGGGCTTAAAAGCTTTTCTAGCCCTTAAACCCTCATCTGTGCCCATGAAATATCTACAATCTTCCAAAAAAGCAACAATGAAGATTTTCGATATTGGATGAACAATAATGAGCAATTTAAAGACCTAAAAGGGCCCCTCTTTTACCAAAAGAATACATTTGAGCAGGATACGGAAACCCAACCGTTTATAAACTTTGGAGACTCCATCACTACGGTGGGAGAAAATGGCCTTAGAGAAGCTAGGGAAGGCACTCAACAATGCCCTCAGGAAGCTCGCCCGTTCCGGCACAGTTGACGAGGCCCTCATAAAAGAGGTCGTGAGGGACATACAGAGGGCGCTCATCCAGGCGGACGTTAACGTTAGGATGGTCCTCCAGTTGACGAAGACGATAGAGAAGAGGGCGCTTGAAGAGAAGCCTCCAGCGGGAGCATCAAAGAAGGAGCACATAATCCAGATAGTCTATGAGGAGCTCACAAAGTTCCTCGGAAAGGAGGCCAAGCCCCTCGAAATAAAGGATAAGCCGACTGTTCTGCTCACCGTTGGTATCCAGGGATCGGGCAAGACTACGAGCGTGGCGAAGCTGGCGAGACATCTCCAGAAGAGGGGCTACAGAGTAGGCCTCGTCTGTTCGGACACCTGGCGTCCCGGTGCCTATTACCAGCTCAAACAGCTCGTTGAACCCTTTGGGATAGAGGTCTTCGGCGACCCCGAAGAGAAAGATGCCGTCAAACTGGCCCGCGAGGGCGTTGAGTACTTCAAAGGCAAGGGTGTGGACGTCATAATAGTGGACTCGGCCGGAAGACACAAAGAGGAAACCGGCCTCATCGAGGAGATGAAGCAAATAAGCGAGGCAATAAAGCCCCATGAGGTGATTCTGGTCATTGATGGAACCATCGGCCAGCAGGCCTACAACCAGGCGCTTGCGTTCAAGGAGGCAACGCCGATAGGCTCAATAATAGTCACCAAACTCGACGGTTCTGCCAAAGGTGGCGGGGCACTCTCTGCTGTTGCCGCTACCGGGGCGCCCATAAAGTTCATAGGCGTCGGGGAGAGGATAGACGACCTTGAGCCCTTCGACCCCAAACGCTTCGTATCCAGACTGCTCGGCATGGGCGACATAGAAGGCCTGCTTCAGAAGCTTGAGGAGCTCCAGAAGGCCCAGGAGTTCAAAGAGGAGGACCTTGAGAAGTTCCTCAAGGGCAAGTTCAACCTCAAGGACATGTACGCCCAGCTTGAGGCAATGCAGAAAATGGGGCCGCTAAAGCAGATACTCCAGATGATTCCGGGGCTCGGGTACTCCCTGCCCGATGATGCTGTCAAAGTCGGAGAGGAGAAGCTGAAGAGGTACAGGATAATAATGGACTCGATGACGGAGGAGGAGCTCGAACACCCGGAGATAATCAACTATTCGAGGATAAAGAGAATCGCCAGAGGTTCCGGAACCAGCACCCAGGAGGTCAGGGAACTGCTCCACCAGTACAACCAGATGAGGAAGATGTTCAAGAGCATGGACAAGAGAAAGCTTTCTAAGATGGCAAGGAAATTTAACTTTGGGGGGTTTGGGATATGATCGAGGCCTTCGTGCTGGTTGTTGTTAAGCCCGGAACCGAGGAGAAAGTATACAGCGCCCTCTCAAAGGAGGAACGGATAAAGGAGATATACCGCGTCTATGGAGAGTACGACATCATAATCCGGGTGGAAGTTGAGAACATCCATGAGCTTGACAGGTTCCATGATGAGGTGCTGAGAAAAGTGAAAAACATAGAGATGACGGAAACGCTGATAGCCAGCTCGTACAGGGGGTGAAGTCTTGGAAAAGAGGTGGGTTGCAACGATCCACCTCGACACCCTCGAAGTCGAGCATGACCTTTCTTTTAAATTTAAGTGCGTCGAAAGCTGTGGAAAGTGCTGCTACGAGCTTGAGATACCGGTTAGAGATGAGGACATAGCGAGGATAGAGGACCTCGGCTACAACGCCTGGGAATTCGTGGACTATGAAAAGATGTTTTACCGGGGTGATAAGTTCCTGAGCTATGCACTCAAAAAGCGTCCCTTTGACGGCGGATGTGTCTTTCTCGACCCCGAAACCATGAGGTGCCGGATATACGGGAAGAGACCCTTGGCATGCAGGCTGTATCCCTTCGTCTTCGTGAAGCAGGGAAGAGTTATGGAAGTATACGTCAAAATGGACTCCTTCTGTCCAGGCCTCGACCACCCTGAAGGCGAACCAATAACCCGGGAGTTCATCCTGAGGGAATACGGCGATGTTGTGGAGGAGTACCGCAGAAAGGTTGTGAAGAGCCAAGAGTGACCGAAACCTATTTATACATTTTCTTGTTAATTTTTGGCCACTGGAGGTGAGAGAATGAGTCAGCTAAAGTCGGTCCAGGAAAAGCTCAGACTGGTCAGGGTGCTCCGACTGCTTAAGAAGACCTACACCTACGAGGAACTGTCCAAGATAACCGGCCTTCCCATCACTGTGCTCAACAGGTACGTGAGGGGGAAGGTCCTTCCGAGTGCCGAGAGAACCAAGGAGCTCCTTGAACTGCTCCTCCCGTACATCAACATAGAGGAGGAAGTTAGAAAGAGGATAAAATTTGACGAGTACGGATTTTTTGACAACATGCCGGTGCTCAGCGATACATCCCTTATGAGCCTCATCGCAGAGGAGGTGGCTGGCAGATACATGGACAAGAACGTGGACAAAGTCCTCACCGCCGCAACCGACGGAATCGCCCTCGGTGTCCACGTGGCCAGGGAACTCAACGTTGACGTTGTATACGCCAAGAAGAAAAAGGAGGTCGGAGTCGAGAAGTTCTACGAGGTCAGCTACGTTCCGAGCGCCTCTGGAAGCGTAACAACCCTGTACCTTCCCCAGTGGGCGCTCAGAAAGGGCGAAAACGTCCTCATAGTCGATGACGTGATAAGGAGCGGTGAGACCCAGAGGGCTCTCCTTGAGATGTGCAGACAGGCGGGGGCAAAACCCGTGGGCATGTTCTTCCTCATAAGCGTCGGTGATGTCATCGACCACCTCAAGGAGGAGTACAGCATCCCGGTGGAGAGCCTCATAAGGCTGGAGTGATACTGATGAAGGTGTTCATCTACAACGCCGACGGCCTGACAATACCTGTGGAGGTCGAACTCGGCCTCCCCTTCAAATTCGTGTGCACCGAAGAGGAGTGCGGCAGGGAGGTAGTCATAGAGGGAGTCGTCAGGCTGGCCAGCGAGGAAGAGTTTACCGAGACCCTTGAGAGCACCATAGCCGAGAACTCAGACTTCAAAAAGATACGCGAAATAGCCGCCAGAATGCTTGTATTCGAGGGGAAAGTCAACGGAAAAGAAGTGAAGCTTCCGGTCGAGAGCTTTGATGACTTTGCCAAACGGTTTCTAGAGCAAGTTTTAGTCCTCCGTTAGCTTAAGCCGCAGATCTTCCTTGACAACCTGCATTGCCACGCTCGTGTTCGTTTTTTCCACACCCTCCAGCGAGAGAAGCCACTTGACGAAGCGGTTCATATCGGCCCTATCTTTGAACTTGGCCACCACAACTATGTCGAACTCCCCGGTGATGTCGTACACCATCACAACCCGATCGTTGCGGGCTATTTCCCGTTCTATTTCAACTATCTTCCTGCCCTGGGCCTTAACCCCTATCACCGTGGTGAGACCAAAGCCAAGCTTCTCATAGTCAAGAATCGGTGCAAATCCCCGGATTACTCCCTCCTCCTCCATCCTCTTGATGCGGTTGTACACTGTCCCAACAGCGACCTTTAGCTCACGCGCTATCTCACGATAGGATAACCTGGCATTCTCCTGAAGCAGAGAGAGTATCCTAAGATCCAGTTCATCCACCATCCGCACCACCAGTCCTGTTACACCGTAAACTTTAAATACCCTTCCCTTGGAGGGAATAGCGGGCAGAGGACCGGTAGCCTAGCTAGGATAGGGCGGCGGCCTCCTAAGCCGCAGGTCCGGGGTTCAAATCCCCGCCGGTCCGCCATAGAAACTTTTGTCAGACAAAAAGTTCCACAGACGTTGTGGCATCCACAGCACTACCCAATTTTGCAGGCATTATTGGCAGATATTTAAAATTTCATGAGAACTACTGGATCTTTGCTGGACCTCTCCACCTAGGGCGAGGCTTTCAAGAGAAAGAGTAAAGCGTTTTTCAAAAAGAGCTATTCAAAAGCTCCCGTTGAAAAACAACAGAAAGGGATGTGAGAATCCACAGGAGGTGATGGATATGGTGGAGGACGCTCTCCTGCTGTACCTAGCGAGCATACACAGGGAGAAGAAATCCAGAAAAAAGACGGACCTCCGAACCATCTGAGGCCTTTTCCCGGCCGGTCAACTGATATCTTCTCCGCCCAAGGGACTTGGCCTGGAGAGGAGAGAAATCATGCCCCCGTTCTCATTCCGAAATCTTTAAATATTTTCGGAACTTTTAGTTAATTTGGGTAAGAAAAAGTGGGGGGGTGGGAGGATGGTGTACGTCGCGGTTCTGGCAAACGTTAACGGCAACCTTCCCGCCCTTGCAAAGGCCATCGAGAAGATAGAGGTTCTCAAAGAGGAGGGTTATGAGATCGAGAAGTACTACATCCTTGGAAACATAGTTGGCCTGTTCCCTTATCCGAGGGAGATCCTGGATACCCTCGACGACCTCATAAGGAACAATGAGGTTAGCGTAATCCGTGGCGAGTTCGACCAGGTCATAGCGGAGAGCGACCCCCACGCCGAGGGGCCCGACTACATTGGCCGTGTGAACTACCCAGAGCACATCAAGCTGGCCCTGAAGTACACGTGGGAAAAGCTCGGCCACGAGGGCAGGGAGTTTATACGCGACCTGCCCGTTTATCTGGTCGACAGGATTGGAAAGAACGACATTTTTGGCGTCTACGGAAGTCCTCTGGATCCGTTCGGAGGAAAAGTCCTCCCGGAGCAGCCGACGAGCTACTACGAGACAATAATGCGTCCCATGAAAGACTACGAGATACTCTTCGTGGCATCACCGAGGTATCCGGTCAACGCCATGACCCGCTACGGAAGGGTCATCTGCCCGGGAAGCATAGGATTCCCACCTGGAAGGGAGCACAAGGCCACGTTCGCCCTCGTGGATGTTGATACACTCCACACAAAGTTCATAGAGGTTGACTACGACAAGAAACTCATAGAGGAGAGGATACGCAGGGAAGGCCTGCCAGAGGAGCTCGTCAGGATTCTCTACCACGGAAAGATTTGACCAGACTTATTCCATCCGTTATCTCCTTTCTATTGTAAGCAAGGAAAAGCAGAAATCCTCCCAGTAGAGCAAACTTTGACAGGAACACCAGGGACTGGAGAAGCAACGCCAAGGCCAGTGGAACGTATATTCTGGGGGATATATCCAGAAGGGCTCTTGCATAGTGGGCAACGCCTGCGAGTATGAGGCAGTAACCAAGTATCAAGCCCGCCATCACACCCATAGCTCCAAATGCAGGTATGAGGTAGAACCACGAAAGGAAAACTGCAAAGGCACCGAGGAGAGCAACAAGTGTCCCTCTCCTGACATAGGCCGTTGAGTTCAGGGCGACTATGCTGGGGTTGTAAGCTATGTAGACCTCCATAGCCATAAGGGCCAGGTAGAAAGCGGAACCCACATCGAAGCCAAATATTGCCGAGAGAACCTCCCTGCCGAGCAACATGAGAACAAAGACTGCAACACCGGTCACGAGTATCAAAATGGACGTGGTCTTCTCGGCGAGGAGTTTAACGTAGTCGCTCTCATTTCTCCCGTACTTGTAGGAAAAGAGGGGCATTATGGCCGACTGAAGGATCTGGGGGAGATACGTCAGAAGAAAGGCCGCGGAGAGTATCGCCGACACTCTCCCAGCAACCTCCGGGCTGGATAAATATTCACTCATAAAATAGGGACCCTGTATCAGGAATACACCTGATAGGGTACCCAAAAACGCAAAGGCCGAATATGAGATGAGGAGACCTATCTCGCTAGTTCTGGGCTTTCCAACGAAGTCAAACCTCACCAGATAAGCGGCAGAGAAAACCGCAATCAGCCCAAGGAAGAGCAGGTACGGCGCGAAGACGTTGGGGAATAAAAACCCCACCAGAAAACCCACAAAGGCCAGTGTTATTATGTACGCGTAGTGCTCCCCCCGGTGGATGCCGTAAAGAAAGTTCCTGAGGGTCAGCTGAATTCCTCTGAGTGTTGCAAGGATTCCTAGGTAGAGATTTAAAGGGATGAGGAGCAGTCCAACAAGCGGGAGGAGGAATGAGGGAAGGGTTATTGAGCGTATTGAATCAGTTTTGCCGGCCCCCAAGAATTCAGAGGCGTATTTGCCAAGGGCTATCGCAAAGAAGCTCAACGGGATGGCTAAGAAAAACGCCTGGGATATAAGGGAGTTCGCCGCCCCAAGAGCCTCAATGCCAAAGCGCCTAGCGACTACTGCGCTGTACAGAAACCTAGTTAGCCCAGTGAGGCCCAGGGCGACCACCGATGCGAGCGAATGGCGTAGAATGACCCGGCGCTCGTAGCTCATGGATGGAGAGGGAAAGGGAAAAATTTAACCTTTTTGGAAGCCCAGATAGAATCCCACGACAAACGCCCCAGTTCCAGGAAGTATCCCCAGAACTTTGTCGGACAGGCCGATTATCTCACTTGTCCATCCACTGGCAAGGTTAAACAGCCTGTCCTGGTTCACCGTTATGACTCCCTTCTGCTGGAGCCAGAACAGGCTCAGGACATAGGCCCCTATAAGGGCCAGTGCGAGCTTCATTAGTTTTTTCAGGGCATATCCTGTGACAAAACCCACAACGCCCCCAACCCCAATGTCACCCACCATTGCATTTACGTTGAACTCCATTTCAGTCACCTAATATCAGTCGTGCACTGGAGAATAAAACGTTTTTGCCAAAATGTTTAAATTACACGATTCCAAAATATTTCTAAAGCATAAAAGTAGGTGTGAAAGCCATGACGACCCCGATGGAGAGGCTCAAAAACAAGATAACAAAGGAAGTCTTGTGGCTCTACATTCTCCGGCTCCTAAAGGAGAGGCCAATGTACGCTTACGAGCTCAAGGAGAGAATAAAGGAAGCCTTCAACTTCGAGCCCGCAACGGTCAGTTCGTACGTCGTTCTCTACAAGCTGGAGAAGGAAGGATACGTTACCGCAGAATGGCAGGAGAGCGAAACGGGAAAACCGTCCAGGAAGTACTACAGGCTCACCCCAGAGGGGGAGAAGCTCCTGGAGGAAGGCATAGCTTTTCTTGAGAATATGCTCTCAAAGCTCAGGGAGTGAATTTCCATAAGTTTTTCCAGAAGTTTTTTAGTCCGACAACGCAGGCACCTAGAAAAGTGCAAAAGGGAAACCTTTGAGGGCTAAAGCCCTCAGCGTCCCATTCCACCGCGCGGCTCTCTCGCCTTCGGGCGGAGACCCTTGTAGCCACACTTTCTGCACTTCCTGGCCTTCCACGGGTTGGTAGCGCCGCAGCGCATGCAGATGTACTTCCTAAAGATTCTGGCCTCAGCCTCTGGGAATCTCGCCATCGTGATCACCTCATGATCTTAATCCAACACACCTATCCCCATAGACTTTTAAAGCTTTGGTGCGGGGGACGGGATTCGAACCCGCGCAGCCCTGCGGCAGCGGATCTTAAGTCCGCCCCCTTTGGCCAGGCTCGGGCACCCCCGCGCGAGGGTGAGTAAAGCGAGGGGAATTAAAAGCTTTCCCCTCAGGTTCTGATGATCCTCATCTCAAAG
The DNA here is from genome assembly GCF_002214545.1 of Thermococcus thioreducens. NCBI lineage: Archaea > Methanobacteriati > Methanobacteriota > Thermococci > Thermococcales > Thermococcaceae > Thermococcus > Thermococcus thioreducens. Next base: position 494,607 of record NZ_CP015105.1, on the reverse strand, counting down.
TCCTCAACAGGAACCTTGAAGTCCTCCCTGCTCTCTATCTCCTTCCTGTTGTAGAGTATCTCCCTGGCGAGTATCCAGTAGATGAGCGCGAGGGCCTTCCTCCCCTTGTTGTTGGTAGGAATCGCAACATCGACGTAGCTGAGGAAGTTCTCGGTGTCGACGAGGGCAACTATCGGGATTCCTATTTCGATGGCCTCCTTCATGGCCTGGTGGTCGGCCCTCGGGTCAGTGACTATGAGGACATCAGGCTCCATGAAGTTCTTGACCTGCGGGTTGGTCATAGTTCCGGGCAGGAAGCGTCCCGGAATGGCCCTGGCACCGGTAACGTCACCAAACTTCTTGACCGGCTTCTGGCCGTAGAGCCTGACGCTGACGGCGAGTATGTTGGCCGGATCGAACTTGGCAAGGAACTTACCGGCTATCCTGAGCCTCTCGTCGGTCTTCCTGACGTCGAGGACGTAAAGACCATCCTGCCTAACGCGGTAGATGAACTTTTTCATGTCCTGGGTCTTCTGCTGGGTGCCTATATGGACACCGGCGGCAAGGTACTGGTCGAGTGGAACAAGGTATTCCTCCATTTTTCACACCTCCTCATCCTTCAAAGGTTATTATCCTACCCCTTTCACCCAAATCTTCGGCTATTCTTATCAGCTCGTTCAGCTTGGCGATGGAATCCGAACGGAGCACCATCGCCGGACAGCGCAGACCCACCGCAAGGTGGGCCAGTGCCTCATCGGAGGACTCGTAGCGAGCCTCCGCGAGGATGGGGGTTATCCTCTCCGACTTCGTGTCGTTCACAAGGTTGTATAAGTCGGTGAGCGTGCCTAGGTTTATCGGCTTTATTGACAGGGCGTTGTAGTAGCGCCTGTCCAGTATGTCCTTCTCGCGGAAGAGGTGCTCGCCGTCAACGAACACCTCGTGGGTACCGGCTATCAGCTCAAGGAACAGCTCCTCGTCGCCGAGGGGCTTTATATAGGCCACGTTGTTGTCCTCAACTATAGAGAGCACTTCCTCGGTCTCCATCGGGATCTTCTGCACAAGTCCGAGAGCGACTTCGAGGCCAAGCTCGTCGGTGGCCTTTTCGGTGGCCTTTGAAAAGGCCTCCACAGTGCTGGCTTCGGCATGCTCAAGAACTTTGTTGGCGGCGTCAACGACGTCGGTTATCTCCATGAGGTCACGAACCATTACGTAGTAGTCAAAGGCCTCACCACCCGCTATCTCAAGGATCGGCACCGGTAGCTCGGTCGTGAAGGTGCCCCCGATGTAGCTGTAGAGAGGCATCCTCTTGACGCTCGCCGCGGCCTTGGCGACCGCTATTGACACCGCCAGTGCTGTGTTGGCACCGATGTGGCTGAAGTCCTCGGTGCCATCTATCTCCCAGAGGTAGCTGTCTATGAGCTCCTGCTCGCTGGCATCGAAGCCTATCAGCTCTGGTCCGATTATCTCGTCAACTTCGCTCACGGCGCGGTGGGCCTCGGCTATGTACAGGCTAGGGTTCTCATCTATTGGGGATGCAAAGCGACCGAAGCCCGAGCTCGTTATGACGTCTACCTCGACTGAATACCTACCACCCTTGAGCACCGCGACCCTGCCGATTACGTTCTCTATCACGGTCATCTTTCATCAGCTCGGCCTGATTACGGTGAGGGGGATTATTCCCTTCTCAAACTCAAGCAGCGCGGCGTCGAGCGGCGTGATTCCTTCCGGGACGTCGATGAGTATGGGCGCACCCATCGCTATCTGGAGGGCCCTTGCTCCAATTATACGGGCCTTTTCAAATCTCGTGTACCTGAACATTTCAACCACCCGTGCAAATTTTGGTGGGGCCGCCGGGATTTGAACCCGGGTCTCCGGCACCCCAAGCCGGGAGGATAGACCAAGCTACCCCACGGCCCCCCCAGAAATGTGGTTTTTCAGTATACCCTGTATACCATTACCTGATCTATGAGCTCGACGTGGCTCAGCAGGGTTCTCCTGCAGCAGTACCTCTCGATCCCGAGGTCGTCGAGGACCTTTTCGGGATCCTCGCCCTTCTCAACTCGGGCCTTGAACTCGTAGTATTTGTCTCCTATGACCTTTCCACACGTGAAGCACCTGACGGGAACTATCACCCGTATCACCTTCTTGAATATTAAAGGAAAGCGGTCAGCGGTAGGACTTCTGCCTCTTCGCCCTGGGACCCTTGGTTGAGCGGTTGGGCTTGTGCGGTTCGGTGCGCCTGCTGTCCCCGACGAGCATGGTCCTGTCGTACTTCATAAACTTTTCCTTGAGGTTCATGTCGTTGGTCCACTCGACGAGGGCCCTGGCTATGGCAACGCGCGCGGCCTCTGCCTGTCCCATGAAGCCTCCGCCCTCGACCTTGACGTCGATGTCAACCTTGCTGACTATCTCCTCCCCGGCGAGGACAAGCGGTTCCATGATAGTGAAGCGCGCGATTTCCGGCTCGATGATCTCAACTGGCTTGTGGTTGATCCTGACGCGACCCTTTCCTTCCCGGATGGTGGCCCTCGCGATGGCCGTCTTCCTCTTACCAGCAGTCTGGATGACCTTCATTTTCTCTCACCTCAGAACTTTCCACCGAGGAACTTGGCAACCTCGCCAACGGTAACGTACTTCGGAGTTGCGAGCCTCGACATGTGGGCCTCGATTATGGTCTCAAGCTCTCTTCCCTCGAACTCCTTCGGAACGCCGACATAGACCTTGAGCCTCTTGAAGGCCTTCCTTCCGCGGTCGGTCTTCCATGGAAGCATTCCCCTGACGGTTCTCCTGACGATCTCGTCGCTCCTCTTTGGATAGAACGGACCCCTCCTCGGGTTGGTCCTGGTTCTCAGCTCGGTCCTCTGCTTGTACTTGGCGAAGATGTCCTCGCGGTTTCCGGTGATGATGGCCTTGTCGGCGTTGACTATGATGACTTCCTCGCCCTCAAGGAGCATCTTGGCGACCTTCGAGGCGAGCCTTCCGAGTATGAGTCCTTCAGCGTTAATTATCCTCATGGCCCATCACTCCATTATGATTACTCCACTACCCTTCGGGTTCCTCTCGATGAGCTCCTCAATCGTGAGGACCTCTCCACCGGCCTCAACTATCTTCCTTTTGGCCGTCTCGCTGAACTTCCAGGCAGCAACGGTGACCTTGTGCTCAAGCTTTCCTGCACCGAGGACGCTTCCGGGGACGATGACGGTGTCACCATCCTTGGTGTAGCGGTTGATCCTGCTGACGTTAACCTCAGCCCTCTGCCTCCTGGGCCTCTCAAGGCGCCAGGCGATGTCCTTCCAGATCTTAACCCCTTCCTCGTTAGACTTCTTTCTGAGGTAGCGGATGAGCCTCCTCAGATTGATGTCAGTGGGTCCGGTTCTCTTGACCATGAACATACCTCCTTAACGCTCTCTCGCAGGTGGGAAACCGACAGGTCCAACGGGGTGAGCGTAAATACTGGTGCGGGGGCGGGGATTTGAACCCCGGAACCCCTACGGGACGGGACCCTGAATCCCGCGCCTTTGGCCAGGCTCGGCTACCCCCGCGTCAGTCGGACGCTAATTTATGGAGTTCGCTTATAAATCTATCGCTCTTCCTCATGAGGATTTTTAGGGCTATGGCCACGATTTCCTCAACGGGGAGTTCTCCGTTGGTCTCGACGGTAAACACGAACGTTCCCGGAACTACCTCCTTCCTTATCTTATCACCCTGGTAAGCCTCAAACTTCCTCGGGAGGTAGAAGGCCTTCGTGGTAGTGATGATGAGCTCCTCTTCGGTCTCATCAACCGGAAGACCGCGCCTTTCGGCAAGCTTTTTGAGCTCTTCCCACTCCGGGACTTCTTTGCTCACGTGTATCTTTGTCAGGTACTTATAATAGACGAAGCCGGGCTGCCACTTGGCGTGATCCTTTCCGCGCCCAAGCCTCGCGTAGGCGTTGAGGGTTAGCCTCTGTCCTTCCGCCAGTTTGACTATCGGGATGTCCGGGTTAGCGGGCTTAACCCCTTCGTCATCGCTCTTCAGGTCGCCGGAGTAGACCATACCCTGCCCCTCGGCCTCAAGGGAGAGCGTGACAGTATAGTCATCCAGCTCAAGGGCATCCAGCGAGAACCTCTCAACGGGGGTGGTGAGCGGAATCATCGCCAGCCTGTGGGCGATTATCTCGTCAAAAAGTGCTGAATCGTTCTCAAAGAACTCGACCTCGTCAACGGCGAAGGTGGGAACCTCAGCCAGGATGGTTCTCCTCAGGGCGTTGGCGAAGGGAACGTCGACTCCCTCAATGATGAACCTAATCGAGTCCTCCCTTTTTTCAAGAATCTGAAACTTTGGCTCCATTGGCATCACCAAAAAAGAAGTTGTGGGGTCAGACACGCCTGCCCCGCCTTCCGCCCTTCGGCCTGGTGCCGTCGTGCGGAATCGGGGTGACGTCCTCAACCCTCCCTATCCTAAGGCCGGCCCTGGCGAGGGCACGGATAGCGGCCTGTGCACCCGGCCCGGGGCTCTTGCTCTTGCTCCCTCCCGGAGCGCGGACCTTGATGTGAACGCCGACAAAGCCCTTCTCCATGGCCTCTTCGGCGGCCCTCCTGGCGGCAATCATGGCCGCGTATGGTGATGGCTCGTCCCTGTCGGCCTTGACGACCATACCACCGCTCCACCTGCTGACGGTCTCGGCCCCGGTGAGGTCGGTGATGTGGATAATGGTGTTGTTGTAGGAGGAGTAGATGTGGGCAACTCCCCACTTCTCCTTCTTCTTAAGGTTAACCTGCTGAACTTCCTCGCTCATGCCTCACCACCCTGCTTGGCCTGTTCAATAACCATCCTCTCGGGGTGGCTCTCCTTGGCGAAAGGAGAGGTCTTCGAGTAGGTTATAGCGTCTTCCTCCTCCCTGAGAACGAGGTATCCCGGGGAGCGGATGATCTGCCCGTTGACCTCGATGTGGCCGTGGACAATGAGCTGCCTGGCCTGCCTGATGGTCCTGGCGAGTCCCTTCTTGTAGACTATCGTCTGAAGACGCCTGTCGAGGACGTCCTCAACGGTGAGAGAGAGAACGTCATCCAGGACGGCGTCGGCCGGAAGGAGGCCCAGCCTGTTGAGCCTCTGGAGGAGCTGAACCCTCTCGATCTCGGCCTGCTTACCCCTCGCCGCGAGGAGGCGCCTGGCCCTACGTCTGAACTCCTTGAGCTGGGTCTCGTGGCGCCAGAGCTCCTTCTTGTTCTTGAGGGCGTACTTCTTCATGAGGACTCTCTCGCGGTCGAGCCTCTCCTTAATCCAGGGGTGAGAGGGAGTTTCGTACTTCTTCCTCTGCCTCTTAGGGTCTCCCATCTAAACCACCTCACTTCTTCTTTCTTCTCACGCCGACGGTGGTACCGTGCCTGAAGTTCGACCTGGTCCTCTGTCCCCTGAGCGGCAGTCCGAGCTCGTGCCTTATGCCGCGGTAAGCCCTGATTCTCCTGAGCCTGTTGACGTCCTCACGCCAGGCCATAACGAGCTTGGCGGTGATAAGGTGCATGTCCTTGCCGGTCTCGTAGTCCTTCGGCCTGTTGACCGCCCAGGCTGGTATGCCGTGGGCTATCGGATCTTCGAGGATATTCTCTATGGTCTTGACCTGCTCGTCGGTCAGGTAACCGGTCTTCATGTATGGGTCAATCCCTGCCACCCTGAGCACCATGGTCGCGAAGTTTATGCCTATGCCTCTAATGCCCGTGAGGGCCCATCTAAGCTGCTTATTTCCGTCCAGATCAACTCCCGCTACACGGACGATGTGTCTGAAGTTGTCCGTCATTACGAATACACCTCCGTCTCAATCCTTCATAGAGGATTTTGGCGCCGGGACGGGGATTTGAACCCCGGTGTCCATACGGACACGGGCTCTCAAGGCCCGCGCCATCCCAGGCTAGGCGATCCCGGCATACACGCGGTAGCCGCTCCCCTTCGCCAGCTCTCTCACTTCGGTGAAGTGGTCATCCATTAGAGCCTTAATATACTTTGCCCCCTGCTTGGTCTTGATAACGAGTTGCAGGAGGCCTCCATCGTTGAGATGCCGGGGAGCGTTTATAACTATTTCCCTCAGCACTTCCTTTCCCGCGTGCACCGGGGGGTTAGTGATGATTGTGTCAAACTTTTCGCCCTTAACGGGCTCGTAGAGGCTTCCCCACCTAACCTCGGCGTTTCTAACGCCGTTGATTTTTAAATTTTTCCTCGCCATGCTGACAGCCCTTCCGTTCACGTCGGTCATGACGACGTAGTCCACGAATCGGGAGGCGACTATTCCTATAGCACCGTAGCCGCATCCCAAATCCAGGACGCGCCAGTTCCCATCAAGTATCATACTTTCTATTAGCAGTTCCGTCCCCCGGTCAAGCTTGCCGAAGGAGAAAACCCCACTGGCGGTGGTGAATTTTAAACACTGACCTCTAATGCAGACCTCTATAGTTTTCGTCTTCAGGGGGACGTTCGGCTCCTCGGAGTAGTAGTGGCTCATGGTCGGGGATAAGAAAAGGGGTTTATAAAGATGGGGGAGTTTACTTGGAAGTGACCAGCCAGTCTTCCCACCATGACCCCGTCACGTCTTTGGAAACCCCGTAATCCCAAAGGAGCAGTCGAGTCTTAGCGTCGATGGCAAGTTTGAGAATAGCGTCTCTAGTTTCCGCTTTCACTATAATACATTCTCTCCCGTTTATAGTCCTCACGTCCTCCACAGTGAGATTGGCGCAGCACAGCGTGAGGGTGTAGCCCTTTTCAGCCTTTAGTCGTTCGAATACTGGAGAGTAGGGATATCCAACCCTAAACAGTTCGACTTCAGCCCGTTCCCCCTCAACAAAGATTGAACCATCAGATTGATATACAATGGGGTTTGAGCCGACTATCTCGGCTCGGTTTTCTCCTTTGGAGATAGAGTAATCGGGCGCCTGCCACTCGATTTTAAACCTCTCGAGGATTGTAGTAGTGTTCCCCTCCCGAATTATGATGAAAGTTCTCGTTGAGTTCTGAATCAGCGTCTTCCCAGAGTATTCCACGGCTTTGTATACAAGGGTCATGTTTGGACCGGTAAAGTCAAGACTCGTTGCGTTAAACTTTATCTGAGGTTCTGTGATACTGCTGGAGCCCCGGGTGTGGAAGTAATAAGCCCCGCCTGCAACCAACAGAAAAACAAGGAAAAAGACAGAGTAGAGAGTCTTGGAGCGCTTCACGCGAATCACCTCAGCATTTATCGTGCCAGCGTTTCACAAGTGTTGGCCAGAAATTGTGCAGGAAACCGTACCAGTTCTTTTCAGGGTTGGGCTCAGGACCCTCGACATAGCCCATGCGAGTTTTTGGACTGTATCTAGCCTCATAGCGGTATCCGTATCCAATTCCCCTTGTGAAGTCCCTGCCATATATGCCATAGGCAGCATACCTGTCGGTCTTGTGGTAACCTTTGCTTGTCACCTCCTGAACAAAGCTGTCCAAGTCAGGAAAGCTCTTATAGTTACTTGGCCATCCAAGTTTTGGATCAACGTTCGTGCATCCCCAGAGGCACGCTACACCCTTTTCTTTACTGCAAGATGAAGGAGACCCTGACTTTCTCCATGAACAGTGGGAGATTCCGAGCTTTTCTTTGGTGGGAATGCCCCATGCGTAGACCAATCCATCTCTGCATGAGTATGTACCCCCCGAAGAAGCGGTTATTATAGGCCTCATTTCCGTTTGCTTAAGGGCCGAGCAACGTGCGTTGGTGAGGTACACGCTAAGCAAGAGCCTGTTTCTGATGACTTTTAACTTCACCTCATCGGGCAATCTGCAGAACGCTCTGGCTTTTTTAATATCGTCCTTTGTGAGGCCCTCGCGAAGCATTTCTTCATCGCTCATGGTACACAGTTCCCTGTTGAACTCCTCAAGTATCTCGCTTGAGTACTCCTCAACCATTGTCATCACGGTTTCATTGACCTTCACCAGAGGAAGGTCTCTCTGGAGTTCCTCTGCCCAGTAGGCCTCTTCGGGCTTCAAGGCAACCGCATTTCTTGCCCCATAGGTAACGTTGAAGCCGAGACTCAGAACTATAGCAAGCAACAACACCGCACCAACCTTCCTAATCCAGCTCCCCACGAGGGCACCTCCTGCAGTTGCCATTAGATGTGACGCTAAAATCTTTAAAAGCTTTTCTAATTACAAGTTTGAATTAGTTCCATTTTTTTTCGTAGAGTTTTCAATTTCCAACCGTATCAAAACGACGAGAATGAGACGAAAGAAGCCAGAGTAAAAGAGTGAACAAAAAAGGATACAAACGATGTTACTTGTACAACCAAAGTTTCAGGGGTTGTGGGGCGAAGCCCCACATCGTTTGAGAGTACAGAGAGATAAGGGGGCGGAGCCCCCTTGTCTTTCGTTACCAGAGTTTGGGATACCAGTCCCTCGGCATGAAGACCTTGTCCACGTCTACCGCTATTCCCTTGCTCCTCTGGAGCATCTCACCGCTCGTCATGGTGGCCTTGCCCAAAGCCACAAGCTCGTCTTTAAGGGTCATGACCGCGACGAGGTCGCCCCTCTTGATGCCCTTGTGAACCTTTACTATCCCCGGGACGGCAAGGTCGGCGCCGTAGGTTACCGCCGCAACGGCCGAATCTCTAATCCAGACCTTCGGCAGGTGTTCAACGGCCTTCTCCATAGGCTGTATCGCCTTCCTAAAGTACTCCTCGATGCCGTCCTCCTTCCAGAAGTGGTAGTAGTCAACGAGGTCGTGAAGGGTCACCAGCGTTTCGTCCTCCTTGAACGGCCCGCTCCTCGTCCTCCTAAGCTCGGCCATGTGGGCACCAACACCGAGGGCAAGACCAAAGTGGTGGATAAGCGACCTTATGTAAGTTCCCGCCTCAACTCCAACCCGGAAGAGCACGTCCTTGCCGTCTATCTCCAGAATCTCGATGTAGTAAACCTTCCTCGTTCTCAGCCTTCTCTTGACCGCGCTCCTAAGGGGCGGCCTCTGGATTATCTCACCCTCGAACTCTTTCATCACTGCTCGAATTTTATCCTCGGGAACCTCGCCGTGGAGGTGCATCAGGGCGATGTACTCTTTACCTGCGGGGAGAAGGGCCTGGACGACCCTGGTAGCCCTCTCAAGCGCCACAGGCAAAACTCCGCTGACCTTTGGATCCAGAGTTCCGCCGTGGCCGGCCTTGTTAAGGCCGAAGAGCCTCTTAATCCAGGCAACGACCTCGTGGCTCGTCGGCCCGGGCGGCTTGTCGAGGTTGATTATGCCGAACTGCATGTGCATCTCCATCGGTCTCTTCTCGGGCGGAAAGCCCCACTTTGGGTTCGTCTCGGCCTTTTCATCCTTAACCAGAACTTCTCGCTTTATGTCAGCCGGAAGGATTCTCCTCACTTCGTCCCTCGCCATGAGCATCACCCGGTGAGCGTTATCGCACTAAGTTGGGGTTTCCCTTTATAAACCCGACTAATACTTGAACCGGTACGTAAAGACCGGCCAGTTGGGGAGATATTTTACGAGTTTCAGGTAGCCCGGCACAAAGACCTCTCTCTTACCCTTTTCGAGCCCCTTGAACACTGCCCGTGCAACATCTTCCGGCTCTATCGAGCCCTTCGGAACCTTCCCGTTCCAGAATCCGGTCTTCACCTGCTTGGGATACACCCTCATAACATGGATTCCCCTATCCAGGAGCTCCTTTTCGAGGTTCACTGCCAGGTAGTGGAGTGCACCCTTTGCGGCACAGTAGGAGGGGATCTCCGGTACGTTGATAAAAGCAACGCCGCTGATTATGAACACCACAGTCGAACCCTTCCGAAGCATCGGGAGAACCGCATTTGTAAGTTCCACCGGGGCGAGTGCGTTCACCCGGAACAGGTGCTCCAGCTCCTCGCCCGAGTGCTCAAGGAGAGGCTTTCTCACCGCAAGGCCGGCATTGTTTATGAGAAGGTCAATCTTTTGCGCACCGAGCCTCTCAAGCCCCTTCAGAATCGTGCCTGGGAACTCTTCTTTACTCAAATCGGCGATTATGTATTCAAAGGCAGAGAGCCTCTCCTGAAGTTCACGGAGTTTTTTCTCGTTCCTGGCCACACCAATAACACGATAGCCCCTCTCAATGAGGCCCTCAACGAGAAGCCTCCCGATGCCTCCGGTTGCACCCGTCACCAGCGCGGTTCTCATGAAATCCACCAGAAGAAGTTTGGAAGCCAGAGCTTAAAAGCATTGAGAAGTGAAGGGAGGCCAAAAGGCCTCGGTCTCACTCAAGGCTGATTCCAGCCTGCTCAAGGGCGGCCTTGACGGCCTCGTCGTCGGCGCCGCGCTCGATGTTGACCCTCTCCGGGAGGGGCTCAAGGTGCTTGACGTTCATCCTCCTGCGCTTGACCTTGTTGAGGCCAGCACCGGTAACGAGGACGAAGTTCCTGTCAATTATGTCAACGACGACGACCTTCTGGCCTGCCCTCCTTCCGGCAATAACAACAGCAAGCCTTCCGACCTCAATAGCTGGCATTCATCCCACCTCCTCATTTTTTGTTGCCCGGGTTTGCACCCGACCCCGCGTCACCGTCGGGGTATAGGTGGTCGATGGCGGCCTTCACAATCGCGAAGACGCCATCGGGATCCCAGTGGGCAGTGTTTATGATTAGATCATAAATCGACTTGTCGTCGATGTCAATCCCATAGAGGTTTAAATACCTTTTCCTGTTGCCCTTCTCGCGCTCGGCAATCTGCACGAAGGCTTCCTCAACGGAGATGCCCTCCCTGCGGGCAACCCGCCTGGCGCGCTCCATTATCGGAGCGTCGAGCCATATCTTCAGATCAGCGTCCTTAACCATCCATCCAGCGAGACGGCCCTCTATAACGACGTTGCACTCCTTGGCTGCCTCGACCTGCCTCCTGTCGACTTCACGGTCGATTTCAGGGTGGAGCTCGGCATACTCCTGAAACTCCTGGAGGCTCATCCCCATCTCCTCGGCCATCTGGCGGAAGATGAGCCCGGCGTAGATGTGCTTGAAGCCGTAGTGCCTGGCGAGGTTCCTGCAGAGTGTGGTGGTCCCTGAACCCGCTAAACCACTGACTGTTATTACGAGGCAGCCCTTGGGCATGCTAGCACCTCAGACAAAGGTGGCCCTGACCTGAGCCTTTATGACCTTCCTCATGCAGCTAGGGCAGAGGTTCGGGTAGGGCCTCTCCGGCCTCTTTGCGGTCTTCGGGAGCTTCCTGAGCTCGCTCGGCCTTCCGCGCGGAACGCCGTTAAGGGGCCTTCCGCACATAGCGCAGTGGGCGACTTTGGGCTTCTTTCTTTCGAAGTGTATGACCGTCCTTCCGCCAGGAGTCCTGACGTACTTCCTCCTCCATGACCTTGACCTGTACATCGGCTTCATTTCTCTCACCTCGCAACCCCTAATTTCAGAGTCTTTTTAAATTTAACCCATGTCCAGGAGCTTCCTGAGGATGTATCCAGTTATCATGGACGTCATTATGTACCAGCCGACATAACCCAGCTCGTTAGCGGGCAGTCCGGACCGGTAGAGACTGTGGAACCAGTCGAATATGAAGAAGTTGAACGGGGACTTCACTATGCCCACTTCAACGTACCATCTCCTGAGCCACCCGAAGAATATCCAGAATATGGGAAGGGTAAAGAGCGTAACCTTAAGCATCTGATCCTTCATGACTTCACTCTGGAGCTTCATCAGCTCCATCTGCTCCTGCTGAAGCTTTTTGAGCCTCTTCTCATCCTTGGCGGCCTGTGCCTCCTTGTACTTCTTCTGAAACTCTTTGCTCTTCTTCTGGAGCCTCTTCATCTTTTCCTGGTCGACCAGGAGGTAGTTCAGCAGGGTGAAGAGCCCACCCAGGATTATGCCTGCGACCGTAACCACCACTATCGGGTGGTGGGCCTGTATCAGGGGCCCAAACAGATTGTCAAGGAAAGCGTATATTCCCTCAATCATACTCTCCCACCGCCAGATTCAGTACTTCAACAAGCTCATGAACGGCCTCCTCAAGGCCTTTATCTTCATGGTTCTCGATTATCTTTATGAGTGCGTTAGAGTGCATGGCATAGCTCACGGCAGCGGCACGGTTAAGGTCCTGATGCCTCTGTATCTGCTCCTCAGTCTCAACGTCCCTATCGCGCTTCAGGTCGCGGAGGCGCCTTCCGAGTATTTCGCTAGGTGTGGCCTCAATTATGACTATGAAGTTGGGGTTTATCACCTCTATGACCTCCTTGGGGAAACCGAGAAGGTATCCCACAGGGGTCCTGATGGTCGCGTGAGTGTCAAGGAGTATCGGCTCTTTCTCGGCCATTTCAACGATCCTCCTGGCAGCCTTCATTTGGAGATCCTTCTGAACGTTGGGGTCGAGCCGTCTCATCTCGTCCCTGTGTTTGACCAGCCCAGCTTTAACGGCTTCCTCGAACATCAGGTCTCCAAAGTTGACGAGTCTAAACTTGACCTTCGTCTTTCTGAGGGCCATCCTGGTTATGGTACTCTTACCCACCCCTGGAATCCCTGTGATCATGACCACAAACGGCATCCCGCTCACCCAAGGAGGCTTCTGGAAGAAGTAATTAAACCGGGTTTAAAAGGTTTTGTGAAAGAAAAGAAAGACTCACTTGGTGAAGAACCTCCTTAAGGCGGGGAACATCTCGGTGGCCTGTTCTCTGGCTATTTCCTCGTAGAACCTGTAGAGGATACCCACCGTAAGGAGGATTCCCGTTCCTGTACCCAGTGCACCAAGGAAGTCCGCCAGCACCGCGACCACTGCCAGGGTGAAAGAGCCCCAGAAGGTGACGTAGGGTATGTACCTGTTGAGCACCCTCTCCAGTATCCTCGGGTCACGCCTGAATCCCGGGATCTGCAGTCCAGCGCTCTGGAGCTGTCTGGCGATGCTCTTGGCGTCAAGGCCTGTGAGCTCGACCCAGAGGAATCCGAAGAGTATAGACCAGAATATCGTCATCAGCGCGTAAACTAAAGCCCTCCCCGGATCCGCTATGACGTGGTAGATGTCCCTTGGGGGATAGAGGTAGGTAACGAAGCCGGTCAGCGGATAACCATTCTGATCGAAGGTTCCGAGGAAAGTGTAGCCAAAGTTGTTGAGGAGTCTTGCCCAGAGCTGGATGTTGGAATAGAGGGCAAAGGTCAGGATGATCGGAATGTTGCTGACGTACATGAACCTTATCGGGTACCTTCCGCGAACGGTAACTCTTCCATAGCTAAGCGGTATCTCAACGCGCATGCTCTCAAGATAAACCACCACAAGGAACACCACTATTGTAGCGAGGACATCCATCATATCCGGCAATGTTCCCCTGTAAAGCGCACCCGTGAGGTCACCGTAGAACAGATGCTGTATGAACGCAGGAATTGCACCCACTATAGCGGGCCCCCCTGTTACCGGGTCTATGTAGTCAGGTGTCGTTGCTGGGTTCAGGGCCTTCGTGATAACGGTCTGGGAAACACCCGCTGCTATGAAGAGGCTGATACCGCTCCCAATGCCCCACTTGCTCACGAGTTCATCCAAGAGTATGAGCATGACTGAGGCAAATCCGAGCTGGAGTATTATGAGTATCGCCAAGCCGAGTCCAATGTACGCCTCACCGGCGGGTGTAGTCACAGTCTGGAAGGCGCCGAGGCTGGTGTCAACCCTACCGAAGGCACCGGCGAAGACGTAGATGGCTGCCTCGAAGAAGCTCATGAAGACTGCAAACAGCTTCTGAGCGGCCTGATAAAACTTCCTATCCTCATGATTAGAGAGATCAAGGTGAACTATCTCGGAACCAACGAGAAGCTGCATAATGATGCTCGCGGTGACGATTGGACCTATACCCAGCGTCAGGAGAGAACCACTCCTTCCTGCAAGAACGAACCTGAGCGTGGCAAAGTAGTCCTGGATCTGTGCCGGGATTCCATAGAGAGGAATCTCAGCGAGGACAAAGTACAGCAGCAGAACGATTCCCGTCCACATGAACTTCTCCTTGAGTGGCACATGCCTCTTGGGCCGCTCCACCTCGGGGAAGTACCTCTCAATCGCGAACACTACGTTTCTGAACCCCATGATTAACACCCGCCAAAAGTTAAATTAAAGGGGAATCAGGCGAGGAGAACCTCGCCGCCAGCGGCCTTTATCTTCTCCTCTGCCTTCGGAGTGACGTAGTAGGCCTTGATGGTAATTGGCCTGGTGAGCTTGCCGGTTCCGAGAACCTTGTCGACACCGAGCTGAGTGACGTCAACGACTATCTTCCCCTCCTCCTCGTAGGCGACGCCCATGTCGAGGAAGAGCTGGAGGTTCTCATCGATGTCGCTGAGGTTTATGGTCTTGGGGGTGTACTGGACGGCTTTAGGCCTGTGGAAGCCACGCTTTCCAAGATGGTCAGGGGCATACTTGATCGTCCAGGTCCACTTGGTGTTCTTCCTCTTTCCGGTTCCAGCCATTCCCTTACCGCCCTTGCTACCGCCGCCGCGGTGCTTCTTCTTGCAGCCCCATCCGTGAGTGTGACTTCCGCGGAGCTTCCTAACCTTCTTCTTTCTCCTTATCATCTCTCGCCACCTCAGAGCATTCTCTCAATGAGGTCGTTTATCTTCTCGCCACGGTAGCCGAGGGCACCGCCTTCCTTAAAGCTGCGCTTTTTGCTGCCCTTAAGGCCGCCCCTCGGAGGGTGGAGCCTGAAGACCGGCTTGATGTTCGGCAGGTCGGTGAGCTTCATCTCGCCGTCAACGACCTTCTTGGCGAACTCATCGATGGTCATTCCGAGCTTCTCCTTGACGTACTCGTCGGTTATCGGTCTGTTGCCGATGAGCCTGCCCCTCTTCCTGATGAGGGCAGCAAGGGTTTCGGCGTTTATCTCTCCCCAAGTGATGTAGTCCTTGACCTTCTGAACCATTCCCTTGTAGCTCGGGTTGTCGTCAACGAGGACGAGGTGGTTTATCCTGTGGAGGCGGAGCATGGCGAGGGTGTCTCTCACCTCACCCCTCGCCCTTATTCCACTCCTAAGCCTGATGAGTGCGAGCTTTGCCATCTTCTCTCACCTCACTCAACCTGGAAGTTTGCTGACATCTCCCTTCCAACGATTATGCCGTACTTCTCTTCCATGCCAGGCTGGACTGCAACACGGTTGGTGTTGTAGAGCGCGTTGAAGACTGCCTTGGCGAAGTTGACGGTGGTTCTCGTCTCACCCAGGCTCTGTGACCAGACGTCCTGGACACCAGCAAGGCTGAGTATCTTCTTGCCGACGTCACCTATGACCAGTCCAAGACCGCGCGGTCCCGGCATGAGCTTGACGCGGACGCTTCCTTCTTTGCCCTCTACGGCGAACGGAATTGAGTGGGGCCTCCTGCACCTGCACTCCCAGCTTCCACAGCCGCGCTTGATCTCGATGATGTTCATCTTGGCGTAGTTGATGGCCTTCCGGATGGCTATTCCGACCTCCTTGCCGTGGCCGATTCCAAGGCCAACGTAGCCGTCCCTGTTGCCCACAGCGGCGAGAACACGGAACCTTATGCGCCTGCCGCTGTCAGTCATCCTGACCGTGAGGGCTATATCGAGAACCTCCTGGTTCTCCCTCAGGTTGACCTCCGGAAGGAGCACATCGACTATCTCCGGCTCCTTGATCTGGTATCCCTTCCGGAATATCTCGTGAATGTCAGTTATCTGGCCCTCTTTGACGAGCTGGCCGAGCTTGGTCCTCGGCTCCCACTCCTCCAAAACCCTCTGGGCGATCTCCCTTGGGTCGCTCATTCTCTCGCCTCCTCAAACTTCTCGATTATCCTCGCCTTGACCTCCTCAAAGTGCTCGGGGAGCTTCTCCGGCTCAAGACCTTTGACGAGGTATCCCGAGAACTGTTTCCTATAGCGCTCCTCGTCCTCCTCCTTGAGAGCCTTGGCGTAGTTGGCTATGTGCTCGCCGCTTATCCTGTAATCCTCCGGGTAAATCTCCTCGCTGTGCGGGACGTTGAGTCCAGCATCAACGGCACCCTTGAGGACTGCGAATATGCTCGAACCCCTGGTCGGCGGGTGGAGGCCTATGTCAAGGATGGCCTCCTCGATGCCAGCCTTCCTGGCCTTGTAGCCTATGAGGAGACCGAGCAGGTAAGCTGAAGGCGTGTTGCCTCCGTGTCCCTTCCAGCCAAAGTCCCTCATGAGCTCCCTGGTGTGAGCTGAGACAACTGTCCTGTCACCCTTCGGGTCATAAAGGACTATCTGGGCTATGTGGTGGTTGAGGGTCTTCCTCACAACAAGCCTGGGCTTTCCAGACTTGAGGAGGGCAAGCCTCTTGTGATAGTTAGTCTTACCTTCTCTCCTCCTCCTGAACGGAACCCTATACCTCGGTCCGTGTGCCATCTCTCTCACCTCACTCCTTCAAGATACCGTGCTCCTGCATGAACATGTAGAGCTGCCTCTTGTTCTTGAACTGACCGCCCTTGGCCCTGATGTAGAGCCTCCTGTAGGTGTGTTCGTCTATCTTTCCTTCGGCCTTGAGCTTCCTGAGCTCCTTCCTGAGGGCCCTTATGGTCATCATCCAGCGCTCCTTCTTGCCCATCCTGGCGGTCTTCTTGCCCTTCCTGCTTCCCGGACCCCTGTGGCGGCCCTTTTTCCTGGCCTCCTGATAGGCCCTGGCGCGGGCCCTGCTCTGGCCCTTAACGGGCTTCTTCTTGATGACGCCGTCGTTGATAAGCCTCCTGATGTCCTCCCTGGTGATGGCGGTTGCAACGTCATCAATCCTCTCCGGGTCAATCCAGACCCTGTTCTCACCGCACTTCAACAAATCAGCGGCAATCCTTCTCTGCATCTTGAGCATGAGTCTCACCTCGCGTTAAGAACCTTCACACCGAGCTCCTTCGCCCTGGCAAGTATAAGCTCCCTCTTCCTGGCACCGACGGTCCTGGCTATCCTGGCGGCCTGCCTGGTCGGGTCTATCGCTTCGAGCTCCTTGACGTTGTGGACGAGGACTTCCTCGTAGCCGCTCGGGTGAAGCCCACGGACGAGCCTCGGTGAGCTCCAGCCTATGCTCGGTGACCTGGCCTTACCCTTCTTCTTGAGCCTCATTTTGCTGTCGATTCCCTTCGGCCTGCGCCACTTCGGGTCGTTCTTGAACTTCGGATAGCGCCACCACTCCTGCCTAAGGAAGCGGGGCTTCTTCCTCTTGATCCTGGCCCTTATCCTAAGGAGTCTCGCCTTCTCGTTCATTTCTCACACCTCAGAACTTTATAGGCTTACCAGCCTTCTCAACGATGTAAATCCCATCCTGGAAGACGCGCCTGTCCCACTTGGTTATCCTTGTGGCCTGCTCGATGTTGGCAGCGGTCTGGCCAACGGCCTCTTTGTCTATGCCCTCGACGATGACCTCCTGACCGTGAACCTTGACGGTGACTCCAGGAAGTATCTTGGCCCTCCTCGGGTTCTTCTCACCGAGGAAGTTCTCGATGACGACCTCGTCACCCTGAACCTTGACGGTCATGGGGAAGTGGCTGTAGACAACCTTTAGTTTGTAGGTGAAGCCCTCGGTGACCCCCCTGATCATGTTGGCTATGTGGGCCTTGAAGGTTCTGGCCATGGCTATGTCCCTCTTTCTCGGGAACTCCTTGAAGACGACGACCTTACCGTCCTCGGTGAATATCTGAACGCCCGGATACCTGAGCTCCCTCTTAACCTCTCCCTTTGGGCCCCTGACCTTGACGACGTTGTTCTCAACGGTGACCTCAACGCCCTCAGGAATCTCAACCTCTTCCCTTACCCACGCGTCTATCGGCATCTCTCTCACCTCAGTATACGTAGGCTATCAGCCTTCCGCCGATTCCCTTCTCGATGGCCTCTTTGTGGGTCATGACGCCCTGGGAGGTCGAGACTATGAGGATACCGAACTCGAAGGCCGGAAGGAACCTCTTCTCCCAGGCCTCGTACTCCCTAGCCTTAACGGGGAACCTCGGCTTTATTGCTCCAGCCTTGTTGATCTTCCCTATGAGCTGCACCCTGTAGATACCGGCCCTTCCGTCGTCGATGAACTCAAACTCACCTATGTAGCCGTTCTCCTGCATAACCCTGAGAACCTCTCCAATGAGCTTGGAGGCCGGCTTGAGGTAGACCTCCTTCTTTCCGACCCTCTCGCTGTTGGTTATATGCGAAAGCGCGTTTGCCAGCGGGTCAAGCAAAGTCATCTCCTCTCACCTCACTCGTACTTCTTAAAGCCCAGCTTGGGGGCTATCTCTCTAAAGCAGTGCCTGCAGAGCATCAGACCGTGTATCCTGATTATCGGGCCGTACTGTCCGCAGCGGACGCATCTCCTCGCACCCTTCCCAAACTTTCTGGGCTTCCTCTTGTTGTAGTCAGCCTTCGCCATCTCACAATCCCTCCACGGCAACCTTAAACTCCTCCATAGCGAAGACGATACCTTCCTCCTTGGTCAGCTTATGCCTGTTCGGTATCTTCTTCCTCTGCCTCTTCCTCTTGGCGACCCTGAAGCCGGGCCTCTCAAGGGTAACGCAGACGTCCATACCGAAGATGCCTATCTCCGGATCGTACTCGACGCCCGGTATGTTGATGTGCTCGTCTATTCCAAAGCAGAAGTTACCGTGCTCGTCGAAGTTGCTCGCCTTGAGCTTGTTGTCAACCGCAGCAAGGAGTCTCTTGAGCATCTCCTCAGCTTTCTTGCCCCTCAGGGTGACCTTCACGGCGATAGGCTCTCCGCGCCTGATTCCAAAGTCCTTGTTGGTCTGCTTCGCGCGCCTCCTTATCGGCTTCTGGCCCACAAGCTGCTCAAGCATCTTCTCAGCCTTAGTTAAGCGCTCACCACTCTCGCCAACTCCAATGTTTATGGTGACCTTGGCAATCCTGGGCTTCCTCATCGGGTGAGCTTCCCAGTCTGCAAGGATAGCCTCTCTGTTGATCTGCATCTCATCTCACCTCACGGAAGGGAAATCTCCGGCTTGTCCTTACCAACGACGAAGGCGTACTCCTTCAGCGTGTCGAAGAGCTCGCCGTTCTCGTCCTCAATGGTGACGACGTCCGGCCAGCCCATCGGGAACTGCCTGACCTCAACGACTCTACCCTTCCTCGCGACGTTCTTACCCTGGGTAACGAAGACGTAGGCACCGACCTCGAACGGGATGACCCCGATGACCTCCCTGTCGGGTACCTTCATGAGGACGGTGTAGGCAGTCCTGTACTTGTCCTTCTCGTCCATGGTGACGAGGTGGTTGCTTCCGTCGTGGAGGTTGAGCTGAACCTTCGCGCCCTTGACCATGCGCTTGTTGCTTATCCTGAGCGGCTTGATGTTGGCTTCCTTCTCGCTTATCGGGTGGAGTATGAGTTTGCCGATCCTGTTCGGAAGAACCCTGTAGTGCTCGCCGGTCTCGGGGATGGAAACGACGTCCATGATTCCGACCGGGAACTTGTAGTCCTTCCTAACCCTACCATCAACGAGTATCTTACCCTCGTTGAGTATCTTTCTGGCCTCACGAGCTGTCTTGGCGTAGCCGAGGTAGTCCCTGACTATGTAGAGGAGCGGTATGGAAGTCCTCATGCTGTGCGGACCTGGCCTCGGCCTGACCGCCCACTTATAGGTCTTTCTTGAGATGTACCACTGATTTGGAGCGGCAAGCCTCTTAAGGTGCCTCTTGGCTCCTTTCCTCGCCATCAACCAGCCCTCCTATTAATTATCTTTTCCCTCTTCTCGTCCTCAAGGTTGAGGTCTATTATCATAACGTTCGAGGGGTGGATTGGGTAGAAGACCTCAGTTCCGTCGACCTTCTTCTGGGTAACCCCCTCGATGTGTATCCTGTACCTCTTGAGGTCAACCTCAAGGACCTTGCCTTCCTTGCCCTTGAAGTCGCCGCGCATAACGCGAACCTTGTCGCCCTCCCGGATAGGAAGGCTCCTCACACCGTACTTGTTCCTGAGCTCCGGGCTCAGTGTGGCGGCCATTATCTTGCTCCTAAGGTGAAGGGGAGCGTTATAGAGGAACTTCCTCTGCTTCTTGGGCTGTCTCGTATCCAGCTTCATCTTTCTCACCTCACAACACGATGCTCGCTATACTTCCGAGCCTGACCCAGCGCTCGGCGGCCTCCCTTGCTATGGCACCTCTGATCTCGGTACCCCTCGGGACACCCTCGGGGGTGACTATTGCTGCCGCGTTGTCCTCGAACTTCACGCGCATGCCGTCAAGGCGCCTGTACTCTTTCCTCTGCCTGACGACGACGGCCCTAACTACCTGGTGCCTTATGTCGGGCCTTCCCTTCTTGACTGCGGCGATGACCATGTCGCCGACGCCTGCCGAGGCGAGCCTCCTCCTGGTGCCCTTGTAGCCAACGACGCCTATGATCTGGATAACCTTCGCACCGCTGTTGTCAGCAACCTTGAGGTAGGCACCTATCGGGAGAGCACGAGTCGGTCTCACGGGACTGATACCTCTCGTAGCACCTGCACCCTTCTTCGCCATCTATATCACCTCTCGCCAGCCCTCTTGGTGACTGCAACGACAACCCAGCTCTTGGTCTTGCTTATCGGCCGGGTCTCGGCGATGAGAACCCTGTCACCGACCTTTGCGCTGATGCACTCCGGGTTGTGAGCGTGAACCTTGCTCCTCCTGAGCTCATACCTCTCGTACTTCTTGAGATAGTGGTAGTGCTGCCTCTCAACGACGACGGTCTTCTTGCCCTTATCGCTGACGACTATTCCCTCGAAGTATCTGCCGTGTATCTTGAGGTGCCCGTGCCAGGGGCAGTGCGGGTCGTCGCACTTCTCAGCGGGAGGCTGAACCTTCAATCCAATCTCTCTCATTTTCGCCACCTCTTCTTCAATCTCATCTCGGGTCTTCCAATCAGCTCTTTTCCGTTGATCCGGATCCTTTTATCGCCAACCTCAAACTCAAGGCAAACCACGTCCTTCGGGATAACCCAGACCCTCTCACCGCCGATGGTGAGGGTGTTCCTCGTCTCGTCAAGGACGTAGCCCTCGATGCCAACCAGCTCTGGATGAGATGCCCTTATAATTTTTGCTTTCAGCCCTATGAGCTCGCTCCAGATGATGTTCTTTGCCGTTACTCGATTTCTATTAAGTCCTCTGAAAATCCAAGGTCTCCCAGCAATTTCTTGACCCTTTCTCTGTGGTCTCCTTGGAGCTCTATCCTTCCTTTCTTGACCGTTCCGCCGCATGCCAGCTTCGCCTTCAGCTTTTTGGCTATATCTTCAAGGTCGAACTCCTTCTCGTCTATGCCCTCGATTATGGTTTTAAGCTTTCCGTAGCGGGCCTTCTCTATATAGACTCTAATTCTCTGCTGCTCCTTCAGCACTTCTTTAAAGAGCATCTCATCCAGAGGGTTAACAATCCTAGGCACTAACCATCACCTTTTCTCCCTAAGCTTCTCCTTCTTTATGGTCAACAGGCGCGCGATATCGCGCCTGAGGTTCCGGATGACCATGGGGTTCTCAAGCGAGGCCCCCATGGTGAGCACACCCCTCTCCTTGGCGAGTTCAAGGCGGAGCTCCCTGATCTTCTTGTCGATCTCCTCGATGCTCATCTCCCTAATCTCACTCGGCTTCATTGGCGCTCACCTCTTCCTGAACCTTCTCTATAACCTCGATCTCATCCGGGAGCTTGGCGTCGGGCGGCATGATGGAGACCTTGACACCTATAACTCCAAGCTTGAGCTTGGCCTGGGCGTAGCCCTTGCTGACGAGGGTCTCGGCCGGGTTTCCAACCTTGGCGAGGTAGCCCTGGTAGAACCTGACGCTTTTCGCTCTTTCACCGGTTAGCTTTCCGCTCAGACGAATCTCAACGCCCCTGGCGCCGTTCCTCATGATGGCGCGGATTGCTGAGTAGGCAGCCCTCCTGAAGTGTATGCCCCTCTCAAGGGCCTGGGCAAGCCTGACGGCCTGAACCTTGGCATTGAGATAGGGGTTCTTGATCTCCTCGACCTCAATCTGCGGGTTCTCAAGGTTGAACTGCCTCTCAAGGGTCCTGGTGAGCTCCCTGATGCGCCTTCCACCCCTTCCAATGACGTAGCCGGGGTTGGCGGCGAAGATGATGACCTTTGTTCCGAGGGGGGTCTTCTTGATGTCTATTCCGCCGTAGCCCGCTCTGCGGAGCTCCTTCTCAAGGTACTCGTCGATGAGCATCTCCTTAACGCCTTCCTTGATGAAGTATCTCTCGATCGCCAAAAGTCTCACCTCCTAACTTCCTCAACGACTATCTCTATGTGGGTGGTCTGCTCGTTGAACGGTGTGGCCCTTCCAAAGGCCCTCGGGATGTATCCGCGAAGTACCGGCCCGCGCTGGGCAGCCGCGTGGATTATCCTGAGCCTGTCCGGGTCGAGGCCCTTCTGCTCGGCGTTGTTCTTGGCGTTGAGGAGGACCTTCTTGACGGCCTTCGCAACCTTAACCGGGTACCTTCCGGGGCCGAAGCCCTTGCCGGGCTTGTGACCCTGGCTGTCGTTGAAGCGCCTCATTGGAACCGGTCTCTTCAGAGCGATAACGTCGTCGAGGTACTTGATGGCATCGTTAAGCATCATGCCCTTTATCTCCCTGAGGAGCTCGATGCTGTGCTTGGGGGATATCCCGAGGTCCCTTCCGCTGGCACGAGCCATCCTGTCCGGGTCAAAATTTTGGAATGAGTAGGAAAACCTGCCCCTGCTCATCTATACCACCTCACTTGATGGCCACGAACATCGATGACCTAGTGGCTCCAACACCAGGTGAGCCGTGCTGGACGATCTTCCTCGTGAGGGCGAACTCGCCGAGGTAGTGGCCTATCATCTCCTCCTTGATCTCTATTGGGACGAACTCCTTTCCGTTGTAGACGTGGATGGTCATGCCGACCATCTCGGGAAGGATGACCATGTCCCTGCTGTGAGTCCTGATCGGCTTCTTATACTTGCCCTTCTTGGCAAGCCGTATCTTCCTGAGGAGCTTCTTCTGCTCCGGGGAAAGACCGCGCTTGAGGCTCCTCCTCTGCCTGGCAGGGAGGAGCTTTGCAAAGTCCTCAAGTGACATGTTGAGCAGTTCCTCGAAGGTATAGCCCCTATACTTAAACTCCTTCCTTCTCGCCATCTTCATCACTTCCTCCTACCAGTTCTTCTCGCGGCTATGTGACCGACCTTCCTTCCGGGCGGAGCGCGCCTCGAAACGGTGCTCGGCCTTCCTATGTGGTGCTCCTTACCACCGTGCGGGTGGTTGACGGCGTTCATCTTGACACCCCTTGGCTTCGGCCAGAACCTGTTCCTTGCCTTGGCGATGTAGTAGGCCTTACCGGCCTTAACGATGGGCTTCTCAAGCCTTCCACCGCCGGCAACGACACCTATGGTGGCCCTGCACATCGGGTTGAACTGCTTGAGCTCACCGCTCGGAAGCTGGACTATGACCTTGTCCTTCTCCCTGCTGACGACGAGGGCGTAGGCACCGCCCGCTCTGACGTACTTGCCACCGTCGCCAGGAACCCCCTCTATGTCGTAGACGTAGCTTCCCTCCGGTATCATGGCAAGCGGGAGGGTGTTGCCGATCTTGATCGGGGCGTTCGGCCCGATGGCTATCTCCTCGCCGACGAGGACTCCTTCGGGAGCTATTATTAGCTTCTCCATGCCGTTCTCGAACTTGACCCTTGCCACTGGAGCGGTCCTTCCCGGGTCGTGGAGTATCTCCACGACCTTGCCGACGAGGGTCTTCTCCTTGGTAAGGTTGAGCGGAACGTACCTGACGGCACCCCTGTACCTGTGGGAGGGGGCCCTAAAGGTCGTGGTTCCCTTACCTCTCCTCTGCTGAATCAGACTCTTTCCCATCTCACTCACCCCGTCAGAACAATCCTATCCTGGCAGCAACCTCACTTGCGCTGTACTCAGGCTTGAGCTTCACGTAGGCCTTCTTCTCTCCCCTCATGGTGATGAGGGTGTTGACTTTCTCGACCTTGACCTCGAACATCGCTTCCACGGCCCTCTTGATGTCGGCCTTGGTTGCCCTTCTGTCGACTATGAAGGTGAGCTTGTTCTCGTTCTCTATCATCGCCACGGCCTTCTCCGTGACGACCGGCTTTATGATGACCTTGTACGGATCCATCTCTCATCACCCGTAAATCTCCCTAAGCCTCTCTATAGCTCCCTTCGTCCAGACGGTAAGCCTACCGGGGTGGGTACCCGGGGCAAGGAGTTCTGCACTGAGGTTCTCGACGGTAACGACGTCAACACCCGGGTGGTTTCTGGCTCCCTGGACGATTCCCTCGTTCTTGGCAACAACGATGAGCGGGCCCTTAGCCTTCTTGTAGCGCCTTCCGCGCATCTTACCCTTACCAGCCCTTATCTTGGTGTTCTTCTTGGCCCTCTCGATGTCGTCCCAGACGCCGAGCTTCTTGAATATCTCCCGGGTCTGAGCGGTCTTGAAGACCTTCTCAAGGTCATCAACGACAACGAGGGGAACCTGCGGGACGTTGTCAACGATGTGGCCCCTGGCCCTGACGAGGTCGTAGTTGGCCGTTGCCGCTATGGCGCTCATTATAGCAAGTCTGCGCTCCTTCTTGTTGATGTCCTCCCAGATTATCTTCTCGACCTTGGGCGGGTGGGTTCTCCTTCCACCGCGGGCGAAGGGAACAAATGCTGCAAACCTCGGAGAGGTCTTTATCCTCTCAACCCTCGCCATGCCGTGGCCCTTTCCGATGTTCTCGGTAACGCGCCTCTTACCGGCCATTGGATCCCTGCCCTGCGGCTGTATCCTGTGTGTCCATGAAGCAATGACAGCCCTCCTGATGAGGTCGGGCCTGAAGGGAGTGGCAAAGACCTTCGGAAGCTCTATCTCCTCCACAGGCTCGCCTTCGAGATTGAAAACCTTAACCTTCATCTATCTCACCTCACTGCTTGGATTCCCTACTGACGTAGGTTATCTGCGGCCTCTCAACCGGCGGCTTCTTCTTCGGCGGCCTGATAGCCGGCCTGACTCTGACGATCCTCTTGAAGGAACCCGGCACGGTTCCCTGTATCATGAGGAAGTCACTCCTTATGATGCCGTAGTGCGGGAAGCCACCCTTCGGAGTGATGTCGATCTCGTTCTTCTCGTCGAGCTTGAGCTTGCCGTTCTCGCCTATGGCGATGAGCCTCTTGTTGAACTCAGTCCTGTGGTGGAAGCCCATCTGACCCGCCTGCGGAACTGTCCACATGACCCTTGTCGGGTGCCACGGGCCGAGGTTACCGACGTGCCTAGCCTTTCCAGCCCTCTGGGCCTTATGGAACTGGATCTTTATTCCCCAGCGCTTGACCGGGCCCTGGGTTCCCTTACCCTTGGTGACGGCTATGACGTCGAGGAGCTCGCCCTCGTGGAGAACCTCGCTGGCGCGGAGCTCCTTGCCTATCTTCTCCTTGGCGTAGTCAAACTTGGCCTTAACGTCGTCGCCACCGATGGCGTACTCCATGACCTCGGGCTTCTTCTTGAGCTTGATGAGCCACGGCTGGGTGTGGACGAGAAGCCTGACGTCGACTATCTCGCCGTCGTTGACGAGGTCCTCAAGCTGACCGAGCTTCTCCTTGAAGGCATCCTCGCTGTACTCCTTGGGCAGGGTCTTTATCCTCCTCTTAACGTAGTCGTTGAGCTCGTGGAACCAGACCTCAGTGGCGGTCTCAAGACCGAGGTAGCCCTGCCTGTAGGCCCTGATGCCGTAGACGAAGAGCGGCGGGACTTCCACGATAGTAACCGGCATGAAGATTTCCTTACCCTTGGTGAGCCCTGGCCTGTCGTCTATCATAAGGATGTGGGTCATGCCAGCCTTGTAGCCGGCGAAACCGAGCATCCTGACTTCACTGTCCTGCGGCCACTTTCTGATTCTCGGGACTATGCTCTTGGCCCTCTTTCTAGGGGAGTAAGCCAGTGAACCTCTCCTTGGCCTGTGTATTTTTCCCATCTCAATCCCTCCTTATGAGATTAAACACTGCGAGTGTGGCCAAGACGGCCTCCTCGGTGCGGACGGTGGCCGTCCGCTGATTTGGAATGGTGTTGAGGATTAGATCAAAGTCATATTCCTCCTCGCCGAGGAGCTCCATCACGCCCTTCCTCGGTGAGCCAAAGATGAATCCGACCTCCCCCTCAAGTGGGGGAAGCTTCACCTCCCGAATGTCGCGTCCCTTCCTGGAGGTGGCAATCGCCAAATCCAGCCTGGCCTTTTTAAGTGTTTTTGCCAGTGACTTCCCCGTGAGATGCACCCTGTAGCCCCAGTATTCAACCGGTTTAGCTGGTATCACCCTGAGCGGCCTTACTGAGACGATTCTGAAGGTTGCACGTCCCTCAACGCCCCCCTCCACCAGAGCAAGATCGTCAAGGCCAATGTCCGCGTAAACCCGCCTCCCTTTCCTGAAGGCGAAGCCCTCGCGGATTTCGCCGACCTTTGGTTTTCCCTTGAGCTTGTGGTGGGGCGTCCTAAGCGGCGGGATGACGCCAACATAGCGGAGCTCCGGCATGAGGGGGAACAGCCTCTTTCTGAGGTACTGGGGCGTTTCCGCGTACTCCAAGATTGTCTTGATGAACCTTCCGTCCCTGCCGCCAGCGTTGTAGATCCATATATGCTCAACGCCGAATATAGCGCAGGCCCTGGCTATCTGACCAACCTTGTACGTCCTGATTTTCGGGTCGTCGGTTTCTTCGAGGAGCGAATCCGGAATGAAGACGTGCCAGGCCATTTTTCCGTCATCCTTCGCTGTGCTAACTTCAACGCTGAAGTGGGGTCTATGGAGAGTATTTAAAAGGCTTTCGAACCGTTCCACCCTTTTTTGGGTTGGGAGGTGTATAATTTTTTTGCAAACGAAAGACAAGGGGGCTCCGCCCCCTTATCTCTCTGTACTCTCAAACCCCCGAGGTGGGGTTTCACCCCACGTTAAGAAACTTTTCTGGAGAAAAGTTTCATCAAAAATGGCATGCCTTTTAGAGGTGCTAACCTAATTTAAGGGTTTGCTTTAAACTCCATCCTCGTGATAAGGGTTTCTTCTCCTTAGCGCCCTTCGGGCGCTGTTTTTGAGCAAACCCCATGCCAACGGGCTCTCATGAAAGTAAACCCCAAACAAACCGCCCACTTGACGAGGCATGCACCATCTTCACATCCCTCTTGAACAGTCAGAACTTTTTGGTCAAGCTTTGCTTGCGCAAAGCTTGCCGGGGGGCTAACGCCCCCACACCCCCCAGAAACTTTGCTTGCGCAAAGTTTCATCAAATGGAGTTTACTGGTGAGAAGTGCAGATAGGCCTTTGTGCACGTTACAACCTTGGCGTGTTTTAGGAGGGCTTATTCCTCTGAACCTTGTGCAAGTGTTTCATCAATAGAATGGCACCCTTAGGGTGCCAAAATGAGTGCAAAACCATGAAGTCACCTGTTTGGAGTTAAACCCTTCAAATTAAAGCGGCAAGATCAGGATTGTGCACGAAGTTAATCGTCCGCATTGAGAACCGTCGGGACCTTTTGATGAAACTTTTCGCCAGAAAAGTTTCGGGGAAAGCCTTTTAACTTGCAGGGGTGCAAGTAACTTGTGGGGGTGCAAGTTGAGCGGGAAAGGGATAAATACACCAAGGAGCAAAAATCAATGGGGATAGCATGGGAATTAGGATGAGAAAGCCCATCATAATCAACCGCGAGCTGAGTGAGCTGGATAAGTTCGTATTGAACGTGGTCGAGCTCATAGGAAAATACGCGCCCTATGTAATAGTCAGCGGCTACGTCACGATTCTCTTCGGTCGCTCCCGCGGAACTGAGGACGTGGACTTTGTAATCGAGAGAGTTTCAGAAGAGGGGTTCCTGAAGATGTGCGATGAGGCAAGGTTAAGGGGCTTCGAGTTCCTCAACCCGGAGGACTGCGGGGGCCTCTATGAAATGCTCCTCCAGAGAATGGGAATAAGGATGGCAAGGCAGGGAGAAATAATTCCAAATGCGGAGATAAAGTTTCCAAAGGACTACTTCCACCGGGAGGCCCTTGAAAAGAGAATTCCCGTGGAGCTCAGCGGCAGGAGGATTTACATCTCACCGATAGAACTGCAGATAGCGTACAAGCTCTACCTCGGAAGTGATAAGGACTTTGAGGATGCCTTCTTCCTGTACGAACTATTTAAAGAGGAGCTTGACTGGGTGATGCTCCGTGAATACGCGAAGAGGCTCAACGTCGAAGTATCGTTCTAAGCGCGATATGGAGGAGAGACTGGCCTTCATAAGGCTGTACGTGAAAAGGTTGAAGGAGAACCCAGATGAGGTTTTCAAACAGCAGGTAAAGCTAATAAACTCATTTCTCAAGTCCGCTAAAGAATTCCCGCTCACCAAGGAGGAGTACCTCAGGATTAAGGAGGAGACCAGAAAGAGGGCTTAAATCCTCTCGATCTCTCCCAGCCTCTCGAAGTTTCCGCTCTTTATCATCTCGACTGCAAAGGCGCAGAGGCCAAGCTTTTGAAGGTTCTCGGGCGTTAGCTTCTCGGCGGAAACTTCCCCTATCCTTGCGGAGAGTCTCTCGATAGCCTTCTGCTTAGCCTCCTCGGAGAAGCCCGCAAATTCGAGGCCGTGAAGAATGGAGAGGACTTCGAGCTTTGCCTCGGCAAGTTCTCCGGAGGGTTTGGGAACTCTCGCCACGTTTATTTGTCCCTCTGGTTCCACCTTCTCCCCGCCGATCTCCGCTAGGAACTGCAGGAACTCCTCAAGTTCTGGCTCTATGTCGATGCCCGCCTGTTTGAGGATGTGGATTGGATCGTCAGCAATGCCTGATATCGCATCTCCAACGGCCCGTACTTTCTCGGGATCTTTGAAGTCTGGCGGCATCTTATCAGTGATTTTTATCGCTTTCTCCAATGCTGCACGCAGGTTTTTTCTGCGAGTTCTTTGTTGATTATCGCCTGTCTTTTCTCTAGCTGTCTGAGGAGCTCATTTATAAACAATTCTGGATTTCGCTTTATGTCTTCATAGTAATATCCACGAAGTATCCAATTGTCTAGTGCTCTTCGAACAGCCTCTCCGAGGGTTTCGTAGCTCGTTCCGGTGTGATGGATTAGTGCGAGAGTAAGTAGTCCGTGGAGTATTGGAAATCTTGCCGCACGGGGGTCTCGTTCGTGTTTTAGTTTTTGGTAGTCAGCATCTTTTATGTGAGTGATATATATCCTGAAGGCATCTTTTTTGTCCCAAGGGCTTTTGAAACTCTGTCGTGTCGCCCTTCGGGATCCGCTCTTGCCAGTATTTTGAGAAGTCCTTTGTTAGCATTCACATACAGGAAAGCAATGTGTTCTATGGACTCCTTCGGCAGGCCATGTCTCTTTGCCCATTCCTCCAACTTTTCTTCGAAGCTCTTCTTTGGCTTTTCCTCCTTTTTCTTCTTCCCCCCAAATATGAACATTCTGGCCAAAGGCAAAAGCGACAAGGGTACCACCATCTCAAACTCCGCTTTCAGAAGAGATAAGCCTTTCGAAATCAGCCAAATCCCACACGAGCCAGCCTCCAGCCCTGAATTTTTCCTTTCCCTCGATGCCCTTCGCCACCAGTCCGCAATGCTTCCCCCACCCTTCCAGCCCCACAAGCTCGGCCTTCCTCTCCAAGTCCTTCAAAATACCCCGAGCCTCCCTCAAGCTAAGGTCTTTCCACTTGACTTCCACAAAGAGGGCTTTCTTCTCCCCCTCGTTGAGGGCAACGATGTCGATCTCCTCCCTCTTGTGCCACCAGCGGCCGATTTTCGTAAACCTAAAGGGAAGCTTTCCGGCTTTGTTCAGCTCAATGAGGAACTGCCTCGCCATATCTTCAAATGCCTTTCCCACGTAGGCGTTGAAGGCATTCCAGTCCATCTCGAACGTCCCGATCTCTATCCTTCCCCGGTTCGGCTTTACGAAGCGGAACCAGAATGCGAAGAAGTTGTCGTTGAGATAGTAGCGGGCCTTTCTGCTCCTCTCGGATTTCGTAACGGGAACCTCGCGCCTAACGAGTTCGAGAGAGATTAAAGTCCTCAGGTACTTTGGCATGTCTTTGACTTCGATTCCCGCGAAGTTCGCAATCTCACTCACCCTGTGCTTTCCAAGGGCCATCGCCTCAAGAATTAGATAATACCTGTGCACGTCACCCAGTTCCTCCCTCAGGATGAACTCTGGCTCCTCGTAGAGTATGGACGTAGGCGAGAACGCCACCCTCAAAAGCTCCTCCTCGAAGTTCTTTCCCTCAAAGAGCCGGAAGTACATGGGCACGCCGCCAGTTACCGAGTATATCCTCACGACGGTTTCGATGGGCGCGTTTTTGAAGTATTCTCGAACATGGAAGAAGTTCAAGGGCTTAAGCTTAAGCTGTGCCGTTCTTCTGCCATAGAGGGGGTTGGTATAGTTCATCAACCCTTCCATAAGGCCGATTATCGAGCCGCTCAAAATTAGGAAAAATCGGTCGTCAAGGATTTCATCTATCACGTGCTGGAAAACCGCAGGAGTATTCTTGTCCGCGAGGAGAAGGTAGGAGAACTCATCTATGACAACGACAAACCTCTCGGGTGCCCTGAGCTTTATCAACTCGAAAGCCTCTCTAAAGTCCCTCACCTCCAGCTTAGGAAGTCCAAGAACCTCCACCGCTTCAAAGTAAAATCTTTTAGCATTTGACTCCAGTCCGTCCCTGTCGGCTAAAAAATAGAGGGCATTCTTCCCCCGAATAAACCTCTTTAGGAGTTCGGTCTTTCCAACTCGCCTGCGCCCGTAGAGAATCAGGATCTCCTTTTTGCCAGAAGAGTAGAAAGACTCAATGAGAGCCAGCTCATCTTTTCGATTGACAAACATTATCTTCACCAAGATAATCTTTGACAGGATAATAATTTAAGCCTTTCGGCTTCAATCCACAAACGCCCTGCCGTTCCACAGCTCCCTTATCTCCCGCGTGGCGTCCGGATAGACCCTCTTGAATGTTATCCTCCAGTAGCCGTTGCCCAGATCCTCTATGTCCTCGATGTGGATCTTCACGCCGAGCCTCTCGAAGTGGGTCACCATTTTATGGGCGGTGCTTATGCTCTTCACCCTCACCGTAAAGACCTCCTCGACCTCGCCGCCGTTGGCGACCTCGTGGATGCTCTCAACGAAAGGCCGGAGGAGGGCCTTTCCGAGGGCCTTCGCGTACTCATCGAACTCCTCGCCCCTGAGGTGCTTTTCGGCTAGGTAGAAGGCGAGGCGCTTAATCCGCCCCATGAAGTAGCCATGGGGCAGGTCGAAGAATATGTGAGAGCCTATCTTAATGTCGTTGATGTTGGCGTAGGGAGTAACGTATTTCGCGATTCTCTTCATGTCGGGCGTTTTCATCACTACTCCCTCGCGCTTCTCCCTGCTGAGCCGTTCGATGAGGTCATAAAGTTCATCTATACGAGAGCGGTTGAAGAGACCGAATCTCTCCACCTGTTCGATCCCGTACTCCTCGGCAAGTTTATATCTTTCCTCCACCGGAAGGCTTCGCCCGGTTCCCTTCTCCTGGATGTCAAAGAGGAAGAACTCTATGTCCTCCTTCACGTAGGGAGGCCCTTCGACAATGTACGGACTCTCCGGCCCGGCCATCTCGCCGGCCAGGACAAGGTTTGGGTAATCTTTGAAGAACTCATCGTTTATGAAGTCCAGTATCCTCTCCGTCGTGAAGGGACAGATAAATCCGCCCCTCGTTAGAGCGAGAACTCTGTCCTTCACCTTCACGACGCGGACGTTGTAGCCGTCCACCTTCTCCTCGACGTAGAAGGGTCTGTTCTTAAAGACCCTCTTTATCCCCCTACCCAGCTGGACGACGCGCTTTATGTGGGGGAAGCCCAGAACAACGTCGCCGTTCTCAAAGACGACCGTCCCGCGCCGGAAGCCCTTGGCGGAGTCCCGGAAGCGGACGTATCTTATGCCTTCGAATTCCCCCTCCACAACTCCACCCTTGCCCTCAAGAACCGCCAGCCTGTCCTCGGGAACGCCGAGCTTGAGAAGGGTTGCCCTAAAGCTTGAGCTTACCATCGTCCCACCAGTCTAAGTTGGGTGGCATCGTTAATAATCATTATGAATATATGACAAAAGCCATCGGCCAGGGGCACAAAACACACAATGGAAAATGTAGAAGAGGACAAGAGCTGCGCTTCAGCGTTGCGCTTTAGCGCTTCATGGTCGAAAGAACCTTGGTGGTGATGTCGTTGCCTTCCTTGTCGTAGATCCTGTAGTAGGCACTGTAGGGCAGCTTCATCTTGGCCCTGTGCATCGCTCCAAGGGCGAACTTGAGGTGGTTCTCGTTTACCCAGACGGTGAGTATCTTCTGATCCTTCTTGACGCGGGCAGCAAGTCCAATCGGCTTTCCAAAGGGCCTGCGCATACCGTTTCCGTAACGGTCGGCCTTCCTTCCGGTGGCCATCGGGTTCTCACGGAGAACCTGGAAAGGATAGACCCTTATCTTGAAGTGGTAGTTGCTCCTTCCGACGTTCTTCTGGAGGTACCTGTTCACCTGGATACGGATGGCCTCAAGGGCGTTCTGCCTTATCTGCATGGCCTGCTCGGCGTGAAGGCTGACCTCGTACTGGAATTCAGCCGAAAGGTTGCCCATGTCGAATATCGTTATCTTCGGACCGGGCGCACCGCGTATGTATTCCCTCCTCGTGTAAGCGGGCTTGTCAACGTCCCTATCAATCTTGGCTGGTCTCAGTCCCATACTCTCACCTCCAAATGAGCCTGACCTCCGAGTGAATCGGTTTACGGGCTTTTCCTACTCCCATCGCCGGTTTCGGACATCAGCCCGAAGGCCGGGTCTTCGGCCCGTTACCCCTTCAAGGGGTTATCAGCACCCGCAGTAATCCCAATGAGAGCTAAGCCTAAACTTAGCTTGCCGTCGCTTTTATAAAAGTTTTGGAGTTTCCACCAAAGGGCACTCACTCCCCTCCGCCTTTAAGCTTAACACTCTGCCAGAGCAGAGCCACCGAAACCGGCGTGAATGCCAGCAGGGCAAGGTTGAACGTCAAGATACCGTGAAGCTCGCCCAGCGAGTACGCAAAACCGAACAGCATTCCTCCCAGGAAAGTCGATAGGTTCTGGACGCCGTTTACACCTCCAATGGCCAGCGATGAGCGGTGGTAGGAAGCGAGTATTTTTCTAGACACCGGTCTGAAGCTCTGGAAGGCGAAGAGGGCGAGGAATATCCCCAGGAAAACCGTCGGGGCGGTCTTTACCGCGGCGAGGAGCGGCGAAAGAGCCGCTAACAGAGAGGTAAGCAGAACCATCCGCCTCTCGCTCCTCACGTCGGCGAGCCAGGAAGCGAAGTAGCTCAGCATCGCGGCGAGGAAACCCGCCCAGCCGATGAGCGTGGCGGTTCTTGCTTTCTCCATACCAAGGGCCTCAGAAACGTAGACGTAGGTTATCTCACCGGAAGTGAAAGCCACTATCACCGCCATGAGCGAGGCGATGATTAGAACCCTCCTCGGGTCGAGGCTCGGCCTTTCACCGTCGGGTGTTCTCTTTCTCCTGGGCGTTATCCTCCCGTATAGAAGAGCATAGCTGGCCACCATTATCAGACCCGTCAGGACAAAGAACGCGGAAGAAATCCACATCTGCTTGGCAAGTCCGAGGTCTATCGTGTAGGCGTAGACGTAGTTTCCAAGGAGGGAAGCAATGCTGCCGAAGAAGAAGTATATCGCCGTAACCCTCGCCCTTATCTCCTTCGGCGTTGCGACTGCTATCACAAACTGCGCCATCGGCCAGCTGAGGCCGTTTAGAAAGCCGTTGAGGAGCTTTATTCCCGCAACCTGAACCCAGGTTGAGGTCAGGGGGTAGAGCTGGACAGCCAGGGCGTTCCCCATCATCGCCATCGCGCCGATATAGACGAGCTTTTTACCCCTCTCAAGGATAAACCCACCCAAGACCGAGGAAAATGCCCTCGCGAGCACGAACGACATCGAGACAATTGAAACAGAGAGCATCGAGGCCTGGAGTATATCACGGGTATAGAAGGCTATGGCAGGGGTGGCGAGGCGGAAGGCTATCGTGCCGGTGAAGGCCGACAGTATGAGCAGCAGTATTCCGACCAGACGTCTGGATTCCATACGACCACCTTCTAAACGTTGGGGTGAAGCTTTTAAAAGTCTTGACTGTGCCGAAGATTTTTCAGCAAAGAATTAGGTAAAAGAACGGAGCTTCAGAGGAGAACCCGGACCGCCAGCGAACCCTTTTTATATCTCCCCTCCAAACTCCCGCCGAGGTGATGCTGATGGAGCTTAGGTTCAACATGGAGTATGAGGAGGCCTACCGGGAGGTTTACGAGCTCGTCAAGCCGAAGTACAAGCTCTTTACCGCCGGACCAGTCGCATGTTTTCCAGAGGTTCTTGCAATAATGAGCGTTCAGATGTTCAGTCACCGCTCGGCCGAAGCGAAGGAAGTTCACGTTGATACCCTCAACAGGCTCAAGGCTTTTCTTGAGGCAGATAAGGGCGAGATAATTATCTTCCCCAGCTCCGGAACGGGCTTCATGGAGGCCGCGGTGAGAAACACCGTCCCCAGGGGAGAAAAGGTTCTGGTCACCACGATAGGGGCATTCGGCAACAGGTTCAAAGATGTC
This sequence comes from Thermococcus thioreducens, assembly GCF_002214545.1. Lineage (NCBI taxonomy): Archaea > Methanobacteriati > Methanobacteriota > Thermococci > Thermococcales > Thermococcaceae > Thermococcus > Thermococcus thioreducens. The sequence goes on along the minus strand of NZ_CP015105.1, from coordinate 460,180 downwards.
GTTGAGACCAACGGCCGGAAAGCTGTCGTCCTCGAAAAGGAGCCCGGGAAAGCCATCAAGCCCGAGGAGCTCGACGAGGCCCTGAGAAAGAACCCCGACGTCGTTGCGGTTACGATAACCTACAACGAGACCTCGACCGGCGTTCTCAACCCGCTCCCGGAGCTGGCGAAGGTCGTCCACGAGCACGACAAGCTCCTCTTCGTTGACGCCGTTTCCGCGATGGGCGGCGCCGACATCAAATTTGACAGGTGGGGTCTCGACATGATATTTGCCAGCTCACAGAAGGCATTCGGCGTCCCGCCTGGGCTTGCCGTTGCCGCCGTCAGCGAGCGCGTCTTTGAGATAGCCGAGAAGATGCCGGAGCGCGGCTGGTACTTCGACTTGCCCCTCTACAGGAAGTTCAACGAAAAGAAGAAGGGAACGCCCTCAACCCCACCGCTCCCGCAGGTGTTCGGTCTCAACGTCGTTCTGAGGATTGTCGAAAAGATGGGTGGAAAAGAGAAGTGGCTCGACATGTACAGGAAGAGGAGTGAGATGATCAGGGAAGGTGTCAAGGAGATGGGTCTCGGAATTCTCGCCGAGCCGGGCTACGAGAGCCCGACCATCACTGCTGTCGTCGTCCCTGAGGGAATGAAGGGCGTCGACGTCTACAACGCCATGCGCGAGCGCGGCTTCGAGCTGGCCAAGGGCTACGGAAGCGTGGCAGAGAAGACCTTCCGCATAGGCAACATGGGCTACATGACCTTCGAGGACATCGAGGACATGCTCGCCAACCTCCGTGAGGTCATAGAAAAACTTAAGGCTTGAATTCCTCCCCTTTTATCCCGTGGATGTTATGGTACCAAAGAAGTGGCTCGCCGTATGGCTCCTTCTCAACTTTTTCATATTCTGGCTCGTCGGTCTCACCTCAAGCGGGTACTCCCTTGAGGGATACATGCCCGGAGAGAGCGAGAAGGTCTACCAGTATGCACCCATAGTCCATACAGCTCCGGATGACAGGCCCATTGGAATCCTCTACATGGTAGACTATGGCGGGGACCTCTACTACTACATCGTCTGGGAGGACGAGTACTTCAGCAACTCCCTGATAGACGAACTCTACCGCCTCTTCCGGGGTCTCGTCTACGGCGGGGCGACTCAGGACATAGAGGTCGTGAAAGTGAACCCAGACAACGGCACCTTCTATTTCCAGACCTATGACCACACCAACGTCCACGGGAGGTTCCTCAGTAATGGAAGCTGCCTCTGGGAAGAGGAGAACAGGGTAATACCAAACTGCACCGTCAACGGAACGCACATCAACGTTTACACCGTAACCTGGAACCACATGCTCTCACTGCTACCACAGAACGGGACGGAGAGAGCCGTTCTGCCCATGAGGCACATGACCCCCAACGACTACGTCGCCCTCGGAATGTTCAGGAGGACGCAGAAAACGATAGCCGGTGTCGCCGTCAACTCCCTGCTCCTAGCAGTGGTGGCCACGCTCGCGTTCAACGGCCTCATGTACGTCACGTGGCGGAAGGGCTACCTCACGAGGGAAGAACAGAGAAAGGTCAGAGACGCGATAATGGACGGATGGAGAAAGCTGAAGGAAAAGGTAAGAGGGTCTAAATGACGGCCCTCAGCTCTCCGTCCTTTACCTCATAAATGCGGTTTATCTTCTTCATTCCCGTCCTCCAGTCCCTCCTGAGCTCCACGACGATGTCGAACTTGTTGAAGGTCTCCCCGCTTATCCTGAGCCAGTGTCTGACCTCGTCCTTTATGTCGTTCGTGAGGGCAAGGGAGGTCACTATGAACGCGTAGTCGTCTATGAGCTCACGGAAGATTCTTGAAACATCAACCGTGTGGATGGTGTCGATGACGATATAGTCGGGGTTCAGCGCTTTTATTTTCGATATAACATCCGACGTGCGTCCCTCAAGGGACTGTCTGTCGAACTGAGTATCGATGACGACTATGTTGGGCTTGAAGGGCTTAAACTCCCCATAGGCGGTTATAACGGCCCCCTTCCAGTCGTCGGGTATGAAGTGCATCAGAGCCTCCACCAGTTTGGTCTTTCCGGAGCGGCTCGATCCGACCACGAGTATGTCCTTCCTGGAGAGAACCGCATTTTTCAAGACCTCGAAGTGCTCCTCGGTTGCCGAGCCGTATCGTATAAGGTCCTCCGGCGTGAATATGTACACTCCCATGTCTTACCACCGTATAAGGTTCTCGACTGGCGTTATAACGCTATCGCCAGCACTGTCCACCAGATGTCAATTATCACACGGGGCATTGTCAATTATTCGAAAATAGCTTCAGTTTAATGTCAGATTTTGCCCAAAATCCAAAAGTTTTTGCATAAAAGTCATAAAGGGGAAAATCAGTGACAAAAATCAGGTGATATACATGAACGCTCTCCAAATCGTGACCAGAAAAATTGAACCAGTTATGGAAATACAGACGAGAGTTATTGACTATATGACAAGATACATGGTGGCGAAGGGCTTCAAGTGGATGCTGCCGGTCATGCTCAGCTCCATCACAGACCCGCTCTGGCCGGATCCTGCGGCAGAGGAAGCCCTAAAGCCCCCGGAGGTCGAGGTCTACGGCTCAAGGCTGAGGCTGACCCACAGCATGATACTCCACAAGCAGATGGCGGTGGCGATGGGGATAGATAAGCTCTTCATCCTCTCGCCGAACATAAGGCTCGAAGGTCGCTCAGCCGACGACGGAAGGCACGCCTACGAGTTCACCCAGCTCGACTTCGAGATAGCCTACGCCAGCATGGACAACGTGATGGGCCTAATCGAGGGGCTCATAAGCGGCCTCTTCAAGGAGGCGAGAAGCTGGGGGCTGGAGAGAGAGGTGCCTAAAGTGAGACCACCCTTCAAGCGCTTCACGCTGGAAGAGATAAAAGAGGAGTTCGGGGACGAGGACGAGGCCAGCAAAGTCATGGACGAGCCGTTCTGGGTTACCGACATCGAGAGGGAGTTCTACGACAGAGAGGACCCGGAGAGGCCAGGCCACTTCAGGAACTACGACCTCTACCTGCCGGAGGGCTACGGCGAAGTGTCGAGCGGCGGCGAGAGGGAGTGGGAGTACGAGGTCATCGTGAGGAAGATGAAGAAAGCGGGGATAAGCCTCGAAGCCTTCAGACCGTATCTGGAGGTGGCCAAGGCTGGCCTGTTAAGGCCGAGCGCGGGAGCGGGAATCGGCGTAGAGAGGCTGGTCCGCTACATGGTCGGGGCAAAGCACATCGCAGAGGTGCAGCCATTCCCAAGGATTCCGGGCGTTCCGGCGGTGATTTGACCCCCATGACTTTTTACATTCCTCTTAGTCTTCAGTTAAAACGCCCGGAGAAGCTCCTCCGCCCCTTCAAACTTCCCTTCTTCAACCAGCCTAAGCACTACCGTGTAAAGGCCTATGAGCTCGAGTTTCCATAAGGCTTTTTGAGGAGTTCTTCGAGCCGTTCCTCCCTTTCCCCGGTTTTCTACACCACATAATATAATCTCCAGTCGAAATTCGAGAATATGCATAATGACAGCAAAAAAGATGAGAAAAATCACGAGAAAAGCTCCACCGGCGAGTAGCCTTCCCCCACCTTCTCCATTTTCAGCTCCATCCCGAAGGCGTTCGTTACCGTTCCGCTCTTCTCTGCCCACACCCCAGCCGGAATCACGAGGACGTCCCCGGGCAGTTCTTTTGCCGGCCGGCCAACGACGACATAGGCCTCGCTCTCCGGGATTCCAGTTATTCCCGCCTTGATAAGACCAGCGGCATTGACGCCTTCGTGGAGGATTAACGTCGGCACCTCCAGCGGTTCAGCTGACCCCTCAAGTATCACAACGTCGTAGTCCTCCTCGACGAGCTCCTTCCCCTTCAATAGTATCTTGAGGAGCGGGAACTTCTCAACGTCGGCCTTCAGGAGAACGCGCTTTGCCTTCTTGATGTCCTCCAGTGTGGCGATTGATGGGCTTCCGCTCACGGTCGAGCCTATCGGGATGCCGTTTTTAGCCGCGAACTCCTTGAAGAACGCTATCTCCTCGTTGGTGAGCTCCGGCGTCAAAATCAGGGCGTAGCTCCTCTCGGTGAGGAACTTCTTGGCTTCTTCCCAGCTCACCGGCTTTCCGTTGAGGAGCGGCCCGGTTAAATCCTCGGCCCAGGGCCTGTTAAAGCGACAGACGTCACAGATATGCTTGTTCCACGAGCCCTCGACGCGGGAAGCCCTCACGAGCATGCCGTCGTAGACCTCAATAGCCATCTCGCAGGCAAAGGAACAGCCGTTGCAGACGGTTTTGATGGGCTTCGTCTTCCAGGGCCCGGGCTTGACGAACGGAAGCTTCTCGGTTATCGCCCCAACGGGACAGAGGTCTATCATCTCGCCTATAAACCGGCCCTCCATGTCTCCGAGGCTCTCCCCGAGCGGCGGTGAGATTCTAGTCTTAAAACCCCGGAAGAGGGAGTCGAGGACTCCCTCTCCGGCTATCTCGTGGGTGAAGTTGACGCACTGGCCGCAGAGGACGCACTTGTTGTTGTCGAGGGTAACGAAGGGGTGGCCCTCGTCGAGCTCGAACTTGTTTTGCTCTCCCTCAAAGGCGTGCTGTTGAGCGTTGTAGAGCGTTGCGTACTCCCTCAGCTTGCAGCGGAAGACCTCCATACAGCCGCAGCTCATACAGCGCCTCGCTTCCTCAAGAACCTGCTCCTCGGTTAGGGCCGGCTCGACCTCCTCAAAGGTTCTCTTCCTCTTTTCCGGGTCGAGGAGCCTAACCCTCGCCCTCGGCTTTCTTTCAACGCCCTCGTAGTCCTTCTCCGTTACTTTCTTCCAGTGGTTGTAGGGCCTGAGGTCGAAGAGAACCTTGTAAAGGTCATCATCGCTTAAAACTTCCTCGATGTGCTTCTCGGGCTCGGTGAGAACGGCTTTAGCCTTCTCCAGCTTGCCCTTGAGGTACAGGTCTATCATTATCGCGGCCCTTCTTCCGGTGGCTATGCTCTCGATGACCGTTGATGGCCCGAGGACGAGGTCGCCGCCAGCGAATACACCTGGAACGCTCGTCTGGAGCGTCACCTCATCAACGACCGCCTTTCCGCGCTTCGCCTCGATGCCGAGGGCCTTTAAGAACTCCTCGTCGCAGTACTGGCCTATCGCCAAAATCACGTTGTCCGCTTTAACTTTGAAGTTCGAGCCCTCTATCGGTATCGGCCTCCTCCTTCCGCTTGAATCCGGCTCGCCGAGGCGCATCCTGACCAGCTCTACCTCCTCGACCTTATCTTTTCCAAGAATCTTCACCGGGTTCGTGAGGAAGAGGAACTCGACGCCTTCCTCGATTGCCTCTTCAACTTCCCTCTCGTTGGCGGGCATCTCAGCCTTCGAGCGGCGGTAAACGACGGTAACCTTGGCTCCAAGCCTTAAGGCAGTCCTTGCAACGTCCATCGCGGTGTTTCCGCCGCCGACGACTATGACGCGCTCGCCTAGCTTGACCTTTTCGCCGGTGTTGACCTTCCTGAGGAACTCTATGCCGTGCATCACTCCCTCAAGCTCCTCGCCAGGAATCCCCATCTTTCTGCTTCTCCACGCGCCGACGCCGAGGAAGACGGCATCGTATTTCTCGCGGAGCTCGTCGAGGGTCACGTCCCTTCCGAGAGCGGTGTTGGTCTTCACCTCTATTCCCGTGTTTATGACCGTCGCTATGTCCTTGTCCAGAACGTCCCTCGGCAGCCTGTAGGGCGGGATTCCGTAGCGCATCATTCCTCCTAAGTGAGGCATCGCCTCGATTATCGTGACCTCGTGACCCATCGTCCTGAGGTAGTATGCGCACGCCAATCCTGCCGGCCCACCGCCGACGACGGCTATTCTCTTTCCGGTTGATGGTGGAATCTCCGGCATCCACGGGCCGTGCTCAAGGTCGTAATCTGCTGCGTATCTCTTGAGCTGCCTTATCGCGAGGGGCTCCTCCACGAGGTTTCTCCGACATCTCTCTTCACAGAAGGCCGGGCAGACCCTTCCGAGCACAGCCGGCAGGATGTACTTCTCCTTCATCAGCTTGACCGCCTCGTGGTACCTGCCCATCGCTATGAGTGCGAGGTAGCCCTGAACGTCGCTGTGCGCCGGACAGCCGTCCTGACAGGGGCCGATACAGTCGCCGTAGTGGTCAGAGAGGATTAGCTCAAGCGCCGTTTTCCTCATCGAAACGACTTCGTCGCTCAGCGTTTCTAACTCAAGCCCCTCCATCGGCCTGAGGGTGCACGAGGTGGTGACCCCCCTCCTGGTGGAGACGAGACAGAGCCTGCAGGAGCCGTAGGGGTCGAGCTCGCTCGTGTAGCAGAAGCCGGGAACGTGCTCCCCGATTTCACGGAGAAAGTCTATGAGCGGCTTTCCTTCCGGAGCATCGATTTCCTTCCCGTTGACTATGATCTTAACCATTTCACTCACCCCCCGCATCGACTATCTCTATGGCGTTGAACCGGCACACCTCGTAGCAGGTTCCGCACTTGATGCAGGCAGACTGGTCAATGATGTGGGGCTTGAGCCTCTCGCCGCTGATGGCCTTGACGGGACAGAAGATCGCACACGCTGTACAGCCCGTGCACTTCTCGGTTATTATGACGTACCTGATGAGCGGCTTGCAGACCTTGGCGGGGCATTTCCCTTCGATGTGGGCAAGGTATTCGTCCCTGAAGTAGCGGAGCGTCGTCAGAACCGGGTTAGGTGCCGTCTGTCCGAGGCCGCAGAGAGAGCCGGCCTTGACCTGATAAGCCAAACGCTCAAGCTTTTCGAGGTCCTCCTCCGTTGCCTCGCCTTTGGTGAACCTGTCCAGAATCTCCCACATCCTTTTAGTGCCCAGACGGCAGAAGGTGCACTTTCCGCAGGATTCCTTCACGGTAAAGTCGAGGAAGAACTTTGCCACATCGACCATACAGGTGTCCTCGTCCATGACGACCATTCCGCCGCTCCCCATTATCGCTCCAGTAGCGTTCACGCTCTCGTAGTCAACGGGGGTGTCGAAGAGGTACTCGGGAATACAGCCGCCCGAGGGACCACCGAGCTGGACGGCTTTTATCCTCTTGCCGGTCTTGGTTCCCCCGCCTATCTCGTAGAGTATCTCCCTCAGCGTCATTCCCATCGGAACCTCGACGTTTCCGCCGTGCTTTATCTTGCCCGAGAGGGCGAAGACCTTCGTCCCCTTGCTCTTCTCGGTTCCTATCGAGGCGTAGGCTTCCCAGCCGTGCTTGATTATCCACGGCACGTTCGCCCACGTTTCCACGTTGTTGATGTTCGTCGGCTTGCCCCAGAGGCCCTTCTGGGCCGGATAAGGCGGCCTCGGTCTCGGCATTCCGCGCCTGCCCTCTATCGATGCTATCAAAGCGGTTTCCTCACCGCAGACGAACGCTCCGGCGCCTTCCTTGATGACGATGTCGAAGGAAAAGCCCGAGCCGAGGATGTTCTCGCCCAGGAAGCCCCTCTCCTTAGCCTGCTTCAGCGCTATCCTCAGCCTCCTTATGGCGAGCGGGTATTCTGCTCTAACGTAGATGAACCCTTTGGTTGCCCCAATCGCGTAGGCACCGATTATCATGCCTTCAATAACTCGGTGCGGGTCGCCTTCGAGCACGTTCCTGTCCATGAATGCCCCGGGGTCGCCCTCGTCGGCGTTGCAGACTATATACTTCACGTCCCCCTTGGCCTCCCTGGCGAACTTCCACTTCAGGCCGGTCGGGAAGCCCGCACCGCCCCTCCCCCTCAGACCGGACTTCATGATGACGTCTATTATCTCCTCGGGCTCCATTTTGAGGGCCTTTTTGAGGGCTTCGTAGCCTCCAACGGCGATGTACTCGTCGATGTTCTCGGGGTCTATGTAGCCGGAGTTTTCGAGCACTATCTTCCTCTGTTTTGCGAAGTAGCCGTCAACGTCCCACGTCTTTCTCTCGCCGTCCTCCCACCAGTCGCGCTTGACTATCCATTCCTCGACCGGCTTTCCGTTGATAACATGCTCCTCTATAATCCGGGGGACCTTCTTGGGGTCGACGTGACCGTAGGTGATTATCTCATCATCGGTGATTATGTCAACCAGTGGCTCGCGGTAGCACATGCCGACACAGCCGACTATCTTGAGCTTCACGTCGAGGTTTCTTCTCTCAATCTCGGCCTTTATGGCCTCGTAGGTTTCCCTCGCGCCGGCAGCTATTCCACAGGAGTTCATGCCGACTGCGATGGCCTTGATTTCAGACATCGAGCTTCCCCTCCCTTAGCTTTCTCATCAGCTTCCTGACCTTGTCAGGATTCAGCTTTCCGAAGACCTTGTCGTTTATCATTATGACCGGGGCCAAACTGCAGCATCCGAGACAGGCGACGCGCTCCAGCGTCACGAGGCCGTCCTCTGTCGTCTGCCCCTCTTGGATTCCAAGCTCCTCCGTTATGGCCTGGGATATATTGACGGCACCGTTCACGTGACATGCCGTCCCGTGGCAGATTTTGACGACGTATTTTCCGAGGGGTTCAAACCTGAACTGGGCGTAGAAGGTAGCGACGCCGTAGACCCTGCTGAGCGGGACACCGACGTAGTTCGCTATCTCCTCAAGGGCCTCCCTGGGGAGGTAGCCGAACTTTTCCTGAGTTCGCTGGAGAAGGGGAATCAGCGAGCTCGGTTCCGGCGGATAAGAGCGGATATAACCAAGGGAGGATTCCATTTTGCATCACCGCAAGGGTTTTTCGGAAAAACTTCGACTTTGATGTTTATAAGCGTGCACTAAAGTACAAGTTAGTAACATTTGGTTGGTAACCGTTTGTTTGAAAAATTCTTAAATCAATCCTTTACAAACTTAAAATCGTAAGCCCGTTAGAGGCGGTGATGCCCTTGAGATACATAAAATTGCCTTCCGAAAACTTTGAGAAGTTCTTCAAGTCACTCGAAGCCTGGGGCACTGTCTATGCTCCAGTAAGGAAGGGGAGCATATATTCTTTCCAGGAGGTTCATGACCCCAGCGAGATGGCTCTCGACTACAACAGAACCATGCTCCCGCCAAAGAAGTTCTTTTTCAGGCCCAAAGAGGCCATTCTCAGGCTGAAAAACGGCCGCTGGGAAGATGAGGTAGAAGCAGAGCCGATGGTTCTCTTTGGACTCCATTCCTGTGATATCCACGGCCTCAAGATACTCGACAGGGTGTACCTCGATGAGCCCGCTGACCCGTACTACAAGAGCAGGCGCGAGAAGACCCTGATAATAGGGATAAGCTGTATGCCGGACGAGTACTGCTTCTGCAAGAGCCTCGGCACGCACTTCGCCATGGACGGCTTCGACCTGTTCCTGCACGAATTGCCCGACGGATGGCTTGTGAGAATAGGCAGCGTCCGCGGCCACGAGATGGCCTGGGAAAACGGTGAGCTGTTCGAAGAGGTGACCGACGAAGACCTGGCCAACTTCAAGGAGTTCGAGGAGAGGCGCGCAAATGCGTTCCAGAAGGAGCTCCCGCAGGAGGGCCTCGCCGATATGCTCGATCTGGCATACAACAGCCCGGTGTGGAAGAAGTACGCCGAGATATGCCTCGCCTGCGGCAACTGCAACATGGTCTGTCCGACGTGCCGCTGCTACGAGGTCTGCGACCGCTGGATGGACGCTTACAAAGCAGTCCGCGAGAGGCGCTACGACTCGTGCTTCATGGAGAACCACGGGCTGGTTGCCGGAGGCCACAACTTCAGGCCGACTCGCTTGGACCGCTTCAGGCACCGCTACTACTGCAAGAGCTACTTTGACCCGTCAGCGGGCTACAACTGCGTCGGATGTGGAAGATGCGACGAGTTCTGCCCGGCGAAGATAGAGCACGTTAAGGTTCTTGAGGAGGTTAGGGGGTCTCTGAAATGAGCGAGAACCCGTACCAGACGTACGACGCAAGGATTCTCGAAGTGAAGGATCTGACATCGAGGGAGAAGCTCTTCACACTACGCTTCCTCGACCCCGAAGTTGGAGAGAAGTTCGAGTTCAGGCCCGGGCAGTTCGTCATCGTTGACATACGCGGTTTCGGAGAGTTCCCGATAAGCATATGCTCGTCCCCAACGAGAAAGGGCTACCTCCAGCTCTGCATTAGAAAAGCCGGCAGAATGACAAAGTTCATACACAAGATGAAGGAGGGCGACATAATAGGGATCCGCGGGCCCTACGGAAACGGCTTCCCCATGGAGGAGATGGAGGGCTCGAACCTTATCCTCGTCGCCGGCGGCCTCGGGATGGCGCCGTTAAGATCCGTGCTCTGGTACGCCATAGACACCGGCAAATACGAACACATCTGGCTCCTCTACGGCACGAAGGCCTATGAGGACATCCTCTTCCGCGACGAGATAATACACCTCCTGAAGCACGGCGAGGCCATGAACTGTAGCGTCAAGCTTGCCTACGAGGTTGAAAGCCCATCGTGCATCTATCTGGAGAGGGGCTTCTCCGACAGGGTGTGCAGGGGTGTCGTCACAGACCTATTCAGGGGAGAGGAGTTCGACGTGGAGAAGACCTATGCCCTCATCTGCGGCCCGCCGGTCATGTACAAGTTCGTGATAAGGGAGCTCCTCGACAGAAAACTCTCACCGGGCAGGATTTACATGACGCTCGAAAGGCGCATGCGCTGTGGGATAGGCAAGTGCGGCCACTGCATCGTCGGAACGAGCACGTCCATCAAGTACGTCTGCAAGGACGGACCGGTCTTCACCTACTGGGATGCTCTCTCCACGAGGGGGTTGATATGATGGACAAGCTCAAGCTGGGGGTTTTCGAGCTTACAGACTGCGGCGGCTGTGCACTAAACATTCTCTTCCTCTACGAGAAGCTCTTCGACCTCCTCGAGTTCTACGAGATAACCGAGTTCCACATGGCGACCAGCCTGAGCGAGGGGAACCACTACGACGTGGCACTCGTAACGGGAACCGTCTCGACCCAGCGCGACCTGAACCTGCTCAAGGAGGCGAGGAACCACTCGGAGTACCTCATAGCCCTGGGGACATGTGCGACCCACGGCTCCGTTCAGGGGAGCGTTGAGCTACCCATCAGAGAGAAGCTGAAGGCAGTTTACGGAGACGGTGGGGACCCGATGCGCGCCCTCGACTCCAAACCGGTCGTCGAATACGTCGCCGTTGATTTCGCCCTCCCCGGATGCCCGTACGACAAGGAGGAAGTCTACCAGGTGCTCATGGACATCGCCAAGGGCATCGAGCCCGTTAGAAAGGACTACCCGGTCTGCCTTGAGTGCAAGCTCAACGAGTACGAGTGTGTGCTGGTGAAGAGAGGCCTTCCCTGCCTCGGCCCGATAACCTACGGCGGCTGCAAAGCCGTCTGCGTGCGCTCCGGCCTTGGGTGCATAGGGTGCAGAGGCCCGCTACCCGGAGAGGTGAACCCGGCCAGCGAGTACGAGATACTCAAGAGCCTCGGCTACGATGACGAGTACATCATAAGGAAGTTCAAGACCTTTGCGGGGTGGGAGCCATGATAATTGAGATGCGGGAATTCACGCGTGTTGAGGGCAACGGCAAAGCCGAGATAGTCATCGAGGACGGCGAGGTAAAGGACGTCAGGCTTCAGATCATCGAAGGGCCGAGATTCTTCGAACTGCTCACCCTGGGGAGACACTACTACGACGTTCCGGACCTTGAAGCGAGGATATGCGCCATCTGCTATTTATCGCACAGCGTTGCCTCAGTCATTGGAATCGAGAGGGCCTTTGGGGTTGAAGTCCCGGAGGAGATAACGCTCCTCAGGGAGCTCGGTCTGATAGGGGAGTTCCTTGAGAGCCACTCACTCCACCTATACCTCCTCGTTGCACCTGACGTCTTCGGCTACCCCGACGCAATAAGGATGGCCACGAAGCACGGCGAACTCGTGAAGGAGGGACTGGCGCTCAAAGCCTTTGGCAACAGGCTCAGGGTAGTGGTGGGCGGCAGGGAGATACACGGCATAAACGTCAAGCCGGGAGGATTTGGGAGGTATCCGACCGTTGAAGAACTGGAGGAAATAGAGAGGGAAAGCGAAGCCCTTCTAAGACTGGCAAGACGTGCCGTGAGGCTCTTCGCACAGTTAGACCCCTACGGGGCAAAAGCGAAACACTTCGTCGCCACCGACGGCTACCTCTGGGGTGAAAAGCTGATATCCGACGAGCCCGGGGAGTTCCACTACACCGAGAGGATAGAGGAGCGCTCCCTCGTTTACAGCTTCGCCAAGCAGAGCCGCTACAAGGGCGAGGCGTTCTTTGTCGGAGCGCTACCGAGGCTTCTCCTGAAGTCGGAGATGCTCACACCCACCGCCAGGAGGCTCTTTGAGGAGCACAGGGAGAAACTGGAAACCGGCTACGTCAGCTACAACAACCTGGCCCAGGCGATAGAGCTTGTGTATTCCCTAGAAAGGGCGAACGAAATAGCAAAGACCCTGCTCGATAGGGGCATCGAAGGGGAAAACGTCCCCGTTGAGCCAAGGGAAGGGGAGGGAATCGGCTACGTCGAGGCCCCGCGGGGGCTGCTCATCCACCACTACAGGATAGACAATAGCGGCAATATCGCTTACTCCAACATCATAACCCCAACCGCGCTGAACCACGCGATGATAGAGGCCAGCCTCCTGAAAGAGGCCAGGGAACTTTACGGAGAAGTCGACGAGGGCAGGATGATAGGGCGCCTTGAGGAGACGGTGAGGGCATTCGACCCTTGCATCTCGTGTTCGGTGCATCTTGTCAAATTGTAAGTTTCACTTTTTACTTTTCTCTGTATTTCCCCGGTGCCTTCGAAAATTTTCCAAAGATGTAAACAAAAGGAATATATATCACCCGGAATAACCATGTTATACGGGGGATGTGCAATGGACAGCATCGATGAACTTTTGAAGGCAATAGACGCCGTAAAGCCCGGGGAAACCGTCCTGGTCGAGTACTACCCATCATACGTTCCGGAGTTCGCGACGCTGACTCTCCTGATGTACGCACGGAAAAAGGGAGTGCCCGTTGTGATAGACGACAACTTTGACGCGCTCCACGTCATACAGAAGCACCTCGCCCTGTGGGGGATTCATGAGGACTTCAGCGATGTTCTGGTAATAAAATCCGACGGGCATGTTGACGTCGGCAATATAGTATCCAGGATAAACTTCAGCGACTCTCCAGACATCTACGTCAAAAAGTATGAAGATGTGGGAAAAAAGATAGTCTCATCCGTGGGCGAATCCATAAACATAGTCCTGGGCTTCGAAAAAATATTCGCCTTTGTCCATACAATCAGGGAGTTCTACCTCGTCATGACGCGGATACAGAAGTTCCTTGGAAACCCAAGGCGGGCCTTCTACCTCGTGAACAAAAAGACCGCCGAGGGGCTGGAGTTCAACCCCCTGCCGGAGATGGAGCGCATAGCCAGCACGGTGGTCGAAATATTTCCCACCCCTGCTTCAGGCAGAATCATCTTCAAAAAAAGCCCCATTTTCGAGCTGATCGGGAGGGAGCTTGAGATTCCAATAGGGGTGATAGTAAATGCAGCCGGTGGCAAAGGAGACCACGTTTAAGTTCATAGAGGCCGCCCCCTTCGGGGACGTAATACTGATGGAGGACGACTCACCCTACGGAACAGCGCTGGCCACCTATGTCCTCGTGAAGTATGCCAGGGAGAGAGGTCTGCCTGTTTACATTGACGACGTGTTGGACTCCCTTGCACTCGTGAGGAAGCACCTGAGGTTACTCGACATTGAGGAGGATTTCTCCGACGTAAGGGTGATTAAAACCGGGGGCATGGAGACTTTCGGAGTGGTAGTCGACAGGATACACCTCGATGTCGAACCGGTATTTTATATAACAAGACACAGGAAAGTTGCCAACGCCACACTCTCATCCGGAAAACACATCCATATAGTCCTGGGCATGGAGAGACTGTTTGCGTTCCTTGAGACACGCAGGGAGTTCTACATGTTCATAGCATACCTCAAAGAATTCTTGGGGAACCCCAACAGGAAATCCTTCTACATAGTCAACAGCCCCGTGCTGTCAACGCTGAGGTTCAACCCGCTCCCGGAACTTGAGGAAATCGCCAGCACCGTCGTTGAGATAAAGATAAAAAACGGAACCCACGTTGTCATCCCCAAGAAGGCCCTGTTTCCAGATATAATAGGAAAAGAATTCCCAGGAACCCCCGAGGAAATCGCTAGATGGTAGCCTAAAACACCATCGCGAAAAAAGTTGCCATCAACACCACAACTCTAAATTCCTGAGAGTTACTCAGCACCCCTTTAACTAAACATCATTGCAAATCTTTATATTAATTCATTCAGAACCTAAAAAGGTGGGACTTATGAAGTGGGAGAAAGCCACCGAAATTATAGACTCAATTCTGCCCGGAGAGACTGTCCTGTTAAAATACCGCACATCATACATTCCAGAGTTCGTCCTAAGATTCTTCATTGATTATTCTCAAGAAAAGGGGATTCCCCTACTTGTGGATGACAACTTCGATTCCCTCCACACCCTAGCGATTCATGCCAAAACCCTGAATCTCCCCCTTGACCTCGATAGCGTGTATGTCCTGAAAACCGGGGGGAAATATGAACTTGGAAACGTGATGGCCAAAGTACCCTTTCATCCCGATCCGAGGGTCTACCTTGAAAACTACGAAGAAGCAAGCAAAAAGACCCTTAACGAGCTGCGGCCCCCTATCATAAACCTTGTCCTTGGAGTTGAGAACATCTTCCTTGTGATACGAAACCCCACGGATGTCTATCGCATCTTCCTGGCGATCCAGCGGTTCGTGGGCAGAAAGGAAAGAAAGGCATTCTACGTTATTAATGAAAACGTCATCCAAAGCCTCCCGTTTAACGTAGTACCAGAACTTGAGAGAATAGCGACAACGGTAATGGAGATGCTGCCATATCCAACAGGAGCAAGCGTTAGGGTTCTGAAAAGCATTAATCCTGAGCTGATCGGCAGAGAGCTCAGAATCAATGTCGGGGGGTGAGTGTAATGGAGACTATAAAATCCGTAGTAAGTTCCAAAGAGGATTTGAACGCCCTGATAGATCAGCTCTGGCCAGGAGGACTAACAGTAATCAAGAACAGAGCATTTCTCGGAGGGGAGTTTATACTGCACGCCTTTGTTTATTACTCAAAAATAAAAGGTATCCCCTTGATTATCGAGGATGTCTTCGATACCCTTCCAATTTATATGAAACACCTCGAAATAATGGGCGTCTATATCGACAAAAGCGACGTGAATGTCATCAAGGTGGGTGGAATTCAAGAATACGGAAATATCCTGGGCAAGATAAAGTTCGAAAATGACCCCAACGTATATCAGAGAAAAATCGAAAAGAAACTGCAGGAAATAATGTCTAAAGGCAGGTACATACATCTGGTTCTTGGTTTGGAAAGATTTCTGACACTCCAAAACGATGTCCACAGCACGTACATTCTTTTAAGCCTCATAAGACAAAAACTCGGGGATCCAAGGAGTATAAACGTATACCTGGTGGAACCCTCTGTCCTGGAAAGTGTCAACTTCAACCCCCTCCCAATGCTTGAAGATATGGCCACTTCGGTAATAGAGCTGGAAGACGATGAAGAACTAATAAGGATAAAGCTCGTAAAGTCAGTATTCACCCTCCTGAACAACAAGAGATACATCATCGTGTCCCCAAGGGAGATACTTCGGTGGTGGACGTGAGCATTCTAAAACGCCTTCTCGGGAGAAGAGATTACCATGAAGTCGATGTGGTCTCCAGGGAACCCGTCGGGAAATTTCGTGTTGAAAAGATCCTAAAAGTTCTCAATCGACAGGTTCTTGTGGGGGAAGTCACAAAAGGTCTTATCTACCCCGGCTACAAGGTAAAGGGAAAGTCCGTCAGCCCGATCATGAAGATAGAGAGGAACCATCAGAGGGTTGACTTTGCCGTTGCGGGCGATAGAGTTGCTCTCATGCTCGAGCACGAAGTCCCATGTGAGGAAGGCGAGGAGCTGGAAATCTACCGGTCGTGAGGTGGTGGCATGATAATCCTCGATAATCATTTCCACGTTGACCCATACAAGGGCCTCTTCCTTGAGGCTGTCAGGCAGTTCCACCGCGCCGGAGGAACGCATCTCGTCGTTGTCTATAAGACGGCCCACGACTACGGCTTCCCCGGGCTGAAGGCGGAGGACTTCACGAAGGCGATGGACTTCCACATCGAGCTGGTCGAGAGAATCAACAAAGAAACGCAGGTCAAAGCTTATGCCGTCGTCGGCGTTCACCCTGCGGAGTTCGTCTACCTGGCCGAGCAGAAGGGGTTAAGCTATGCCAAAAACGAAGTCATGAAGGCCCTCGAATACGCCCAGAGGCTCTGCATGGAGGGTAAGGCTATAGCGATAGGCGAAATAGGCAGGCCGCACTACGAGGTGAGCGAAGAAATTTGGGAGGCGAGCATCGAGCTGATGAAGTACGGCATGGCCCTCGCCAAAGAGGCCGACTGCGCGGTCCAGCTTCACACGGAGAGCTTCGACGAGGCCAAGTTCCGCGAGCTTGGGGAGTACGTGAGGGAGGTCGGGATAAAGCCGTACAGAGTGGTTAAGCACTTCTCACCGCCCCTTGTGAAGGTCGCTGAGGAGGTCGGCGTCTTCCCGAGCATCATCGCGAGCAAGAAAAACATCAAGGCGGCCATAGAGCAGGGAAACAGGTTCATGATGGAGACGGACTACATAGACGACAAGAGCCGTCCAGGAGCCGTTTTAGGGCCGAAGACCGTGCCGAAGAGGACTAAAGCATTCCTCCAGAACGGCCTCTTCACCGAGGAGGACGTCTATAAGATACACGTGGAGAACCCGAGGAAGGTTTACGGGCTTGAGCTTGAGGGGTGAGGGAAAGCGATTTATACACCTTCGAAAGAAACGCATAAGAGGGTCTCACATGGGAAGACTCAGAAGGGTTCTTCCACTCCTCATGATTTACTACATCGTCAAGAAGGCGGATAAGAAATACGAGAAGAAAGTCGGGTGGATGAAGAAGATTTCCGCGGACTTCGCAATAATCGACAGTGTTGACTTCACACACTAGCAGGACACCGTCTCAAACTAAGAGAGCATATCAGAAGAAAATACGGGGAGATCCCTGGAAGCCCGAGCACAGACATAAAAACAAGAGAGTACGCGATAAGCGAGGCCCTAACACACACTGGTACTTCGATTACTACGGGAAAAAGTACATCCACAAGAGCCTCGAAGATGCCCAGAAGTGGAATACGCTCGTCGGTCTGATGACGATCCTGCCGGCAATGTTCCACAAACTTACAGATACTAAAGAACTCGGGAAAAGAACAGACGCGATGCTGGAAAAAATAGCAGAAGGGCTGATATTTTACAATCATAGGAAAGAAGTAGAAGAAGAGTATGGGACATTAAAGATCCCGCCGCCAAAGGAAGCGGTGCTCTCTGAGGGCTATCTGCTGCCCGAATTTGAAAAGCTAAAAAAAGACCCCCAGTTCCAAGATAAGTTCCTCGATGCCCTTGCCGAGGCATACCACTTGCGAATATGGCCAAAAGAGCGACTGAGGGACTACCTCAAATTGGCAATAGATGCCGCTGAAGAGGTATCTAGCTACCTCGGCAAAGACGGGAAGGTGCACATACCTGCAGAAGAATTTGAGAAGTTTGAGAAGTTAAACAAATTCTTGGATACGCTGTTCACCAAAGAGTTTCATGCTCGGAAGAGACCCCAAAAACCACCGGCGGAGATGGGTGGGAAGAAGGTAGAACCTAAGTTCGGGCTGGCAGTGAGTGATACGTCAGCAGGAGAGCAAAGGGGCAGGTACAAATGGACGGATCAAGCCAAAAACCTCAAAAGCGAAGCCACGAGACTCCTCGGCATCGTCCAAAGCCTTAAACTCCTCAACGCTGGAGAGGAGGAGTTAAAGAAGGTCGAGGACGAGCTCTGGAAGGCAATTAAGGAAACACAAAACCTTGAGCTCGCTGGCCTCTACGCCAAGCTGATTACATACCTCCGCGGGAAAGACCCTGAAGGGGCCGAGGGGTTCCTCGCTTTTATTGTTGAGGAGTATCGTTGATTTGTCTTTGTCACATTGATTTAAAGAATTCCGTGGAAAGACTACGGCAAGAAGCTCCTACAACCCCAGAATGGGAAAGCTGAGATGCCAATCAAAATCTAAAGCTCTCCTACTTCCTTCAATATTCTCCCGTAAAGCTCCTCGCTCAGCCAGAAGCCGGTCTCTTTTAGCTTATCGAGCTCATCTTTTATGCTCTCAATCTTCCCCTCAAATTTCGCCCGCAGGAGGATTCCAATTGTGCCTGTGGTTTTTAACCCTAAAGCCCGGGCAATCTCCCTGCCGTCGTAGTCGTCCATCAAAAGTATCCCAGCCCCTTTTTCAATCGCCAGGACTATCGCCTCGCTCTCGCCCTCGTCGAGCTCTATCGTGAGGGACTTCTTAAGTCTCTCGTCGCGTATCCTCTCAACCCGAATCCAGCTGGCGTTTTCGATGAGTTTCGCATCCTCCGAACTCTTGCCCTCAATCATGCACTTCCTGCAAACCGCCTAGGGAATGAAAACCTCTCCAAAGAACTCCCTCAGGAGTTCAAGCCTCCCGATCTTGGCGAGGTGAATCAGTGGAGTGGAGTCGCTAACCACGGGCAAACTCCAGATTCTCCTCAAGCTCTCTCTCGGTGTAGTGCCTTGGGATCTTTCTCCTCGCAAGCTCCTCTAAAAACTCCCTCTTCGTGAGGCCAGCCAACCTTGCCGCCTTTCCCAGGGATAGAGCACCCTTCGAGTAGAGAATCAATGCTAACTCAAGCTTCAGCTCCCTCTCCATCTCTGCCCTGGGAAGCTTGATGGACACAAGGACGTCATCGGGTATGACTATCTCCATTTTTCCACCTGGGGATATTGGGGCTTCCAGGTATTTAACGCCTTCGCTATATTATACCCTTCGGGAGAAGGGAAATTTATAAATACCCGGAGGGAGAAGGGAAATGGAAGCTAAGGCAGGAAGGAACGTTGGAGAGTTAGTAAGTCGAATAAAAGGTTGGGACGCTGATGTAAAACCCTGGATTGCGTTCCTTGTAATCTCTTTTGGTTTTGGAGTTGGAGCAACAATTCTGGCCATTGATCTTAACAAAAGCTCTTGGGGAACAATTGTGGGAATGAGCGGTGTGGCAGTTGGAATCGGCATTCTGTTCCTTGGCCTTATCATGGCATTCTTTATTCATGCAGACCCAGACAGATTCGTTGAAGCTTACACCAAGGACAACAGGGATGAAGACGTTTCGGACATAGAGATTATTAGGGCTGCCTATTCCGAGTGCCTCCCTTATGTCAATGAGGGGTTGAATATAGCTTTGATAAGCTGGTTGCTACTTGGAATATGGACAGCGTTCATTGAACTCGGAATTACAACGGGGACAGTAGTGATAAAGAACTGGTCTCTGTTCTGGTTGTTGATATTCGTTTCATCAATTGGTTCCCTGCTGGGGTTTATATTGACAGTTATCTTCTTCCTCAGGAAGAGATCTATCAGAAAGGCCCTCTTAGCAATCCAGCTCAAGAAGAGCGACAAAGCAGAGATTTCAATCAAAATCTAAAGCTCTCCAGCGCTTTCCAGTATTTTCCGCACGACTTCATCAGAGATTCTAAAGCCGTTCTTCCTGAGTTCCTCGATGTAAGGTTCAATAGCATCAATCAGCCCCTTTCTTCTGGCAAGGAGAAGCAGCCCGAGGGTTCCCGTCACCCTCAACCCAAAGCCCCTCGCGACTTTTCTCGCGTCCTTGTCGTCGAGAACGACCAAATCAACGTCGTTTTCAATGGCAAAGGCTATCGTCTCGGCCTCACCGTGGTCAATCATCTCAAGCAGGAACTTGACGACCCTCTGGTTTCCAACTGAAGCCCTCTTCAGAAAACCTGCGTTTTCGATGTCAATCGCCTCCTCATGTCCAGCGCCTTCTACAACCGTCTCTTGATAAACGGCGTCGGTGATGTAGACCTCATCGAAAAGCTCTTTCAGGATATTGAGCAACTTCAGCTTGGCGAGGAAGATGAGGGGAGACGAGTTCACAGCAACCCTCACGAGAGTCCCTCCAGAGCACTCAAATCGTTTTCAAGCTCCTCCTCGTCGTAGGTAATCCCCGCACCTTCTTTTGCGAGGAGTTCAATGAACTCCCACTTGCTCACTCCAGCGAGCCTTCTCGCCTGCCCAAAGGAGAGTATGCCCTTTTCGTACAGCCGGAGTGCAAGCTCAACCTTAACTCTCTTCTCGATTTCCTCGTCGGGTATCTTCACCATTCCCGGAAGCTCGACGACTACTTTCTTCCCCATTCTCCCACCGATTTAATGTTATGGCAGGCGGGATTTAACGCCTTCGCCATATTATACCCTCCGGGAGGAGGGAAATACATAAATACCCGGAGGGAGGAAGGAAATGGCAATTTCCTCGGCGGCCATTTACCTTATGATCAGTGCTGTAATTCCCCTATTATATGCGGAATGGATCTCTTGGCCCAATGAGATCATTAAAAAGCCCGAACCTTATTACTATGAGCTTCAAGATGCTCTCAACAGGAGCCTTAAATACATAATAGCAACGGGGCTTGGATTGAGTCTCTTTTCTCTGGGCATGACTCTGATTGTCCCTCTTTTTGGATACCTATCGTGGGGAGCAACTGGAGTTATATTAATGTGGCTCAGGCACGGAAGAGAACAGCTAAAACTCAAGTTCCAAGAACTCATGATGAAAGAGGCCATAGCCAAGGGCGTCGAACTCGGAATGAAGAAGGCAAAGGAGAGCTAACCCCCCATATCAACCCTTTCGAATGGTTGTATATCCTCAGCCCCTCCACATTCTCAAAATCCCTAACGTTCCTTGTAACAAGCGTGAGGTTGTGCCTCAATGCAGTGGCTGCTATAACAGCATCGGGGAGCTTTACTTTAACCTTTCTCCGGAGTTCGATGGCAATATCTGCTATCTCATCGGTGAGAGGTATGACGTGCGCGAAGCTTATGAACTCCTTAGATTTCTCAAAGCCCTCCGGAGTGTGGCCTTTCCAGCCGAGGAACTCTATCTTGGTGATGATGGAGACGTTAAAGCTCTTCCGAAGGATTTCCTCTACCTTAGGGAGCTCCTCCTTAGGAATGGCGTCGGCGAGATAATAGATTAAAATGTTCGTGTCGATCAGAAAACCCTCTCCCATTCGTCCCTCAGCTCCCTCAGGCTTCTCTCAAGGTCTTTTCTGCCCTTGTAGATTCCCCTGTATCGTGAGGGCTCAAAGAGCTCTCCCTTCAGTTTCTCCCAGAGCTCGGGAGGGACTATGACTCCTTTGATCCGTCCGTGTTCGTCATATATATATATATTCGACACTTTCCATCCTTACACCCGGAAGGTGTTTCGTTCCGCGCATATTTAACATCTTCGCTACAGCTCTGCCTTTCTAACCACCCTCACAACCCCCGGCTCCCCGATTTCTCCTTCTATCTCAAAGATCCTGCCGAGGAACCGCTCCACGACCCAGACGTTGGTAACGAGGTGGTTGGTTATCTCCGCCACCCCAATCTCCCCGCCGGTGAAGGCCAAGAAGGGTATCAGCTGGTCGCCGAGGAACTTATCAACGGCTTTTCCCGGTGTAAGCTGTTCTATCAGCTCTTCTGCCGCCTCCTTGCCTACCACTTCAGCGGGCTTTCCGCGCTTGCCGAGGGCATCTCCGGCGAGCCTGAGCGAATCGGTCTCGGCCCAGACGACGATGCCGCTTCCCAGGCCGAGGGAGCGCGATACTTCCGTCTCTATCTCCACGGGGACGCTGTAAAGCTCCTTAAGTCGTTCTTTAGCGGCCTTTGCCTGCCTCTCCGCCACGTGGGCCGGCAAATTGGTGGCGTGGCTTATCCCGGCGAAGCGCTCCACCTTTTTCCATGCAAGGGCCACGAGCGGTTTTCTCTCCTCCCAGGGCTCTACCTTTCCGACCACCAGTCCGCCGCCCTTCGGATAGTGCCCCCTGCGCTTGATTTCGAGTTCCGCTTTGAGGCCCATCTTCCCGAGGGCAAAGAGCGTTACGTTCTTCAGGTAATCAACCGGTGGGCTCCAGGGGACGTCGGTTCCGCCGGTTATCTCAAAGCTTCCCCCAATGAAGGCCATCACCGGAATTAGAGCCTGAAGGACCAGCGTGACGCTCCCGGCCGTCTTTATGGGAACGCGGATGTGCTTTGGCTCGGCCTTTCCGGGTATGAACTCAAGAACCGTCGAGCCGACTTGAGCCCCTTTAACCCTCGCATTGCTCAGCTCCTTCAAAGCCAGAATCCCGTGGAGGTGCTGGGGCCTTAGACCGGGGTTCGGCCTGTTGGCGCGAATGTTGCGTATCCTCACCGCTTTTCCCGTGATGACCGAGAGAGCTACGGCAGTTCGAAGTATCTGTCCTCCGCCTTCACCGTATGAGCCGTCTATCTCAACCCACTCCATCCTCTCACCGGGGAAGTTTTTCTCCCGACGGCCTAAAAACCTGACGAAAGGCTTTTACTCAATGGGACGAATTTTCGGTGGTGTTAATATGGACGAGCTTGAGTTCTGCATTAAAAGCCTGAGCTATCCCCTCGGGATGCTCTTGGAGGGCCTTGAGAGAAGGGAAGGCGAAAAAGTTGAGGTGAAAGAGGGCCTCATAACCCTCCCCAGAGCCCCCTTCGCGGCCCTCTGCTATCTCACGGGAATAGCCCTCTTCGATGCCCTGGACATAGTGGACAAAAAGCGCCTTGGGGACGACTACGGTGCCATTGAGGGGTTCTGTAAAAAGCTCCTGAACTCCAAGCTCGGCGCAAGGCTGAAGCCGTACCTTGAAAGCCCAGGCAGATACATCTCCCCTGGAGAGGGACTCTCAATCGACTGGCTGGAGTTTGAGAAGAGGGAGGAAAAAGTACGCCCTCACCTTAAGAGACTTATGGAACTCAGGGAACGCACCTGTGACCGCTCCGAGTTTCTGGCCAAGACGGACTTTCTGGCCGAGCTGAGCGTTGACGAGGCACTGCTCGTAAGCTACCTCTCCGGCGAGGCCGGGCTGAGGGAGCTCGTAAACGCCGCCCTCGGCAAGCACAATTCCGAATTCAGAGATGCAGTGAAGGAGTACTTCAAGGCCCTAAGGGGCTAGTCCTCAAGCCTGAAGTCCGATGGAACGAATCCGAGGTTCACGAATATGGCAGTCTCCAGGGCTTTCTCCTTGTCGACCCCCATCTTCAAGAGCTCCTCAACGATATGGGCTATGCTCTCAATGCTCCGGTAGTTCAGCAGCTCTGCGGGATAGTCGTCCAGCATGTTCTCATCAACCTGAACCCCTATCCTGTCCTCAAGCTCCCGTGCGAACTCCTCCTTCGAGAGGGGAGGGATTTTAATGCGCACCCCAAAGGGAACCGCGAAGTACTTCTCGGGGAAGACCGTCTCAACTACAACCTGGGGGCTGGTTTTCATGGCCTCAAGAACCTCCGCCGGGGAGGGCTCCCTCAAAAGGGTCGCATCTTCAGGAACCAGAGGCTCAACGTTTATCCCCCTCCAGTTGACTATCAGGGTGTGGAGGCCGAGGCTCAGGGCGCTCGATATGGACAGGGAACCCCCTCTCTTTTTGACCCCCTGTGACTCCCTCATCCGCCTGAGCTTTGCGTAGAGCTTTTCACTAACCAGGGTGAGCTGGTAGACCCTTTCAATGCCATCCAGATAGAGAACCCCGTTGGAGAGGAGCCTGAGGCCGAGCCTGGCGAGGGATGAGCTCAGCTTTTCCTCGCTCTTCGTTGTTATCGCCTTCCTATCTCCAACCTCCTCGCTGCCCCTGCCCACGAGCCGGTAGTCAGCCGGAAAGAGGCCTTTAGCGTTGAGGAACGCCTCAAGTGTCTCCTCTGCCTTCTCCTCGCTGACCGCGTAGACCTTTATGAACTCCACGTTTTCACCGCGGTCCACCCCTATCAGCACGACAGCGTCGCGCCTTTCCTTCGGAATCAGTATATCCTCCATACCCATCGCCGGTTCTTTTCTAATATTTAAGCGGCAAAAATCGAGAGCACAGAGAGGCAGACCTTCAGAGGTGTCCGGTAGAGACGCTCGTTAGAGACTCATTGCACCCAGGAGCCCACCGGTGTCGAGGTTGACTATCTGCACCTCCCTCTTCCGGGTGTCCAGGAGGGCAACGCTCCTCACGCCGCTGACGTAGCCGCAGACCTCGCCGGGGTTGACGAGTATGGTCCTTCCCTCCTCGCGTATCTCGTAGCGGTGGGTGTGGCCGACTATGACAACGTCGTAGAGCCTGCTTCTGGCCAGTGCACGGACGATGCGCTCATCGGTGCCATGAGTTACCGCTATCTTCATGCCGTCAGCCTCGATTTCCAGTATCTCATCGTAGATCCCCAGCGCCTCGTAGAGACCCTTCCTTTCGCCGTCGTTGTTGCCGAAGACACCCTTGAGCGGTGCCTTGAGCTTCTTGAGTTCCCTGGCCACGAACGGGGCAACGTAGTCACCCGCGTGGATTACAAGCTCAACGTCCCTCCCGTTGAACAGCTCAACCGCCTTGGAGATGGCCGGCAGGTTGTCATGGGTATCGCTCATTATACCTATCAGCATGCTCTCACCACAGGTATCTACGGTGCTGGGCTTATAGGGTTAACCGTTATTTACGGCCCATCGTCTTAGGGTAAAGTTAAAAGCATCATGGGGTATGGGTATATTCGAGAGGGTGGTGTCATGTTCACGGGTAGAGCCGTCATAGCGGTTAAAATCCTCCGTCCTCTTGGGGACTGGAGCGCCGGCGATGTCGTTCTCCTCGAGGACTGGAAGGCGAAGGAGCTCTGGGAGGCCAAGATGGTTGATGTCATCGATGAGACCGACAAGGTCATAGGTGAGATAGACCGGGCCATAGCCGAGGAGCGGGAGAACGAGCCCCTGATGCCCCTCCCCGCGGGGCTGTACGAGAGGGCCGAGTTCTACATGTATTATCTAGAAAACTACGTTAGGATGAACGCGGGAGAGAGTATAGAGACGATAAACGTCAAGCTGACCAAGCTCGCCAACCTGAAGAAGAAGCTGGAGCACCTGAAGACGATACGCTTCAACAAAATCCTGAAGGCGGTTATGCTGAGGCCGAACAGCCTGGAGCTGCTGTCGAGGCTCTCACCGGAAGAGAGGAGGATATATCTCCAGCTGTCCAAGATCAGAAACGAATGGTTGGGTGAGGACTGATGGACAGGGAGGACATGATAGAGCGCTTTGCTCGCTTTCTGAGGGAGTACGTGGACGACAGCGGGAACGAGGTGTATCTCAACAAGCTCAAGGACCTGCTTACGGTTACCCCCAAGCGCTCGCTGGCGATAGACTGGACGCACCTCAACTCCTTCGACCCGGAGCTTGCTGGCGAGCTCCTCGAAAACCCCGAGGAGAGCATACTCGCCGCGGAGGATGCCATTCAAATAGTCCTCCGCGAGCCGCCCCTTCTCAAAGAGGAGGAGTTCAAGGTTCACGCGAGGTTCTACAACCTTCCGAGGACTCTCCTCGTCAAGGAACTCGGGAGCGAGCACATAAACCGGCTCATTCAGGTGGAGGGCATAATCACGCGCGTGAGCGAGGTGAAGCCCTTCGTCGAGAAAGCTGTATTCGTCTGCAAGGACTGCGGCAACGAGATGGTAAGGCTACAGAGGCCCTACGAGAACATAGTCAAGCCGGCTAAATGCGACGCCTGCGGCTCAAGGAACGTTGACCTCGACGTCGAGAAGAGCCGCTTCATAAACTTCCAGAGCTTTAGGTTGCAGGACAGGCCGGAGAGCCTCAAGGGAGGCCAGATGCCCCGCTTCGTTGACGCGATACTCCTCGACGACCTGGTGGATACTGCCCTTCCCGGAGATAGGGTTCTCGCCACCGGAATCCTCCGCGTCATCCTTGAGCAGAGGGACAAGAGGCCCATTTTCAAGAAGGTTCTGGAGGTAAACCACATCGAACAGCTCAGCAAGGAGATAGAGGAGCTTGAAATCTCGCCGGAGGACGAGCAGAAGATACGCGAGCTGGCGAAGAGGAAGGACATCGTCGATGCGATAGTGGACTCAATAGCCCCTGCAATATGGGGCCACAAGACTGTTAAGAAGGGCATAGCTCTGGCCCT
This sequence comes from Thermococcus thioreducens, assembly GCF_002214545.1. Classification (NCBI taxonomy): domain Archaea; kingdom Methanobacteriati; phylum Methanobacteriota; class Thermococci; order Thermococcales; family Thermococcaceae; genus Thermococcus; species Thermococcus thioreducens. The sequence goes on along the minus strand of NZ_CP015105.1, from coordinate 434,120 downwards.
CTTCGGCGGTGTGCAGAGGGTTCTTCCGGACGGGACGAAGCTAAGGGGAGAGAGCCACGTTCTGCTTGTTGGGGATCCGGGAGTAGCGAAGAGCCAAATTCTCCGCTACGTGGCAAATTTAGCGCCGAGAGCGATTTATACGAGCGGAAAGAGCAGTTCTGCTGCCGGTCTCTGCATTGCCCCTGACTCAGTTATTGAGACCAACATGGGGAGGTTTGAAATAGGCTCCCTCGTGGATAAGGTCATTCCCCAAAATGTAGGGGAACACAAGAGCGTCGATGCCGAAGCCCTTGGACTCACCGTGAAAACGAAAGACGGCGAGCGTAGAGTTCTACGTCTTTGGAAGTTAAGGTCCCCGAGAGAGCTGGTTCGCATACGCGCTGAAGATGGGAGGGAAATTATTGTAACTCCAGAAACGAGACTCCTAACACCCGAGGGCTGGAAGCAGGCTAAGGACATTAACGGTCGGGTCTTAACCGATAGGGGGGTAGTCGAAGTCTCAACCGAGATAATAGACTCCCCCTACGATCACGTCTACGACCTCACGGTTGAAGGCTCCCACAGCTTCATCGCCAGCGGCTTCGTCGTCCACAACACGGCCGCCGCAGTCAGGGACGAGTTCACCGGCTCGTGGGTTTTAGAGGCGGGTGTTCTTGTCCTAGCAGACGGTGGGTTCGCCTGTTTGCACCCGAACTCAAGGGTATTGGTAGATGGGAAGTACGTTCGCATAGAGGAGCTTTTCGAGCTTGAGAAATCCTACAAGGCGCTCTCCGACGGTCAGGTTGTGGACATTCAGGAGAAGGAGATGGGAGTTACCGCGCTAGACTTGGGAAGCATGAGGACGAAGACTTCCAAGGCCACTATAATCCGCAGGAAGCCCTGGAAGGGAGAGCTACTCAGGCTGAAGTTCCGCTCCGGCAACGAGGTAACCCTAACCCCAGACCATCTCCTCATAGACGGCCAGACCCTTGAGTGGAAGGAGGCGGAGAAGTTCAGGGCTGGAGACAAGGTAGTTGCCCCGCTAAAGCTTCCCCCGGTGAGAAACAGGGTTTACATACTTGACATCTTGCCGTCCACTTGGAAGGTCAAACTGACTCCCGAGGAGAAGAGAGAGCTGAAGGCCGAAGTTCTTAAGAGATTTAAGAGCCTCGCTGAGTTTAACAGGAAGTATGGCGTTTCAAAGGACTTTCTCTCTGGTAAGGGCTCTATAAGTGTCGGAAAGTTCAGGGAGATACTCCGTGAGCTGGGAATCTATGAGAAATGGCGCGAGAGGCCGTTAACGTACGGTCCAAACTATCGCAGGGAGCGCCTCAAAGTCGCGTACATAACCCCCGAACTCGCTTATTTCCTAGGCTTCCTTTACGGAGACGGGTGGATAAAACGGAACGGCTCGAAGGTTCACGTTCGCATAGTCCAGTCAAAGGTGCATAACCTGCAGATTGAGAACCTAAAGCGAGCCTTCAAGAGCTTCTACGATGGACGGCTGAGGGAGTACGAAAGGACCACGAGGAGTAAACTCGCGGGCAACGAGATAGAGAGTAACACGATTACGTTCCACGTCAGCTCACCATTGCTCGCGTATATTTACGAATACGTCACCAAAGACAACTTCAGGAATGCATTCTCCCTGGACGACGAGGCCCTGAAGGCCTTTGTTGCCGGGGCCTTGGACTCGGACGGCTGTGTATCAATCAAGAGCGGCAAGAGGGGAAGTGTTGTTCACGTTGATTTTCTGCTTTCGAACGACCTGGAGATGGACAGGGCCTTTGCACTCCTGCTCCGCAGGTTTGACGTGTACGCGCGCGTAATTCCTGGAAAGGGTGTGAATAGGATTCAGATAACAGGAAGAGAAGATGTAGCAAACCTACTTAACGCGGTTAGGGCGTACAGTGTCAAGATTAAGGAGATACCCGTTAAAAAGCACCTCGTCTCGTCGAGGAGTGATAAAGTTCCCACCAAGCCCGTTGAGAGAATCGCAAGGGATATCATCGAAAGTGTCCCGGCTAAGTTACTACAGGAGAGGGGGCTGTGGAGCACCGTTTATTCATACGCCAAGGGCAGGTACCAGCCCAGCAGGATTCAGCTGAGAAAGCTCATTGAGAAGCTCGGCGATGTTCTGAGTCCAGAAATCAGGATTAAGCTTGAAGTCCTCGCTACGAGGGATTACTTCCTCGATGAAATCGTCTCCATCGAGAGCGTTCCCTACGACGGCTACGTCTACGACCTCTATGTTCCGGGCGAGCACAACTTTCTCGCTGAGGGAATCATAGTCCACAACTGCATTGACGAGTTCGACAAGATGAGTGACCGCGATAGGAGTGCGATACACGAAGCACTTGAACAGCAGAGCTACCACCACGACTTCGAGCTTCTCCTGGCCGACGGCAGGAAGGTCAAGATAGGCGAGTTAGTGGATTCGCTCATCGAGGGCAACCGCGATAGAGTAATAATCGGCAAGGACACCGAGATTCTGCCCGTTGATGACATTGAGCTCCTCGCCTACGACCTTGAGAGGAAGGAAGTTGTGAAGGTCAAAGCCGACCGCGTGAGCAGGCACAAGGCCCCTGAGAAGTTCATAAAGATTAGATTCTCCAACGGAAGGGAGATAGTCGTTACGCCGGAGCACCCGATAATGGTATGGGAGAACGGTCCCAAGGAAAAACCGGCCGAGAAGGTTAGGACAAGCGACTACGTGATAGCGGTGAGGGAATATCCCAAAATCGGGGAGGAGTGCATCCCCGCCGGAGAGCTTTTGGAAAAGGTTATGAAACCCCAGAACCGGAGAAAAAAGTTTATAAGGGACAGCAGACTTCCGAAGGAAGCCTTTTTAATGAAAAAAGAGTGCGTTGAAGCCTTTCTCCGGGAGCTTTGGAAGAAAGCCGGAAGGAGCAAAGGTGCCACGCTGAGCATCGAGATCCCAAGCAGGGGGCTCGTCGAGGACATTCAAGACCTCCTGCTGATGCTGGGAATCCCATCGTCCATAGAAAAATCACCCATCGGATGGAAACTCGTCCTGCCGGCTGAAATGGCGTACTTTATGGAGAGTCAAAAAACCCGGGGAGAGTCCAACATCTATCCCCACGTTCCCGGCGAGTTCGTGAGGGATCTCCTCAAAGCTTCCAAGTTATTACGGGCAAAGCTCAAACCTTCCGAAAAGCTGGCACTCAGGAGGGAAACCGTCTCCCTAAAGATAGTCAGAAGGGTCATTGAAAGACTCGAAGATAGGATAGAAGAGGTGGGAAAAGCGATAGACGCCGGAGACGTGGCGACCCTCAGAAAAGTCGCACGGGTGTGGAACGTTTACACGAAATACGGTCTAACACAGCTGTCAGAGAGGAAAGAGCCGGAAAAGTACATTGAGGCCCTCAGGACGGAGGCCAGGCTTAAGGTCGAGGAGGCCGAAAAAATCCTCCAAGAGGTCAAGGAGAGGATCTCTCAAAACTTAGTTTTGCTTAAGGTGAAAAACGTGGAGGTAATCCCCAACGACCGCTGGAAGTGGGTCTACGACGTAACCGTTGAGCCATATCACCTCTTCGTCTCTCACGGGCTGGTTCTCCACAACACGATAAGCATCTCCAAGGCAGGCATTACCGCGACGCTGAACGCGAGGACGACTGTCATAGCGGCCGCAAACCCGAAATACGGACGCTTCAACCGCCACAAGTCCCTTCCGGAGCAGCTCGACCTGCCGCCGACCCTGCTCAGCCGTTTCGACCTCATCTTCCTGCTCCTCGATGAGCCCGACGAAAAGGTAGATGCCAGCATAGCCGAGCACATCCTCAAGGTGCGCAGGGGAGAGGCAGAGGCAGTTACTCCAAAGATACCCTACGACCTGCTCAAGAAGTACATAGCCTACGCGAGAAAGAACGTCCACCCTGTGCTGAGCAGAGAGGCAATGGAGGAGATAAAGCGCTACTACGTCAGGATGAGGAAGGGCTTTAAGAGGCCCGGCGAGGACGACGGCGTACAGCCGATTCCGATAACGGCGAGACAGCTTGAAGCTTTGATAAGGCTCAGTGAGGCACACGCGAGAATGAGATTGAGCGAGACCGTAACGAGGGAAGACGCCAGGGCGGCGATAGCGATAATCGAGGAGATGATAAGGAAGATAGCCGTTGACGAGGAGGGAACGCTCGACGTCTCGATACTTGAGGTCGGCAAGAGCTCCAGGAAGATCAACAAGATAGACAGGATGGTCGACATCATAAAGAGCCTTGAGAGCGAGGGCGAGTTCGGGGCACCGGAAGACAGCATAATCGAGGCGGCGAAGCAGGCCGGTCTCGGCTCGGAGAACGAGATAAAGAAGCTCATCAACGACCTCAAGCGGGACGCGAGGATATACGAGCCGCGCGCGGGCTTCTACCGCGTGCTCTGATTCCCACCCCTCCCCCTCCAAAAGGTTATAAACGTCTCCAGGTAGTTAAGATGGAGGTGAGAGCATGAGCGAGAAGAAGGTTGACTTTTACGATTTCGAAGGCTTACTCGATAAGGCTTACGATGAACTGCCGGAGAACGTCAAGCATCACACTTCCCGTTTCGAGGTTCCAGCGGCGATAGTCACGATAGCCGGAAACAGAACTATAATCGAGAACTTTGTGGACATAGCCGAGGCCATGAACCGCGACCCGAACCACCTGCTCAAGTTCATCCTGCGCGAGGTAGCAACGGCAGGAACACTAGAAGGAAGGCGCGTCGTCCTTCAGGGACGCTTTACCCCCTACCTCATAGGCAACAAGATGAAGAAGTACCTCAAGGACTACGTCATCTGTCCGGTCTGTGGAAGTCCGGATACGAAGATTATCAAGCGCGGACGCTTCCACTTCCTCAAGTGCGAGGCCTGCGGTGCAGAAACTCCAATCCAGCACCTCTGAGACTATTTTTCTTTTCCAAATCTGCCGGCCGATAAAAACTCTTTTAAACTTTACAAACTACAAGTAGGCGACACCTCAGCACCCAGGGGGAGTTCTCATGAGCATGGAAGAGAAAGTTAACGACCTGTATGAGAGAAAAAGGAAGATTCTTGAGATGGGCGGCGAAAAGGCCGTCGAAAAACAGCACGCTAAAGGAAAGCTGACCGCACGCGAGAGAATCGAGAAGCTCCTCGACCCGGGAAGCTTCGTTGAAATAGGTGCGTTCGTCAGGCACCGCGGAACGGAGTTCGGCATGGACAAGAAGGAGCTGCCCGCGGACGGCGTCATCACCGGTTACGGTACCATCGATGGTCGCTTGGTCTTTGTGTTTGCCCAGGACTTCACGGTCATGGGCGGTTCCCTCGGTGAGATGCACGCGGCAAAGATAAAGCGCATCATGGAGCTTGCCCTTGAAGCCGGAGCACCGGTGATAGGCCTCAACGACTCCGGCGGGGCGAGAATCCAGGAGGGCGTCGACTCGCTCAAGGGCTACGGCGAGATCTTCAAGATGAACACCATCCTCAGCGGTGTCGTTCCGCAGATAACCGCGATAATGGGCCCCTGCGCCGGTGGAGCCGTTTACAGCCCCGCCATAGGGGACTTCATCCTCATGGTGGACAACCCGGCGAGCTTCATGTTCATCACCGGCCCGCAGGTCGTTAAAGCTGTGACGGGTGTCGAGGTCACGCCGATACAGCTCGGCGGTGCCATGGTTCACGCCCAGCGCTCCGGACAGGCCCATCTCGTGGGCAAGAGCGATGAAGAGGTTCTGGCACTCATAAGGAGGCTCATGAGCTACCTCCCGTCCAACAACATGGAGAAGCCGCCGCGCGTCAAGACGAACGACCTGCCCTTCAGGAAGACCGAGAACCTCTACTCCATCGTCCCGGACGACCCGAACAAGGGCTACGACGTGAGGCAGGTAATTTACGAGATAGTTGACCGCGATGAAAACGGCAACCCGGACTTCTTGGAGATCCTTCCCTACTTCGCCCCGAACGCGGTTGTTGGATTCGGAAGGATGAACGGCCAGACCGTCGGTATAGTAGCCAACAACCCGATACACTTCGCCGGCGTTCTCGACATAGACAGCTCCGATAAGATTGCCAGGTTTGTTAGAACCTGCGACGCATTCAACATCCCGATAGTCACCCTAGTTGACGTTCCGGGCTACCTGCCGGGAACCCAGCAGGAGTACGGCGGAATCATAAGGCACGGCGCAAAGGTTCTCTACGCCTACGCGGAAGCTACAGTCCCGATGGTGACAGTTATCCTCAGGAAGGCCTACGGTGGAGCATATCTCGCGATGGGAAGCAAGCACCTCGGAGCTGACTTCGTCTTCGCCTGGCCCACCGCGGAGATAGCGGTCATGGGGCCGGAGGGAGCGGCCAACATCATCTTCAGGAAGGAGATAGCTCAAGCCGAGAACCCTGAGGAGGTTCGCCAGCAGAAGATAGCCGAATACCGCGAGCGCTTCGCCAACCCGTACGTTGCCGCGGCAAGGGGCTATATAGACGACGTTATTGATCCCGCCGAGACCAGGGCAAAGATAATCCTCGCCCTTGAGGCGATGGAGAGCAAGCGCGTCAAGCTCCCGCCGAAGAAGCACGGCAACATACCGCTGTGAGGTGTTAGGGATGGTATCAATGGCAGAGTTCATGGAGGGCCTGAACATCACGGCCCTCGGAGTGACGGTGGTCTTCGCCGTCCTCACCATTTTGGCACTGGTGCTCTACTTCGTCGGCTGGCTGGAGAGGCGGCTTATTGAGAGGGAAGAAACCGCCGCGCCGGTTTCAGCAGCTCCCGAAGTCAGAGAGATCAAGGAGGAGAAGCCGGCCATACCGCCGAAAGACCTCGCGGTCATAACCGCTGCAATCCTCGCGTACACCGCCGAGAAGGCCTCACAGCTCAGGCCCCTCCCGTTCAAGAGGAAAGTTTCAGACGCCTGGCGCCTCTACGGCGTCCAGTCGAGCATGGAGGAAGTTGAGGACTTCAACTATGAACTTGGGAAGTGGTGAAGATGGCGAAGGTTAAGGTCATCGTTGATGGTGTTGAATACGAGGTTGAGGTTGAGGAACTCGGAATGGGTAGATTCAGGGTTGTCTTCGAGGAGAAGGAGTACACCGTCGAGGCCAAGGGGCTCGGGATAGACGTGAGCACCCTGAGCGCGGTTCCTGCCGCTGGCGCCCCGAGTGCCTCTGTGCCTGTCCCGGCCCCCGCCCCAGCTCCTGCCCCGGCCGCGCCGGCAACCCCAACTCCCGCCCCAGCAGGAGAGGGCGCCGTCACAGCCCCAATGCCCGGCAAAATCCTCAAAATCCTCGTCAAAGAAGGCGACCAAGTCAAAACCGGCCAAGGACTCCTAATCCTCGAAGCAATGAAAATGGAAAACGAAATACCCGCACCAAAAGACGGAGTAGTAAAGAAAATCCTCATCAAAGAAGGCGACACCGTAGACACAGGACAAACACTAATAGAGCTCGGGTGATGGGTGATGGCAGCACTGGAGCAGGCAATAATAGACTTCTTCGAACACATGGGATTGCTCAACCTCACAGTAGGAAACATAGTCATGATAATCGTCGGTCTGACGCTGGTGTATCTGGCCATCAGATACGGGATGGAGCCCCTCCTGCTGCTCCCGATAGGCATCAGCGCGGTTCTCGTCAACCTGCCGCTGAGCCACCTCGTCAACTGGCCTGTGGCACCGCAGCTTCCCCCTGGAATGGAGGAGAACATATTCGCCACGATGGCATATCTCAACCAGCAGTACGGACCGCCGGGGCTCTTCGACCTGATATACTACCTGCTGATAAAGACGGAGATAGTGCCTTTGCTGATATTCTTCGGTCTCGGGGCAATGACCGATTTCGGCCCCATGATAGCCGACCCCAAGACGGCACTCCTCGGTGCCGCTGCCCAGATAGGTGTTTTCATAGCCATGCTGACTGCAATAGCCCTCGGATTTTCGCTGAATGAAGCCGCCTCGATTGGTATCATCGGTGGCGCCGATGGGCCGACGACGATATACCTCACGACGAAGCTCGCGCCCCACATCCTGGGTGCGACGGCAGTTGCTGCCTACAGCTACATGAGCTTGGTTCCGCTCATCCAGCCACCGGTCATAAAGGCACTGACCAGCAAGGAAGAAAGGAGGATACGAATGGAACAGCTCAGGCCAGTGTCCAAGAGGGAGAAAATCATCTTCCCGATAATCAGCATGATAGTCATAGCCCTTCTCGTCCCCACGGCCGCACCCCTCGTCGGGATGCTCATGATAGGAAACCTCTTCAGGGAGAGCGGCGTCGTCGAGAGGCTCAGCAAAGCGGCCCAGGAGGAGCTGATGAACATCGTCACGATATTCCTTGGCCTTGGCGTCGGCTCCACCATGCGTGCCGACAGCTTCCTCACGGCACAGACCCTCATGATCCTGGGACTGGGAATAGTCGCCTTTACCAGCGCCACCGCCGGAGGCGTGCTCCTCGGAAAGCTCATGATGAAGCTCTCGGGGGGCAAGATAAACCCGATGATTGGCGCTGCCGGAGTCTCAGCGGTTCCAATGAGCGCGCGCGTCGTCCAGAGGATGGCCAGCGAGGAAGACCCAGGGAACTTCCTCCTCATGCACGCAATGGGCCCGAACGTTGCCGGTGTCATTGGAACGGCCGTCGCGGCTGGAGTGCTCCTCTCTGTTCTGGGCTGAGGCCTTCCCATCTTTTTGTCAATTTTTGAATGAAAAGCTTAAAATAGGAGAAGGGCCCTTTAACTTAAAGCGGTGGTGAAAGAAATGCGCGTGAAGACTTTGATGACCCCTGATCCGGTCGTGATAGAGCTTCCGGCGACGAGGGAGTACGCCCTCAACCTCTTCAAAAAGCATAAGGTAAGGTCATTTCCCGTTATCAACAAAAACACCAAAGCCCTCGCAGGGATTATAAGTATAAAACGTGTCCTCCTACACCCCGACGAGGAGCAGCTCGCCATGCTCATAAGGAGGGAAGTGCCCACCGTCAAACCCAACGATGACCTCAAAAAAGCTGTTCGGGCAATGCTTGAGATGGACTACAGGCGCGTCGTGATTGTTGACGAGGAAAAGAGGGTTCTTGGAATACTTACAGTTGGGGATATTGTAAGGCGCTATCTGGCAAAGAACGAGAAGCTGAAGAATGTGACGATTGAGAAGTACTACCAGAAGAACGTCGGTCTCGTCTGGCAGGGCACTCCCCTCAAAGCAGCACTCAAGGCGCTCCTGCTCTGCAACGCCATGGCAATTCCGGTTATAGACGACGATGGTAACCTCGTGGGGATGGTCGACGAAACCGACCTCCTCAAGGACAGTGAAGTTGTAAGGGTCATGAAGCAGACGGCACTGGCGGCATCAAGTGAGGAGGACTGGATACTGGAGAGCAATCCGACACTGCTCTTTGAGAAGGCAGAGCTCCAGCTCCCCAAGAAGCCCGTGTCCGAGATAATGAACCGCGAGCTCGTAGTTGCGACGCCCCACATGAGCGTCTACGACGTGGCTCAAAAGATGGTGCAGTACCACATCGAGCAGCTCCCAGTCATCAGGGGCGAGGGCGAGCTGGTGGGCATCATCAGGGATATGGACATTATAAAAGTCATCCTCAACAAGTGAGTTCCCTGCATTAATCTCTCTTTTCTTAAGGGTGGTGTCTGTGAGGGAGATAAAGCTCTCCATTTTCGGCTTTGGAAACGTTGGGAGGGCCGTTGTACGGGTTTTGCTGGAGAAGGGGGCGCTCTTCCGCGAGAGATACGGGGTAGAATTCAAGGTTGTGAGCGTGGCGGATACCAGCGGAGTTGTCTGGCTCCCCGAGGGCATAGACCCCAGGGAGGCGCTCATCATAAAGGAGAACTTCGGAAAGCTATCGTCATGGACGAACGACTACGAGGTCTATAACTTCACACCCAGCGAAGCGGTCAGGGAGATAGATTCTGATATCGTCGTGGACGTCACCAACGATAAAAACGCCCACACCTGGCATCTAGCTGCTCTGAAGGACGGCAAAGCCGTCGTTACGAGCAACAAACCGCCCCTGGCCTTTCACTACGCCGAGCTGATGAAGGAGGCTGAAGGGAGGAACCTGCCCTATTTCTTTGAAGCAACAGTTATGGCGGGGACGCCGATAATAACCGTCCTCCAGGATGGACTGAAGGGAGACACCGTTGAGCGGATAGAGGCGGTTCTAAACGCGACAACTACCTTCATTCTAAGCCGGATGGAGGCAGGGCTTGATTTTGAGGAAGCACTAAGGGAAGCCCAGGCCCTCGGGATAGCCGAGAGGGACCCGAGCGGGGACATCCTTGGGATAGACGCGGGGTACAAAGCAACGATACTCCACTGTCTTGCGTTTCATCCTCTGACGTTCGATAGGGTGAAAAGACGGGGAATAGAAGAGATAACCCCTGAAGATGTCAGACGTGCCCAAGGAAGGGGGAACACCATAAGGCTCGTTGCCGAGATTGAAGACGGAGCGGTCACCGTGGAGCCGAGGGAAGTTCCGAGAACGAACCCTCTGGCTGTTGAAAGCCACGAGAACACCGCGGTGATAAGGACTGACCTGCTCGGAGAGCTGGTCATCACGGGTGCTGGAGCCGGGCTGAAGGAGACGGCAAGCGGAGTGGTGGGCGACATCATAAAGGCCTCGATGAAGCTTAGGGAATCCTGATTCTCCCCTCTCCTGCTTTTACTACCAAGTCCACCTTCCCGAAGCGGTGGGGGGTCACCTCAACGATGATTTTCCCACAGGGAGTTTCTATTTCCCTCTTCCCAACCGGTGGGAACAACTCCCTCCTGAAGATTTCGCCGGAGGAATCTCTGATAACCAGGCTTGAAGTCAAGTAGTCAGGGACGAGAAGGAAGGTCTTTCCTTCGCACGACACTCTAATCGCTCGAAGCCGGTTCGCCAGAACCAGAAAAAGGAGAGCTACGGAAACGTTCACAAGTGGGAAAACCACCCGGTTTGTGGTTAGACCTATGGCAAGGAACGGAATTGACAGCGCGAGGTAGAATAGCCCCAACCTCCATAGCCGTTCGCTCTTCACGTGGACTTTTTCGAGCCTCATCAAGGCAGCCTCCCCAACGGTTCACCTTCAAACCTCACGAGGAGCTTTCCATCAACGAGGTCAAAGTAGAAGTCCCCAACTTCAACGTAGTCGGCAACCTCGCCCTTCCAGAGGGGTCTGCCGTTTTTCTGGATAATGACATTGAAGGGTGGCTTTCTTCCCCTGACGATAACTTTAAACTCGTCTTTACCAGAGGAGACCATGAGGGCACTCTTTCTGCAGGCCTCGAACAGGAGGGAGAGGCCGAATATTCCGAAGAACATGCCGAAGAGTTCTTCCACGTAATGGCCCACGAGAACCCCAATCAGCACAAAGATTACTCCGATGGAGAGATAACCCGTCCTCCATGCCGTCACCCTTCTCACCGAGGACATATTACCATCACCAGTCCTAATTGAAAGCCAAGATTTTTAACCTTTTTTCAAAAGTGTGTGCGGTGAAACTATGGAGCACGTGATAGCGCTCCACCAGGTCTACGCGGAGCTGATATTCCGCGGACTGAAGACGGTAGAGCTGAGGAAGGCCAGGGCATTCAGCGAGGGGGACACAGTTTTCCTCTACGTTGCAAGAGGGAACCCCTACGAGCTGAGAGACACGCTTAGAAGGCTCGGCCTCCACGAGGAGCAGACGTTAACGAGAAGGGGAACCATTGCAGGAGGCTTCGAGGTGGGCGAGGTAATAAAGGCAGACCTCGACACGCTCTGGGAGATGACGAAGGAAACCAGCGGGCTGGCCCTTGTCCACGGAGAGAACGGGAAGCGCTGGCTGGGAGAGTACATCAGGGAGTACGGCTACGCATTCACAATAGAGAGGCCTTTCCTCTTCAAAGAGCCGATGAGCAGGGAGGAGATGAAGGAGCGCTACGGAGTCCACGTTGAGGGCATAATCCACCTATCAAGAAAGACGAGAAAGGGGTGGGTTAAGAACCTGATAGAGGACCTCCTCACCAGGGATGCAATATATCTTTAACCCCCGTTCTCTTTGTCCCCTTCCGGCTCAACGAGGACGTATGGGCCGAGACTGAGGCTCCTGATTTCCTCCTGCGTCAAAAGCCTGCTCTTTACCTTCTCGCCGATGAGGGCGCTGTTGCCGAGGGGATCCATGATCCTCACGGTGAGCGGTTTTTTGCCCTCCTTAACCTCTTCTATATAATCGAGTATCTCCTCGGCTTTTCTGACGGCCTCCTTATCCCCCTCCTGTTCTCTGAAGTGCTTGGCCATTATGAGGGTCTCCCTGACGCGCTCTAAAACGCCTTCAACGTTGCTGACGAAGCCTTCAGCGGCAGGCCCGGGTTCTATCTTGACCCCTATCTCCTCCAGCTCGATGGTTCCGCTCTTGCTCCTGACGACTCTTGTAAAGAGATCCTTTTCCTCCTCAACCTTTACGCTGTAGAGCTTCGGCGGCCTGTCCTCCAGTATCATGACGTCAGCGTTTCTATATCCACAGCGCTCACAGATTATCGTGCTCTCCATGACCTTCCCGAAGTAAGGAATGTCGTGAACGTACTGAAGGGCTTTGAGAGTACCCTTGCCGCCGCAGATTGGACAGTCCCCCAGCCGGATTTCCTGAATCTCACCTTGCCTCTCGGTCATCTCTCACCACCGAAGAATAGAGTCACCAACCATTTATAAAATCGTGGGTAGAAAAGAAAGGCCTCACTTGGCAATCCTTATGTCCGCAGGGACGAGAATCAGCTTTATCTCGTGCTTGCAGATTTTAGCGGCCTGTCCTCCGAGGGCACTGACCATTCCCTTTATCTGCTCGGCAACCTTTTCAAGAACCTCCGGCTTGACCTCAAGCGGGGTGAGGTCGACCAGAATTATGTTGCCGTTCTGGAGCTCCTCCGAGATTCTCTCAAGGTCGGCGTAGCTGGTAACGACGATCTTCTTGAGGTACCTGACTTGGGGCTTGACTATCTCCTTAGCAAGAACATCCTCCTCAAGAGGAATGACATCGATGTCACGCCTGGGAGCTACCTCCTTTTTAATCGCCGCGGGCGGCTTCTTCTTGGCCTTTTCGTCCTTCTTTTTGAGGCTGTCAAACAATCCCATAACTGTTCCCCCCAGTTAATCGTAAGGCTGGATTAATTTGGGCATTGGTGTTTATATCTCTTTCTGAAATGTTCTCCTGGCGTACCATTCAAACGTTGTCAAATACCCATAGCTAAACCCAGCTTCTGCCAAGGATGGTACATAGGCCTTATAATCTATTATTACCCTCTTTGCTTGACGAAAAATTGGAGGTTTCAGAATGATCTACAAAGACCCAACCAAGCTAAAAATCCTAAAGAGCATGGAGTTTATCAAACAAATAGGGGTTTATACCATTCTCTGCGTTGGCAGATTTTTCTTCCCCCATCCAGAGCTCAAAACCTCACCATCTTTCGAGTTCTATGGAACAGTGGCAGCGTACTTCCTGCTAACACTGGCACTTGTTTTCAGCTACGAAATTCTTCACGACGCTTTTTCATCCAATAGAGACGAGTTCTCAAAGGCAACTCCTAAAGAAAGATGGATGCTCAGGCTCTTCACTTCTGCATACTTTGCATTTCTACTGGCGACTCCAGAGGAAGAAAAACTAACGCTTTTGGTCGCGTGGGTATTTGGGACAACCCTGGCGTATACTGTCACAAAGGTAAGGCTTAGAACGCTTTAAACAAACAGAAAGAAAGGTTCACTCGGCCTTAACGGCCTCAAGAACCTTCTCCCTTATCTCGGCGGCCTTCTTCAGGGCGAGGTCAACTGCGTACATGACCTCCTCCAGTTTGAAGCTCCCGCCCTCGCTCTTCTGGACAGAGGAAATCATGCCGTTCTCGTCGATGGTGATGGTTATCCTGCCGTCCATGACGCGCTCCTCGTCGAGGTTCGGGTCGGCGAGCAGGCTGCCGCCGATCTTGGCTATGGTCACCGGGATCGGTATCTTGCTCACCGGCAGGGGCTCGTACTCGTCGAGAACCTGGACCTCATCCTTCTCCTCGTCGTAGATGACCTTCGGCATCTTCGTGCTCAGCAGTGCCGCTATGGCACCTATTCCGCTGGCATCGAGGAGGTTCCCGTCGTAGTCAAGGACGTGGACGTCGATGAAGACGACACGGACGAGCTTGCCGGGGACGATGACGAGCTTCTCCAGCTCCACTGCCTGGCTTTCCCTTATGCCCCTGTCCACAACTCTGGCCAGCTCTATGGCGTTCTCGTCCGGCGGACCGGGTTCAAAGCTCGGGGAAGCGAGCGGCACGAGCTCGACGTTGGTGGTTATAACGCCCTTTTCGGGGAGGTCGGGGAACGGTTCACCCATATCGACCTTTATGCCAACGAGAACCTGGGTGTTGCCGAGCCTGACCCACGCCGAACCTTCCGCCTTCTCAATGACGTTGACCCTGACCTCAAGGTCACGGTAGTCTTCAAGGCCGCGGCCGTCTATGCGCCTGCCCTCCTTGAGGAGGCTCAGGATGTGGTCGCGCATTATGCTGGCCATCACTTCCATCTCACTCACCTCCACCGACCTCCTCGGCTATTTTGAGGTACTTGACTTTCAAAGCTTCGCGCTGCTTCTGGTAGACTGCCTTGGCGCCCTTGATGGCGAGCCTCACCGCCTCGATGAACTCCTCCTTGGTCAGATAGCCGTCCATCTGGAGGAGCGTTATGTCGTTCTTGAGGGGCATTATGGCGACCGGAACATCGGCCTCGCCGTAGTTGTCCTCGTCCTTGTTGAGGTCGAGGACTATCTCCCCCTCTATCTTACCGGCGGCGCAGGCCGCGACCAGGTCTCTCATGGGCACTCCAGCGTCCGCCAGGGCGAGGGAAGCGGCAGTTATTCCGGCAACGCGCGTTCCGGCATCGGCCTGCAGAACCTCGATGAAGACGTCTATGGCAGTCCTGGGGAACATCTCAAGTAGGAGCGCAGGCTCAAGGGCGCCCCTTATGACCTTGCTTATCTCCACACTCCTCCTGTCAGGACCGGGCTTTTTCCTCTCCTCAACGCTGAAGGGGGCCATGTTGTACCTCACGCGGAGTATCGCCCTGTCTGGCCTCTGGAGGTGTTTGGGGTGAATCTCCCTCGGTCCGTAAACAGCGGCAAGAACCTTGTTCTTGCCCCACTCAACGTAGGCAGAACCGTCGGCGTTCTTCAGCACGCCGACCTCCATCTTAATAGGCCTGAGTTCGTACTTCTTTCTCCCATCTATCCTCTTTCCATTCTCATCTATGAGCTTTAAACCCTCTGGCTTGCCCATCATTCTCCTTCACCCTCTCCAGCGGTTTGCTCCTCAATCTGGGGTATCTCTTCAACGATTCCCCGTTCCTTGAGCTCCTGAAGCCGGGCCACGAGAAGTTCCTTGACCCTGTCCGTGAGCCCCTGGGTGTGGCTTTCTCTGTCGACCTTGAGTATGGCCTCGATAGCGAGCTTCTCAAGCTCCTCCTTCCTGCCGCTGACCCAGACCCAGCCGTTCTGGCCGACTATTATCCTCGTGTTTGTCAGCTTCTTGATGAGGTTAATCATCGAACCGCCCTTGCCGATGAGCCTGGGCACCTTGGAGGGCGTTATCTTGACTATCTGCCCTCCCCTGAGCGGGCCGCCCTTGAAGGGCATCCCCTTCGTGGTCAGGTCTATCTGGTTTATCTCGTTGTACGCCTTTATCCTAGCGTAGATTATGTCGCCGATGTCGAATATCTTCCTCAGGTCGGTTTTCAGTATGTCTATGCGCTCCTCTACCGCGTCCTGGACACGCAGATTGGCCTCGTAGGGTGCCCCTATGTCCACGCTCCAGTTGGAGAACCTGACGTCGGTTATCTTGCCGAGAACGTTGTCACCAACCTCGGGTATGTACGGGCCCTCAAGGGGTATCACCCTGATGGCGTCTCCCCTGATCTCCACCAGTCCTACTACTGTTGAGTATATCCTGTTGCCTTCCCTGAACGTCCCTCTTCCGCTCTTAAACGGCCCCTGGGCAAGCAGAGTCCCAGGGACGACAAGTTCCCTACTCTTTACAAAAATCCGTCTCATAGTCCCTTCCTCTCTATCAGTTTAGTTATCGCATTGCCCTTCGTGAGGGCGTTAAGCTTCTCATAAAACTCCTCCTCGACCCCTCCGGGGATCTCGATGAGAAACATCCACGAGCCGTCGCTGGCCCACTCTTCGCGCTTTATCGTTCCGAACTTCCTTACCTCACCGTATGCCCTTCCCACGTAGTCCCCGGGTATCTTGACTGCTATAACCTTCATCTCAAGCTTTATCGGCAGGAGGGGTCTTATGGCCTTGATCACTCCTGGAACCTGCGCTTCAGCATCCTTGAACAGGTCAACGTGGACTCCGGCCTCTTCCATCGCCCGGAGGATTCTATCAACCGGATGTGGGTAGCCGGTTCTCGGGTCAACGGCGTGGCGGTGGATTATCGTCGCTATGTAGCGCCTCTTGTCCTCAAGCATCTGCCTCCTCTGCTCCGCCGTCAGCTGAACGTCACCCTTCCTGAGGATTATCTTCGCCACCTCGTAGGGGTCGCTGGTGCCGAATATCTTCTCCATCTCGTGCTCGCTGGCCTTGTCTCCCTTGTGGGCGTCTTTAAAAACGTAGGGAGTGGCGAGGATCTCCTCTATTGGAACCTCCTTGCCCTCCTTGAAGTCCCTGGCCAGATAGGGATCCACCAGTATCTCAAACGTCTCGCCGTGCGTCTTCAGACGGGCGATGACGGCCTTATCAACGCTTATGGGCATCGCCCGTCACCTCAGTAGTTGCTATCCAGCTCAGAGTAATCCTCTTCCCTCTCCTCGACTTCCTCTTCCTTGACCTCTTCGAGGATTTCATCGAGGTACTTGGCCAGCTCTTCCTTGCCGAGCTTCTTCCAGCGCTTGTCTTTCATGGTTATGTAAGCGACCTCTATGGAATCTGCACTCGGCTCCTCAAGGGTCTTCGCGAGCGCCATTATGGCCAGCTTTATCGCACCTTCCATGTCTATGTCGTCGGTGTAGTGCTCCTCGAAGATTGCCATGACGGTGTTCCTTCCGCTGCCTATCGCGACGGCCTTCCACTCGAAGTAGGCCCCGCTCGGGTCGGTCTCGTAGAGTTCAGGTTTGTCGTTCACACCGGCCATAAGAAGGGCCGCGCCGAAGGGCCTCACACCGCCGTACTGGGTGTGGGCCTGCTTGAGGTCGCAAATTTTCTTCACCAGAACGGTGAGCGGAACGGGTTCGCCGTAGGTCAGGCGGTAAACCTGGGCCTCAAGCCTGGCCCTGTCAACGAGAACCCTCGCATCAGCTATTATGCCGCTCGGAGCGGCCGCAATGTGGTCGTCGATCTGGAAAATCTTCTCGTAGCTGCTCGGCTCGATGAGCTTGCTGGTTATCCTCTTCTCGACGGCGAGAACAACACCTTCCTTCCACTTAACACCGACGGCGGTTGCTCCCCTCTTAACGGCCTCTCTTGCATAGTTTACCTGGAAGAGCCTTCCGTCAGGGCTGAAAACAGTAATGGCCCTGTCGTAACCTGCCTGCGGTGGTACAAACGCCATTTTACATCACCTCTAACGTATTATCGTCATATCTCCTACTCCCTGGCCATAATTCTCGGGCGGCATAATTAAGCTTTTCTATTCACCCCGCAAGGCAATAATCGCCATCTTTCTGGCTATTCTTCTGGCGAACTCCAAGGGAATGAACGCTATCACGAACAGCACCGCGGCCAGAATCAGCGACGGCTCCCTGCCGAGAGGTTGAACTATCATCATACCGAAGGCTACTATGAGAAACCCCATGCCAAGCGCGAGGGACCTCCGATAGGTTTTGTTCATTGCCTCAAGGTTTTCCTCCATCCTACCCCACCGAGGGCTTTTTATTCCGAACCGGTTTTAAGCCTTTGGTGTTGCCGATGGAGTGTCCGTTCTGCAATGCAAAGCGTGAGGCGATTCTTTACGATGACGGGATCATCAGGATACTCATTGACTCATATCCGGCGAACCGGGGCCACCTGCTGGTGGTTCCTGGGAGACACGTCGAGAGCTGGGAAGAGCTGAGCGGGGAAGAAAAGGCCGCCCTGATAAGGGGCATGGAGCTGGCGATGGAGAAGCTGAGAGAAGTGTTAAAGCCGGACGGGTTCAACGTCGGGATGAACCTCGGAAGAGCGGCCGGCCAGACCGTTCCGCACATTCACCTCCACGTGATTCCCCGCTGGATGGGTGACTGCGCTCATCCCCGGGGAGGGGTTAGAAAAGCCGTGCTCGATTTGGAAGATGAGAACCTGAGCATGAGGGAGCGCTGGGTAAAGAACAGGCTGAGGGAGGAAGAGGTCGAGCGGCTGAGGGAGGCGTTCAGGTCCTGAGCGGGTACTTCTCCCCGTTCTTCCCCAGCTTCCTCTCAACAGCTTCGCCGATGTCTATGCCCAGCTCGTGGGCGAGGAGGGTTAGGTAAATCACGACGTCGGCTATTTCGTCAGATATGGCCTCCTTTTTGGCCGGGTCCTTCACGGATTCGAGTATCTCCCCATCGCTTTCCCACTGGAAGTGCTCCAAAAGCTCGCCCAGCTCCACCGCGGCAGATACCGCCAGGTTCTTCGGTGTGTGATATTTCCCCCAGCCACGTGCATCGCGGAATGCCACAAGCTTCTCCTCAAGCTCCCGGAAATCCATGCAACCACCTCAGTAGGCGTGGGCATCGGCGTTCCTGAGGAGCTCTAAAAGCCTCAAAAACTCCTCAAGCTCCTCCCCTGAGAAGTGCTCCTCGACTTCGCTCTCGGGGTCGAGCTTGGCGAGCATCTCTCTCGCCTTCATTAGATCATCCAAATCCTCCTGGAGCTCAAGGGCACGCTGGGTGAACTCGTAGCTCGTGTGCGGGCTCTCAAAGGCCCTGTTCTGGTTCGCGATTATCGCTATCTTCAGGTTGGCTATTGTCTCATCGACCAGCTCAATAAGCTCCCCCACCTTCATATCCACCACGTCATAACCTACGCACCGGGGTATTTAAGCTTCCCCCAAAAGCTTTTTACACCGAAGGGACAAAATTTTACACGGTGGCAGAGATGGACTTCGACCTCTTCATGGAGAGGTACGGATACAAGATCCTCTTCGGCATATTTGGGCTCGTCCTTTTAATGATACTTGGAGTTCTGGCGTTTTCTGTCTATGCGGTTCTCAAGCTCTTTGGCCTATTCGCCGGGGGGTTGCTCCTGCTGTTTGGAATCCTCTACGCCTTCACAGTAAAGAGACGCGTCATGGACGCCCAGGCCCAGGCCCATGCGAAGTACTTCTACGATGACCGACCCAAGAGGTGAAGAAGATGGATTTGGGTCTGTTTATGGAGAGGTACGGATACAAGCTCTTCCTCTTCGCTTCCATCGTGATGGACTGACCCCCCATCTGCCTAAAGGGCAAGATTTCAAAAGAAAAAGTGATAACCAACACTCACAGTTTTACCACCTGGGCCTTAAAGTACTCTTCGGTCCTCTTAACGAGGACTTTGTCTTCCACCTTCCGGCCGATGCGCTTGAAGGTGAGTCCAACGATTTTCAAACTGAACTCGGCTTTGTCTTCCAAAATGTCACGGTAGCACTCCTCATCAGTCAAATCGATTTCCCCTATTGAAACGAGCAGTTTATAGTTATCAATGGTTTTGACAAGCACGTACTCCCTCTCCCAGGCCTTTCAATCAGTTCATAAAGGACCGTCCTTTAGATCTAAGAGTTCTTTTTTTACTGCTGTGAGAGCTGAGGGGAGGACTTCGAGTTTTCCTGTTTTAATTGCCTCGGGAAGCCAGTTTATGAACATGAGCCGATTGTTGTGCTTGAAGCCGAGTTTTGTCAGGTCTGTATCATCCCGGTAGCCGCATATCAACAAGGGTCCCCCTTTCATAAACTGTTTTAGGAGCCTAATGACTTCCGAACTGAGGACGGACCACCATCTGCTTCTTGGATTGGGGTGGAGTTCAAGGATCGTAAAGCCCTTGGCAGTGTAAATCCTGAAGTCTGCATTGAGTATCGTCTTCCCCTCATCAGTCCTCAGCGGTGGATCAAAGAGCAGTTCGCCGGGGATAATTAACTGAAAATCCTCCCCCAAAAGACCTTTTTCCCTGAGGTAATCCATCCAAGGATTACCAAACTCCTCATCCTGAACCTCAACTTCAAACTCCCTCATAATGAAGTCCTCAACATCTTCTGGCTTTCCATCAAACACAAAGTAAATGTAATTATCAACACCCACAAGCATCACCTCATTGCTGTAGTTTGGAGAAAAATAAAAAAGCTTAGTTAAAGTTTGACCCGAGATAAACCAAGCTTATATCAACGTTGTATTTTGAACTGATCTCCCTGAGCTTCTGGAGGGTGTAAGTGGATGGATATGATGGACCCTTTGCGTAGTAAATTTTTATTGTCCTTATTCCGTGGTTCTTGGCATATCCGGCCTGCTTTGCTATCTGCCCGATGTCTATTTCATCAAAGCTCCTCTTGCACTCAACGTAAACTGTCCTCCCGTTCTTTTCGGCGATTATGTCAATCTCCGTTAGGGTTCTCCCCGATGCGTCCCTAACCTCCTTCTCGACTTCCTTTATCCCCCACCCACTCCTCTTGAGGTGACTCACAACCTCAGCCTCATAGAGTGGGCCCAGAGTTTTTCCTCCCCTACTGGAATACTATAACGAATCACATTGACTTTGATTGAAAACTTTATCAAAAAGTTCTTTTAAGAGGAATAATGCGAGCTTCGTACCTCTCTTAAGTTCTTCGATGTGTTTTATCTCCTCCTCTGGAGATAGTTCTTCTGAGAGTTTCGTGTTGGCGAGTATTTTTCTGTTCAGGTACTTCTTCCTCTCCTCCAGCATTTCTAAGTACTCCTCAGCAAGCTGAATCACATCAGTAACAAAATCCCTGAGCTTCACAGTAACCCTGACAATTTCACCTTCCTTGCGCTTTCTGACCCATTCCGGGCAGTTTTCAGTACCCCAACTCTTAAAGAAAACATCAACAACCTTTTCACCAGACCCCCTAAGAATAAAAATCGTGCTTGAGTAATAGAACCCAAGGTAGGCAATATAGTAGGCAATTACATCTTCTGTAAGCTTAATGTTGAACTCCCTAATTGTCTCATGCCATGACTCTAGCCAGCTCTTTGTAGGCTCGGGATTAGCTATTTGATATAAACGCTCTAAGTGCTCCTCGTTATTCTGTGAGGTTCCGTAGATTTTCCTGAGAAAATATACGGAAATCCTCACTAGATCACTTACAAGCTCTGAAAGATCACATGTATCCTTTATGAATTCACCCATTTTATAACATCCGCCAATGGCTTCATTGTTAATTATTAATGTTGTCGGAACATAATCATTAACATTCAAATTAATCTTAAATGGCACATCATCACGAACCACACGAAACGCCATTATTTGCCCCCTCCAATCAGGATTTCTGTGTATATTTTTATCCCAAAAAAATTAAAAGGTAGTGGGGGTTTACCTGACTGGAAACATTGTCAGGAAATAAAACCCGTCTCCCGATTTGTAGTATACTACTAAAACTTCTCCTATGCCTTTAACGTAATACTTTATCCTTACTTTACCATCATATCCAACTTTTGAAAATTCCTCTGGATGAGCCTTTGCCGCGTCCTCGGCGATCCTTGCAATGTCCCCCGCAGTGAAGGTTGATGGAAACATTGACGTGTATGTTTTTCTGCTCCTCCAGCCAATAACATGTCTGAGATAAGCGTGAATTATGCCCTTGTTTTCATTGCCTTTCTGTATTACGACTTTATACCTTCCCACATTTATAGTCTTATCCCTGACTCTTGAAATGTCCCTGAGTATCTTGTTAAGGTCTGCTCCTTCCTCGACGAGTTCTTTGAGGGCACGTTCGCTTATTCCCTGGTTCCTAAGTCTCTGAAGAATTCTTACAACATCATCGAAGTTCTTGCCTTTCTTTACGACGTATTTTTCCGCGATTTCCTTGATGTACTTTTCGCCAAGAGCACTTTTCACCCACCTGGCACTGCTGGCACTGACGTCAGTGATGGTTTTGACGACTTTGGTGCGCCACCAGTCCTTTTTGACGATTACGATGGAGTACTTTGTGATTTCATCCCCGTGCTTTGCCAGGACTTTAATGCCGAGCTTGAGGCCGTCCCCAGGGTCTGGAATTAGAAGCGAGACGGCATCATACACCATTGCCGCCTCAGGGGAAACGTACCTCTCCAGCGCCCAGCTTAGTAGCAAATCCAGCAGAATCATTCCAACAAAAATCAAAACCGGAGCGACCTGGGGCTGGACCTCATCTCCAGGCTTCCCCAGACTGAGATCTCCGGGTAGCGTTGCCGTACTGTTCACCGTTGCATTAACAAAGCTCGCAGTGGCGCTGGCACTACTGAGGGCCATTCCAAGGAAGAGCAACACGAGGGTTAGAGCAAGGAACCTCTTCCAATCCAAGCGAACACCTCCTTAGAGCTGTCTACATGGATAATAAATCCAAACCTTAAAAAATTTACTATTGTTAATATTAACAAGGCAATGGCAATTAAAATTAGATCACTACTCCACAGGGAGTCCAGATTACAACCGCCAAAACATGACAATCTAAGAACAGCTAAAAGCCCCCCAGAATCCAAATCCCAAACTGTGGCAGGAACGAGAAAAAACGCCCGTGATTTTCCGAAAATTTTTCAGTTTTCCTCGGGGTTTTTCTGAAGGTAGGGTTTTAACCCTTCGACGGTAGTTTTATCGGTGGTAACATGGAGGCGGTTAAAGCTTATCCTTCTGACTCAGCAGAACTCAAGGCCAAGAAGCGTGAGAAAAAGCTCCTCATGGGCAACGAGGCAATAGCATACGGCGCCCTTGAGAGCGGTGTTGTCTTTGCGACAGGATACCCCGGAACCCCTTCAACGGAGGTAATCGAGACCATAGCGCATCTCAAGCCGGAGGTATTCGCCGAATGGGCCCCCAACGAGAAAGTGGCTTTAGAGGAAGCGGCCGGCGTTGCATACACCGGCCTCCGGGCGCTAGTCACGATGAAGTGCGTCGGCCTGAACGTTGCCGCCGACCCGCTCATGAGTTTGGCATATTCCGGTGTTGAGGGTGGCTTGGTCATCCTCGTCGCCGACGACCCCGGTCCGCACACCAGCCAGACCGAGCAGGACGACAGGTATTATGGAAAAATCTCACTCCTCCCGGTTCTTGAGCCAGCCGACCCGCAGGAGGCCCACGATTTAATCATCTACGCCTACGAACTGAGCGAGCGCTACAAGGTTCCCGTGATATTCAGGACGACGACAAGGGTCAACCACACCACGGCCGACGTGGAAGTCGGCGAGTTCGTCGAGCTTGAGCGCGAGCCGAAGTTCAAGAAGGACATAGAGCGCTATGTCAGAGCCAGCATGGAGGGCAACAGGAAGAGGCACAAGTGGCTCAACGAGACGCTGGCGAAGATAGAGGAGGAGTTCAGCTCGATGCCCTTCAACTGGGTCGAGGGCGAGGGAAGGATTGGAATAATCGTCGAGGGCGCGCCCTACAACTACGTGAGGGAGGTTCTGCCAAAGCTCGACGGTGACTTCAAGGTTCTCAAGCTCTCCACGCCACATCCTCTTCCGCGGAAGCTCGTGGTTGAGTTCCTCAAGAGCGTGGAGTTCGCGGTGGTTATAGAGGACGGTGCCCCGTTCCTTGAGGAGGAGGTCAAGATAGCGGCCTACGAGGCGGGATTAAGCGTTCCAGTCTACGGCAAGAGAACCGGCCACTTCCCGCTTGAGGGCGAACTGACGCCGAGCCTTGTGAGAAACGCGCTGTTGAGGCTCATCGGAGAGGAAGGGGAGACCTACGAGAAGCCGGAGGAAGTGAAACTGGCAGAAAGCCTCGCCCCGAAGAGGCCTCCGGTGATGTGTCCCGGCTGTCCGCACAGGGGGAGCTACAGAGCGGCCCTCGACGCTTTGAGGGATTTAAAGCTCGGAAGGTACAGCGTCCCGATTCACGGCGACATAGGCTGCTATGCACTGTCACTCCTTCCGCCGCTTGAGGCGATATGGACAGAATATGTCATGGGAGCGAGCATAAGCCTTGCCAACGGCCAGAGCGTGGCGCTGAACAAGAAGGTGATAGCCACCATCGGCGACTCGACCTTCTTCCACAACGGAATTCAGCCCCTCATAGATGCCGTTTACAAGAACCTGAACGTTCTGGTCATGATACTCGACAACAGGACGACGGCGATGACCGGCCACCAGCCCCACCCCGGAACCGGAGGTAGCGAAACCGGCAGGAGATTCAACGAGATTGACATAGAAGCGCTCGTCAAGGCTCTGGGCGTCAGGTACGTCAAGACCGTTGACCCCTACGACCTCAAGGCCACGAGGGAGGCCATCAAGGAGGCCATGAAGATTGAAGGGCCGGCTGTGATAATAGCCAAGCAGGAGTGCGTCATCCCGGTCATAAGGCGCGGTGAGATAGGCGAGATACCGCTCGTCGTCGAGGAGAAGTGCACCGGCTGCAAGGCGTGCATACTCTTAACCGGCTGTCCGGCGCTCGTTTATGACCCGGAGACGAACAAGGTGCGCATAGATTCCCTGCTCTGCACCGGCTGCGGCGTCTGCAACCAGCTCTGCCCATTCGATGCGATAAAGTTTCCGGGGGAGCTGGAGAAGAGCTAATACCACCCATAGCGCCAGCCACCTTTTCTTTCCCTCCTTGCATCTTCAACCTCGTCCGAGATTATTGCGTAGAATACAGCCATGTAAACGACAACTAAGAAGAATCCAATCGCCAAGCCAAGCTCAAAGTTCACCAATGACAGCAGCCAGATGAGTGTGGAGAACGGCAGGAAAAGCCGCACCGCCCCGTTCCTTATCCTCGCCCAGTTGTCAGGGCCGAGGTAATCTGGGCTCCCCGGGCGGGAAAAGGGGTCATGGAAGAACCAGTAAAGCCCGCTGGCCATTATCGATGATATCCCAACGGGAACCAGCATCAGGAAGGTGTAAATAATGGCAGGCCAAGGCTCCATTGTTACCCTCAATAAAAGTATGAATGTAACGCTTTTAAGTTTTGCCCTCACTCCCTCCACACTTCCAGCACCATAAAGCGCCTCACGAGGGGGTTCGGGTAGATCTCCCAGCCGATTCCCTCCGTGTTTGCCTCGATTTCCCCGAAGAGGCCGCCCTCTCGGGGGTCTAAGCTTTCCCCATAGATTTTCCCGGGACGAATCTCCACCGTCATGTACCTCGGCAGACCGACGATGGCCTTCCCGTTTTCCCTTGCATACTCAACCGCCCACTTTGCGGTGTAGATGCCTGAGTAGATCTCCGCTATCCTCACCGGGACGCTGGACTTGCCGATGGCGATTATTTCAATGCCAGTCTCCTCCCAGAACTTCTTTGCCAGGGGCTGAAGGTCTTTAGCGAGATCCTTCCAAACTTCCTTGCCCCGGTCGGTTATAGTTAAAGCGTCAATCGTCGGTCCGTCGAGCTTTCTGACCTCGATCCCGCCGAGGGTCGAGTCGAGATGTATCACATCTGGCCTTACCTTTCTGGCAAGTTCAACAGCCAGAAAAGCCTCCTCTCGGACGGCCTGTCTTCCGCTCATGTCGTAGTCAAAGGGGTTTCCGTACTTAACGATGCTCAGCGTTGCCGTCCTGTAGGGCTTGTCAACAAGTACAGCCGCGGTCGCTATAAGCCCGACCGGCTCGTAGTCCTCGGTCAGCAACGCACCGCCTGTGTCGGCCGAAACTATCCTCATCGCAACCACCGTTAACGGGCAATTACCAATATACCACGGGGCCAAATGTATAATGGTGATAGCATTGGATGGGTCAGGCGGTGTGGTTTATGAAGCTTTGGGTTCATACATAGACGGTCTCTGCAGTTCAAACTTTCTCGGAACCGCCCGGGGAAAAGTCGTCCTGTACAAAATGGGCACGTATCCCCTGACGCCTACGAAAAAACTTCCGTTTCTCAATGTGTTCTATTCCAGGGGCATGCTGGAGATAACTGGGATATGGAACAGAGATGGCAAGAGCGGAGCTTTTCTCCTGAAGATGGTTCCCTCAGGGATAGAGGTCAGGGAGAAGGGCATCATCTATATAACCTTCCGTCCACGCGATGGGGGTATAGTTCTGGTCATTCTGTACGGAAACGAAGGGCTGGCAAGGACTCTCAAAGGCGCGGTTATGGACTGCGGAAGAGGCAGGGGCAAAGAGGAAAAGATACTGTCCTCGGTATCTCCCCGCTGAGTCATCTTTCACCTTTCCGACTGAGCAGGGAATCCCTGAGCCTCTTTATCTCCTCTCCCAGAGAACCCACGCTTTCTTCATCGAAGCTTGCAATTCCCGCGTACCGTGATACAACACCGTAAACTTCGGGATGCCGGCTTTTCAGAATCCCCACCATCTCCCGGGCAGACATGAGAAGGCCAGTATCAAGATAAACGAGGTACGCACCGATGGTATAGAGGGCGTCCATGTAGGCATTGTAGGCCATATCAAACCGCCTTTCCTCCAGATAGTAATCCCCACGACGTATGTATGCCAGAACCTTCTCCACAAGCTCCGCTTCCATTCCTCCCACCACGCATGGTTTATAAGGGGAGACCTAATAAACCTGTCGAGGGGCTATGAGGGCAGAGAAACTGGTCTGGGCGGCCACGGTGCTCATAATAATCTACATCTCATGGGAGGCTATCAGCCCGCTGATAACACCGATGTTCTTCGGCCTGATTTTAGCTTACGCGGCCCATCCAATCCACCGGCGGCTGAGCCCCAGGATTGGAGGAATGAAATCAGCCCTCCTTCTTACGATGGGGATGCTCGGTCTTGGAAGTATCGTTACCTTCGAGATCCTCATGATATCGGTTCAGGTTGCATCGTCCTTCTACCACAGCGTTGTCGATTTCTTCAGGTGGCTGATGACACAGCCACTGCCCCCCGAAGTTCTCGACTTTCTCCAGAACTTCTTCAATCAGCTGGTTCCCAGGCTTTCGGACTATATATCGAGGCAGGCGTTCTCGCTCCCCATGTACCTTCTCCAGCTCGTTGTCTTTCTGTTCACGTTCTATTACGCGCTCGCCTTTTCCAGGGAGATAGCGGAGGAGATACGCCTGGCGATACCCGAGAGAAACCGCCACCTGGGAGAGGAGATACTGGAGAGCCTTAACAAGACCCTCGGAGCGCTCGTGAGGGCGTGGCTCGTCCTCAATGTCGTTAAGGGCGTGCTCATGACACTGGGCTTCATAGCTTTTGGGGTCTCCGACGTATATACGGCGATAGTTGCGGGCTTCCTGACGTTCATCTTCTCATTCGTGCCCCTCTTCGAGGGCTGGATGATATGGCTTATCGCGGCTGCATACTTTATCAAAAACGGGGCATACTTCCACGCGGCAGGAATAGCGCTCTACGGCTTCCTGCTGGTCTCCCCCATGCCAGACTACACTATAAGGCCCATGATGGTGGCGAAAGACACAAACCTAGACGAGACCCTGGTCTTCATCGGAATGATAGGCGGAACCTGGGCCATGGGAGTGAAGGGCCTGATAATCGGCCCGATAGTCCTCAACCTTCTCCTGGTTCTCCTGAAAGAATGGAAGAGGGCCATATCTAAAGAACCTTCACACCAGCACTCTCAAGCTCCCTTAAAGCAAGCTCCTCGTCCTCAGGCTTAATGCCCTTAACTGCGTCGCGGAGGAGGTAGGTCTCAAAGCCGTGTTTGACGGCATCGAGGGCCGTCGCTTTAACGCAGTACTCCGTGGCCACTCCGCAGATGTAGACCCTCTTGACCCCGCGCTTTTTAAGTATCTCAGCCAGCTCGGTGCCCTCAAAGCCGGAGTATGCCTCCTTATCCGGCTCCGTCGCCTTGGATATTATCACCGCATCGGCCGGAAGTTCCACCACGAACTCTGCCCCTGGAGTGTTCTGGACGCAGTGCTTCGGCCAAGGGCCGCCACGCTCTCTAAAGCTGATGTGGTTCTCTGGGTGCCAGTCGCGGGTGGCAACTATCAGCGCCCCCCGCTCCATAAAGGCTTTGATGTAGCGGTTGCACCTGGTGATTATCCTGTCGCCATCCGGAACGGGCAGAGCACCGCCGGGCATGAAATCCCTCTGCATGTCAACAACTATAAGGGCCTCCTCGGGCATGACCACCACCGAAAATGGATTCGCGGAAAAGGTTAAAACCCTTATCAGAACAGCTCACCGTTTATGAACTTCCGGGTCAGTTCGTTCTCCGGGTTTTCAAAGATATCCCTCGTTTTCCCCACCTCGACTATCCTTCCAGCGTACATGTGGGCGACCCTGTCGGCGAGCCTCTTCGCCTGGAACATGTTGTGGGTCGAGAAGACTATCGTCGTGCCGTTTTTCTTGGTGATTTCCTTTACGATGTCCTCTATTATGGCCGAGTTCGTTGGGTCAAGGTTGGCTGTAGGCTCGTCCATCAGGAGGAGCTTCGGCTCAAGGACTATCGCCCTCGCTATGGCGACCCTCTGTTTTTCTCCGCCGGACAGCGTTTTGGCCTTTCTCTTTTCGTAGCCCTCAAGCCTCACAAGGGAGAGCACCTCGTGAACTTTTTTCTCTATCTCTGCCCTGGAGTAGCCCCTCAGCTTTAACCCATAGGCGATGTTCTTGAAAACGGTCGTGTTGAACATTACCGGGGTCTGAAACACCATGGTGATGTTTTTTCTCAGCTCCCCCGGCCGGCTCCAGTTGACAGGCTTCCCATCGAAAAAGTACTCCCCCGAGTCGGGCCTCTCAAGTAAAGCTAAAATCCTCAGCAGGGTGGTCTTCCCGGCCCCGCTGTGCCCCATGACGCAGAATATCTCGCCCTTTTTGACCTCAAGGCTCACACCGTCCAGCGCTCTGTGGTCTTCGTAGCTCTTGACTAAGTTCTCGGCCCTCACTATCATTCCAACCACTTCCTCACGAGGTTTGAGAGCAGGTTTACGGCGAGGACTATGCCCATGAGGATTATGCCGAGGGCAATCGCTATGCTTATCTCCGCCCTGACGGTGTACATCTGTATGGCAGTGGTGAGAACCCTGGTGTTGTAAACGCCGCCCCTGACGTAGATGTTACCGCCTATCATTAAGGCTATGCCAAGCTCGGCTATGGCCCTGTTGAAGGCCGCGATAATCGCCAAGACTATCCCTCCGACGCTCTCCCGGACCACCTGGAAGGATGCACGTAATTCATCGGCCCCCAACGTCAAAGCCAGCTCCCTAATCTCGCCCTCTATCGACTCCAGCGAGTTCACGACTATACTCATGATTATCGGGGTTATCAACAATGCTTGACCGACGCTTATCCCCATCTCCGTGTAGAGAAGGCCGAGAGAACCGAGCGGGCCGAGGGGGACGAACATCAGGTAGAGCACCAGGCCCCAGATAACGGTCGGAACTCCCATGAGACCGTTTATCAGAGTCTTAACCAGCCACTTGCAGGGGAAATCTTTCAGGCCGAGGAGCACTGAAATCGGCAGAGACCATGCCACCGCCATCAGTGTGGCCATGCCAGAAACCTTGATGGAACGGATGGCTATCTCTATCACGTAGGGGTCGTCTATCAGCTTCACAGCCTCTGAAAATCCCTGGATTATGTAGTCCCACGCCATCTTTCATCCACCCTGAGATGGAGGAAAGAAATAAAAGGCTTAGCCTTCAACCACAGACGCTGGGAACTCGAAGAAGTCGTATTTGGGCTGATACCTGAACTTCTCCGGGCATTCGGTGTATTTATCCCCGTCCTTCATGAAGCCGTACTTGAGGATCCACCTGAAGACATCCCCCTGCTCGCTCTTGAGGACCGGAACTGCCGGATAGAACAGGGGCCTTCCAAACTCGTCCTTTCCGTACTCCGCTATGGCCTTCTGTCCCTCCTCGCTGGTGAGCCACTCGGCGAGGAGCATTGCACCCTCAAAGTCCTTGTCGGGTATCTTCTTTGGGTTGATTATGATTATGGCGTAGACGTTTATGAGCTCCTCCCCCTTGTCAACGAGGACGTCCAGGTTTATCTTGCCCTCCTTCTGGTATTTGAGGTAGGTTCCTATGTCCGAGAGGGTGTAGGCCTTCCTCTCGCTCGTGTATAGGAGCGTGTTGCCCATTCCGGCACCGGTGGTTCCGAACCAGCTCTCGTTCTTCAGCTCGTTGAAATCGAAGCCAGCGTTCTTCCACAGGGCTATTTCCTTCGTGTTTGTTCCGGAGCCGTCGTCCCTTGAGACCCAGACGATTTTGTCGGGATGGGCCCTGCCGTACTCGACGATCTTCTTGAGCGCCTCGGAAACGCTTAAACCTCTAATTCCAGCCGGGTCGTCCTTGGGACCAACTATCACGAAGAAGTTGTAAGCAAAGACCTTTCTGTTCACCCCGTAGCCCTCCTCCATGAAGGCCTGTTCCTTCGGGAGTGCATGCACGAGTATGGCATCGCTGGCACCGCTTTTAGCATCGAGAATCGCTCCCCCTGTCCCCTTGGGGATGAAGCGGAGCTCTATGTTGTACTTCTCCTTGAAAATTGGTGCAACCACGTTCTCAAGGATTCCGGTATCGTAGAGGCTGGTGGTGGTTGAAATCGTAAGAACCTTGGGCTTCTCCGTCGCCGTTTGAGTCCCGTTGGTGCTCCCTATACATCCGTAGGAAAGCCCAGTTAGGAGCAGAACCAGCAAAACAAGTGTGTTTACCCTCTTATTCATAGTGCCCACCGTTAGCTGGACGAAGACAGAATTTATAAACATTTTTGTCCATTTTAAGCAATTTTGTTTAACAACCTACCGAAAAAATTAAGGCTAAAGCTCAAGCCTGTCCCTGAACCGGGACATATCAACGCCCTTGTCCATCCCGAGGAGATAGACCAGAACCCTTTCGTCCAGGTCGCCGTAGCGCTCGCGAAGGGATTTTATCCCCTCGATGACCTCCTCCCTCTCCCAGCCGAGGGCCTCAGCTATGTAAGAGACCATTTCATTGAAAAAGTCCTCACCTGCCTCTTCCTCCGAGAGCAGGGCTTTGTTGACAACAAGAAGGCCGCCCTTTTCCTCCAGGAGTCCCTCCTCCAGGGACTTTGCTATGAGTTCCTTCGCGCTCTTCACATCCATTAGGCGGAGGCTGAAGGCAAGTATCCCAACGAGCTCGCTCCGGGTGAACTCAATAGAGCCCTTATACTCAACCGCCCGTTTTATCGGGTGCACGCAACCACCTAACTTTTTTAGGGCGCTGGAATAAATAAACCTTTGCATAACTCCGTTAGATGTTTAAGCACGCGCGAGAACTCTAAACGGTGATGCCGATGGAGCAGAGGACTCACAGACTGACCTCCCAAAAATTGGTTGGAAAGCCCGTGAAAATCGAGAAGAACTATGCGGAAGTCCTTCTGAAGACCACAGAGGAGATGGCCGTCGATGAATACGGCCTCGTGCACGGCGGCTTCACATTCGGTTTAGCCGACTACGCGGCGATGCTCGCTGTGAACGAGCCCACCGTCGTCCTCGGGAAGGCTGAGGTAAAGTTCCTGAAGCCAGTTAAGGTCGGTGAAAAGCTGATAGCCAAAGCAGAGGTTATAGAAGAGTCTGGAGGGGGTGTGAGGGACGGAACGTCCCCCCGGAGGAAGAAAATCGTAAATGCAGAGGTCTTCAACGAGAGGAACGAGAAGGTCTTTGAGGGAACCTTCCACTGCTACGTCCTAGAGAAGCACGTGCTCGAATGAGCCAAAATTTTTTAAGCCTGAATATCGCACTCCGATATCGGTGTTCGATATGAAGTACCGTGACTTTCTCACCCTGCACATACTCCACCATGCGAGCGAAGAACCCGTCACAGGTTCGTTCCTGATGAGAGAACTTGAGAAACACGGCTACAGCATCAGTCCAGGAACCATTTATCCTCTCCTCCACTCCCTCGAAGGGGAAGGCCTCCTGAAGAGCCACTGGGAGGTAAGGGACGGCAGGCGGGTTAGGGTCTACGAGATAACTGAGAATGGGAGAGAGATACTGGAAGAGGGCAAGAAGAAGCTGAAGGAGCTCTGTCTCGAACTGCTGGGGGAGTGAACGATGGAAGAAAAAGAAAAGAAAATCTTCGGCGTGAGCTGGAACGTCTTCCTTCTCGGAATCGTCAGCTTCCTCAACGACATGAGCAGCGAGATGATAATGCCCATAATGCCGAGCTACCTGATGGAGGTCCTGAATGCTGGAAAGCTCCTCAGCGGCTCCGTCATGGGTGCGATAGAGAGCATGAGCTCCCTCTTCAAGGTTGCCTTCGGTTACGTGAGCGACCGCTTTAGAAAGAGGAAGGCCTTTGTCTTCGCCGGTTACGCCCTCTCGACCCTGGCCAAAGGGGCTTTAGCGCTGACCCGCTACTGGTGGGACTTTCTGCTCCTGCGCGCGGTGGACAGGATAGGCAAGGGGATAAGAACCGCCCCCAGGGATGCGCTTATAGCGGAATCAAGCGAGAAAGGAAAAACAGGCAAATCCTTCGGCTTCCACCGTATGATGGACACCCTCGGGGCCGTAGCCGGTCCGCTCGTTGCAATAGGCCTCATAGAGCTCCTCAAGAGCATTCCCTCCGAGACCATGTACCGCTACATCTTCCTGCTCTCGGCCCTTCCTGGGGCTATATCTCTCTTCGTAATAATCCTCTTCGTGAGGGACAGGGGCGGTGAGGTCAAGAAGAAGATCAGGGGAATCTCAACGCTGAGGGACAGAAACCTGCAGCTCTTTCTGGCGGTCATTGCCATCGGGGCACTGGGGAGGTACAGCTACGCCTTCACGATGTGGAAGGCACAGGAGCTCGGCTACTCCGTTGTCCAGAGCATAGCCTTCTACGCCCTCTTCAACCTCATCTACGCCCTCTCAGCTTATCCCCTGGGGGTTTACTCGGACAGTTTCGGCAAGAAGAGGATGATAACCATCGGCTTTGGTGTCGCCGCGCTGGCGGCCTTGGCTTTTGCCTACGCGGAGGACTTCTACACGCTCATAGCGGCCTTCGTTCTCTACGGAATCTACATCGCCATCGAGGACACCATCCCAAGGGCCTACATGGCTGACCTGGCAAGGGAATACGAGAAGGGCACCATAATAGGTGCGTACCACACCGTCTTTGGAATCTTCGTCCTTCCGGCGTCGGTGATAGCGGGCTGGCTCTGGGGGAGCTACTCCCTGGCATATTCTTTCACCTTTGCGGCTTTGATGAACGTTACTGCCATGGTTCTAATGACCTTTGTGGAGGAATAGCTCCCCCAATTTCATTATAGAAAAGATAAGAAGGGCACAGTTCAGGCTTCTAGCTTTTCCAGCTCCTCCTTTCCAACGAGAAGGGGTCTCTCTGCTTCAATAACGTAGCTGAGCTCCCACCTGACTTCGCCTTTGTTCATTGCCTCTGCATAGCGCTCGGCTATTTTCTCGGCCTCCCCGAGTGAAGACGCCTCTATGATCCTCCTGACGTACCACTTCATATCGCCGAAGCGAAGCTTGAACTCCGCCATGTACACGGCCATCACCGCAGAAAGTTGGAGGAGAACTATAAAAACCTAAGGCTCGACCGCCCGATAAATCCCGTCAACCTCTCCAGCCTCAAAGACCTTCCCGCCCTCCTTCGTCCTCAGCTCAACGAGAACCTTCCTCGGAGCCTTCTCAACCTCTTCCTCAACCTTCCTCGTGCTGAGAACCTGGATGAAGGCATCTCCAAGGCGCTCGAACTCGAAAACCAGCGCATCGTCCTCCCAGCGATGGCCACGGTAAGAAACGCCCCCCATTCTAAATGTAACCTCAAGAACTATTCTCATCAACATTCCTCCAGGTGTCTTTATATCAATGGGTAGTCGTGGGGGTTAAAAAGATTGCCTAGAAAAAGAAAACTCCCTCAGCCCTTTTTCTTCAGCTTGAGAACCTGCTTTGCAAACTCCTCAAGGACTTCCTTCCTCATGCCCTCGAAGAACTTTATCGAGCCCGCGTAGCTGTGGCCGCCGCCCTCTATGCCGGCGCTCGGCAGGGCCTCCTGGAGCTTCGGGATTATCTCGTTCAGGTCGAAGCCGTAAGCTGCCATGCCGTCGGCGGCTCTCACAACTGCGAAGTCCGGGCCGTAAGCTAAAGTCAGTATCGGCGCATCCTCGCCGTACTTCTCCTTGAAGTGGTCGTGTATCAGGCCGGATAGCTTGCCCGGAGAGGGATAAGAAAACTTCGGGGCGAAGAGCTCGATGTCTATCGTGTTGAACCTTATGCCGTTGGGCAGGACTACGCTCTTGACGTGGGGCAGTGAGGCCTTTAGAGCCTTCTCCTGCTTCTCCTTTACCTCTGGGTATATCGCATTGATGAGCTCGCGGTGCCTCTGGAGGTTGCCGGTGAGGAGGAGTATCTCGTCTATTACGCCGTGCCCGTCCATGAACTTCCAGTAGAAGGCCTCGTGGTCTATCACCTCAGCTATCTTCTTGAGGTCCTCCTCGTTGAGGCCCTTCGCTTTCTTGGCTATCTCAAGGTACCCGTAGAACTCCGGGGCTTTGCTCCTGTCGCCGGTTCCAGCGATAGCTGGCAGGTGCTTTATCCTGTCCTCAACGTCAGGGTTGATAAAGCGCGCCACCTCCGTTGCCAACATTCCCGCCGTTAACTCGTAGTAGCCGCGCTTTATGTGGTGGGGATTGACGTGGACGTCAACGTAGTCGTCCACCTTTGCCCTGTCCTCGCTCACCCATTCACGCGGGTCATGGTGGTCTATCACGACTATGGGCACGCCGTAGGCCCTTATACGCCTGTACGCCGGGATATCCTCGCTGGTTCCGCCGTTGTCAACTATGACGAGGAGCGGGAGCGGGTCGCCGAACTTCTCGTGATCCTCGACCATGAAGATAATGTCTTTGAGCACATCCTCCAGCTCGTAGAAGGGCGCCCTGCTCGGTCTGCGCTTGAAGAGCTTCCATCTGGCCCCCGAATCCGGAGAGACTTCCTCGATGAGCGGGACTATCGCATACTCTAAAGCTAAGCCGGAGGTGTAGCCGTCGGCATCTGCGTGGTGCCTCAGGAGGATGGGCCTGCCCTCGTATATCGCCCTGCGTATCATGAATGCCGCCTTCATTATCTTGGGCTTGAGCTTCTCCAAAACCTCGCTCTCCACAAGGAAACCGACGTCCCGTGGCTGGGCGCGCCTGTCAAGCTCCTCCTCTATACGCCTCTTCACTTCCGCCGCCTCGGGCCCCCACAGCCTGGCCATGTCGCTGACCTCAATCTGTATCTCGCCCGAGTGGAAGGCAACCTTGCCTATTACCTCGACGACGTCACCCACGTTGATGTTGGGATATGCCCTGACGCCGGGGGCCTCAAAGGCGGCGGCCCACGTTATTCCGGTTCCATCCGTTATCGTGAAGACCGTTGGACCGCCGGTCACCTGTATCTGGGTCACCTTACCGCGAAGCCTGACCGTCTGACCGGCCATGTCCTTGCTCAGCTCGCCGATGAGCGTCACCGGGAGCTCCTTCCGGACGGTTACGGTCTTGTAGTGTTTGAGTGCCGACTCGATGAAGTCCACCTCGCCCTTGTCGGGCCTGACGTCGAGAACCTGAACCAGTATCTCCTCACCGGGCCTGTATTCCCTGCCGCCGAGAAGGTCTTTGCGCCTTATTAGACCCCTTACGTGCGGATTTAATCTGACAAAGACTCCAAAGCGCTCCACCCTGTCAATCGTCCCCTTGTAGACGTTTCCAACCTCTATGTCTTCCAGGTCACAGGTCTTGTCCAGGATGTAGACGACCTTGTACTTCCTCATGCATTCCGAGCAGACCCACGTTGTTTCCATGCCGGGCTCCCAGGGCTCTTTGACCTTACCGCAGATGTCGCAGGCAAGAACTCTACCCGTCCCGCCACACGTAGGACAGGTGTCGTAAACAGGAACCACACCCTTTCCGTGGCACTCGGGGCATGGTATCTCATCCACATCGTCCTCAACGCCGAGGTAGTCGAGGTTTCTGTAGCCCTTCAGCTTGTCTCCCACTTTGAAATCAGCGGGAACGTAGCCCCAGCCCTCGCAGACGGGACATTCTTTCTCGCCAGCCTTGATTTTCCCGGTTCCGTGGCACTCGGGACAGTCCTTAACCACCATGAGCATCACCCTAGAAGCCTCTCATCTGAGAGACCTAGGCCGGCTCCGGCTTATAACCTTTTGTCTCCGCCTTACCGAAGAAGCCCCAGAACACGACCATTGAGAGGCCGTAGAGCAGTGCGGTTATCATGAACGGCCAGGTGAGGGAGAGATCAAAGAGCCTGCCGCCGATGTACTGGCCGATTCCAAAGGTAGCAGTCCATGAGAGGTTGTTGAGGGCCATGACCGTTGAACGCTCCTCCTTTTTGAAGAAGCCCACCATAAAGGAGTTCCAGATCGGGTTGACTATGTTCATCAGGATCGTCCTTACGGTGTAGACGGCCGCGGCCAAGAAAAAGGTCGGGGAGAAGGGCATCGCCGCTATGAGGATGCTTGCGCTCCCGTTGAAAGACACTATGGTTTTGACGCTGCCGAACCTGTCGGCTATCATCGGAAGCAGAAAGGTTCCCAGCCCCATGATAAACTGCTGGAAGGCGAACAGCCATCCTATACTCTCCAGACTCGTCCCGAAGCGCCCGTTGAACCACAGACCAACATAAGGAATTGTGATCCCGGCCCCCAGGCCTATGAGCGCACTCGGGAGTGCGAAGCGCCCTATCCTCACGAGAAGGCCCCTGTCAAGCCTCAGCTTCTTCTCACTCTCGGCCAGAACAGACCTTACAAACAGCACCAGAAGGAACCTCACGGGGATTATTAAGAGAACCAATGCAAAGACGTCCCGGTATGAAATGTATCTGGGCAGGAAGCCGGCCAGGATCAGGCCGACGGCTGAGCCTATGGTTCCCATAGCGGAGGAGAGGCTGAAGAGGTAGTGCCTCTTCTCGTCGCTCACCTCGCCGCTCAGCAGTGCCATGTATGATGGGTTTTCAAAGGCCATGCCGATGCCCACAAGAACGCCGCCGAGGGTAAGAAGGGCTATCGTGGGGTAGGTTACCTGGATCAGCCTGCCGAGGAACATCAGGGAAACGCCCATGAGAACCGCCTTTTTGTAGCCCATCTTCGTACCGAGGGGGCCGGAAAACAGGAGAACGCTGGCTTGAGCTATTGTGGACATGGAGAAAACTATCCCGATGTCGGTGTAGCTGAAGCCGAGCGACCTCAGGTAAAACGGGAAGATGAACCACGCTATGTTGCCCCCGAGCCAGGAGATGAATGAGTAACCCACGAGCAGCCATGCGTCCTTACTGAACCCCCTGTAGTTCTGCAGCGACATGAACGTTCAGACCGCTGTCGAGTATATAAACTTACCTCCTCCAAAACCGAAAAGTTTATTTAGAAAAACAGACGATTACTCAGCGTTTAAATCAAAAATACGGCTTATTCCTTGCTCAAATTGAGGGGCGTAAAATTAGAAAAACATGGTAAAATAAGATTTCACATTTCTTCCATGAACTTCTCGACAGCCAGCCTCGTCTCGGCGTACGTTTTTCCTGCGAGGATTATGACCCTGTAGTTCTGGTTGTTCGGGTTCTTGAGCTCCTTTATCACGTAGCCCTTCTGCTCTATCTCGGACTTGATGGCATCGACGGTGTCCTTTCCGTAGGCCTGCTCCAAAAGCGCCCAGGCCTTGTTGCTCACCCATCCACCGACTATTATGACGTTCTTGTCGGAGGGGAAGTCCTTGAGCTGGGTGTCCTCGATTATGAACTTGTAGACGTCATCAGTCGCCTCAACCTTGGGCGCGGTTATGGCGACCGTCTTGGTCACTGAGGCAACACGGACGAAGCGATAGCCCTCGACTCCGATTATCTCGCCCTCGTTGTTCTTTGTGAACACCGGGACTACCTCAAGGCCCCAGTTAGTGGGCAGCTTAAGCGTTGCCCCTTCGCCGATGAAGACCCTCTTGAAACCGGCACTTTCGTTGACGTGAAGGTAGAGGATGTAGAGATTGTTATTCGGGTCTATGTCCCAGACCCACTGCCCGCTGTAAACATCGCCGTCCTGGTACTGCTTGACCTTCTCGTAGTACCAGTAGTTGTAGGTGACCATGAGGGTTCCGCCGACACCAACGAAGAAGTCGGTTGGAGCAAAGAGGAACAGCTCCTTAACGCCCCTCTCAAGGAGTTCGGTGATCCTTGCAGATGGGTATGTGCTGAAGGTCTCAAAATCCTCGTTCCCGTTTGCATCAACGTACATGATGTAGTAGCTTCCCTTCTCCATGGTCTTCTGTTTTATCATACCGCTCGGATAGATTAGGTCAATGAGCATTTCCTCCTGGTTTATGTTTATGTCCACGAACTTCATGCTCCAGCTTCCAACAGACAAGCTCTCGCCAAGGGAGCTTGAGGTGGAGTCAACCTCTGTATAGGCGTAGAAATACATTGTGTCCTTTCCGTCAACGGTTGTGGCAACAACCTTATAGTCACCGCCGATGTCGAGAGGGGTCGTGTTCTCGTTGAATACTATCTCCACGCTCCTGTCGGTGAACTCGACAGCCTTTTTAGTGGAGTTGAAATCGACGCGCGAGAAGTTTACCTGGATGACTACCCCGTGTCCAACCGGCTCGTCGCTAACGTTAACCCCGACATCGGGCATGTCGCGGGAGTTGAGCTTGTAGGTCTGGTTCTCATCGGGAATGAGCACGCTGTGGTACTCAACCGGTATGGAGACGGTTTTCGTATACGTTCCCTGAGAAACGCCCTGGAGGACAAGAAAAGCACCGAGTCTCGAACCCGTTATGGCGTCCTCACCTATGTGAAGCGGCACTCCATTGACTATCTTGGTAGTGGGCAGAACTATTACCGTGTTGGAGGAATTGATTCCCGTAACCGCTGCGTTAATCGGCGTAAGGAGCAGGCCCAGAACTACCAGGCCCATAAACAGAGTCAAAGCCCTTTTCATCGTTTATCACCGATTTAAAGTGCATCTCAACCTTTATAACCTTTCCCCGGAACTTATTTCTGCGATGATGAGTGAATCCAATGCTGACCGGATGATGAACCCCGAACCTGAGCACCGGATTGAAAACGAAAGGCGAACCGGAATGGAGAAACAGCTTGAAGAGCTTTACTCCAGCATTCAGGAGCTGAAAAGAGAGAACGAGAAGAGAAAAGCTCCAGATCAGCTCGGATGGGACGATATCGCCCAGGAGATCATCGGGGCAGTCACCTTTGCCCTCCCGTTCCTCTTCACGGCGGAGCTGTGGGAGATAGCCAAGGACATCTCGGTTGAACGCTCCCTTCTGGTATTCCTAATGACCCTTGGCGTTGCGTACCTCTTCATTGCCAAATCCAGAATAGGGAATCTAAAAAGGGAGGAGCTGTTCCACGTTCCCAAGAGGCTCCTTACGGTCACGGGAATAGCCTACATGATCTCCGCCGGGCTGATATATCTCTACGGAATAAACAGCCTGGCCGACTTTACGGCCAGACAGTATCTCAACGCCACCATACTCATAAGCACCTTCGCCGTGATAGGCGCAATAACCGTTGACATGGTGAAGTGAATGAGGCTCGTAACGGGAAAAAAGTGGGAAGCGTTCGCGGATGAAAAATCCATACTCTTCCCGGAGTACAGGAGGAACCGCGACGAACTCATCGATTTTGTGGACTCCCTAACTGGGGAGGAGACCGTCGTTACGGCGAGCCTGGAGCTCATCGATTTAATCGCCTGGAAGTTCAGGCGGGGCGAGGAGAACGTCCTGATATATTCTGATACAGGGAAGATCCTCACCCTCAAGGAGACCTATGAGCTGAGGAAGTACCTCGACTTCGATGTAAGGGGCGGCTTCTCCGGGGAAGAAGCAAGGACAAGCGTCCTCTTCGTCGAGGGCAAGACTGACGCCAAGTTCTTCAAGGCAGTCTTCAAGAAGCTCTTCGAGTTCAAGGAGAGCAGGGAGGCACCTTACAGCTTGAGGTTCATAGAGAGGGTCTTTGAGCGCGACAACTTCGACCTGCTGAAACGGGAGGAGGATAGCTACTATCTCGCGGTCATACCGAGCGAAGGAAACTCCGGCGTCATAAGGAACCTCGGGAACTTCCTGCGGGCGATGTATATATTCGACTTCCGGGTTGAGAGAATCGGAGTGGCTATCGACATCGACGAGGACAGGGACGCGGCTCTGGCCTCTATAGCCGGGAAGCTCTCGGGTTTCGAGCACAGGAAAACATCCATCGGCTACCTCGTAGGAAAAACCGAAGTGGTTCCGCTGATAATCGGCCTGCCCTTCGAGGACGAGGTCATCGAGTGGAAAAAGCCCACCGTCGAGGATTTGATGCTCCACCTCATAGCGAGGGAGGGACTTCTTGAGAGAATAAAGCCTGGCCTCAAAGCCCTGAACGAGAGCCTCGGGAGGAAGCTCAAGCCCAAAGAGGTCATGTACCTGGCCCTGTCGGCCTACGGGCACTGGGGCAACCTTGAGGGCTTCTACGAGCTCTTCGTCATGCGTTCCAGGTTCAGGAATCTAAAAGCGGTTCT
Source organism: Thermococcus thioreducens (assembly GCF_002214545.1). Classification (NCBI taxonomy): domain Archaea; kingdom Methanobacteriati; phylum Methanobacteriota; class Thermococci; order Thermococcales; family Thermococcaceae; genus Thermococcus; species Thermococcus thioreducens. Next base: position 393,721 of record NZ_CP015105.1, on the reverse strand, counting down.
CGGGGAGGCGGGCCTCATGAAGGGGCTCATTTATCTCGCGGGAAGGGAGAATGGGAGGCGTTGAATTTTTATTCCTCCCCCTCAAACAGAACCCGGTGGTGAGTATGAAGCTGGTCTCATTCGACGTCTGGAACACCCTCCTCGACATCAACGTCATGCTCGACGCCATGGCCATTGAGCTCTCCAAGCTGATGGGAACGTGCCTGGTAGACGTCGTCGAGGGAATGATTCTCACCCGCGGGAGAATAAAGCGGATGAGGGCCGAAACAGCAGGAGACCCTGCCAGGGCTTTGGAAGAGAGCCAGGAGCTTTTGGCGGAACTCTTCGAGATAGACGTCGAGCTCGTGAAGAGGGCCGCTGCGAGGGCCGTCCTGAAGGTCGGCGACGATATAGTCCTTCCGGGGGCAAGAGAAGCCCTCGAAGGCGTTAAGAGAAAGGGCCTGAAGGTTACCGTAACCGGCAACGTGATGTTCTGGCCCGGCTCCTATACAAGGCTTTTGCTCGAAAGGTTCGGGCTTATGGACTACATTGACAAAACCTTCTTTGCGGATGAAGTTCTCGCCTACAAGCCGATGAAAGAGATGTTCGAGAAGCCGCTCAGGGTTTTCAATGTTTCTCCGGACGAGGCAATCCACATAGGCGATACCTATACGGAGGACTTCGAAGGAGCCTTAAAGGCCGGTCTCTGGGCGGTCTGGATAAATCCCGAAGCCGAGGAAATAAGGAAGATCCACGAGAGGGGCTTTGAGGTGCCAAACGTTGAGGGGATTTTAGAGGTGCTGGGGATGATAGAAGCGGGAAGTATTTAAGGTTGGAAGGAAAAGTATGATTGGTGAGAGCATGAGCGAGGTGGTTGAAAGGTTGGAGCGAATTGAGCGACTACTTGTAACGCTAAACGCTAAGATAGACAACTTTCTTGGCTATGAAGATCTGACGGAAAAAGAACGAGAGGAGCTCAAAAAAATGCGTGAGGAAGTCAGGAGAGGAGAGTTCGTTCGCTTTGAGGGGCTTTTTGAGGAGTGAAGTATGTACGAAGTATTCTTTACCAAGAAAGCCGCCAAGCAGGTAAGGGCATTGTAGCCTCCCATAAAAGAAAGTTAAAGGAGATAATTCTCCAGTTGTCTGAGAACCCTTTCTCATACCCCTATAAGAAAATTCGAGGGGAAGAACATACTTACAGAATCCGAGTGGGTCAGTTCAGAATTCTTTACGAGGTCGACGATGAGAACTTCAGGGTCATAATCTTCAAGATTGAGAGAAGGGAGCGGGCCTACCGTTAGCTCCAACTGGATTCGGACTACATGCTCTGGATTTCTACTATTCCACGCAAAAGGAGCATCTTCATTGCGATGAAGCACCACCGAAAACCTAATTAACCTACAGGCTCACCCTTTAAACGATGGGTATGAGCGAGGCGATTCACAACACTACCTCAATTCTCCAGAAGATTAATGAGATGGAGAAAGAGCTGGAGAGGTTGAAGATTGAAGTCCTGAAGATGAAGGCCGAAAGCCTTCCGGTGGAAGAGGTTGACGAAGAAACCCTGAAAGCTTTTGAGAAGGACCTAAAGGACATGATAGAGGGAAGGGTAGGAACTATTAGCGGCGATGAAGCCATTAAGATGCTTTCCGAACTTTTAGACGAGTGATTAGCGTTTTTTATATGCCTTCTCCCTCGGATCTAATCGAACTACATAAACGATCTTCCTACCCCAGTCCACGGCATAGAGGAGCCTATAATCACCAAGACGAAGGCGATAACTGTCACATCCATAGATTTTAACATCAGTCAGCGGTTTAATATCATACCCCTCAGGAATTGGGTTTTCCGGAAGCTCCCTAAGAAAGTCCCTAAACCTTCTCAAATGTACCGGTTTTAGAACCATGGGAGCGGATTTTATCACCTTGGGATGAACTTCAACCCGAAACACCATTATTTTCCCTACATGATATAAAAATGGCGGGATTTAAATGATTTTTTTGACAAAATGGAAGTTCTCAAGCTTAACGACTTCCCATCGGAAATCCCTGGTCATCAACACCTGGAAAGCTTTTTTAGGATTGGAGGAGTAGGAAAAAGGGATACGAATCCCTGGGGGCAATGAGCTTGGCAATGGCGTTACCAAGTTGGGGGGCGCTCGGAGCGGGGGATTCCTGCGACGGGTTTACCGTTGGAGGGTACAAGTGGAACTGCCCGTTGGAGATTCAAAGCTGGCGATCCCCGCGGCACAGATATCAGCAACCGGATCGCCTCGCAGGGGGGAGGTAACGGTAAAGCAATAAAAACCACCGCGGAGTAGTGATTACAATGATCGGGTACGTGGTTAGGCGGACCGGAAAGATGCACAAGAAGAAGTTGGGATTCATGAAGGCAAAGCATGCAGAAATAGTCGTCGTAGATACCCTGGACCACACACACTATCTCGCAATTCTGGAGAGGTAGAAGAATACATACATGACAAGTACTGGATGCTGCCGCACGGTAGGAAGGTTGGCCTAGGAGATGCATCCTACGCGCTGAGTAAAGCCCTAACACACACACTGGTACCCGGGCCTAACGGGGAGATACGACCACATCCACAGAACGTTTGAAGATGCCCAAAAATGGAACCTGTTTCTTCAGCTCGTGAGCATCATCCCCGCACTAAATGAAGGGATAAGGGATACCGAAGAGTTCGGACGCAGGACGTACGCACTCCTAGAAGAGATAAGAAAAGAGTACGGAGAACCCGTATTTTTCTACCTGCTTGGAAAGGAAGCAAAAAAGTACGGGGACATCATCTCCCTGCCAGTGGACAAGACGCCGAGGGAAGGGTACATAATGCCGGGGTTTGAACAGCTAAAGAAGGATCCAGCACTCCAAGAAAAGTTCGTTAATGCATTCATACAAGCCCACGAGCTGCCAACACCATACAGATCAAGATTAAAGGAATATCTGCAACTTGCAATAGATTCCGCAGAAGAGCTTGCGGAATACATTGGCAAGGAAGGAAAACACAGAATCGACCCCAAAAAGTTCTATGAGTTTAAGAAATTCGACAAGTTCATAGAGACGATAATGGAAAGAGAATTCGGCGCGCGCCCGAGAGAGGTGCCAACACGACGAGTAGAAAAGCAAAGAAAGAGAAAAATAGTAAGGCCCGAAGAGGTACTAGAAAAACCATTAGCGGAATTTGAGGAAGAAGATACAATCTCTGCCCCGAAGTTCCCCCAGGTCCAGAAGAAGAGAAGAATAGTGAGACCCGAGGAAATACTCGCAAAACCATTAGCCGAACCTGAAGAAAAGAGTACAACCCCGACGCCGAAGTACCCCGCAACTAAGAAGGAAGTAGAGGAGGAACTGAGAAAGGCAGGAATACCTGAGGAGAAGGTGAAGGTCGTTGCTCCTCGGCTGGCGACGGCGGTGTGGTTAGATAAGTGGTTCGAGAACGCTGTAAAGTCCTACACGTACAAGAAACTCGGTGGGGTCCCGCTGGACGAGATCAAGAACCTGAGGAACATGATACTGGCGAAGAAGCACGTGGCGGAGGTGGCAGCGAAGGTCATGGAGGAACACTGGGCGAGGAACAACCACGTGAAGATTGGGGAAAGGCACGTGGACAGGAAGATGCTGCCGCTGGTGAGGGAGCATGCGAGCGGGATGTTTGAGGATCTGGAGAACATCAGGAAGGCAGTGAAGGAAGGAAAGATGAGCGTAGAGGAGGCACTTCTAAGGCTCCACGCCGAGCTCTTTGTTATATCCAAGGCACTTGAGTCCATCGGGGAGCTCACAGGGACCCCCGAGTACTTAGCCCCGAACCCCCGCCCCCTCGGAGTGAGCGACAGGTACGTGGTCACGCTCGATAAAGTGAGAAAAACCCACGAAAAGCTCAGAGGAACACTGAGAATTTACCTCCAGTAACTCACCTCTTTTTCACCTTCAGCCACGCGCCAAGCCCAACCTGCCGTGTCTTCTGGTAGCGCAGGTCGTCCTTGCGGTAGCCGAAGGCCTTTAGAACCCTCTCCACAGCCGGCAAAACCTGGTTCTCTATGTAGTATTCCGCGTCGTATTTGTGCTTCGTCGGATCGAACTCGTCAAACGGAATCGCCCTGTCGCCTATCCTTCCAGAGCCCTTAAGGACGATGTAGCTTATCACCGTGCCGGGGCGTATCTTTATTCCCCGCTTTGCCAGGCGCTTCGCTATGGCCACGTGCGGGCCCGTTGCCCTGTAATCCTTCAGCTCCCTGGTGATCTGCTCGTGGATTACCAGCTTCTCCGGCGGAACCTCGTACTTGCTCAGCTTTTCCGTTACTTCCTTGACTATCCTCACCGCTTCTTCCACGTCACCGTGCCTGAGAATAGCCTCCAGAACCCTCGCCTGCGTCTCCTTGGCTATCTCGCTCCAGTCGCGCCTGACTATTTCAAGCCCGCGCGTGGTTATCTTGCCTTCCTCGTCTATGACGGCGTATTTCTTCTTCGTGACGAAGAAGCCCCTGGCGTAGAAGCCCTCGTATTCGAGTTCAAGGAGGCCGGGCAGTTTGGGATTGATGTACTTCAAGAACTCCATTGCCTTTTTCTTGACCGTCTCGGCGTCTGCTCCGGGAATAGTGGCATGGAGACCATCGGTGTCAGCATAGAGGACTTTAAAGCCGAATTTTTCCTCAAGTTCCCTGATGGCCATCTCGATGTACTCCCTGCCCCACGCCGTAACGCTCTCCGCGCACTCCCTGCAGTACCACCTCGCCCTGGCGTAGCCGTAGTAGCCGTAGTAACTGTTGTGGGCGTAGAGAAGCCCAAAGCCGGCCAGGAAGTTTTCATCCTCTTCAACGCTCAGGTCGTAGACATAACCATCATAGTGCTCCCTCTTAACCTCAACAACCTTGTCGAGAGCTATGTCCCCATCAAGAAGCCACTCTATTCTCTTGGCCCTCTCTTCGTCAAGCTTCCCGCTCTCAACCAGCTCCCTGAACTTTTCACGGCTCATGTTTTTCTGGAAGACCTTTCGGAAAGTTTCTTCGAGAACTTCCTTGGGTATAACGTGGGAATAATAGACGTTTTTCTTTTTCCTGTACTCAGTGAACGGCAGTTCCTCGTTCACGTAGACCCTGTGGACCCCGCTGTCATGGCGGATCTTTATGGCGGAGATGCCAAGCGAGTTGAGGAGCAGGACGAGGCCATTTACCAAAAGCTCGCTCTTAGTGGAGAGCCGAACCCTCTTGCCCGGGTGAACGTCGCCGTCGCCGATAAAGTAGCCCCCAAGGAAGGCCCAGCGTACGTTTTCGGGGGAGGTAAAAACAACTTCCGGAACCCTTTTGTTCTCGGCTAAAACACCACAGAGTCCCTCAAATATTATGTAAGCCATCTTCCTCGGAATCTCAACATAGTTCTTTCCACGCCTCGTTCTTCCAAAGAATTTCGATGCCAGCCTTTCCATATCGTCGAGAACACTCTCGTCTTCGTTGTAAAGCTTAACCGAGTAGCTCCAACCCCCAGTATGGTTTTTCCACTTTCTCGCGTTCCCTTCGCTCACGTAGTATCCAAGGAGCTTCGCAAAGTCCTCGTTAACATCTATGAACGGTCTCATCCTGAACCCGTTTCTGGTCCCGATCAGCCACTCCTTAAGTTCCTCCACGGGCATTAGAGGGATAACGTCGCGGATGGCGTTGAAATCAACTAGGTATTCCCTCCTGTTGCCGTTGTAGCGAACCGTCTGGGCGAGCTTTTCGTACAGCTTCCTGTAACTTTCAAGTCCCCCCCCATCAATGACCTCGTAGCCGATTTTCCTGAGCTTCACGTAGCCGAGCCTTTCAAGGTGCTCCAGGTAGCGTCTGGCGGTCCTTAACCTTTTTTCTTCCCCAAAAATCCAGCGGAGGGTTCTAAGCATTCCACTGAAGAAGTTCTTTCTTCCCTTAACGGGGATGGTCATGACTATGTCCTCGGTTTCACTCTCCGGGAGTTTAAGGAGCAGTTCAACGATGTCGAGCCTTTCTTTCCTTTCGGGGAGGCTTACTCTCTTCGGCACCGCCAGAAGATCCCCGGGTTTGACTTCACCGCCGGTTATCTCTACGAGTTCACCGTTCCTATACGCGAAGAGGCTGTGGCCAGTGGTTACCCTTATCCTCCTCCCTGAGCTGAGGACTATCTCGTAAACGTCCCCAGCATAACGATGCCTGATTACGGCCTTCACGGGCATCGTGCGTGCTTTCTTTGACTTCCTGTTAAATGACAGGGCACGGATTTCTTTAACTTCGAGAACTTCTGTGTCGCCGTCCCTCCTCACCAACTCCGAATCAGTCTTCATCAGTGCATCAACGAACTCCCCTATGCGAACCGGTTTAACTTCGTCTCCTACGATTACCGGAACCCACTCCTCGGGCAGTAGACTGTTTGCCAGAATCTTGATGGCGCGTTGCCTGTAATCGAGGAGCTTCTTCTCGATCGGGTCTATCGTGGCCTTCATCTTCCTCTTTATCTTCTGCCTCTCATCGAGGAGGGAACCCAAAAGGCTCGGGATGAACCCCGGGACGTCTTTACAGAACTTGTGGCCGACCTGGGGGGCCCTGTCGTACTCCTTACAGCCCTCGCGGTTGAGCGTGTCCGGGGAAACGTTGTGGGTGATGATTATCGAGGGGTAGAGAGAGCGGAAGTCCAAGTACACAATGTTGTCCCATAATCCCCGTTCTGGTTCTTTGACGTATCCCCCAGCGTAGCCCCCGCGCCGCCTCGCCAGTTCTCTCTCGTTGGGCTTGTTTGGGGCGAGCTCGTTTCTCTCGTAGGCCTTCCGCAGGAGAAACCATTCCACGAGGTTGCCAGTGCTTGACCTCGAAACGTCCCAGAGGCTCTGACCTATCAGCCTTGAGAGCTGGGCCTCCATCGGGAAGAACTCCCTGCCGAGTTCAAAAGTAACCTTAGCATCTTCCATTGAGTATCTTGCCACCCTTTCAAGCCCCTCTCCGCTCTCCCAGGCTAAAGCTATCTCCTCTGCATAAACTTTTTCCTTCGGCTTTCCAAAGACTGCCTCGTAAACCGCCTCAAGGGTGTAGGTTGGGAGGTTTATCGTGCGCCTTATCAGCGGGTAGAGGTCGAAGTGTATTCTGCCCTTCACCTCGACCGCAAACCTGTCCCCCATGCGCTGGATTTTTGGTTCAGAACCATCTCTCCCGAGGGTGAACTTTATCCCGAGCTTCTCGCACCGCTTCTTGAGATAGGCGAAGTCGAAGTTGTCGCCGTTGTAGGTTATGAGAACATCGGGATCCTTCTCCTTCACGACCTTGAGGAAGCGCTTTATCATCTCCTTCTCGGTTGAGACGACGTCAACGTAGGGCAGGTCGATCTTCTTCCACGTTATGACCCTCGCCCCGTCCTCGTCGGCGTAGCTTATCATGAGAATCGGCCCGGTTCCGAACTCCTCGCCCTCGTGGTAGAGCGTCTCGATGTCGAAGGCGAGCATCTTCAGTTCTTCGTCGCCCTCCATCGGAATAAGGCCTTTGTCGATGAGGTATCTCTTTGCGAAGGGTATGTCGTACTCATAGATGTCCACCACAGCGGGGTGCTTCCTTATCTCGTCTCGAATAGCGGGGACGTCCTGCGGGTGTGTGAAGTAAAGCTTCCAGACCTCTATCGGTCTGCCGAGGAACTTCTTTTGCACCTTCTCGGCGCGCTTGACCTTAACGACCTTGCCGTGGCGGTCGGCGGTTATCTTTTTGATCTCCTCAATCGCGGAATCGTCCCTGAGGAGCGCATAGATGTAGGGCTCGAACTCGCGGTCATATTCGATCTTGAACTCGCCGTTCTCCTTCTTGAATATCCTTACGACGGGTTTTCCGTCCTCGGTGATGTAGTCGGCATCGAGGATCATAACCAACACCTGTGGGATTATCGAATCCAGAACTAATAAACTTCGCCATATTTAAGAGCAGAAGACAAGAAGAAAGCGGGCAATCATGGATTTTCAACCTTCTGTATAAGGGCACTGCACTTCTCCTGAAGCTCAACGTTGGCCTTCAAAAGCTCTTCACTGGGATAGTTGTCGTTCTCTCGCACTCCGTTGTGAACTCGTTGATAATCTCTAACCCTTCACGGACGGCAGAGATGTTGGCGGTTCCCTTTAATGCATTTCGGGAAAGTTCTATGAATGTGATGCACCGGTTGCTTTTTGTCATCTTAACCAACGTTTCATTGTCAGGAAAGTCCTTCGGGAAAATATACATTGCTGAACGTGCAAGATTTGATTCTAATCTCGAAAGATCGAGGGCTGGCTCTATCATCGAAAGGTTAAAAACCTCCGTGGAGTTCCGCTCTAGCGAATCGAGTGCTTCCTGTGAATGAAATTGAATGTCGCTGAGAGTTAGCGAGGCCATCTGACGAATGCAGAGTCTCTCGTAGTCCCTCTGCCCCTCTATGAACCTTTGGGAACTATACTCGTTACTATTAAATAATACAAAGCTCCCCCAATAACAATTAACGCAAGGATTGTGATGATGAGATTTTATTTGCCTTGGGTTTCATATGCGCAGACCTCCGACGTGATTTTAAGATTTATGAATGCCCCAACTTTAAACACACTTCTCCTTCGCCCGTCTGATTCTCTCGGAGGAAGCCCACTCGTATGGATAATCAATATTGCTCAACATCTTCGCCGATGTCAGTGCCCATATAATCGCGAGTATCGCTAAAATAACATAATTCTGATTTAAATACCTGCTAACCAAACTTGCGGGAATTATTATCCCAATGCCCGCAGAATCAATAAGAGACTTCTTTAGAAGGATATCACATAACGGCCTGCATTCAAGTCGTTTGGATAACCCACTACACCGGTACCCGTTATACACAATCCAGACCAAACTGGACATTACCCATGAAACTATGGCCATAAACACTACGCCTGGACTGTCCAGCGTCCCAAAAAGAAAAGACAGGCCAAAGGAGACTATGCCCTCCCTCAAGAGGTTGGTTCTAAACCGTACTCTGTAATATTCATCCCTCAACTTATACTCCCCCCAATGGATGTAGGGCAGATTCCGCCTGGAGAACATGGTGGCCACGGTGGAGTTGATCTCCATGGATATTCACTGGTGGAATAAACTATTTCCCTCTCGTCTTTTTTCTCCCAAAGACCTTTGCCCCTTCCCAGTACATCACCGAGTATTTTCTCGACACCCCACGTCACGGTAGTTGAGACAATCGGATTTGTATATTTAATGCTTACGAGTGTATTGAAGGCAGTCATGGTTGGCCTGATATAGTCCCAATTGTGAAAGTAACCAAAATGAGTCCCCAGTGTTATCTTTTTCTTTGGGGTTATCCCCACCCACACAATGCCCCATGGGACATCATCATCTACTGGAATTTTGATGAACATCTGGTAGATTCTGTGGTAGCCACCATTGTAAAACAGTAGTTCCTTAGTGGGTTCCATAGAGAAGCTTACAGGGCCAACTTTGTACTCCATGCCATGTACTGTTTCAATACGAACTTCTGGCAGATACTCATAGAATATGTAGGGGTCAGGATAACCATGGATTTCCCAAGGAAATGAGATTACAATGGCATCTTTGCCTCCACCAAATAGTTCCGGCAACCCGCTCCATTTCCACTCAAATGCGAGGTACAACTTCCCGTTAAGAACGAATGACAAGTCCTTTCTAAATCTAACTGTAAGCTGGTTCTTATCCCCAAACACCATTGGAGATATTGGCGCAGGTCTAGATACCTCCGGAGACCTCTCCGAAGCAACCGATCCCTGAGGTACGGACACTTCAGGATATGAAGTTGCCAATGTAGTTCCTGATGCTCCCAGCACCAGCAGTCCTACTAAGACTGCCATCAAGCCTCGCCACTTCACGGAGTTTCACCTCCTAGTGTTTTTGCAATACATATAATCCAACTTGTCTTTATAAATTTTTCCTTTTACTATAAGTAAATTTTCTTCATTTTTTTCAAGTATAATTTTTTCAGAGTTGAATTTTCCCATTGGAATGGACGAGAATAAGCCGGAGTAAAAGAGTTGCATACTCATGCACACACCACCACCTTTTTAAACTCCATCTCAAAGCCCCGTCCATGGAGCTGTTTTACCGCGTGAGCTTTCAGGAAGTGGTCGCTGATGCCCTAAGCTTAGTTGAGGAGCGCGAGCTCTCGTCGAAGCACGCCCTTGAGAGAGTCTTTAAGCGGGTAGCCGGGAAAGACCGCGAGAAGGCACGCGGACTGGCCCACGCCTACGTCTTCGAGATAGAGAAGTGGAGAAAAAAGGTAGACTTCATAATCAACTCCGTCCTCAAAGGCTCAACGGTCGAAGACCTCGACCCCTACCTGGCCAGCCTCCTGAGGATAGGCACCTTTGAAATCCACTTCAGGAAAGTTCCGCCTGCTATAGCGACCGACTCAATAATCAGGGTAGTTAAGGAGCGCTTTGATTTCTCCCGCGCCAAGTTCGTGAACGCGCTGATGCACTCGATAGAGAAGTTCGACGTGGAGAAAGCCCTGAAAAGGCTCAAGGAGAGGGACAGGATAGAATGGCTGAGCGTGCGCTTCTCGCACCCGAGGTGGTACGTCGAGTACGCTATAGACCTCCTTGGTTACGACGAGGCTGTCCGTTTGCTCCTCAGCAACAACAAAGCTCAGCGCTATTACGTCAGGGCAAACACCCTCAAGACGGACGTTGATTCCCTCCGCGATTACCTTGAGGAGAACGGCGTGAGAACGGCCTTAACCCCTCTCCCGGACGTTTTGAAGATCCTCGAATACAAGACTCCGGTAACGAGGCTCGACTGGTACAGGGAAGGGAAGTTCGTTATCCAGGATCTGGCTTCAGCCTATGTTGCACACGTTTTGGCCCCAGAGCCGGGTGAGAGGGTTCTCGATCTGGCAGCCGCACCGGGGAGCAAGACCTTCCACGCGGCGGCGCTGATGGAGAACCGGGGCGAGATAGTGGCCGTTGACTACTCCTACGACAGGCTCATGCGCATGAAGGAGAAGATGAAGCTCCTCGGCATTAAAAACGTCAAGCTGGTTCACGCCGACGGCCAGAGCTTCAGGAATAAGGAGAAGTTCGACAAAATCATCCTCGATGCGCCGTGCTCAAGCTCCGGAACCTATCGGCAGTTCCCGGAAGTCAAGTGGCGCTTCGATGAGAAGAAAATCAAGCGCATCATAAACGTCCAGAGGAACATGCTCCGCAATGCCTACGAGAACCTTCGCGACGGCGGTGAGATGACCTACTCGACGTGCTCGATTAGGACTGACGAAGACGAGGAGAACGTCCTCTTCGCGATAAACAGGGTAGGGCTTGAGCTGATGGACTACCCCTTTGGCTGGGGCGACCGGGGCTTCCTTGAAATCGGCGATAAAGTCTTTAGAGCGTGGACGCACAGGCACGACTGCAACGGATTCTTCATTGCGAAGATGAGGAGGGCAGACTAGCCGCCCTCAAGCTCCTTCATGGCATCAATGAGCATGCCAACAGCGTCCCTTTCCAGAACGTATGCCTTCCTCACCAAGTGGAGCCTTGGGTACGTCGGTATCGCTCCCCAGACGCGGAGCTTTATGTCATCGAGGTTGTCCGTATGCCATGCCTCCATCATCATCTGGGTCGCGTTCTCGTGGAGCTCCTTTGCTAGAGCAAGGGTCTCGTTATCGACCCCCATGACGCTTGCGTTGGCGTAGACTTCATCAAAGTCGTCGTGAAGCCTGAAGAAGTACATTGTCCACACTTGGGCGATGACCATCATACGGTTGTATATAAAATACGCCGGCGGAACATCGAACTTGAGGTCGTCGATCAGAACCGTCGTGTCAACGATGCTGTCGCCCTCATCCCCAACCTCCAGGACCAGCGTTATCTTTTCGCCCTGGTATTGGGAAACATCGACCTTGGCCACGTATATGGAGCTCATTCTCCACAGCACAACGCCATCCTGGCCGTTGATGGGCGTCAGATACGGCTCAATTATGGTTATGTAGGGAATGGTTCCGTTGAGTACCGTGGCGGCGACCTTTTTGGTGCCATCCGGGAAAACGACGTATGCGTAGAAAAAGTCGTTGTATGGAGAATACTCGTCCGAGACAATCCTCCAGCGGAAGGACAGTTCCTTGGCACCGTAGGGCACTTCGAGGGTTATCTCAAGCCTGGCAACGTCGTATATGGTCTCCCCTGTCACTGGATGGCCTCCTGATATGGAGAGTCCTCCCACATTCTCAACGTCGTACGTGCTCCCCTGGGTGACGTACCTCGCATCGCCGGAGCTTAGGATCACGTAGGAGCCTCCTTCAATCGGGAAACCGAGCAGCGGCTTCGTGGTCACCAGAATCTGCTCCTCAACACCCCTGAACTTGGCGCTCACCAGCGAATTCTGAAAGTTGGAGTTGAGAATGGCCTTGGCCTCATTGGCCGCATCCCTTGTAATAACCGTCCCATAGGTGGCCCCAACGTATCCCAGAGAGACCACACTACCCAAGACCAGCAGGAGGGCCAGGACCACCAGAACTTGTCTTTTCTCCAATCTAACCTCACCTTATTTTGATATATGTTCCATAACTATTTAAATATTTTCAAGAAATTTTGGTAATTATCCGAAAAATTTCCAAGACCGTCACAGCGGCTTTCTTTTGACTGGCCCTCCCGGTTTTTCCTCCTCAAAAATCTCGGCCGTGAAGCGGTAGACCTTCGTGTCTTCGTCGAGCCAGCAGTCGGGCGGAAGGCCGGCCTTCCAGCAGGTCTGGGCCAAAAACTCCTCCTCGTCCCAGCCCCACTCTACCGGCACCTGCGGGAGCAGTAAGCCGGAGTAGATGCCCTTCTCGATTATCAGCCCGTCCCTGCCGACCTTTATCTTCCTCGGCCTCTCCTCGGGCGATCCTTCTATGAGCTCCGGCGGCGTCAGGACACTGACCTCAATAACCAGGTCATTCAGCTCACTCTCCCTGACCGGCGGGAAGCGCGGGTCGTCAACGGCGGCGTATATGGCCGCCTTTATCGTGGCCTCAACCAGCGGATATATCGGGAGAGGGAAGCCGATGCATCCCCTAAGTGCCATCTGCGGAGGAGCGTGACGCCTGTTGAGGGTCACGAAGACCCCCATCCTCTCCCACAGCTGGGGAGGCGTGTCCTCGGGCGGTTTTATAGTCCTGCCGTTTCTAACGTACTCTTCAATAGCCCTCCTCGCGAGCCTGACGAGGAACTCTCCCCATTCGTCCTTGATCTTGTACATCGCCCTCACCCTTGGCTCCTACGGTGGGAAGGGTTATTTACCTTTCCCGCAAGATTTAAAAGATTGCCGAAAAAAGTTAAGTCGGGTGTCGAAGATGGTCATAGTGGAGTTCGTTATCGTTCCCCTTGGAGAGAAAAGCCTGAGCAGGTACGTCGCAGAGGTGGTAAAGCTTTTAGAGAGAAAGGGTGTTAAATATCAACTGACCCCGATGGCAACAATAATAGAGGTTCCAACCGTAAGGGACGCGTTTGAAATAATAGAGCAGGCCCATGAACTCATGTTCGAGCTCGGGGCCGAGAGGGTCTCTACAACCGTGAGGATAGACGACAGGCGTGATGTGGAAAGAAAAATGGAGGACAAGGTGAAATCCGTGATGGAAAAGGTCAGGGGTGGTTGAGATTAAGGCCCTGATTCTAGCTATAGACCGCGATGACGACTTCGGAGAAAAGGCAGGGGTTGAAGGGCCCGTCATTGGAAGAGATGCATGTGTTGAGGCGGCCCTAAAGCTCAGCCTGGCCGACCCAGAGGACAGTGACGCCAACGTAGTTTACGCCGCGGTCAAGCTCTACGACGAGCTCAAAGGGAGCGGCGAGTTCGATGACGTAGAAGTTGCACTGATAACCGGCCATCCCAAGGTGGGGGTAAAAAGCGATATGGAGCTGGCCAGGCAGCTTGAGCTGATCCTTGAGAGGTTTCCCGCCGATGGGGTTATTACCGTCACCGACGGGGCAGAGGACGAGCAGATATTCCCGATAATAACCTCAAAGGTCCCCATAATAAGCTCCCACAGGGTAGTCGTCAAGCAGAGCGAGGGCATAGAGACGACCTACTACATTATCTACCGCTATCTGAGGGAGATACTCAGCGACCCAGAGGTGGCAAAGGTAGTCCTCGGGATCCCGGGGATGATACTCCTGCTCTACGGTATCGCAAGGCTCATCGGTGTCTGGTACCCTGACAGCGTCAAGATAGTCTCCGCCACGATAACCGGAACAATACTCCTCATCATAGGCGGGTACTTCTTCACAAAGGGATTCCGGCTCAACTTCAGGGAGACCATCGCAAAGCAGTTCGTGTTCGTAATATCCGCGGTTGCGGGAGTCCTCATAATCATCGGAGGTTCCATCAACGCCTACTTCAGGCTTGAGGAGTACGCGAAGGAGATAATCGGCGGCTGGCCCGGGACACCTCTGCTGGCGACGCTCATATACATAAACGCCATAGGCGCCCCGCTGATAATAGGGATATCCGTGATGATAATGGGTAAGACCATCCAGGCCTACCTCCGGAAGGACTACCACATCTGGTACTACGTCTCAGCCCTGCTCCTGATGCCCGCGCTCTGGATAACGATAGACCTGACGACGAGGTACGCGATGGCCATACTCACGATATCCGACATAGATGTCTTTGCAAAACTCCTTCTCGCCATTGCCGACGTGGCCGTGGCGATTCTTGTTGGGATCTACATGAGGGGAAAAGTTAGGGGATGGGAGAGAGTTGAAGCTGGAGCAAGCGCTTGAGGAGTATGAGAGACGGAAAAGGAAGGCCGAAAAAGAGGTCGAGAAGATAAGGAAGAAGTACAACACCCGCCTGGAAAAGAGGATACGGGAAGTCCTGAAGAGAATAGACGCGCTGGAGAAAAAAGAGGTCCCCAAAAAGGTCGATGAGAACATCAAAAAAATAGTCACTGCTGAAAAGAGGAACTACGTCACGGCACTTAGGAACGTACTGAGCAGTATAAGCGACATGGACGACCTCGGAAAGCGCCTCCCTGACTTAGCCAAGCTCCACGTGGGTCACGGAAAGTACCTCCTGATAATATTCGAAAAGGACGTTTACGCCATAAACCGCCTGCTGAAGGAGCTGAACGAGGACTACGTGAGCTACTACAATGAGCTGAGCAAAAAAGGCCTGCCGGATCTCCGGTTGAGGGAGATCCTCTGGGAAGAGGAAAAAACCAGGGAACATATTCAAGGGATTGAGCGGGAAAAGCTGGAGCTTGAAAGGGAGGTAAAAGCCAAGGAGGAGGAGCTTAAGGGGCTCTACAGCAGGCAAGGACTTCAGGAACTTGAAGAGGCCATAAAAAGCCTCTCTTCGTCGCTCCGGAGTGCCGAGATGGAGATCCGTTCAAAGGCCTCAAAGCTTCAGAAGCCCATAAAGAGGATGCGTCTCCACGAGCCGATAGCCGGTGAGCTCATAAAAGACAGCAGCGTTGCCCTCAGAAAGCCCGACGAGTTCGTCTCCCTGCTCCAGAGGATATATCCAAGACTGGAGGGCAAGTACAAGAAAACTGCCCAGTGGCTGATAGAGAACCTCAGGGAGAAATCCGAGGTCATCAGGCAGGAAAGAGAAAGGCTATCAGAGCTTGAAAAGAAAAGGGACGAAATCCTGGCCAGTGGAGAGAGTAAAAAGAAGGAGATATGGGAGCTCCACCGCCTCATCGAAGAAAAAGAGGCAGAGATACGAAAGCTCAGACGCCAGCTGGAGCACCTGGAGAGGGAGCTGAAGGATAGCCTTGCTAAACTTGAAGAGATACTCGGGCAGAAAGTCGAGCGATAGATTTATGAATTAGGCTTCCCTAATTCTTTTGGGTGGTGAGCATGTTTAAAGTTGACAGACTGCGCTTCGGAACGGCCGGAATACCCATCTCAACCCCAAAGCGCTCAACGCTTGACGGAATAGTCCACGTGAGAAACCTAGGCCTTGACGCGATGGAGCTGGAGTTCGTCCGAGGGGTCAACCTCAGGCCGGAGCTGGCGAAGAAGATAAAATACGTCGCCAGAAAGCACGATATTCTGCTGACCGCCCACGCACCGTACTACATCAACCTCAATGCAACGGAGAAAGCCAAGGTCGAGGCCAGCAAGAAGAGGATAATCCAGAGCGCCGAGCGCTTACACGAGGCCGGCGGCTGGAGCGTGGTTTTTCATGCGGGCTACTACCTCAAGCAGGATCCTGGAAAGGTTTATGAGAAAATACGGGGGGAGATTAAGGATATCGTAAAGAGCCTCCAGGAGAGGGGCATCGAGGTGTGGGTAAGGCCCGAGCTGACCGGCAAGCCGACCCAGTTCGGAGACCTGAGGGAGCTGGTAAAGCTGAGCGAAGAGATCGAGATGGTTCTGCCGACGATAGACTTCGCCCACTGCCATGCCAGGAACGTCGGGAAGTTCAACAGCGCCGAAGAATGGCGCGAGATGCTGAGCTTTATGGAGGACAGGCTCGGCAGAGAAGCCCTGGACAACATGCACATCCACATAAGCGGCATAAACTACACCTCAAAGGGCGAGAGGAACCACCTCAACCTCCAGGAGAGCGACATGAACTGGGAAGACCTGCTGAGGGTTCTCAAGGAGTTCAAAGTCAAGGGAGTGGTCATAAGCGAGAGCCCGAACATCGAAGGCGATGCAATCCTGATGAAGAAGAAATACGAGGAGATACAGATTTAAGCCCTCTCAATCCTCCCGTATCTTTCCATGATTTCCACAAGCCTATCAACCGGAAGGGCGTAGCGGATCCTGCCGTTTCTGCCCTCCATCGTCCTGGCCTGCAGGAGGGAGTTGATTATCGCCTCTTCAGTGGAATCCGCGGCGGCTATGAAGAGCCTGTTGAGCGCGTCGTCCGGGAGGAACCCGATGGAATGAGCCTCCTTGCCGCTCGGGACGGTCTGGGCCGTCGAGAACGCCAGAACTATGTCCCCGCTCCCGTTGTGACCGTAGGAGCCTGTCCTGGCCAGGCCAAGGATGGCCCTCCTCGCCACCCTCGTGAGCTGCCTCGATGTGAGTGGGGCATCGGTGGCTATGACTATCGAGATACTGCCCCTCATGGAAAGCCCCCTGCCCGGGTAGTCCCTCAGCTCCCAGCCGACGGGAACCCCTGCTATGACCAAATCCTCCCTCTTGCCGAAGTTGCTGAGGACGAGCGACGCAACTGTGTACTCCTCGCTACCGATCTCAACAATCCTGGAGGATGACCCTATACCGCCCTTGAACTCAAAGGCACTCATTCCGGTGCCTGCTCCAACGGAGCCCTCTTCAAAGTCAAGGGAGGCGCTTTTGAAGGCCTCAAAAACGTGTTCCTCCCTAACGGCACGCTTTTTATTATCGTTGAGGTAGCCGTCGTTGCACTCCATTACGAGCGGGTTTACCGATATCCCTTCGGGGTTCTCCCCTGCCCAGAGGCTTATCAGAGCGTCCGCAACACGGTAGCCGTTCAGCGTGCTGGTTAAAGCTATTGGAGTTTCGATGTATCCCAGCTCCCCCGTCTGGATAAACCCAATCGGCTTGGAAAAGCCGTTGAAGGTGTAAACTCCTGCGAAGAGCCTCTCTCTGAAGGGGTTCCCCACCGGCGGGACGAGGATCGTAACTCCCCTTCTAATGTCGTCCCCCTCGATTATCGTCGAATGGCCGACCCCGACGCCCAAGTCGGCAATGGAGTTATTTTTCCCGTGCTCATAACGGCCTATCTTTATTCCCAGCTCGGGTGCCTTCATGGTATCACCACAGTGATTTGGACGTGGGCACTTAACACTTTTGCCCAATCAAGGCTTATAAACCCCTAAAACCGAGTTTTGCCCATGAGGGTGAAGCCTTCGAAGCTCTTCCTGCTCATCCCTCTGGCATTCCTGCTCACCTTTTTCTACATCCCGTTAGCCAGTATTCTAAAAACCGGCCTCGGGGAGAACGGGTTCACTCTCAGGCACATCTCCGCCGTTCTGGGTAACGACTACCACCGAAGGGTTATCCTATTCACGATAGGACAAGCGGTTGCCTCGACGCTCCTTACCCTGGCACTCGGCCTTCCCGGGGCGTACATATTCGCCCGCTATGATTTTCCCGGGAAGAGCATCATAAAAGCCGTCCTAACCGTCCCGTTCGTCATGCCCAGCGTGATGGTGGCTCTCGGCTACATTCTCCTCTTCGGAAAGAGCGGTTTTATAACCGGCCTCATCGGCCGCGATCCCGGCATAATCTACTCCTGGAAGGGTATTCTCCTAGCCCATGCATTCTACAACTTTCCGATAGTCATACGCATGGTCTCGTCGCTGTGGCAGCGTGTTAATCCCCACTACGAGGAGGCGGCGATGGCACTCGGAGCGAGAGGCTGGACGCTCTTCAGAAAGGTTACCCTGCCGATGATCTCCCCAGCGATTTTTGCCTCCGCGATGCTCACCTTCGTGTTCTGCTTCCTGAGCTTCTCGATTCCGCTCATCATCGGCGGCTACCGCTATGCCACCATAGAGGTGGATATCTTCACCTCGATAATGGTTCTCCTAGACTTCAAGACGGGTTCAGCCCTCGCGATAATCCAGATACTCCTCAGCATGGCCTTCATGTACCTCTACCTGAGGGCGCTCGATGCCTACACCAAGCGCGAGGAGCAGAGGGTTTTCAGGAAGCCAGTTCCATTCACGAGGCGCGACTGGCTGAGCGTTAAGGGACTGCTAGTTGGGGTTTATTCCCTCATCGTCTTCCTCTTCATAGTCTCACCCCTCCTGGCGGTCCTCTACGACTCCCTGCACTTCAACGATGCCTGGAGCCTCGAATGGTACAGAAGGATATTCTCGACCGAGTACAACCCGATGTTCGGGACGACAACTCTCGACGCGATCAGGAACTCTCTGGCCTTCGGTCTGGCGACCATATTCCTCTCCGTCATCACAGCCCTTCCCATAGCCTACGCCCTCCACCGCTGGAACTTTAAGGCCAAAAGGCTCTTTGACGTCCTGGTAATGCTCCCGCTGGCGAGTTCGGCCATAACCCTCGGTCTGGGATACATAAAGGTCTTCAGCGGCACTCCACTCTATTTCACGGCGTGGATAATAATCGCCGCCCACACGGTTATAGCCTACCCCTTCGTTTTAAGGGCAGTTTCAACGTCCCTGAAGAAGATAAGGCCGAACCTCTGGGAGGCGGCGCTGAGCCTCGGCGCCAGGGAGTGGAAGGCCTTTCTAAGGGTGGAGCTTCCGCTGGCCCTGGGTGGGGTCATCGTCGGCGCGATATTCGCCTTCGCCATGAGCATAGCAGAGCTTGGAGCGACCTACATGCTCGCGAAGCCGGAATACACCACCATGACCGTGGCTATATACAAGTTCCTCGGGGCGAGGCAGTTCGGTTCCGCCTCGGCCTTAGCCGTTCTCCTCATGGCAGTCTCAACGCTGGGCTTCCTGATAATCGAGAGGGCAGGTGAGGAGGTATGGTGAGGGTGGAACTGAGGGGAGTCCTCAAGGAGTGGGAGGATTTCCGGCTTGAGATAAGTGAGTTGGCAGTTAAGGACGGCGAGTTTCTCACGCTCCTCGGGCCTAGCGGCTGCGGAAAGACGACGACACTCAGAATTATAGCAGGCTTTGAAAAGCCGGATAGGGGAGAGATACTATTCGATGGAAAACCCGTAAACGATCTACCCCCCTACGAGCGCGGGATCGGCATAGTCTTCCAAGATTATGCCCTTTTCCCCCATATGACGGTCTTCAAGAACATCGCTTTCGGGCTGGAGATGAAAAAGCTCCCGAAGGCCGAAATCGAGAGGCGGGTGAAATGGGCCCTGGAACTCGTCGGTCTGGAAGGCCTCGAAAACCGCTATCCGGAGCAGCTGAGCGGTGGCCAGCAGCAGCGCGTAGCTCTCGCGAGGGCCCTTGTCGTCGAGCCCGATGTCCTTCTCTTGGATGAACCACTCAGCAACCTCGACGCCAAAATAAGGGAAAGGCTTAGGGGGGAGATAAAGAGAATCCAGCGCGAGCTTGGCATAACGACGATATACGTCACCCACGACCAGGAGGAGGCCATGGCGGTAAGCGACAGGATTGCCGTTATGAACTTTGGAAGAGTGGAGCAGGTGGGAAAACCGCTGGAGCTCTACTACCGCCCAAAGACCGAGTTCGTGGCGCGCTTTCTGGGTTTGAGCAACATACTAGAGCTTAAAGCGGAAAACGGGAGGGCCTGCCTCAATGGACTGTGCTTCAACGTCGGAAGGGACGGGAAAGTTAGGGTCTTCTTCAGGCCGGAGAGCGTCTACGTAAAACCCGGGGATGCTGCCGAAATCATCGACTACGAACTCCTGCCCGGCAGGATAAGGCTCAAGCTTGAAATCGAAGGCAGCGTTATCCTCGCGGAACGCTTCCTCGATGAGCTGCCCTTCGGAGTTGAGGCCATGCCCGAACGTGTGGGCATAGAGGTGAGGAGCTTTTCGGTGCTGGGATGAAAGGCACATATTTTTCAAAGCAAAAGTACATTGACAACACTATGAAGTCCAATTGAGTATAACTTGATTGTATCTTAGCCTTTCACTTTTAGTGATAGAAAGGGTTAAATAATCCGACAGAATATTTTGTAATGCAATCCCCTATTGGAGGTGCAGGTCATGAACTGGAAGGCCCCTGTAGTGTTACTCATTGGACTTTTCTTGTTAGGGGGGGTCGTGACGGCGGCACCGGTTGAAAAACCAGAAGCAGTACCATTAGCCACAGTCAAAGCACTCGCACTCAGGGAACTTCACAAGTTCCCGGAATTCAACGGGGCAATCCCAACCAACCCAACACCCCTCTACTTCCCCGACGGCAGGTTGGCGGCTTACGAATTCAGAATGGTCAAGAACGGAAAAACCATAGGCTACATCATAGTATCAGCCAACAGGAATTTGCCGCCGGCAATTCTCGAAGCAGGCTTTGGCGAGAAGACCCCAAGCGACCTGATGAAAGAACTCGCCGCGAGAAAAGGAGTGAAAAACTATCGCCTCACATACTTTGGAGGGCTAAGCTACGGCCTGCTGGCAGGAGACAAAGTAGTAGACATGAAAGGAGGAGAATACAAAAAGCCAAGCAGATACACTCTCTCACTGGAAGTTGATGCCATCAGAAACCAAAAAGAGTGGAAATCACTCTGGACAGAAAAAGCCCACACCTCCGTTGAGGTGAGGTATCCAA
Source organism: Thermococcus thioreducens (assembly GCF_002214545.1). Lineage (NCBI taxonomy): Archaea > Methanobacteriati > Methanobacteriota > Thermococci > Thermococcales > Thermococcaceae > Thermococcus > Thermococcus thioreducens. The sequence continues at coordinate 372,613 of NZ_CP015105.1, read as the reverse complement.
CACTGCTTGCCAGTGCAGTAGAATACAAAGTCATCCTCACAGTTCCGGCGTGGTCTTGGCAGGATAGCGATGAAGGTGGTGCAGATAATGGTTTGCCCCCAACACCCCACCCAATTGAGGTTACAGAACTCGGTTACGATTATGTTGGACCCGATCCCGATCCCTGGGAAAAGGATGATGGATGTGCCCCGATCTCAGGAGCCATGATAGTAGGGTATTATGAACTTCAGTATCGAGACAGCTGGTACCGCGAGGCGGTGATAGACATACTCCACATAACCATGGATACTCAAGGAAAAGAAACATCTTATCAAAACATTGCCCTAGGAATGAAGAGGTTCTATGAAAAAGCTGTGGAGTTGTACAACAGCGGTATAATTTCCAGAAAACCCAGATATGACTACGATTCGTTTACGTTGTATCCTTCGAATAATCTTCAGCTGTACACGTACATTAAAAGCGAGATCAACATGAACAGACCAACTATACTAACATCCACTCATGGAGTAAGCGAAGATGGCAATTTTGAATGGCCTTCTCAGGGTCTCGGCAATTATCATACAGTAGCAGTAACGGGATACAAAGCTTTTGACGACGGTAGCAAGTACATATACGTCCACACAACAGAAAACAGTCCCTATGCAGCATGGATACAGCTCGAAAGTATAACTAATCCAGTATTGACCATAGTCAGACCTATTTACAAGGGGTGAATGACTATTATGAAAGGCGCCAAAGGGTTTAAGTTTCGTCTTTTTATTTTTCTATTGATTGTTCTGATAGTAGTCACTGCATTAGGTATACATCACTGGGAAAAAGAAACTATCTCTCCCAACAACCAGACGTTGAATCTCCACGAATACAACCAGAAATGCAAGCTTATTATCCACTCAAAACAACCAAAAAATACCTCAGTAGGCAAATGGATAGACAATAAAATCACCGAAGTAACCAACGGCTCCGAGATTACGCTGAAGGACTGGTTCGCCGTTTACCCCCACATTAATCGCACCTCCCCACCCGAGGGCTGGAACGCATACCTCATCTACTGGCCGGAGAAGTTCAACCTGACGTTGCCCTGCTCCATAGGCGGTTTTACAATGGCCCTGGTGGGGAGAAAGAGCGGAGAATCCTTCTACCAGGCAGCTTTGATTAACGAGACTTTCCCCAAACACGAAACGGAGTGCTGGGATGGAGGAAAAGGGCGATGGTTGGAACTGCCGCCGGGAAAGGCCTACTTCGCGGTCCAGTTCATTCCAACGGCTAACACAACCTGGAAACTCACCGTCCTGACGCCGACCAAGACCTGGACGGACTTCAGGGACTACCACATCTTCATTGAGACCCCCATAGAGCTGAACGCAACCTGCACCTGCCCGATAGAAACGCTGGTCAAGAGGTTTGAAACTTCTATTAAAGCCCAGGGCTTCGAAGAGACCGAACTCTGGACCACACCCGGAGAAAACGACTGCTTCAAGCCGCTCAGCGTCAAGCTATATCGCAGGGGCGACGAGTACCTCTACGTGGAGTTCGCCCAGGTGAAGGGTCTGGACCTGGTCAGGGTTCTCATGGTACTCAGCGAGGACGAGGGAGTCGTGAAGGCCTACGCGAAAGCCTTCAGCGCAGTGGGCGATGAGGGTTAAGGTTCCGCCCGTCCAAATAGTGCCCACGTTCCGTCTCCTTTTCTTTGACATTTTTACGTCAAAAAAACCTTTAAAAAACCAAATTATTAGCAAGAATCAGTCAACTCAAGGGGTGAATCTCATGGGCTGGTTTGAGAACTACTTCGAGTTTGACGAACACAGAACCGACATGAAGACTGAAATCCTGGCCGGTGTCACCACCTTCATGACCATGGCCTACATCCTCTTCGTGAACCCTGCGATACTCAGCGATGCCATGGGTAAGGAGGCATTCAATTCACTCGTCGCCGTCACAGCCCTGGCCGCTGGCTTCGCGACCATTCTGATGGGCCTCTACGCCAAGAAGCCCTTTGCCCTTGCTCCCGGAATGGGGCTGAACGCCTACTTCGCCTACAGCGTGGTTATCGGCATGGGCTACGACTGGCGCGTTGCCCTCGCGGCGGTCTTCGTTGAAGGTCTCATCTTCATAGTCCTCAGCGTCACCAGAGTTAGGAGTGCGATAATCCACGCGATACCGCTCAGCCAGAAGTACGCCATTGGAGCCGGCATAGGCCTCTTTCTGACCTTCATAGGCCTCAACGACGTCGGCCTGCTTTCGGCCAAGGTCGTCGCCCCCAAGGGCTCCGAGCTCCTCATCGACAACCAGGTGAACCTCATCGGAACCCTCAAGTTCACCGGGCTGAACACCTCCCTCCTGACCAGCGGCGAAATACTGCTCTTCTTCTTCGGCCTGTTCCTGGCGATGGTTCTCATAGCCCTCCGCATCAAGGGTTCACTGCTCATCTCAATCCTCGCCACGAGCGTCATCGGCTGGGTCACCGGCGTTGCCCCCTGGCCGGACCAGCTGTTCTCAACGCCGGACATAAGCTACACCTTCATGCAGATGGACCTTAAGGGACTCCTCAACGTCGGGGCGCTCGGCGTTATCTTCGCCTTCTTCATGGTGGACTTCTTCGACACCCTGGGAACAGTGACTGGACTCAGTGCCAAGGCCGGCTTCCTCACCAATGACGGAAAGGTCCCAGAGGCAGAAAAGATACTCCTCACGGATGCAGTGGGCACAACCGTTGGAGCGGTTCTTGGAACGTCAACGGTAACCACCTACATCGAGAGCGCCGCTGGCATAGAGGAGGGCGGAAGAACCGGAATGACCGCACTCGTTACCGGCCTGCTCTTCCTCGGCATAGGCCTCTTCATAGCCCCGCTGGTCCAAGCGATACCAGCCTTCGCAACCGCCCCGGCGCTCGTCATAGTGGGCTACTACATGCTCAGCGCGGTCAAGGAGATAGACTTCACAGACCACACCGAGGCGATTCCGGCCTTTCTCGTCCTCATAACGATACCCTACACCTACTCGATAGCGGACGGCATAGGTGCGGGCTTCATAAGCTACACCCTGCTCAAGCTCTTCAGCGGCCGCGGAAAGGAGCTCCACCCTCTCATGTACATCCTGGCGGTAATATTCGTGGCCTACTTCGCCTACCTCGGCGGAGTCTTCTGAACTCCTTTTATTTTAGAAGAGCAAAAACTTAGTGAACGAAGGAATCACTCCGATTCAGCGTTCTCGGCCAGCTTCTCCTTGATGAACTGCTTCAGCACGTAGGGGCACTCCTCCTGGATAAACCGCGCAAACTCCCTTATCCTCTTCACAGTTATCTCGCTGACGTAGTGCTCGAACTGGCAGGCGTCGCGCTCCGCTATCTCCGGCGGAATGCCAAGGATGTCTATGAAGAACTTCGTGAGGAGGAGGTGTTTTGAATACGTTCTTTCGGCGACCTCCCTGCCCTCATCGGTGAGAAGAATCCTGTCGTACTTCTCGTATTCAACCAGTCCCTTCTCATTGAGCTTTTTGAGGGCATCGACGACACTTGGGGGCTTGACGCGCATCATTTTGGCGATGTCCTTGACCCTAATTACGCCCTTGTTCTTGTGGAGGATGTACATCGTCTCAAGGTACTCCTCTTCCCTCTTGCTTATCTCCAACGTCCTCACCTGATTAGGCTACCCAAAAATGTTTAAGTAGTTTTCGCATGGGGCAAAGCTTATAAAATCTCCCCGCCGTTATCCCATCGGGCGTGGGCCGGTAGCTCAGCCTGGTTAGAGCGCGGGGCTTTTAACCCCGTGGCCGCGGGTTCGAATCCCGTCCGGCCCGCCACACAAACTTCGCCTGCGCGAAGTTTGATCAAGGCTCGTGGTTAATTTTTGGAATGCTAAAACTCAAGAGGATTCCTTTTACGAGCTGTTTTGGATTTAAATTCCCCCATCAATGCCTTTCTCAAGGAGTTCCTCTTCTTTGACGCTCTTCGGGTGTCGGTTAAAATTGAACTCCCATTAAAAAGCAAAATAACAAAAGCAGAATTTTTCAAAATTCACTCCAGCATGTTTCGATGGAATCCCTCTCAAACTGACAAATTTAAAGGGAACCACGAACTTCGATGAAACTTTGCTTGCAAAGTTCCTGTACTCTCAAATCCTAATGTGGATTGAAGTATCACTATAGAAATTCTGAAGATACCAAAGAAACTTGAAAAAGCTTCACCAAAAGTTGGTAGCTCTTCATCCAAGGTTCAAATGGGAGAGGTTTTACTCATGAACACTCATCTTTCAGAAGAGAACACCATCAGATAAAGACCTCGACAAGAGGTTTATTCTCTCCTGACCCCCAAAGGGCGTCGATTCTTAAAGTTAAACCCACGCTCAAAGAGCAACTTGAAAAGTTCTCAACTTTAAAACAGCCAATTGATAAGAAATCACACAGAATTGAGCCATGAAAAGGAGCTACTGACTTTGGTAAAACTTTTGCTTGGTAAAAGTTTCTATGGCGCCCGGGTCGGGATTTGAACCCGAGTCACGGGAGTGACAGTCCCGTATGATGGGCCTGGCTACACCACCCGGGCGTTTGAGTGGCCGGCGGCGTCCCCGGCTTCCCGCCCCCTCCCGGAGGGCAGTACAACCGGGATCGCTGGCGGGCTTAACTTCCGGGGGCGAAACGAGACCGGGTGTGACCCCGCCGCTATGACCGCCGTACCGGTACAGACCTCCCAGGTTGGGTTTATAAAGATTACGGTCGCCAGCAGTCCATACTAACATCTGAATCCCCACGCGGTAGCCAAAGATTTTTATAGAGTCAGAACACAAATTAACAGTTGGATACCGTGGGAGGGTCAAGATGAACACCACCGTGCTCCTGCTGGGCCAGTTTTTCAGCCTCTCTGCCAAGTTGGTGGTCTCTGCAGTACTCCTCACCGTCTACATAAAATCGCGGAGAAGATCCGCGGTCGTGTGGGCATTCGCATGGCTTGTAGCCGCCATGAGCATAGCCGCAGATGCGCTTGGCGTCCTCCAGCTTGTTTCATTAACAGAGGCCACATTCTCATCCCTACTCTTTCTCGGATCGCTGGCCTTCCTCTCAGAGGAACTGGGAAGGCCTGTTAGGTACCAAACCCTGTGGGCCGCACCGCCCCTTGTCACGGCCATGTACGGAATACTACTTGGGAACGACTGGAGTTCTGTCGTGGGAATACCCTATGGTGTTGCCGCGTTTTTCATCGTTCTCACCGGCATTATGATCATCACAACGATAAACAGTGCCTTCACAAACGCCCGGAGGACTGCCTTTTCACTGTGCCTTCTGGGACTTCACAAAATGGACTATCCTTTCCTCAGGGATGTGGAGTGGTTCGCCCCTCTCGGGTTCGTCCTCGGGGCAATCCTCACAGTTTTCTCAGCGTACTTTATGGCAAAGATGGTTCTGTCCAGGGAATTCACACACTTGGGAGGAGAGATAAAGATAACTGTCAAGCCGGGAATCGAGCTAGTCGCCAGCAGGGAGTACAAGAGGATCAAGGAGGACCTCAATGGCTATCCTGTTCTGGCATTCATACGGGAGCTCAGCGTCCCGGACAAATGGAAGGCCTATTTCCTCACCAGCCTGCCGGGAAAAGACACCATACCCCCGACGAACCTCCCACGCATCCTTGAGCTCTCCGGGAGATACCTTCAGGAGGCGGAGACGAGGGGTATTACAGGGGTCGTCCTGATAGATGGAATAGAGTACCTGATAATCCACAACGGCATGACTGCAGTGACAAAATTCATTGGAACCCTCAGAGATTTGGTCATACTGCGGGACGGTCGCCTAATCGTCGTTGCCGATGAAAAAGCGCTGGACAGAAAGGACTATCTGACGATCAAGCGTGTTCTTATGGGGGGATAAACCCTATAAGGAATCGCTCAATTTTCAGTGTGGTGATAATAATGGGACTCCTTGAGGACAAAGCGCTCGTTGAGGCCGCTCTTTTCGTTTCTGGAAGGCCGCTTAGTGTGAAGGAGCTTTCAAGGGCTCTGGGAATACGGTCTCTGGACTACCTTGAAAAGCTGATAGAACTTATAGCGGCCGAGTACGCGGAGAGAAAGAGTGCGATAGAGGTTGTAAAGGTTCTGGGGGACAAGTACGTTATGCAGGTAAAGCAGGAATACAGCCAGCGCGTGGTCCACCTCATGCCGAGGCCGGACCTTAGAACAGGGGAACTGAAGACCCTCGCCCTCATAGCATACCTCCAACCGATAGAACAAAGCAAGGTTGTGAAGCTCAGGGGGAGTCAGGCATACGAGCACATAAGGAAGCTCCTTGAAATGGGCCTGATCTATGCCGAGCCCTATGAGAGGACGAAGCTCCTCGGGACGACGCCAAAATTTGCCGAACTCTACGGCTTCCCTGAAAACGACCCCAACATCATCAAGGATGCCTTTAGAAAGGTTGTCCACGCCGAGTACAGTGACTTGATAGCCAAGCTCAACGGCCGGGAAGAGGAGGTTTCAACTGAGCCGGAAGATGTCGCCGTGGGGAGCGGAGAGTAATTTCCCAGCCCTCTAGTTCCCCCATTTCTTCTCAAAAGATTATATTATGCCTTTTTTCTGGAAACTCGGTCACCGGAGGGGGTTTAGAGAAAGGTTTAAATAGTCCGAGCTATCATTACCATTAAGGTGAGTGTTATGGGAGTGCTGACAAAGGAGCAGATTATCGAGATGATCGAGGGGCAGAAAGGCCTCTCAAGAGATGAAATCGAGAAAAAGATATCCGAGATAGCCTCGCGAGAGGGGATTTCCGAGCACGCTGCCGCTCTAATGCTGGCAGAGGAGCTCGGCGTGAATCTTGAGGGCAAGGAAGAGCTTCTCCACATAGCAGACCTCGTTCCCGGAATGACCGGAGTTAACGTTGTTGTGAAGATACTGAGGAAGTATCCGCCCAGGGAGTACCGGAAGAGGGACGGCTCTACAGGACAGGTGGCCAACGTAATAATATACGATGCCACCGGGAAGACTAGACTCGTTCTGTGGGACGGCCTCGTAACCAAGTACTACAACGAGCTCAACCCCGGGGATGTTATCAAGATCATCGACCCCAGCGTCAGGGAAGGCAGGAGCGGTATAGAGCTCCACGCCAACTTCAGGACGAGGATAATCCTCAACCCAGAAGACCCGCGCGTGGAGGAGATACCACCCATAGAGGATGTCAGGAGCTACAACTACCAGAGAAGGAAGATAGGCGAACTGATGGGCGGGGAGCGCTTCGTTGAAGTTCGCGGAACAATTGCGAGGCTCTACCGCGTTACGGTCTACGACGCCTGTCCGCAGTGCAGGAGGAAGGTTGACTACGACCCCGCAACGAACACCTGGATATGCCCCGAGCACGGCGAAGTTCAGCCGGTGAAGATAACGATAATCGACTTCGGGCTTGACGACTCCACGGGATACATAAGGACAACCCTCTTTGGAGACGACGCGGCCGAGCTGGTGGGCAAAGACCCTGAGGAGATAGCCGAAAAGCTCAGGGAACTCGTTGAAAGCGGCCTGACGCTGAGGGAAGCCGGAAGGAAGCTGGCCGAAGATGAGTACTACCACCTGCTCGGCAGGGAGATAGTAGTCAGGGGGAGCGTCGTGGACGACAAGTTCCTGGGCCTCATACTGAAGGCCTTCGGCTGGGACGAGGTAGATCCAAAGCGCGAGATTGCCAGGGTCAGGGCCGAGCTGAAGGAGGTTCTCAAGGAGTTCATGTGAGGTGTTGGGTATGGAGGAAGTTAAGTTCAGACGCAGGAAGCCCGCCGTTGAAAGGAAGATTGGAGAGATACGGGAGGACGACACGAGGGTTTCTCTCATCGGGAAGGCATTCAAGGTTGATAAGATGGACTACACATTCTGGCTCGACGATGGAACCGGAGTCATACTCATCGAGAGCGAGGAGAACGTTCTTCCAGAGAACGGTCAGGTCGTGAGGGTCATCGGCAGGGTCATCAGAAACGAGGAGGGAGTTCACATCTACGGCGAAGTCGTCCAGGACTTCAGTGGAGCGGACTTGGAGGCACTGGAGGAAATCAGAGAGCTTGAGCGGAGGGTTCTGCCCAAAGTTGAGGGCATCATAGAGTTCTTCGGAGGTGAGGAACTATGAAGAAGCGCCTTCCGGCCAGCAGGGTCTACATCAAGGACATCATCGACGGCTACTACGTTAAGAGCGAGGGCGACTTCGAGCCCAACTATCTGATAACGAGGGATGCCAGAAAAGTCTACCGCGTTAAGGTCGTTGCAACCGTCGTCAGGGAGCCCATAATGAGCGAGGACGAGACCTATGGAAGGTTCCAGATTGACGACGGTACCGGGACTCTCTGGGTCTTCGGTTTCAGGGAGAACACCCGCTTCATAAACCTCGTGAAGAAGGGAGACCTGGTTCAGATAATCGGGAAGGTAGCGGAATGGCGCGACGACAAGCAGATACTCGTGGAGGGCATAGCGAGGGTCGAGCCGAATATGTGGATACTCCACCGCTTCGAGACGCTGAAGGAGAAGGCCGAGCACGCCAAGAAGGCCAGGATAGCCTTCGAGATATACGACCGCTACGGGATAACCGCCAAGGCCAAGGTTATAGCCAAGAACAAGGGGGTAAGCGAGGACATGCTCATGACCATAGACGAACTCTATACAATGATGCTCGAACAGAGGAGCACCGAGGAAGCACTCTTTGAGGAGGAGGTCGTCGAAGAGGAGCCCAAGGTAGAGAACCCGGAGCTTGAGAAGGCCAAGAAGGCAGTTTTAGAGCTCCTCCGCGAGAAGGGCAAGGCGCTATCGCACAAGTTCATAGTCAAAAAGCTCTCGAAGGAAATCGACGAGGAACTGATTGAGGAGGCAATAACACAGCTCCTGGCTGAGGGCGAGATATACGAGCCCGAGATAGGCTACTACGAGCCGCTGTGAGCTTTTTAATCTTTTAATTATCCCGGAAGATATAGGAGCGGGAGTCAATACTGCTCCCGCATAGTTCTTATGACCGGGTCGTATATCAGCGTCGAGGTTATGCTGTCCACCATGCGGAAGAACTCGTCCTTCCCCTTCTCAAGGGGCATGTTTTCGACACCGATAAGTTCGCATTTTGAGCCGAGTATCCACTTACCGAGCACTATCTTCTCCCTGTTGCCTTTCCGGGCGTCTATCCTAGCGAGTCCGTAGGGTATGTCGGCGGTCCACCAGTTGGCCTTGAAGGTAACGCGCCAGCCGGACTCTTCTACGATTTCGATGAGCTTTTCAAGGGTTTTAGCGGGCCCATACGGTGTCTTAAATGTAATTACCGTCCAGAGTTCTTCGGATTCAAGGTTTCTCACGACCTCGGCTTTAAACACCATAATCCCACCCCCTCACACTATCGCGGCTATTATAAACGCCATGACGGCGAGGAAGATGCTCGTCTTGAGCAGCTTCTGCGCCCTGTGTGCCGATTCCCTGTCCTGGTTCTTAAGTATAATGTATGTGGCGTAGAGTATGATCAGGTCAACCGGTACCATCGCGTAGTAACCGAGGCCGACCCCTGCCCTCACCGGTAAGAACGAGGCCGCAACGGTCAGGAGGGCGAACAGGGCCCCGACGTAAGCTGCTCTTTTCTCGCCCCATATTATGGGAAGCGTTCTGGCGCCCTTGGCAACGTCGCCCTCTACGTCCTCGATGTCCTTTATCACCTCCCTGGCGACGTTTACCAGGAAGGCACATAGCGCGAGGTAGCCGGCCAAACCGATGTGCTCAACGGCAAGGGCACCGTAGAGCGGTGTCGCGCCGGTCAAACCTGCAACAACGAGGTTTCCTATAAACGGCAGAGGTTTGAGCTTCCAGGCGTAGAGAACCATCGCCGCATAGGCGATAACTGCCAGTATGAAAGCCTGGATGTTTATGAAATGAGCGAGAACCAGCCCCACTGCGAACAGGAGGAGTGAGTAGTATAGGGCGACCTTTCTGCCCATTGCACCCCGCGGAAGGGGCCTCTCCGGGCGGTTGATTTTGTCTATCTCGTAATCGAAGTAGTCGTTTATGGTGTTTCCCCCGGCACAGCCAAGTGTAACGACGAGAAACACTCGAAGGGCGGTAATCGGATCCGGGAAGTGCCCTACCGCAACTATCGAGCCCAAGACACCCACTATCCCGGCCAGAATGCAGTTGTGGGGCCTGGTTATTTCCACGAAAGCTTTGAGTTCCATTAGGGACACCTAATTTGATTGGGTTGTTGCCTTAAAAATCTTTGCTAGAGCTCTTCCCTCCTGAGGAGGCCAAGCTCTTCACCGGTTTCAAGCACCCTAATCCTGCCAAAACGGAGCTCGACTGCGTTGCCAACTTCCTGGGCCGGGAGGGGCGTCAAAACCTGCGCCTTCATCTCACCAAAGTTTATCCACTTCAGTATCCCGACACCAAGACAGAGGCCGTTCCTATCGATAAACCCCACAAGAAGGTTGCTGAGCCTATCAAAATCGACGGCATTGATGACCGAGCGAGTGTGCCCCCTGATTCCGCCCTCTTCTTCAGCTTTGACTACAACGTAGCGCTCCCCCTTCCAGCCCGCTATGACGAGCCACCTGAAGAGCGCCGACAGCAGTTCCCTCTCCTCCTGAGTCAGAGGCCTGCCCTTGAAGAGCTCCGTCCCTGTGGGAAGGATCCCCGAAAGATTAACCTCAACCAGCGAAGTATTTGAGAAGTACGTCCTCCACTTCTCCTTCCTGACCTCCCTGCGCTCGCCCCTTGAATGCTCCCTCACCTTCTCACTGATGGAAAGGGTCAGGGCTTCCCCATAGGGGGAAAGGAGCCTCTGAAGGTGAGTTAACTCGCCGTTCCTTTCGAGGAAGACGATCAGCTCGGGCCCCACAAGCTCGGCCTTGAGGCGCTTCATCTCAATTCCCTGACCGGTAACGAAACCCGTAGTGTCTATGAGAACCACGTCAGCTTTTTCAATGGCCATATCTGCAAGCCGCTTAACTCCAACGGCCATCTCCCCAGTGTAGCTTCCGGGGGTTATGGTGCCTATGAAGTAGTGTGCATATGCCCTAAGCTCACCGATCGACTCAAACGGCCCCTCTGGAAAAGCCAGACTTACCGTAGCCGGGGGAAGAATACCCTTCTGACCGACATCGCTGTCAACCACCGCAACCCTGAGACCCTCCTTAAGGAGTCTGTTTGCCAGAAAAGTCAGTAGGGTTGTCTTCCCGCTGTCGGTTGGGCCTATCAGCATGACCTTTGCGGGCCTCTCCAGGTTCATTATCCGTTCAAGGAGCTCAAACCTATCCGGCGGAACGTCCTCCGTGTAGGTTGCTTTGTTCATGTGCGTTCATAGGGGGATTGGAATTAAAAAGGTAACTTTTAGAAAGACTTATAAGAGTGGTAGTGGCCATAATTTATGGATCATGAAAAGTTTACATAAGACTTAAAAATGTTTGGTTTAATAAAGCTGTAAACGCTAATCTTGCAAAAAGGAGGTTTTAGAAATGGAAGGGAAGGCCACCCTTACTCCGAGACAGATAAGGTTGCTCAGGAAGTTCTATGAGGAAGGAAAGACCATCGAGGTGCACACCGTTGAGAAGACTCAGGACGAGCTTGCAGAAGAGCTTGGAATCACCAGACAGGCCCTCAGCAATCACCTCAAGGTGCTTAAAGAGCTCGGCTACATAAGAACCGGAAGGGGCTTTATAGACCTGACCGATAAAGCCCTCGACCTTCTAGGCGAGAAGAAAGGCGACGTCTTCGCCTTCGTGAAGATAGAACCCACAAAGAGAAAGCACGTCTACGAACATATAAAGGAGCTTAAAATAAAGAGGATATACCGCGTTACAGGTGACATTGACCTTATCGTCGAGGCCGACAAGACCAAGCTTGATGAAATACTTGAGGAGATAGCCTCACTCGACGGTGTCAAAGAGACCATCACCCACATCGTCCTTGAGGTCCTTTGATTTAGCTGGGGGCTTTTTCCTGCCCTCTTTGAGCTTCTTCTCCATAAGCTTCCTGAGCTCCAGCAGGTTCGTTCCGAACTTCGCTGAAATGGGCACAAACGTCTCGGGTATCTCGCTGTAGGGAACGCCGAACTTCTCAGCGAGAAAGTTTATGGTCTTCTGGAGGTTCTTTATCTTGTCCACCTTGTTTACGGCCACTATCACGGGAATCTCCAGCTCCCTGAGGAACTGGTAGAACTCGACATCGATGGGTATCTCCCCCCGCTTCTCCCAGCGCTCTATTATCTCCGGGGCGGCCTTGCCGTCAACCACCAGAACAGCCAGCTCTATTTTCTCGGCGTTGTCCTCGATGAAGTGCACTATCTCGTCCTTGATCCTTTCCTGCCTAGCCTTTGGAACGCCGCTCATGAAGCCGAAGCCGGGCATGTCCACCACCAGCTTTCCGCGCCAGTTTATCTCCACTGGCTTCCTCGTGACTCCCGGCCTTTTGCCCCTCTTGACCCATTTCCCCGTCAGGCGGAAGATGAGCGTGCTCTTGCCAACGTTCGAACGTCCCACGAATATTATCATCCCTCTCACCGTAAGCGGTGAAGCTTTTTCGCCTTATAAGCCTTGGCGGAAAAGTTAAGTAGGCAAAGGGATAAGTCTCAACGGTGGTGTTTTATGGTAGAGGGTGGCGAAACCAAGGCCAATCAGCTCATCAACAAGTTCGTCATATCCCTGACGGACGGGAAGATACTGGGCTACGTTACCGATATAAACGTTGAGGTTGAGGGTGACCAGTTCTACTTCATCCTCAAGATGAAGGAAGTGGAGAACCTAGGAAAGGGCCAGAGCATGTTCTCCAGCGAAAGGAAGCTCAAAATAAGGCCCGGGGATATAGTCAACGTTGGGCCGGACGTTATAATCCTCGGGAACGGTAAGGTCCCGCCGCTCAGGGAGATAGAGAGACTCAACCAGATAGCTGAGGAGTACAACTCCCTGGTTAGGGAGCTTGAGGCCAAGGAGAGGCTGATAGAGAAGCTCAAGGAGGAGAACTATGAGCTGACAAAGAAGCTTGACGAGATACAGAGGGAACTGAGAAAGCTCCAGGTGATGAAGGAGGACTTCGAACACCTCAAGGAACAGCTGGTAAGGCAGGAAGGGCAGTTAGAGATGGCCAAGGACTACATAAGGCTCCTGGAGGGACTCAGGCACGACATAGACAAGATAAAGGACGACGTGGACAGGCTCATACAGACACAGCTGGAAGAAGTCGTCAGGGCAATAATCAACGAGGAGCTGAACGCAAGGGGATTAAAGAAGACGAGCTTTATTTAACCGAAAAGCTGCGGGCCGAATGCGTGGAGTAGTATCTCAAGGGCAACCAGGATAAGCGTAACCGCTATGACCCCCCTCGGGCTTATCTTTATCGCCCTAGTGTCCTCATCGAAGAACCTCATGAGACCGGCACCGGTTGGCGGAAGTGTTGCTCTTTCTTTTGCCATCCATCTCACCCCTCAAGGAGTGGCTACCGCTGGAAGTATAAAAAAGTTTTGATGAGAAACTTTTTAAACACCAAGCCACAGCGCTCACTGGATAAGGGGTTTACCCAATGAATCCCGCTAATGACACAGGAGGTGGGAGGAAATGGCGACCTTTAAGCTCGTTATATCCAACCCGAAGAACGGCATAGCCAGGCAGGTTGAGATAAGCGGTGAAGAGGCTGAGAAGCTGGTAGGAAAGCGCATAGGGGAGGAAATCCCCGCGAGCGAGCTCGGGCTCAACCTCACCGAGATATTTGGTGAGGAGATTCCGGGCGACGTTAAGCTCAGAATAACCGGTGGAACCGACAAGGACGGCTTCCCCATGAGGCCCGACGTTCACGGCCCGAGGAGGGTCAAGATCCTCGTTTCAAAGGGGCCGGGCTTCAGGCCGAAGGAGAAGGGTGAGAGGAGGAAGAAGACGGTTAGGGGCAACACCATCAGCCCCGAGATCGTTCAGATCAACATGAAGCTCGTCTTCTGAGCTTCTTTTCCTTAACCCTTTCTGCAGTCGGTTAAGTTCTCCAGTTGCATCACCGTGCAACTCTTTTACTCTGGCTTCTTTTGAACTGTTCTGCAAGGAAAACTTACGTTAGAATGAATTTATACTCGAAAAAAAAATGAAAAAAATTTACTTATAGTAAAAGGAAAAACTTATAAAGGCAAGTTGTTCATATGATGATGCAAAGCCACAAGGAGGTGAACCACGTGAAGTGGAAAGGCCTGTTGGCAGTCCTGCTGGGACTGCTGATGGTTGGAGTAACAGCAGGGAGCGCAATGGCTACGCCAATTAATGACACGCATAACCCCCAGGGTGGCATTGGAGGAGGTTCAATAATTGATACGAGATTCATTGGATCTGGTGTTATCTCCACTTCAACATATCCAATTTATATCCCAAAACTTCAAAGGTATCTTGTATATCAGAAGGTTAGGCATGGTTCCAGTGGATACTTCACTTTGAGTGTATATAGAATTCCTGTTTTCGGTTATGATACATTGATAGTTTTCCCTGAAAACATGAAGGTATATCCCAGCAGAGCAACAGGAATGGAATACGAGGGGAAAGTGGGCATAGCATACCATTTCAGAAAAGGTGGCTGGTTCGTATGGAAAGCTCAGTTAAAACTTCCCGTTAAGTTCACAGCAGGCAAAGGACTCCACGCAGTCCTCTCCTTTGGTGGGAGTCCAGAAGTACTTATTGGGGGTCCGATAGCATCTCTCGTAAACGGAGAAAAACCAAAGCTTTTTACAGCACTTAAAGCTTTGCTAAGAGGACAAATAACCAGGAGCAATGTCATTACAATAATAGCGTTTGCACTGGCCTCAGGAGCTAATGCTGACGTGCTGGTGTTTAAGGAGGTATAGCGCATGAAAGCTTCCAATTTTGTCTTCTCCATTTTTGGTTCCCTTTTGTTTTATTCTTTTGCTAAACGCATTGTATCCAACAGTGAATCGACGCTCATGCAAGCAGTTTTCTTAGCGAGTGTCATGACGATCGGTTTACTCATAAGTGATTTTGGAGAATTCGTCGAAAGAGTAGAGATGGGGAATTTCAAACATATATTTGTCAGATTAGCTATGGTGTGGCTTTTTGGTTTTGTTGGAACAATAATATTAGTTTATGACACATCATTTCTGGCTTTAATTGGGATTATTTTCATATCTCTCTTGATTACTTGGATAAATCATCTTGTCACAAGATAGTAGGGGGTATAACATGGGACATAAGGGACTGATAACAGTCCTAAAAATTTTAGCCTACGGGTGGATGTTTTACATACCACAGATAGTAGCTCTCTCTGTACTTGGCAAACTGGCTGGATACTCTGGACTCCTGGCTATATTCATAGCGGCTAGCGTTGGATATACTCTTAGGGCCCTACTTATGATGGCGATATCCGTAGGACTTATGAGTATAATATTTTGGAAAAAACCTTCCATAGAGTTTTTTAAATATTTTCTACCTCTATCGTGCTGGGGTATTTTGTCTTTGCTTTTGAGATTCGCTAATTTGATAGTTCCACAGATTTTACAAGTTAGAATACTCATAGAACAAATATCTCTGGTCATGGCTTGGTTTGTCTCATACTATAGATTAGGAACACTATTTAGAACAGACAAGAATACTACAATGTGGCCAATAGTTGGGGCACTTTTAATTGGGATTTTGGTGTTTTTACTGCTTCCTCCTCCAATTTAGTGTTTTGTCTTATTTTGGGGGCATTAAAGAGAGCGACGTGAAGAAGCTCTCATCCTTAACTTTATCACGAGGCTAATCTCATTGGGAGTAGTAACTTTGTGATCTTCGGAGGAGGTGTTTGATTAGACTCTCAGAGCCTCAGGAATCAGCCTAAAAAAGTCATGAGGGCATGATGCAGTGAAAACACTACTTCCGAGAGAGGACAAGGTTAGAATCCTAATCTTAGCGGAGTTCATTCTTTTCTTGCTATTTATCTTCCCCCTATTTACAGGCTATTGAAAGAGGAGTTCTGCATTACGTGATTTTATCTGTGATCTTTCTGACGGATTTAGCACTCAAAAAGTGTTTTAATAGTGAGCAGGTAGACATACTGACTAAGTCTGGCAACGTAGTTCAGATCATAGAACACGCCGAAGCATGGAGACAGACACAAATCACATTGCGACTACTCATTCAAATGTTGAAACGGAAGGTGGCCAGAATGAGGTGAGAAACTACCCTTGATCGTCCTCCTCTCCTTAATTATTTCCTCCTCCGCCCTTGGCTGGACGGTGGTATCAATAGCGTTGGGGGAAATGAAAAAGGACGGAACTTCCATGTTAGCCAGCATCTTAACGGATCTCTACCTAGACATTCTAATCCCCACTGCGGTGTTCCTGTACTTTGGACACTTCCTTGGAAAGTTACTGGGACGAGAGAAACTTGAAAGCATAGGAATACCCGCTCTTATCGGTTCGTTCCTGTTCCTTCTTACTGCTAATCACGCCACTGGACAGCATTTTAACACCCTGGGAAGTCTCCCCAGAGGGGATATGTCAGAAGGCACCTTATATGCCCGAGGAACATCTTCTGACGATGGCGTTTATGGTGATCGTATCCTCACTTTTTATAGTGGCTGGGCTTTTGCAACTGCGGGAGACAACAAGCAACAAGGTAAATCCAAATATAGATGAATCCGGTATATTTTTCCCTTAATACACCAAATTCTCTCCCGTAGGAATTCTATCGTGGCTTCATAAATACTAATGACCTATCGAGGAATGAAGAAACCTTAATAAGCGCCCACCATTTTTACTCCATAGGGGTGAGAGAAGATGGCAAAGAAGAAGGAGTTTAGACAGGCCGAGGTTAACATTGGAATGGTTGGTCACGTTGATCACGGTAAAACGACACTCACGAAGGCTTTAACCGGAATATGGACTGACACCCACAGCGAGGAGCTGAGGAGAGGAATCACAATCAAGATAGGATTCGCAGATGCCGAGATAAGGAAGTGTCCGAGCTGCGGCAGATACTCCAACTCACCGGTCTGTCCGTACTGCGGTGCCGAAACCGAATTCGAGAGGCGCGTTTCGTTCATAGATGCACCTGGCCACGAGGCACTGATGACCACCATGCTCGCCGGTGCCTCCCTCATGGACGGTGCCGTTCTCGTAATAGCCGCAAACGAAGGTGTGATGCCCCAGACCAGGGAGCACCTCATGGCCCTTCAGATAGTTGGCAACAAAAACATCGTCATAGCCCTCAACAAAATTGAGCTTGTTGATAGAGAAAAGGTCATCGAGAGGTATCATGAGATAAGAGAGTTCGTCAGGGGGACTGTGGCAGAAAACGCCCCCATAATCCCGATATCAGCGCTCCACGGCGCCAACGTCGACGTCCTCCTTCAGGCGATAGAGGAGTTCATACCCACTCCAGAGCACGACCTCAACAAGCCCCCCAAGATGCTGGTTCTGAGGAGCTTTGACGTCAACAAACCGGGAACCAAGCCTGAGAAGCTCGTCGGTGGAGTCATTGGAGGTTCGATAATCCAGGGCAAGCTCAAGGTGGGCGACGAGATTGAGATAAGGCCAGGCGTTCCCTACGAGGACCACGGCAGGATAAAGTACGAGCCGATAACCACCGAGATAGTCTCCCTCCAGGCCGGCGGAAGGTTCGTCGAGGAGGCCTATCCGGGTGGACTCGTCGGAGTGGGAACCAAGCTCGACCCCTACCTCACCAAGGGCGATCTGATGGCCGGAAACGTCGTCGGAAAGCCGGGCCAGCTGCCGCCGGTATGGGAGGATCTGAGGCTTGAGGCCCACCTCCTTGAGCGCGTTGTAGGAACCGAGGAGGAGCTCAAGGTCGAGCCGATAAAGAGGCGTGAGGTTCTCCTCCTCAACGTTGGCACCGCCAGGACGATGGGCCTCGTCACCGGCCTCGGAAAGGACGAGGTCGAGCTCAAGCTCCAGATACCGATATGTGCGGAAGTCGGCGACAGGGTGGCAATAAGCAGGCAGGTCGGCTCAAGATGGCGTCTCATAGGCTACGGCTTCATCAGGGAGTGAGCTTTTCTTATCCCTTTAATTTCGGTGAGGTTGATGGGCGAAAGAAGGGAGTGGCTGGTAGTTCCTGACACGAACTTTCTCCTCGTCCCGGGGCAGTTCGGCGTCGATATAATATCCGAACTGAACAGGGTTCTCGACGTGAGGTTCAGGGTGATTGTTCCAAACATCGTCCTCCAAGAGCTGGAGGTCATAGAGAGGAAGGCTAGGGGAAAGGACCTAATGGCCATCAGGATGGCCAAGAAGCTCGCGGAGAGGTTCGAAGTCGTTGAGATGGGCCGCTTTGGCGAAAAACCTATAGACGACCAGATTTTTGACTTTGCAGTGAAAAACGAGCGCGTGGTTGTATGCACCAACGATAAGGGGCTGAAGAGAAGGCTGAGAGAGAGGGGCGTTCCAGTCGTCTACCTCCGCTCGAAGAAGATCCTTGAGCTTGAGGGCATGCTGGAGTAACTAAACGTCTATTATTTCAAGGAAGTCAACTCGTTCAAAGTCAGAATCGAAGGTAGCTATCTTTTTGATACCTTCAATCCTGCACGTCAATGCTATGGAAGCGTCGTTTGGGAGGAGCCGGTAAGTTGAGATTACCCCAAGAAGGTCGTTCACGGAATACGCTGGGTTCACAAGCGTAAAATCTGACAAAAGCTCCCTGACAGGTGACAAATCCATGCTAATCTTCGAAAACTTTTTCTTTAAGTTGTACGGGCTCAAACCTGTCATCAACCGTAGATACCCATAACTCACTTCAGAGAGAACAACAGGATTAATGACCGTTCTGGTTATCCGCTACTTTTGGAACTTGTGAACCAATCGTAGCAGATAACCTTCCAGCCTCCCGTTTTCATCGGCCGGCTTTCGGGGGGAACGGAAACTCCCCACATCTTCAAGGCCCTCAAGCGAACATTCCAACTTCCAACCACATCCCTATCAGCCTCAAAACCACACTTTGGACACTTCAAAACCCTGCCCCCATTCGGGCTTAACTTACCCCCACATACCGGGCACAGGGAGGAAGTGTGAGCAGGATTCACGAAAACAACCCTAACTCCCCTTAGTTTAGCCTTGTATTCAATGATTGATTGAAGCTTGCGAAAACTCCACCTGTGAAGCCTACCATTCATCTCAGCCGAATACCTAATCGAATCCCGGATTTCCGTCAAGTCTTCCAGAGCAATCCCACCGTATTTCCCAGCAATTTCCACGATTTGTTAGCCAACTTGTGATAAAGGTCATTAAGCCTGTTCCTCTCCCTCTGTCCGTATTTTTCAAGGAGTTCTTTCCTTTTCCTGCCGGTTCTCAACTTTCTTTGAATTCTCCGCCTCTTCACATAGTAGCCCGTCCTAATTTCCCTTTCATGAGTAATGATTTGAACGAATTCACCGTTTGGGAGGGAGAGGGTTACGTTATTCTCGTTCAAATCCACGCCAACAAAAGCTTCAAGCTCTCTAACCTCAACCTCCTTAGAGAAGACTACGTTCACGAAAACACCCTTCGGCGTTCTAACGAGCCAAGCCTGCCCAACCTTCCAGCCCTTGAACTTCTCGTGATACCTTGCAGGATAAAACTCCAACTGAATTCTCCCGTTCGGAGTGGAGAGTTTTATGGTTTTATTCTCCAAGTCAAGTTTGAACAAGTGGTCGTCGAGCATTATGACTTCTTTTTTGAATACTGGCTTCCCCTTAGCTTTCCTCTTCTTCCTCCTCTTTCTGAAACTCTTAAATATTGCAGTCGCCATCTGGCAGGCCGTGTAAAGGTAATGACTCGGGAGTTCGTGGTATTCTTTGCGTAATCCCTTGTAAGTTTCCTTCTTCAGCCGGTAAAAGCCCGTAACGTTGTTCTCAAAAGCGTAAGTTATGAGAAAGTTCACAATCTCCCGATAAGTGGAGAAAAGGCTGTCTAACCTCGCCGGAGTTTCCTTCAGCTTGAATTTGGCCGTCAGCTTAATCGTCTCTGAGGGCATTCTTTACCGCCTCGACGAGGCGTTTTTTCTTGTGAGAACGCATTCCGTAAAGTTTTCCAGCGAAGGAAGTTACAATGGCTAAAAGGTCTTCGACCAGTTCTTTCTCCGGCGTTTTCTTATCGTCATCGAAGATTACTTCGATTTCAACGCCGTGGGAGTTGAAGTATTGTTCGAGGTATCGAAAGCCAAAGCGGGTCAGCCTATCCCTTAAGGTTATGACTACCTTGGTTATTTCTCCGCTCTCAACGAGTTTGAAGAGCTGTTTTAAGCCTCTCCTGTTCTCGTTTAGGCCTGAAGAGACGTCAGTTATGATTTTTGCCACTTGGTAACCTTTTGAGGAGCAGTAGTTTTTAATGTATTCGACCTGTCGTTCCAAGTCCTCTTTCTGGTCTCTGCTTGAAACTCTGGCATAAATGACAACTTTATCAGGAAGTTTTCCTTCGAGAATTCTCAGGATTTCACTCTCTGGAACTCGATATTCTTTTCCAATTCTGTGAGCTTTCAGCTTGCCTGATTTAATCCATCTCAGAACCGTCATCTTTGAAACTCCAAGTTTCTTGGCGACTTCACCAGTCCGATAAAGTCGCACTCACCCCTCACCAAGAAGAATTGAGTAACAAAAGTATTTAACCGTCTCGCTTGTTATCATCTATAGAACAGCCCCTTCAATTTCTCCCAACTCAACGAGCTCAATAAGACTGCGGGCTTTTTCCTCGCCTCCAAGGAACTTCAGGAACACGTTGCTGTCAAAGAACACCCTCATTCTCTATCTCCTCTATGACCTTTTCAACGTCCTCCTTTTTAAATATGCCAAAATACCTGTCAATCCTACTCGGCTTTTTAAGGACGATGATTACCTCTTCACCTTCTTTTAAATCAAGCCTATTCTCAGGAACCAGCACCCCATGCCTGTAAACTGCCCTCACACTTTCCATACCTACCACAGCTATTATTTCAGTGACCTCATATTTATCCATTTCGACACAATTCTTAAAACCCCTTCCTCCCCACGCCCTTGGGTGAAAAAGATGTACACGGAAAAAGAACTGCTGGGCGAGATTAAGAAACTTCTCGAAGATGAGGAGCTCTACGGGCTCTACGAGAGGGCATTCAGGGAGTACCGCTACTACTTCGAGACCACCAACTACATCGTCCTGAACGTTTACCAGTTCAACGACCACGGGCCGATCCACGTCCTCCTAACCACCAGGCGCGCGCTGGAGCTTCTGAACATCATCCGGAAGTTCGGAATCCAGACGACGGCAGAAAAGCTCGGCAAGCCCTTCAGGTGGAGCAAGTTCATAGTCGCCTTTGGGGCCCTGTTCCACGACATAGGGAACATGGTTCACCGCGTCAACCACTACGGGTTCAGCGCCTTCCTGGCCGAGCCGATAGTGGAAAAGCTCGTCGCGGAGTTCGAAGGGGACGACCCGCTGCTGCTCAAGGCACTGACACTGAACGCTATATACACCCACGACGAACACGTCCCGTGCACCACCATAGAAGGCTCGCTGGTTACCGTAGCCGACGGCTGCGACATGGAGGCCGGAAGGAGCAGACTGGCCCACAAGAGGGACAGGGTCGACATACACGCCGTTTCAGCACTCGCCATAGAGAAGGTCGATATCAAGGAGGGTACTGAAGAGCAACCCATAGTCATTGAGATATGGATGAAGCATCTCGCAGGCATCTTCCAGGTTGATGAGATACTGACAAAGAAGGTGAAGAGCTCCCTCCTGAGCGGGAAGGTAAAGCTGAGGATCCACGTTGGGGAAGAGCTCATGGAGAAGGTTATTTAACTCCCTCCCCCAAATTTTCACCATGCTCTTCGAGGCCTACCGTGACCTTAAATACCTCCTCAACAGGGGCTACAGAAAGAAGTATGCCCTCGAATTCGTGGCCAACCACTACAGGCTAAGCAGAGAGGAGAGGCACCTGCTGGCCAGGTGCGTGTTTCCCGACTCATGGATCGAGGAGGTCGGGAAAAAAATTCTGGGGCCCAATGAGCTCAGGGGGAAAGTTCTGGCCATAGACGGCTTCAACGTCCTGATAACCCTCGAATCGCTCCTTGAGGGAAAGGCCATACTCTGTGAGGACGGGCTCGTGAGGGACTTAAAATATCAGGGAAAGTACAGGCTCAAAGAAGAGACAGAAAACCTGCTCCGTGAAATAGCCGGGGCGCTCCTTGAGCTGGAGGTTTCAGAGGCGGTTTTCTTCTACGGCAGAAGCGTTTCCCAAAGCGGCATCATCAGAAAGCTCACCGAGGAGGCACTAGAGGTCGAGGATGTGGCAGGGGAGGTCCGACTCGTCAAGAGCCCGGATTTCGAGCTTAAAACTCACGACACCGTGGCGACCGCCGATGTCGGCATCATCGAAAAGGTTCCCTCCATTTTTGATCTGGCGACCTACACGGGCCTCAGGCTGGGGAAGGAAGCAAAGTCATTTTTCAGACTTTTCAAATCGGCAGCCTTGAGAGAGTAGGGGCATATATTCAACCGCTTCAGTTTTGTTTGAAGTCTTAGAAAGTTTTTAATATGACGAGTGACAAGAATATAACATGTCTATACGACCCGCTTCCTTTTTTGCGGGTTCGGAGGGATTTGGATGAAACGTGTCGTAACGGCCGTGTTGGTATTGTTGCTCCTCGGAATGGTCGTCGCGAGCGGCTGTCTCGGGGGAGGTGGGGAGACCTCAACCACTCCCTCGTCCCCAACAACCACCCCGGGAACTTCTACCGAGGCTACATCACCGTCATCCGCCCCCAGCCCTTCAGCTCCCTCCGGGACAACCCCATCCCCGGTGACGGAAACCCAAACAACCGCGACCGAGACCAGCTCTGCCACTGAAACCGAAACCCAGACCCCTACTGAGGAAGCCTACTGGGAGAACCCATGGGAGTATGCCCCGATAAACATCAAAGGCGAGACATACTGGATAACCTACTACAAGTACCGCTACAAGATTCAGCCGGATCAGAACTCACAGATTTATGAATACGTCATAGAGAAGAGCGTTGATAAGACCACCGTCAACGTTTGCGGTATGGACATTATGGGGAACAAGAAAGATCTGGGTGAGCAGGAAGCTTACGCCTATAGAACCGTTGTTAACCCCATCAAAGCCGCGGGGCTTGACGATACCCTCACCATAACGGTCTGGTACCTCTCCAACATGAGCGATGCGTTCATCTATCCGTGGGACGTGTTGTGGTTCTCGTACATGTCCCCGACCGGAGCCGGAGACAACGTTTTTGTCGGCATCCAGTTCGACTACAAGGGACGGAGCTTCAGTGTCATGAACCCCGCCCCGTTCCAGAGCGGCCTCTTCCCGTGCTTTGATGGGGACATGACTCTGCCCGATGCTGTGAACGAAGACCTCGGATACCTTTACATGGGATGGGTTGCCCTCGTACATCTGGGATTCTGGTATGAGTGGAGCAACGTTAACGTTCTGGTTCCGCAGTCGGGCGTCTGGAGCGACGGAATGGGTCACACCTGGACATGGAGCACAAGCCCCGACGGCGTTACAAGCTACTCCGGATTCACCTTCAAGCTGGTCAACTACCAGTGGAAGTACGAAGGAACTGTGGAGGGCGTCAAGCTCCAGGGAGAAGGAAAATTCTCACCCGATCTGCCCCTGGTGATTGAGAGCGAAGGCTACTACTCCTACAAGGATCCAAACACAGGTCAGACAACTGTCGTTTACGGCTACCTGAAACTGGAAGACCTGAAGCTGGATAAAAACCTGCCCTGAGGCTCTTCTCCTCATTTCTTTTACCTGACTATGCAAATGTTTAAGTATTTCCCAGTTGTATTTGATGTAAGATAACTGGGAGTTGGGACAATATGAATGTCAAGACCAAGACTGTTTTTGCAATTTTTGTCGTTCTTTTGGTTTTTATAAACGTGAGCGGATGCTTGGGAGGAAGCGGGAGCACAACAACTCCTGCGACCTCGACCCAGGGGGAATACACGAGCACGGGCGAGACCACTGAAACGTACAGCGAAACCGGGACGGGAGAGGAAACGACCACCGCCACATCGGAATACGCCACCTGGGCCAACCCCTGGGACGCATCGAAGCCAGTCCGCATTGGGGACGGCGTTTACAGGATAACGTATCTTAAGTACAGCATCAAGGTCCGGCAGGCAGAGGGGACACCGGTTTATGAATACGAAGTCGAAAAGAGACGCGGCCCCGGCAAGGTCACAGTTTACGGAACCGAATGGGACATGCAGACTGGGGAGGCCAGGAAAGTCGAGCTGGGCGAGTACGATGCCTACGAGTACTATGGGAAGCTTATACCAATAAACGCAGATCAGCTCGATGCACCGGTGGAGTACTGGCTGTGGGGAACTCAGCCGCTGGAGTTCTATGAGGGCTTTTTCCTGTTCCCGATAGCCCAGACTTTTGGAATGGGCTATCCAGAGGTCATTGGATTCAAGATCAAGTACAAGGACAACGTCTACGAGGTTTACAATCCGAGCGCCGTTGGAAAGGACGACTATGACTTCTACATGAGCGAGGGTTTCAGTCTCGCTGACGTTCCGGACACTGACCTTACGTACACGGCATTCTTCGCGATGACGACGTTCGGCTTCTGGGGAGTGCTGGAGGAAGAAAACCTGATGACATCAACCGAGGGAAGCTACGGCTTCATGAACTACCAGTACAAATACAAAATAGAGCCACAAGGAACCACCAGCATAGGCGAAAAGACCTTCAAGACCGTGAGGGTTGAATGGTCATACATCGTTGGCGACGCAAGGGGCAACGGATGGGCGATAATAGCACCAAACCTGCCGGTTCCCCTAGAGGCAGAGGGGCTCTTCGTGGCAGGGGGAACAAACATATACTCCTATATGAAACTTGAAGACATCGGATTCGAGGAGGAGTGAATTCCTTCTCCCAATTTTAGACAACTTTAAATTTTCCTAGCCCTATTTCTATTCATGTTTGGAGAGCACGAGCTGAAGACCCAGTTCATCAAAATCCTGGACAAAAAAATTCACCTCGTTGAGAAACCCGGGGACACCGTTCTCTACAGACGTGATGAAGTGAGGGTTCTCATAAAGAGGAGTGAGAACGGACTGTTCGTCCTTCCGGCTCCAGCTGAGGGCTACGGCGTGAGGTTCCTGATGATAAAGCTCCAGGAGAAGATAGCGGTTCCCCCAAAGGACAGGCTCACCGGATACCTATCCGCCCCGATAGACATCACCGTCAGGAGCGGAGGGACAGAGATAGACCGCTTTGTCGTCGGGAGGGAGAAGTACGCGCTTTACGGAAGGATAACGTCCGGGGTCATAGCCAGGTACCACACCAGCGGATTCTACACGGAAGTCCCCGAGGCACCGGGTGTTGTAAAACTCATCATAAACAACCCCACCGGGGACTGGAAGCTGGTGGAGAAGGTCGTCATTCCGATAAAGGGAAGTGCCATGTTTTATTCAAAAGACAAAGCCTATTACCCCCTGGTTGTGCTCACAACGAGGGAGCCCTACGAGGTGAACAACACAGGCAATCCACCTGACGGAACCCTCGGGAAGACCCATGAGGCGGAGCCGATACCCAACTTCAGGATGAGGTGGTAGGTATGGCCAACGTCACACTGCCCTGGCTACCTCCCCTGCCGGTTGAACTGGCCGTTGAGGACATCCTCAAGGCGGCAGTGATAATTGTGGTTGCCCTTCTGGCTGGGAGGGTCATCAGAAAGCTCATCATCAGAAAGTCCAAAGAGACTTCCCTGAAATGGATAATAAACCAGGATACGGCTGACATACTCTTCAGGATGTTCGTCCTCGGGGGGGCGATCTGGGCGCTGTACGTTCTCGGGATAATGAACTACAGCATCGGGCCAACAACAGTCGGGAACATCGCCTTCGCCGCGGGGTTCTTCTACTTCACGTACCTGATAGCAAGGAAGTCCAGGGACTACATGATAGAGGGCTCCGGGGGAGAGCCCGGGCCCGACGTTGTTATCAGGGCCAAGCTGTTCTACTACGTCCTTGTAACCATCGCATTCTTTATGGCGCTGAGCTTTGCGGGGGTTAGCGCCCAGCTCAGCGCCCTCCTGGCGGCGGCGGGAATAACCGGTATCATCCTTGGTTTCTCGGCCCAGACAGTAGTTTCGAACTTTATCTCGGGAGTCTTCATGTACTTCGACAAGCCCCTCCAGATAGGGGACGCGGTTAAAGTCGGAGACGCAGGTGGAATCGTTGAGGACATAAGGATATTCTCCACAAGAATACGCTCCTGGGACGGGACGCTGATAAGGATACCGAACGAGAAGCTATTCAACAGCAACATCGTGAACCTGATGCGGCACCCCGTCAGGAGAGTGGACATCCAGGTCGGGATAGCCTACAGCACCGACGCCGACAGGGCGGTGGAGATAATCAAGGAGGTACTGGACGCCATCCCCCTGGTGCTCGCCGAGCCCGAACCGGCGGTGTACATAAGCGAGCTTTCCGACAGCGCTGTCGTGATAGCCATCAGGGCGTGGGCACCCAGCGAGAAGTGGTTCGATGTGAGAACCCGGATAGTGCTCGATGTCAAAAAGGCCCTCGACAGAGAAGGCATAGAGATACCGTTCCCGCAGAGGGTGAACTGGTTCGCCAACGATCTGAGGGTCAGAATCGAGGAACCCCCTGAGAAACCGGAGGGGAGCGGAGAGGGCACCTAATCCCCTCTCTTTTCTATCAACGCGTAGAAGAACCCTATAGTCTTATGCCTGTGGGGCCAGGCCCTCATCGTCCCCGGCAAGAAACCAGGGTCGTAGGGGCCGGTCAGGGGGATAAGCCCCGCATCGGGGTGCCTGCCCAGGAACCACTCCACAACGCCCTCGTTCTCCTCACGGAACATCGAGCACGTCGAGTAGAGTAACCTTCCACCAGGCTTCAGGAGCTTCCAGGCGCTCTCAAGGAGTTCTTTCTGAAGCTCCACTACCTTTGGGATGTTCTTCTCGCGGAGGCGCCACCTCAGCTCCGGGTTCTTGGCTATCGTCCCGTCGCTCGTGCACGGCGCATCGAGCATCACCCTATCGGCGATCCCCTCCCCAAGAATATCAGGGGCCTTCCTTCCGTCCGCTCTGAGTGTCTCGGCAATTTCAACGCCAGTACGCCTGAGAACCTCATTCATGCGCTTTATTCTGGCTTTATCAACATCGAAGGCGTAGATTTTCCCCTCGTTTTTCATCAGCTCCGCCATGTGGGCTGTCTTGCCACCGGGAGCAGCTGCCAGGTCGACGACGGTCTCGCTGGGCTTCGGAGCCAGTACAAGCGATGCGACGGCAGCAGCCTCCTCCTGGGCTACGGCGAAGCCCTTGTTGAAGAGCCATTCCGGGTTGAAGGGGTCAAGAATCCTGATGACGGTCTCTACCCGCTCGCTCCTCTCGAAGCGGACGCTCTTTTTTCTCAGATAGTGCTCAACGTCCTCAACGCTTGCCTTCAGGAGGTTGACCCTGATGCTCGTGGGCAGGGTCTCGTTGAGTGCCTTGAGGAGCTCCTCGGCCTCGTCCCCCACCAGCCCCCTCATCTTCACTATGAACCACTCCGGGAACAGGTAGTCCCATTTCAGCCGCTTTTCCTCCGTATCGATAACAGGGACGTATTCGAAAACCTTCGGGAGGAAGTCGTAGTAGTAATAGCCGACGTAGGGGTGCGTCCTCTTCGACAGAAACCGGGCAAGGCCCCTAAGGTGCCCCCGGGTTTTTTCGCTGGGATCCCTGAAAACCGCAATCTCAACGGCCACCCTGAGGGTAGCCCTCAGCCAGGGGTCGAGTACCAGCGGGGAAACTCCAACAAGCTCCTCGATAACCTCATCTATCAGCCCGAGCCTCCTCTGGATGGAGTAAAATATCCCCGTCAGCTTGGAGTTCTCCCAGCCGTTGATTTTGTACTTCGCGAAGGCCTTCCTCTTCGCCTGCTGGCTCGGCTTTACCTCCTCGCCGAGCTTCACGGCCTCAATAAGTGCATACAGCTGTCTGTCACTGAGCTTGAGCTTTCCCAAATTGTCTCCCCCCGTGTGAGCTGGAGTCACGCAGTTTTGAACCTTTCCATGACCCTTCTCGCAACCTTACGTATCTCATCGTCGTCCGAGTTAATGAGGCCCTCAAGAATTGGCAGGAAGCTTTCCCTGTCTATTTCGGGGCGTATCCCCCACATCGTTACCGCATCGAGAACCATGAGGGCAGAGAACTGAAGTTCATGGTTTGAAAGAGCCCCCTTCAGGAACCTCAGTACTCTAGACACCGCCTCCTCGTCCCAGGTGTAGATAAAGTAGTAGCTGAAGAACTCCAGCGCAGGAACTGGATGCTCCGGGAGCAGGGAGAGCATCTTTTCAAGGATATCTTGCCTGCCGCCTTTTGAGGCAAGGATTGCAAGAATTTTTGCTCCCTTGTTCCTCTCCCAGGGGTTTCCGGAATCGGCCACGTCAAAGAACGTAGGTATCAGGGGATACAGCAATTCAAATTCTCCATTGTTCATCCTGTTTACAAGCCTTGAGAGTGTCCAAAGGGCGTTCGACCTCTTTCCAGGGTCTCCCGAACGGAGGAACCTCTCAATCTCCCGAACGGAATCCGGCCGCGAGCGGAGGATATCCAGCAACGCCTCGGCGTCCCCCTCCTCTATCACCCTCTCAAGGGAGGGTATGGATTCTACGTCGGAAAACTTCTCCACAGTAATTCCGGCAGGTTTCCTCTGTCGTTCAGAGGGAGCTGGAGGCGAAAACTCCACAACTCCAGCAGAGCCACCTCTCGGGCCACCGACAACCTGAACCCTGGGGGTGAACTCCTCCACTCCCTCTTTTTCGAGGGTCTTTGAGAGCCACTTAATGAGAAATTCATCGCCGAGTGAAATGGCCAGATCCATCGCCGTGGAGTATTCTCCGTTCAGCACAAGCCTGTGAAGGGTGTTCTTAGCCTCTTCTGGCCTGGAGCGGTAGTAATTATAGAGCGCCTCCTCACCCATACGGGCCAGTCTTTTTGCCTTTGAGCGGATAAAGAAATCATCACTGCGGGCGACAATCCTTTTAACCCTCGAAAGAACCCGGGGAAGAACTTTCATGGCATCCTCCGGAACCCCCCTCTGAAGTGCCTCCGCGAGCACATCAAGGACGAAGTCCACCAGTATGTCATCATCGCTCAAAAGGAGTTCCGATGCCCCCTCAAGGAGCGTTTTAAAGCTTTTAGGGTCTCCTGTAAACACAAAGATGTTGAGCAGAAGCCTGAGCCCCATTCCCTTCAAACGGGGATTGTCACTGGAAATCAGCCAGGCGACTTTGGAGCGAACCGCAGGAGAAGGCTGGGCAACTGTTAGCTTCGTAACCAGCTCGGCCATTTCAATGGAAGCAAACTCCATTCCAGGGTCTTTTACCAGCTCAACCAGGATATCCACCAGCTTCAGAAACTCCTCCTTCCTCAGGGGAAATCCCTCCACCAGTGCAGAGAGGACCTTCAGGGATTTCGTTACAAGGCGGGGTTCTTTTGACTTCAGTGCAGAAATTATTGCATCAAAACCTTCGTTGATTACAAGAAGCTTTGTTTCCCCGTCCTCTCCCTTCAAAACCTCGTAGAGGGCAAGCAGCGCTCTAACCTTTGTATTCACGTCATCCTCCCTAACCAAGTCCAAGAGCATCAGGAGGACGTCGCTGTCTTCCATAGCCAGCCTGACGGCCTCCTTTATCTGCCACGAGAGCACCAGTTCGCGCAGTTCATCTTTAGATAGGACGGCCCCTCCGGACGGCACAATGTGTAGTATAGTCAACTTTACATATATCACTTTCGCCCCTTTGTTATCCGGAGTTAGGGCGTCCTGGAAGGCATAAGTAGCTCCATTAACTTTGGATCGGGATCACCACTCTCGCCTGTCCACAGGCTCAAAAGGAGCGAAGTTCCGCCGAGTATCAATGCAAGGTGCAGGGCCTCTTCAACGTGCCTGCCAAGGAGAAGTTCTTTTATTACCTCCAGTGCCTCCTCAGTTCTAGAGCGGTAGTATGAAAACAGCACCCTCTCGACTTCAGTTCTCACACTAGAAGCCCTGGAACGGACAAGAACACTCTCGGCCCCGTTTTCAAGGCCCTTAAGAACGTGCAAGAATCTTACGAGATGCTTCATCATATCGGGAGAGAGATGGAACGCAAGGACTTCCTCCAGAAAATCCAGCCCTGCCTCAATGAGCAGGACGTTACTGCTGGTCAGAAGGTCAGTAATGCACCCCAGCACCACTTTGCCCTTCCCATCAAGGCTTCCCGAATTGAGGAGGAGGCGCATACCAAGTGTCCGCAGGTATATGTTGTCCGCATTAAGGAGTCCATCTATCTTAGCCCCCACCCTCCAGCTTAAGGGGGGCATTTGGAGTTTACGGAACAGCTCCAAGAGCGAGAGGTATATGAAGGTGTCCCCCCTTTCCGCCACCGGAACCGAGGCTTCTATCAGCGTTAGAAGTCTGTTCTCGTCTATCTGCACCCCCTCAAGAAGCCTGAGAAGAACCTCCAGAGTTCTTGAGACAATCCTGCCGTCTTCATCGCCCAGAAGAGTCACTAAGCGGTTAAAACCTTTTTTCAACACTACGGACTTTATCTTGCCGTCAGGATCTCCGAGGAGTTTTCCGATGGCTGTGAGTGCCCGCAAACGGGTGGTTGTGTCTTCGTCCCCCAGAAGCCCGAGGAGAGATTCAACCACGTATTCATCTCCATTTGCAATGTTTATTATATCCATCGCCCGCCAGGACATCACTAGCTCCCTAATTTGATCCATGGGCCTCACCCCTCATTATACCCACGAGATATTGAACTTCATCCAATATATTGTTTTCGCTTTACACACGTTGGAACCTGTACACGTCGACGGGTATCCTTTCCAGCCTCTTCCGGTGAAAGAAGAACTGAGCCGGAATCTCAAAAGAAAGAGTTACTCTGTGTGTTATTGAAAAATTGAAGTCCCTCACAAAGGCTTCGATAAAGCGTCTGACCTCTGGCTTGGCAAGGTGTATGGAGTAAACAACGTCGCTTACCTCGAAGGCCTTTATCAAAAACGGCCTGTCCGCGTGGGGGTTCTGGCTGCCGAAGGGCGGGTTCATGACGACCGTGTCGACTTTCTCCGAAAAATCTGACACATCCCCGTGAAAGACATCAACGCAGTCCAGCAGGTCGAGGGATTCCAAGTTCCCAAGAAGAACCTCCACAGCATCACCGTCAACCTCAACCGCGTAAACCCTCTCCGCCCCAAGGAGACAGGCCCCGGCCGAGAGAACCCCTGTCCCTGCACCGAGGTCGGCCACGATTTTGTCCCCTATGTCCCCCTGCGAGTACGCCAGCCAGAGCAGCTCTGCCGCAACGTCCCCCGGCGTCCTGTACTGCTCAAGCTCGGGCTTTGGGTTTCTGAAGCCGCCCAGCCTCGAAAGGGCAATGGCGAGGTGCTTTTTTTTCACATTATCCCCCTTCCAAAATTCTAACGAAATGTATTTATATTTTTACTGCAATAATATCCCCATGGGAGAAAAAATGGGGCTAATAGCCACCGGCATACCCAGTCTTGACAAGGCCCTTGCTGGAGGTTTCTCCAAGGGAACCAGCATTTTAATAGCGGGAAACCCCGGGACAGGAAAAACCCACCTGGCAATCCATATTCTCTACAACAATCTGCAGAAGGGTCTAAAGGGTGCGTACGTCTCTTTTGCTGAAAGCAAAAAACAATTTTACAAAAATGCCCTGGAAAGCGGTGTAGATTTTCGGGAAATGGAAAAACAGGGGCTCTTTAGGTTTTACGATATGTTAACAATGCCAAGGGAGGAGATGAAAGAATTCATTGACTTCCTTATCCGGGATCTGATAGAATGGCAACCGGAGATA
Organism: Thermococcus thioreducens; assembly: GCF_002214545.1. Taxonomy (NCBI): domain Archaea; kingdom Methanobacteriati; phylum Methanobacteriota; class Thermococci; order Thermococcales; family Thermococcaceae; genus Thermococcus; species Thermococcus thioreducens. Next base: position 340,857 of record NZ_CP015105.1, on the reverse strand, counting down.
GTAGTTTTTGACTCAGTAACCGTTGTGGGCCAGATCTTTGGAGAGGTCATGCTGAGGTCTTTCCTCCATTCGATTATAGGTAGAATCGTTAATGCCCTGGATGTCCTGGCCATACTAATAGGTGAGATACCCTACGGGGAAAAAAGGGTGGGTTTTGGCGTTGAGGAGTTCGTCGTAGATGGAGTAATAGTCCTTGAAATGGAACGGAAAGGCGAGGTCATAAAAAGGTACCTGACAATACCAAAAATGCGGGGCAGACGGATAGTGAAAAGCGCCTACGAGTATATAATCACCAATGAGGGCATTGATGTCCTTTCAGTCCCGGAACTGGAATTTACCAAAAGGAGCATAGACACCAGTGAGCGGTTTGAGACGGGCATGCCCGTACTCGATGACCTGATCGGCGGAGGACTATACAAAGGCAGTATTACGATGATAACAGGGCCCACCGGCAGTGGCAAAACGATACTGGCCCTCACGATAGCATCCAACATGGCCAAAAAGGGTAAAAACGTGCTCTACATAACCTTCGAGGAGTCAATTGGCGCAATACAGGAAGCCATGACCAAGCTGGGGCTCACAGGCAATATTAAAATCGTGGCCATGGTTCCGGAAGCGAAGACCCCCGTTCAGTATTACGCGACAATAAGAAAGTTATTGGATGAAACATCGTCAGATGTCCTAGTCATAGATTCCCTGTCTGCCATGAAAAGCCACATGGATGAGAGGGATTTTATAAAGGCCCTGAGATACCTCCAGCTGTTGACCAAGGAAAGGGGAATTACGTTTATCCTGACTCACACGTCTAGGAGCGCCGAGGGGTTTATTTCTACAGGGTTCAGCACATTAATGGATACGATAATAGTACTCGATTACCAGCTGCCCAAACACCCGGGGGAATCCATGGAACGCCGCATACTTGTGCTCAAGTCAAGGCATTCTGAACACAAACCATTGCTCAAAGAGTTCTACATAGGTGAAGGGGGTGTTATAATTGAGTAGCATCAAGATAACCCCCGCATTTGTGGCCGTTACAACCCATGAAATCCTCCAGAAGTTGGGGAAACCTTTTGAAGCCACAATTAACACATACCTTCTTTCTAAATACGGGAAGGGCATAGAAATCATAGAAGACAATCCCCGCACTTTTTACACTGCTCTCAAAGAGCTTTTTGGAGAGTTCGCGGCGAGAGTCTTCATCTACGACCTCATAAAAGAACTAGACATTCCAATTAAATCAACCGATATCGAGGATATGATAACGGCCTTGGAGGGGTATCTCGGTGAATAGGTATGGCCGAAGAGGTACTCAAAACTCTCCGAAGAAAGCACAGCTTTTTGAGTGCAATGATCGAATGTGTTGAATACGCCATGAAAGAGCTTGAAGAACAGGGAGACCCCGAAAGTATATACACGACATTAACAACTTTTCTCGGCGAGTTTCCAACTAAAAAGTTGATACAAGATTTGGCAAATGAAAATGGCATCAGAGTGCGGGTAAGAACGCGGGAGGATGCCCTAAACGTTCTGAGGAGCCTTGAAAGGAGCGGTAGAGCTACCTGACACTCACTCCAAGAGGCTCATCGAATTTTCGTTCAGCCCCGAGTATCTCATCGAAAGCGTAGTCCTCGCGGAGGCCAAGCAGTACCTCCACCTCGGCCGGCGTCAGCACGGGCTTCCTCCAGTTCTCGTAGTCGTCTATAGGCACTCGGGGACAGGCAACGACGACGTAAGCATCGAAGTCGAAGCCTTCCAAAGCCGGGTAGTTAATGTGGTTCATGGCTATGAGCCTCGCGTATTTCCCGTGCTCCCGGAGGAGGTTGACGATGCGCTTCGCCTCAGCCAAGCGAAGCTGGCCCTTTTTGGTGCTGGTTACTACGCCGAACTTTTGAGCGTCCATGGCCTTTGCTATCTGAGCCCAGCGCTTCCTTATGAGTCTCTCAGACTCCCGGTCCATCCACATAGCATCGCCGGAGTAGGGGTTGACCGCCAAGGTCGGTTTACCCGTCGCGACCGCAACGCCGAGGGGGTGGAAATAGCCGGCGCCGATGAAGAGAACTCCTTCCGCATCAACCTTTGCCGCCGTAAAGTTACATCCGAGAACCTGGCCGGGCCAAGAAACGCGGGAGTCGCCCTTTCCGATTAGGACCTCAAAGCCTTTCCCTTCCAGGAACTCCTTCGCCCTTCTGAGCTGGTGAATGTGCTGGGCCGTCGTGACGAGGGCTATCCTCTTCCCGAGCTTTCGGACTTCCCCCAGATTCTTCTCCAGGGCCGGAACAACGTCCACCCCGGCAAAGGCCGGGATAAATATCGTGGGAACCTCCAGATGGAGGCGCATGTAGCTGTGACCGAGGTGTATCAGTGCGTCGCAGCCGAGTAGCTTTGCTTCCCTATCGGCCGGATCGCAGGCGCCGTAGTTTATGTCCCCGCTTATTATTGCCTCGATCCCGTTCTCCTCAAGGAAGTCGGCCAGAGACTGGGCCTCTCTCTTCAGCCCCTCAGGTGTCTGGATGAGTACCCGCTCAGCGTTGAGCTCTCGAAGGGTTTTCAGTATCTCGCGGCTCGAAACTTCGTGCATTGAACCCACCAACAAATGTTGGAAGGAACCCTTTAAATCATCACCGATTCGCAGAAGTGTACAGTGTTTTAGTGAACGTAAAAATACATTATATGCCACAAACGTGCAACCGAAATCTTTATTAAACATTAATGCACTAAATTTTTTCAATATTTTGGAGGTGTTCCGAATGAAAACGGCCGCTCCAATAGTTGCCCTGTTGATACTCGCGACAATGTTGAATCCGGTTGCAGCATCCGGCAGTCTGGGCGGTTCAAACTACTACCACCCATACCCAACCGGAATAGTGCCCGGAGACATCGTCATAGGACACAACCCATTGAGCAGCATCGTAATCCCAGGCTACTGGACGCACACAGGGATCATAGCCTACTATGACTACTACGCAAACGACTGGGTTGTCGTTGAGGCATGGGATGACCCAAGTGCGGTCAGACTTGTTTATCTCTCAGACTTCCTCAGGAGGTACGACACGGTTGCGGTTCTGCGCGTTGCCACCACCGACTACGTAAGGCAGAACGCGGTTTCCTTCGCCCTCCAACAGCTGGGCAAGCCCTACGACTGGGGCTGGTGGACGAAGCAGGTCTACGGTGACAGCTACTACTGCTCAGAGCTTGTGTGGGCATCCTACATAGCCGCCGGCGGACCGGATATAGATGCAAACCCCGGCTTCAGCTGGAAGTACCTCAACGGAGTCGCGCCGCAGGAGGTCTACGACGACGGTGACACCTACGTGATATACTACCACTCGGCCTGATTCTTCTCCATTCTTTTTCCGGACAGAAATCCTTAAATATTCTAAAGCAGATAATACCTCGAAGTTCGATGCATCGGGGTGGTGGGTATGGATGAGTTCATCATAACGACCACCGAGAAAATTCCGGGGTATAGGGTGGTCGAGGTCAGAGGCCTTGCCAGGGGTGGCATAGTCAGGGCAACCCACGTCGGGAGGGACATAATGGCATTCTTCAAGAACCTGAAGGGCGGTGAAGTGCAGGAGTACACCCAGATGCTGGCAGAGGCCAGGGAGGAGGCGCTGAGGAGGATGAGGCTCCACGCGGAGGACATGGGGGCCAATGCCGTCATAGGGGTCCGCTTCATGACTTCAGCTGTTGCCTCGGGCATGGCTGAGATATACGCCTACGGTACGGCGGTGGTCGTTGAAAAGCTGGAGGAGTGAGCATGTACCTCCTTCCGTTCCCCATACTCGGCGGACTGCTGGCATGGGCAACGCTGTACTTCCTCGGCTTCGAAAAGCAGAGGTGGGGCGAGTTTCTCTTAGGCTTAGCGGCCTTCTTCATTGCGATGATAATCCAGAATCCCCTCCAGCAGCTCCCGCTCCTCGGAATGGGGATAAAGTCCAACGCAGACGTCATAGCCAGGGGGACGGCCTTCGTCGTGGGTGTCTCGATATGGTTCGGACTCATCGCCGGCATAGTTCAGGAGGGGGCAAAATACCTCCTGGTAAAGGGGAAGAGTCTGAACACCGGCCTGTTCATGGGGCTGGGCTTCGGAGTAACGGAGGTCTTCCTCATAGCCGGGGCGGCCCTCGCCGGAGCTATGGCGACCGGAAAACCGCTCGACGTACCGTTAAGCACGGCGCTCCTCTCAATGGTGGAGCGCTACTTCGTGGTGCTCTTCCACGTTGGGACAGGGATATACCTGGCCTATACTTACAGCGAAGGCTACGGGAAGGAGGGACTCCTCGCCATGATAGGTATTCATACCCTCATCGATTCCCTGGCAGCTTATTACCAGCTCACGAAAAGCGAGCCGGTCATGTACGCGGTAGAGTTTATAACCGCCCTCGCCGCACTGGGGCTGCTCTATTACATGATTCCAAAGGCAAAGGTCGAGCTCCCGAAGGAAGAGGAAGCCCTGTGGTGAGCGACGTGCTGGTTGACAGAAAGGAGAAAGCCCTCAAGAAGCTGAGAAAAGACCTCCGCTCTGGGCTCTACTCGTACCTGGTGCTCCTGCTCCTGGAGAGGGAGGAAGAGCTCCACGGCTACGCGATACGGAAGAGGTTAATCGAACTCAGCGACGGCAGAATCGTGCCCAGTGAAGGGGCCCTGTACGACATCCTCAAGAGCCTGAAAAAGACCGGGCTGGTTCAGGACACCTGGGCCGAGGTTGGCGGAAGGCCGAGGAAGTACTACTCCCTGACGAAGCTGGGCAGGGAAGTCCTGAGCGAGCTGAGGATGGAGATAGGGGCGATAATGGAGACGCTTGAGAGGATGGAGATGGGAAAATGATGAGTCCCGAGGTAACCTTTGGGCTTTTCATCTCAGCCACCATGTTTCTGGCCGGATTCCTGACGTACCTCTACAGGGACAGGCCCAACCACGCGATAGGGGTGAGGATAGGCTACACCTACCTCTCGGAGGAAGCCTGGAGAGACGCAAACACTTTCGCAGGAAAGGCCTTCATGGTACTCGGCGTTTTCCTGGGGATTCTCGGCTTAACGGGGAACATCATTATCCTGATCGTGGTGATGCTCATAGGGGTCTCGATAATAACCTGGAGGAGCTACGCCATAGCAAAGGAAACCTTTGAGCGCGAGACCATCTCAACCCCAGCTGAGGGGAAGCCAAAGCCCCTTGAAAGGGTGGACGTCAAGCCCTATCTGGTGGTTCAGCTGACTCTCCTCTTCTCGTACCTGCTTCTTCTCTGGGTGAGCTGGGAGAAAATGCCCGAGATCATAGCAACTCACTTTAATGCCCAGGGAATCGCCGACCGCTTCGAGCCTAAGTCGGTCGGAGCTTTCCTAATACCCCTCGGTGCTTTCCTGTTCCTTATTGGGTTAACTTACCTCGGCCGTGATCCCGTGGCCCTGAGGATTCCCAGGGGGAACACAAAGACAGCGAAGATAGTTCTGGAGCTGTTGACGGCCCTCCAGTTCATAATGTGGGGTGCGTTCGTCTATTCAATCCTTTACAACGCGTACTCCTTCAGCTCGCCGGTGTTGCTTGAGGCCATCGTCATTGGTGGTGTGGGGTTCATAGTCATTGAGACTATCAGGTTAATAAAGACCGTGAGATGGGGAGTTTGACAAAACCATGTGGAATGGCCGGTGGTGGGATTAGGGTGAACGGGTATGATCTCCTCAGAGTCCTCTGGGCGACCTTCCTGGGCCTCGGTATAATCGCCATGGGGATCCTTACATTTACCTCGAAAGGTGAGCCTGGAATAGGGTTCAGGATAGGCTACACCTACCTCTCCGAGCGCGCGAGGAGGAAATCCAACCGCGTTTCAGGAATCGGGACGGTTCTCACCGGGTTTCTTCTAATAATCCTCTCCCCGTTTCTGAGCTTCCCACGGCTTGCCGCCCTACTGCTCCTGGGCATCGGAACAACCATGCTCCTCGCCTATCTGACTGCAAAGCGCGAGTACGAGCTTGAGGAGTTCTCGGAGGGAGCCCCTGAGAAACCTGGAAAGGCAATAAAAACCCCAAATTTAAAAGGGTACATCGCCCTCCAGGCCGCCTTTCTGGCCATCTTCGCTGGCCTTTGTATAGCTGGAAGAGTTCCCCGGGAAACCGCCATCGTTATCGGCGGGGCGCTCCTCCTGCTCCTCGCACTGACGTTTTTAGTTTCCCGGCCGCTGGTTTTCCAGCTGGCGCCCGGCTTCTCTGGGATTATGGCGCGGAAGTTCGCAAGGGCGCTGACCCTCGTCTCGGGATTGACAACGGCAGAGATGGCCTTAGCGGCACTCGGCTATGAACCCGGGCCGCTTGGTGTCGTCTTGCTTATTATGGCCTCGCTCGGCGTTATCTTCTATGCCGCTTTCATCGCCCTAACGGGAGCCTACGAGGAGGGCTACTATTAACTCTCAAGGGCCTTTATCAGCTCTTCCCGTTCGGGTTTTCTTATTATCCCCATCTCAACTGCGTGCTCAATCACATACTCCGGCAGATCCTCTCCGAAGAATGCCCTTATCCCCTTCCCAGGGAAGTAGAAGGCGTAAACTCTAACGTTTTTATCTAAGCATTTTCCCCTCGCGACCATGAAGCCCTTCTCCGCGTTGACCCTTATCACCTCGAAGCCAAACACTCCGGCGATGCCAAAGAAGGCCTCAAAGAGCTTCACCCGCGCGTCCTTCAAAGCTTTATTGACAGCCTGACGTGAGACACCGAGGGCCTCGGCTATCTCGACCTCTCTCATCCCCTTGGCCCTCATCAGCCAGACCCGCTCCATGCCCTCAGGAAGTCGAAGCATTTTTCATGGCCTCCCTAATGATTTTCAGGGCCTCCCTTGCTCGCCTGGATGAAAGGAGGTAAGCCTTTCCTTCCGCGACCACCATGATCAGGCCATCATCGGAAAATCCCCTGATGATAAACCATATCAAAAGCACAAAAAACATCCCGGGGATTAAGGTTTTGGGGCCAAGTTTTATGAGGGGCACCACTAAGAGAAAGACTGCACAGCAAAGCGCCCCCACCTGGAGAGGAGTTCTCCAGCTCCTCGGAAGTGTTAAGGAAAGGAAGAAGACCATGAAAAGCGCCGCCACGAAAACGTCCACGTACAATCTCAGTCCCCCCTCAGCCCCTCCCAAAACAGTCAGGTCAAGGAGGGCCCAGAGAGCAACAATGAACCACGTGAAAGTGTATGCCTTGAAGTATTTCACAACCCTTCCCTTTTCCAGTCCTGAGAGCATGGCAACCTCTTCGATTGAGCTGAGGTCTATCCTCTGCCGTATTAATCCGAAGCCATAGAGGAGGACGAGATTTTTCCCTTCGATTTTAGCACCCATGCCGGTTGAAAATATCCAGAGGAATACAAAAACCGGTTGCAGGTAAACTCCCGTGAGTCGGGAGATGTAATCTGAGATGGAAATCCCTATAAGCCCTGCGGAGAACAGGAAAAGAGGCAGTCCTCTAACTGGAAAGGGGCCAGTTCCCTTAATCCACATGATAAATCCCCCAATATATTTGCCTCTTAAGCTCTTCAATGAACCCCTCGGCCTCTTTTTCATCATAGGTTGTGGGGAGAAAGACTCCCCATACTATAGAGGGATAATGTCTAAGCGCCATCTGCACCACCCAGTGCCTTTATGACCCTTTCAGCGTCGTGACAGCCTATCAGGAACCTGCCATTCTCCACTAGAACCTCAACGTACTCCATCGAGACCCAGGAAAGGACAAACCAGAAACCTATTAAGGAGGTAAAAAGCGAGAGCCCGAACCACTGGAACTCCATCCCCGAGGCCGCGAATGGCGCTGAAAGGGCCCAGGGAAGAAGGAGTGCAAGCAGGAAAAGCCTCCCCATCCTTTCTTTTAGAGTCCTTACCGGGAACGCCAGCGTTATCCAGTAGAGAACGAGCCAGTAAGCAACGAAGGGAAGGACCAGAAAACCCTTAACGCCGAAGAGCACGAAAGAGAGCAGCATGAAGAAGAACGGGACCAGCAAAGAGTTTGCAAGGTCTTTCCAAAGCGTTCCTAGTTTGAGTTCTCCGACGTTCTTGACCTCAAGCACCTCGCCGGCGTTAACGCGGAGGATGCCAAAACCGTAGACCAAGGTCAGCCCCTTCTCCGAAACCTCAACCTTCCAGCCGGAAGATACCCCAAAGAGGAAGGCACTCGCGAGCAGAAGCGCGAAGTATCCAGCTGGGCCATAGTTCTCCATAACCCACCCGACTGAGGACAGCAGGGCAACGGCAACAAAACGGAGGAAGAGCGCGATCCCCGGTGCGGAAAGGGGCCACGCTCCCCTAAGCCTCACCACTGCCAACTACCCCCATTAGCCTTTTCATCTCCTTCCGCGATGAGAGGACGAGGGAGTAAGTGCCCTCTTCAATTGAGGTAATTCCCTCGCAGTTCCGGTTCTCATGTACTTCGCCTTTGTCAACCTATGTAAGTTGACAAAATATTTAAGTCTTTCGATGGGTTTAAATAATTTCACACATTCTTCATCGTGGTGATGGCATGTCCCTGGAGGAGCTGTACAGGTACGCGAGGGGATATATGGAGCCGGGCAACGAGGGGGCGAGAAAAAGGTTCATGGAACTGTCGGAGTTCTTTGAAAAGCTGAAGCTCCCCAGAGGTGGAAGGATCCTTGACCTCTGCGCTGGCACGGGAATAGCCGGAAGCGCGGCAGCAAAGGCAACGAATGCCAAAAAGCTAACCCTGCTTGACCTCAGGGCCGAAGATCTGGAGAGAGTCCGAGAATGGCTCGAATTCGCAGGCCTGGGAATTGTCCCGACAAAGGTTCGCGGGGACGTGAGAGAAGCAGCAGAACTTATTGAGGAGCACGAGGTCGCGCTTCTCTTCGGCAACACCATGATACACTTCGATCCCTTCGACGCGGTCAGGATATTCGCCAACGTAGCCTTGACATTGACCGAGGACGGTGTTTTCATTGTAGAAGACACCGACAGGGTTTACAGGATATTATACAGCATCGGCTACAAGGAATTCTTCGTCGAGAGTAAGGGAGAAAACCACACCCTCGCCTCCGTCCACGAGGGATACGACGTCAGAAGGGGGACGTTCAAAAGAGCCTACTACCTACTGCCTGGCTTCAGAAAGGTGGGGGAGTTCGACTTCCACCACTGGGACCTGGCGACACAGCTGGCGATCGGGCGGATATTCTTCGGTGAGGCTAGGCTCATAAGACCGGGGGAGCACGGATTCACGCGCGTGGGAGACGTCCTCTATTTTAAACACCCGAGAAAAGACGTTGCAGAGCTTGTCCTAAGTGACTTCAGCGCTCCGCTCTAAACCTCATTTCTATTTCCTGGCTAACGTTGCCGTTTTTGATGACGAGGTAGTAGTTTCCGTCGGAGACATTGAAATCAAGGTTGACCTCGGTGACGTTTTCCCAGCTGAGAACGACGTTATCTCCGTCAACATCCTCAAAGTAGCCAGACTTCGAGACGATAACATAGGCCGAAAACGGGTTCTTGGCTGTTATCTGGCCGCGTATATGTGAATTCGCCGGAAGAAGCTCAGCCTGGACGTTGTGGGGCCCAAAAATGCCTTTCTGGTATGAATAGTCTGCAGGGAACATCTCGGCATTGACCACTAGTCCAATCACGAGGGCAACCGCAACGGGCGCAACCAAAAGGATGTACTTCCTTTTTCTCGCCATCATCTAGCATCTACTGCCCTAGTTCTTAAAATACTTTCGGAAGAGGACACAGAACCGGGAACAGAGCCCCTCGGGGCGAGTTTTATGGGGATTTTCCAACGGACAGTGCATTCCATTGGATGTTATTGGATGCTGCCCTTCAAATATTGGCAACATTACAACACGGTTGGTAATGGCGCAGGATTGGAGCAAAAAAGATGCAAACACTCCAAAATACAAAGAAATGGATAGGATGGATATTATCACAGCGAGTAGAACTCAGGTCGTCTGTCCCTGAAGACATCGTTGATGTCATTGAGCCGCTTGTCCCTCGCGAGCGAGAGGTCGACCTCGACAACGGCAACCTCCTCCTTATCCTCGCTTCCCAGGGCCAAGACCTCAGCCCTCGGGGAGGCTATTGTGCTCTTACCTATGAAGCGCAGACCTCTCTCCTCACCGATCCTATTGGCGGTTATCGTGTAAACACGGTTCTCCAGGGCCCTTATCGGCATCGCCCTCGGGGCGTAGGGCATGACGAGGTTGCTGGGGTGGGCTATGATGTCGGCCCCTTTGAGGGCAAGGGTTCTCGCGCTTTCAGGGAAGAACCAGTCGAAGCATATCATCACCCCAACTTTGGCTATGCCGATGTTGAAGACGTGGAAGCCGAGGTTGCCCGGCTCGAAGAAGAGCTTCTCGCGGTAGAACAGGTGGACCTTGCGGTACTTGCCTATGTATCCGCTACCTATCGGGCCCGTCATCACGGCGGAGTTATAGAGCCTGCCCTTCTCATCCTTTTCAGCGGTTCCGGCCACGATGAAGACCCCCAGCTCGTTCGAAAGCTCCATGAGGAAGCGGGTCGTGGGGCCGTCCGGAATCTGACCTGCAACCTCTTCAACCTCGCTCCTGCTCTCGAAGTTGTACCCTGTGTCAAAGAGCTCCGGTAAAACCACGAGTTTGGCTCCCTTATCCACAGCCTCACGAACCATCTCCTCCGCCTTCGAGTAGTTAACCTCGGGCTCAAGGAGGGCCGGCTCCATCTGGACATATGCCACTTTCATACTACCACCGTTCAAAGTTGTCTCCAGAATAGATAAGATTAGCGGAGGCGTGTCTCGCATTTATCTGGGTCTTTATGAATGGTTTACCCAGAATCCTGTATCCAACATTGAATTGCAATATCAACAGTAACGCATTCATACAAAAATAGGATTTACAGAGCAAGATATGGATAAAAAGCCGTTAAAATTCTGGAAATTTTTGAGGGCGGGAAGCCGCTGTCTTCGGAGGTTTGTGCCCCACTGGGGCGTTGATACACCGTTTCGACGGTTCAAAGGTAACCGACACTCTCTCACGGAAAAGCTTAAAAAGGAACCGCTGGAGCTAAGGCTGGAGAGAAAAGTCAGGGGTGATGATCATGAAGAGGCGCCCAAGGAAGTGGAAGAAGAAAGGAAGGATGAGGTGGAAGTGGATCAAGAAGAGGATTAGGCGCTTGAAGAGGCAGCGCAGGAAGGAGCGCGGGCTGATCTGATGCTCTTTCCCCATTTTTGCCCGGTGGTTCCATGTACTCTTTTGAAGCCTTCGAGCGGCTCTCAATGGAGATCGAAACTTCCCGGGGGAGGACTCTTCTAATAGCGGACCCTCACATCGGCTTTGAGCTCTCAAGGGGGTTAAGGGTACGGACTCACTTTGAGGAGAGGCTCGCGGAGTTCATAGCCGAAAAAGACCCCGACCTGCTGATCCTTCTCGGTGACATCAAGGAACCGATAGGGCTGAGCTTCACGATGAAGCGCCTCCTTATGGGCTTTTTCTCAGACCTTCGGGGAACACCCACTATAATCACCAAGGGAAACCACGACGGCAGGATAGAGGAGATAGCCGAAAAGTTTCCCAACGTTGAGGTCGCTGAGCACTCGCTTATAGACGGGTTCCTCTTCCTCCACGGGCATAGGAACCTGCCAGAGGTCGAGTTTTCCGAAGGCTACCTGGGGCACATACACCCCGCGTATACATTCAAAAGGGGCGGGACATCCAGGAAAACGAAGGTCTTCTTCCGCGTGGGCAGGTTTCTCATCCTCCCCACGATCAACCCCTTCATCGAGGGCTTTGATGTGAGGCAGGGAATAAAGATGGTGCCTTTCCTGAAGGATTTTAGGGAGGGGGAGGCTTTCCTGCCGGAGGGAATTTACTTGGGGCGTATTTCACTCTAGGGCAATAGAGAGTCGTTATAACATTCGCGGACAGGCAAAGTTTATTAAGGTTATGAAGATAATACTTCATAGGTGGGATAAAAGTATATCAGGTGACCTGAAGATGAGCGACGTCTACGAGAGGCTTGAGGCACTGCTGCGCTCACTTGGCGTTAAGAAGACGGAGCTGAGGATATACCGTCTCCTGCTTGAAAAGAGTGAGCCCATGAGGATAACCGAGATACAGAGGGAACTAGGCATAAGCGAGCGCTCGGTTAGGGAGCACGTGCTCAGCCTCTACCGCAAGGGGATACTCAGAAGAAAGCTCATTGAACAGGGCTGGCTGGGCTACGTTTATACAGCCGTTTCACCGAGCGAGGTTCTTGAACACATCAAGGAGAGCTTGATAAAGAGGATAAACGAAATCGAAAAGGAGCTCAAAAGCACATCCAAGCAGAGAAACTAGAGCCTCTCTATAACCCCTATCTCCTCCAGAAGGTCCAGGAGTCTTTCGAGCTTTTCTTCTTCAACCTCCCCGAACTCTTCCCGCAGGGAGCGCATTGCTTCTTCCTTTGGAAGGAGCTCGCCGAGCATCAGGAGCTCGTGGAGGTGCACGAGCATCTTCCTGTCCCTGGTAAGCTCCTTGAATTCTCCATGGACATTCTCATCGATGCTCTTTATGAGCTCACCCGAGATCCTGCCCTTCCGCACCCACCGCATCCACGGCTTTCTCTCAAAGGGGTGACCGCTCTCGATGCCAAGGAACCTGGAATCCCTGGCCAGACCCATCATCACCAGCTTTTCTGCGTTTTCCGTGTCCCTCTCCATGGAGAGTTCGCCGAGGTACTTCATGGCGTAGCCGCGTGCAAAGCGCCCGAGTTCATCCCCAGTTGCCTTGGCAAGGGCCAGGGCGGTGGCCAGAACTGCTTTACCGATGATCTCTATGCTGGTCTTGCTCACCTTTTCAACGGTGTCCTCGCTGGAGTGGTAGAAGCGGTCGGGCCAAGTAATGGGCATCACTGAGGGGATTCCAAAGAAGTTGAAGACATCGTGGTCGCTGCCCATCTCGTAGGGATAGCTCTTGAGCTTTAAGCGCGGCATCGGGCTTCCCGAGAAGCTCTTTCCTTTCCCATTGGCCAGCTCCAGGAAGTACTCAAGAACCCCAGAAACCACCGAAAACCTCGACAGCGGAGTTCTTACAAGCATTATCGTTGAGCCGGCCCGGTCCTCGCTTCCCCCCACCATATCGAGGTTTATAACGGCGTAGTATTTTTCAAGCTCGGCGTATCTCTCCACGAAGGCCTGCGTGCCGTAGTACTCCGGGATCCAGAGGAAGGCAAAGCCGAAGCGGAAGGAGTCGTCGTAGAGCCGGCTGAGAACCCTCGCCAGCTCCATGAGCATCGCGCTTCCGCTGGCGTTGTCGTTGGCACCGGGCTTCGGATGGCAGATGTGGGCGGTGAAGAGGATGAACGGCTCCTTTCCAATCTCGGCATAGAGGATCGGCAGAACCTGGTGCTCGTTTATCTGGGCTTCAACCTCGACCCTGGCCTCAACTCTCTCCCCGGCGTTGAGCTTCCCCATTATGCCTCTGGCCAGACTTTCGGGAATGGCAACGGCGGGAATCTTTGCCCATTCGAGGTCATCTTTGGTAAGAAACAGGCCGATGTAGGGTATGGCTTCCCCGGTTCCTTCGCGGTAAGCGATGAAGCCCACCGCTCCGGCCTCGTTGGCCTTCCTATAGGCGTCGCGCCACTCCTTCCCAACCAGGACTATCTTTCCTCCGGCGTTCTCCCAGTCCTCCTCGCGGACTATGTGAACCACTTCGCCCTCGGCCTTTCCGCTTGGTGAGTGGGCCATGACGACGAGGGGACTTTGAGAGGTCGTCAGGGTTTTATCCAGAACCTCGACCTTTCCGTGCACCAGATCCCAGGCTATGGGGGACTTGAGGGTCAGGAACCAGCTTTTGCCGTCGTAGAATTCCTCGTAAAGCCCCGCGTTGATCCCCCATATCCTGAGCTCTTCCCTGATAAAGCGAACCGCCTCGGGGAGTTCTTTTGAGCCCTGTATCCTGTGGAACTGGCTTATCTCGGCTATGTAGTGGAGAACGTTTGAGGAATCAAAAACCTCGGCTTCCTTTAAAAAGCGCTTCATGGTTATCCCCAAGGATAATCTTCCACCGAATATTTAAGGTGCTCGCATGGAAGAGAAGAGCTCAGTGCCCTATACGGAGCATCTTCGGAGGCCTCAGGTGCTTCATGGTATCCAGAAGGTCGGGAGGGAGGAAAAGCCGGGTGGTTTCAAGGAAGCGCGCAAACTCCACCTCCCCTGTCTCTTCCTCTGTACCTTCAGGGAGAGCCGTCTTTGGTCCCGGGCGCTGCTCGCCTGCGCCCTCCTTTCCAAGCCCCTTTCTTATCTCCTCTTCCCTCTTCTTCGCCCCGTCCAGTTTTCCACGGTTGTAGGCGTTCTTTACGAGCTCGTAGACGCCGAGCTCCTGTGCCCTTGCGTAGAGCCTCTCCCTGCGCTCGCGAACCCACTCGGCCCATTCGCTGTGTCCTTTGTAGCCCACGAAGTAGCCGAACTCGTAGGCCTCCTGAACGAGCTTTTTCACTTCTTCCATGGTTCCACCTCAGAACGGTGCCTCTGGATAGACCCTGAGCCCTTCTTCGGTGAAGCGAAGTTTCTTGAGGTTGCTGTCGTGGGCAACGCCATGCATCTTCAGAACCTGAAGGGCCCGCACCATCTGGTAGTTCCTCATGAAGTGGTGGAGTACTATGACACCATCGGTGAGGTAGTAGTCCTCGGTGTAGGTCTCAGAACTCATCATCTCCGCCAGTACAAGGCACGTAATCCCCATCTCGTGGAGCTTCCTTATGAACCTGCCCAGGGCCATCCTCTTGTGCTCGGGGTCAAGGACCGAATACTCCAGCGAAGTGAACGAGTCTATGACGACCCTTTTAACGTCCTCCGTCTCAATAATGCGAAGGATTCTCTCAAATATCTCGCTCCATGTAAACCTTCTTCCAGCGCCAAAGATGCTCTCTCCCATGTCGTAGAAGAGTATCCTCTTCGACTGGAGGTGGGTCAGGAGGCCAAAGTTGTAGCGGAGCATGTCCTGTGTTATTATCTTCGGATGCTCCAGAAGGGATATAAAAAGCCCCTTCTCGTCTTTTTTAGCACCCTCAATAAGAAACTGAATTCCAAAGGTCGTCTTTCCGCTTCCAGGGGGGCCGATTATAAGATAAACCCTGCCCGGGATGAATCCCCCTCCGATGAGATTGTCAAGTCCAGGAACGCCAGTTGAAACCCGGTCAAGGCTCTTGAGGAGTTCTCCCACGTACATGACCACTCCCTCCGTACTACATAAACGCTCCAAGGGTATTTAAGGTTGAAGTGTCCATTGATGTCCACATGAACCTACGATGTGAAAAGCGGGTTGAAACGTGACGTAACCGAGTGACACACTGGATATCCCAACGTTACCTTTCAAAGAGCCATAGCCCAACGAAAAGAGGATATCATAACACTATGGAGCAAACAGGCAGATAGCGTCCCGAAGATTTATATGCCGGCCTATGTCATTACCCACCATGAGAACCGGAACCCTGGGAGGAATCTTCGGGCTTCTCGCATCATGGCTCACTGCCGGCCTCTTTTTGCTGGAGGATTACTTCAACCCCTCCTGGTTCTTCAGGAAGCACCTCTGCCCTGGGATTGCCGACGTCGAATGGAGCCTTCGGTGCCACGATTTCTTTGAACTGCTTTTCCTTGTGCTCCCAATTATCGCCGTGGCCCTGGTCACATGGCTTTGCAGGAAGTGGAGAAACGTCGATGGACTCTTACTCTTTGCCTCCACGGCCGCTCTGGGACTTCCCGGAACACTGGCATTTTTCGTCACTACCACAATAGCGACCTCCAAAAGGCTCCCCGCCGGAATTGGGGAAGACTTCGCCCTCGTCGTGTTCTTCTTGTACCTCATGACGCTGATAGGAGTTGTCATAGGGGCGCTAGCCCCACGTCACGTGCCTGTTAACGAGGAAGCGCACGACGAATGAAACCACGATACCGAACATGTTCGCCACGAGGTAGTTCATCCCGAGGAGCACAAGTCCAGCGTAGATAATCCACTGGACAACCGCCCCGGTTAAGGCCGCGATGTGGAAGTTGACGAGCCTCCTCCACAGCGGCTTTCTCTTGAGGTCTCTGAACGTCCAGAGGTCGTTCCAGGTGAAGTTGTTCAGTATGGCCAGTTCGGTCGCGGGTATGTTGGCCAGTATTTTGTCCCAGCCGAAGCCCGAAACAAAGAGCCACAGAAAACTCTGGTTAACCACAACCCCTGAGAGGCCAACGAGGGTGAACTTAATCAGCCTATCCAGCTCGCCCTCCCAGCGCATGAGCCGGTAGACGTGCCTGAGATAGTTCAGCATGGTCTTCGTCCCAAGCTTGCTCTCTCCCGCCCGTCTGAGGCCAAATGTGAAGGGGACCTCGGTAACCTTCTTGTACCTGCCTTTAATCAGAACCTCCATCAGGATCTTAAACCCGACTGGATTGAGCTCCACCCCTTCAACGACCTCCCTTCTGAGGGCGAAGAAGCCGCTAACCGGGTCTTTGACGTCCCTTATCCTCGGGAGTGCGAGGCGGCCCACCATAATCGCGCCCCTGGAGATAAGCTTCCGGTACCAGTACCAGTTCCTCACACCGCCGCCAGGGACATACCTGCTTGCGATTGCCACATCGGCGCCGTTTTTAATGGCGTTCAGGAGCTCGGGTATCACCTCAGGTGGATGCTGAAGGTCGGCGTCCATGACGACAAATATATCGCCATGGGCCTCTTTAAAACCCCTGATGACGGCGGAGGAGAGGCCTTTCTCCTCGGTTCTCCGTATGACCCTGACGGGGTACCTTTCCGAAAGCTCCTGGGCGAACTCCCATGTCCTGTCAGGAGAATCGTCATCGACAACGATGATTTCATAGTCGTAGTCTTTCAAAGTCCTGCTGATTCTCTCAAAGAGCTCTTCAAGGTTTTCGCGTTCGTTGTAGGTGGGAACTATAACGCTGACTTTCACCCCTATCCCTCCACCTTCATCAGGGTGTTCCGTAAACTTTATAAGTCCTGCGACTGCCCTTAACAGCGGGCATGGGGCCGTGGGGTAGCTTGGCCTATCCTTCCGGCTTCGGGAGCCGGGGACCCGAGTTCAAATCTCGGCGGCCCCACCAGTACAAACTTTTGCTCTGCAAAAGTTTGATCAAAAGATCGTGATTCCTTTTGTGGGGTTGATTTTTAGTGGGTTTTTGCTTTGGTGACCTGATTGCACGTTGGATTCAATAACCCAGGAAAACTTTTAACGGGTTCAACTTTAACCCGCGCTCCTACGGAGCGCTAAAAAACTTAACCTTCTTAAACAAGCTCTGGAAAGAGAATCCAATTCTACCAAAAGGGCAATATCCAGAGAAAACCACTCCAAAATAAGCCGCACAAAAGGAATCACGAACTTTGATGAAACTTTGCAGGGCAAAGTTTCGAGGGATAAAATTTATAAATCCATTCCTTAAGCTATCAACGGGCACAGCCCCGTGGTGTAGCGGCCAAGCATGCGGGACTCTGGATCCCGCGACCGGGGTTCGAATCCCCGCGGGGCTACCATTCAACTGGGCTCCAGACCCTCGAACCCCACCATTTTCTCCCGGCTTCAAGTTCGGTTTTCAACCCTCATGTTCAACTCCACAAAGTTTCATGTAGAAAAAGGCTTTTCAGAAACCATTCAGGAAATAATCCAGATCCCCCATTCTGCCCGGATTTTTACTGGGGACATCCCAAGATTCCGCATGAGTTTGGATTTTTTTCCAAAGCCTTGAACACGTTCCAAAAACCTCCATTTAATAAATGCCCCCTTATCGGCAGTTCTAAACGATAATCCCCCCATTTTCTATAAGAAGGCACAAAACGCTAAAAAACACGGAAATCGAACTTTTCAGGAACTTTTAAATAGTCGGCCACCAACTTATGATAATGTTACATACACATTGCTTAACATGGAGGGGGTGAGGATGTGAGCAACGTAGTTAACCTGGAGGTTGAGATTACAGACCTCCTCAGAAGGCACGGATCGCTCAGTGTTGCTTTTCTGACCCGGTTTCTCAACGAAAGAGGCATCTTCTGTACAAGGCAGAAGGTTGAGAGAACCCTCAGGAAACTCGTGGAGCAGAAGAAAGTAGAGGCATTCTACACCAACGGGAATAAAAGAAAGCATTACAGGCTGCGGTGATACGATGGCCGGGAGTATTGACAGCTCAACCGTGATCCTCGGAAACACAAGGAGGATGATGATGATTGAGTTCCTCCAACAGAGAGAGGGCCATGCCGAACTCAGGGAACTGGTGGAATACATAGCTGAGAGGGAGGGAGACACCAACCGGAAGCACAGGAAAAGCGTCTATGTCAGCCTGATCCAGACGCATATCCCTAAGCTGGAGCGGGAAGGTGTCGTAACATTTAACCACGGCATAGTTACCCTTCTGAAGATTCCGGAGGATGTAACTGTCTATATGGAAGTTGTCAACAAGCACGACATCAGCTGGAGCACCTTCTACATGGGGACGTCGGTAATATTCATAATCGCGGGCTGGTATCTCGGCAGCATGTCCCTATTGCTGGCTGCCATGGTGTACCTGGTCATAAGTATAATCCACCACAGGAAAATTAAGAGGCTGTTTTAGCGAATCACCGCTATATCCCGCCTGTTTTAATCAAATTAAGTTGTTTCATCCCAGGTAATGAGGGATTACCACCCGGTAAGCCGGAATTTACTATATAGGTTGACCCCGCCACAGTCAATGAGGCATCCCCATGATGGCCTTCTGCCTAGGGTGTCGGTATTGGAAGACATGGAGGAATGTACCATGAAGAAAGTTTTGGCCCTGGGTATGCTGGGGCTGATGATCGCGGCGGCCTTTGCACTAGGCACGAGCGCAACCTTCAGGGACTACAGGGCCCAGAGGAGCGTTCATATCGCCGTCGTTCCCGACGACAGCGAGCTCATTGACCTGACGCCGGTTCAGCCCTACGCGTACCTGAATGATGGTGGGCAACTTGTTATTGACTTCTCAGCGGACAATCCCAACTGGCCAGGATGGGATGATGAGAGCTGGTGGAAGTGGGACGAGGAGCAGAATATGTCAGTTCCTGCAAGGGGAATGGGACTCAGCCCGCAGAGCAGGTACAACTTTGACGAGGTATTTAACGTGAGCAACCACCTCTGGGAGCAGGAAACCATCGTAGTCAGAATCACCTCATCGGATCCCGGAATGGTCTCATTCTACGAGCCCAACGGCATGATGTACAACACAAACGGAGGCGGTCAGCCTTACAACTCCGATACAGCCGTCGGAGATGTCTGCTTCTATCTCGAACCCGGGGAGGCACTTGGCGTTGGGATGGAACTCGCAGCAGCCAACACCTTGGGAAGCTACGACATAAACATAACCATCCAGGCATGGCCTGCCAGCGAAGCACCTATTGAGTGTGGAGGTGGCTGAGATGAGAAAGATCATAGGACTCTTTGCACTTATGATAGGGCTCCTAGTTGCAGTAGCAGCAAGTAGCGCTCACTTTGCATACTTTGAAGCCGACAGAGGCGTCCATATACAGGTTGTCCCGGATGACAGTGAGCTTATAGACCTACGGCCTATGCAGCCTTACGCGTACATTAACGACAACGGTATGCTGGTCATAGACCTGAGCAAGTACAACGGAAACTGGCAGGAAGGACTCGGTGAGGGCGTCAGCCCGAACAGCACTTACGTGTTCAAGGAAGTCTTCGGTGTCAGCAACGACCTCTGGGAAGGGACCCCCATCTGCATGCACATAACCTACAGCGGAGACGGTGGTGTCAAGTTCTTTGTCGGGAACTACACAGGCCAGCCCGGTGAGACCACCCTCGATGTAACCGTGATGCCCGGCGAAGTCGTGCCTATTGGACTTATTCTGGACAGCACTGGCTTGGTTGATGGAGACGCAATAAACGGACAGGTTCAGTTCTACGCGGTTCCTGGACCGTGCGATGAAGAGTGAACAGTTTAGTTCCGGAGCATTTGCTCCTTTTTATCATATATGTAGGGGGAGAGAGATGTGAAAAGGACAACAAAGGTTGGCACAAGTATTGGAATCATCATAGTTCTACTCATAGGAGTGTGGGAGCTATACTCCGCAGACCCCCTCACGGTTGTCTACGCTACTCCAGAAAACGGAACATTATCGGTTGATTATCCCGTTCCCCCGTACGCTTACTCTGATAGTGGTGTTCTTGTTATCGATATCTCACCGGATAGCCCATTGTATCCAGGATACGGGGAGGGACTGGGTGCAAATTCCACATATGTATTTAATAACGCCTTTATCATTAAAAATAACCAGAGCCAGACCGGATATAGCGAGATATGTGTGAGGATAGGCTCAGAAAACCAGAAGGTGGGGTTCTTTGTCGGGAAGTTTGAGGGGAACTGGAGCGGTACAGTTGAAGTCCAACTGAATGCCAACGATAGCGTAGGTGTTGGAGTGAGGATTGACACCTACGGCCTCCACCTGGGAGACTACAGTGAGGGAATTACAATAGAAGCCTGGGGAGGAGGCTGCGGATGAGAAGGGTAGTGGAGTACCTCGCACTAACGGTCATAGGCATCCTCGTTACGGGCTCCCTCGTAGGCATGCTCATTGACAGGCCGGTTTTTATGTCGTACGCATACTCCGGGAGCATGGAACCCACCATAAACAAGGGAGATGTATTTTTCATCAACCCCATTTCAAGAAATCCCGAAGTGGGGGACATCATCGTTTTTCAAACTGGAGATGTATGGACAGTTCACAGGGTTTACGCCATTACCGAAGACGGGTACATAACAAAAGGGGACAACAACATAGCAACCGACCAGCAAAGCCACGACATCCCCCCGATACCCAAAGAGAGAATAGCGGGCACGGTGATTACAGTTAAAGGCACTCCCCTAAGGATACCCCAGCTTGGAAACTATCTCGGAACAGGCCTCTCAGACCGAGGAAAGGTGCTCCTTGCAGGTGCCCTAATACTAGTCGGGATTTTAGCATTCGCAGGAGACGAGACTTCACACTCCAGAAAAAGAAAGAAAAAAATCACAGTAAAGTTCAGGACACTCTATGCACTGGCATCAGTGTTCCTCCTAATCATGGTGGCCGTATCCACATTTGTTTCGTGGGAAACAGTACCCATAACCTATTCCGTCACCTCAGCGGGGGGACTAAGGGAGGGCTGGTATCTTCCAGGGGAGGAATTCCAGCAGGAAATTACCATAAAGAACAGAAACCTGTACCCTATGACGTATTTTGTCTCAATGGGGCCGACCATCACAGCCGTATCAGAGGACGGGTTCATGCTGGAGGAGGGGGAAGAGAGGTCCATCACGGTTACCCTGAA
This sequence comes from Thermococcus thioreducens, assembly GCF_002214545.1. Lineage (NCBI taxonomy): Archaea > Methanobacteriati > Methanobacteriota > Thermococci > Thermococcales > Thermococcaceae > Thermococcus > Thermococcus thioreducens. The sequence goes on along the minus strand of NZ_CP015105.1, from coordinate 319,586 downwards.
GGCCCCCCAAAAAACTGCAATGTATTCGCCCAGATTACAAGTCAACGCATACATGCCAATCCTTCCAGTCCCGGTTCTGGATGCACTCTACAGAATTCACCCGATGGTGCCTCTCCTAGCCATTCTGGTGGAGATTTCCCTGTTTCTCGGAATTTTCTACGTAATATTGGGCATTGGGAACGAGGACATCCTTAGAATCAGGAGAAGGAGGACTTCCCTCCTTAGAGAGATATCGGAGGTGTTTAGGACATGAAAGCTCTGTTCTCAATTATTATAACGTTCGCACTGGCATCGCTGATTCTCGTAGGCTCCAGTGGGACCTTTGTAAGCCTTGAAGCATCGAGAGAAGTCAAAGTTGCCGTCGTTTCCCATGATAAGGAGTACCTCGGCTTTGACTGTGAAGACGGCTATGCCGCGGTTGTTGAGGTCACCCCACACAGCGAAACATACTTTGACGCGCTGACGGTAAGAAACTATCTGAACGAAATGAAGGATGTATGGATCTCCCTCGACCCGGACTACTCCAGTCTTCCGGGCAACGTGGACATGTTCATAGAAACCGAAGACGGCGCTGAGCGGATGATAGCCCCAGAGGATGAGTACACCTTTGCCGGCCACGTGAACGTAACCGATGTCGTCCCGGGAGAGTACATAATCCCGATTACAATGCGCGCCCGGTGGGATGTCGGAGATGCCGTTGTAGAAACCTGCCCAATAAAACTCGTCGTCACTGGTGACCCGACCATAGAAAAGATACTCCTCTACGGCAACACCAGCGGGATACCCCTGAAGACGTACCAAGAATGGGTCTTCCAGATACTGGTAACAAACCCAACCGGGGATGACCTCACCCTGACCATAACCGACACGATACCTGCGGAGTTCAACGTTAGTCTCAGCGAGACCGGTGCAAGCGCCGGCACGTACAGGTTCTGGGCAGCAAACGATGGCAACCAGTGCGGAGGACACTGTGGAGGAGGACACGGGGGACACGACGCCCAGCCTGCCACAAAGATGGAATGGAACGTAACCGTTCCAGCGGAGGGGAGCGTCCACATGAACATAACGATATCCACCAGAATGAACCCCGGAGGACAGCAGGAGTTTACCTCGTGCGGCGAGTACAGCCTGAACGAAGGGGCAACCATAGTTCAGTACGGCATAACGAGCAACGCTCTCGTCGTGACCGTGGATTGCTGTGACGACCACGACGGGTGCTGTCAGGAGCAGTATGAGTGCGGATGCAATCACGACCACAGTTCCAATCATGAAAACGGCACAGGAGAATGTGAAGGATGAAGAAGGAAAAGTTTGCTGGATTTATTAGAAGGAAGGAAGTCCTGGGAGTATTCCTGATTCTCTTCCTGGTCTTTGCATTTTACTCAGTGAAGCTCATGAGCGCAAGTCCGTACGTGGTGAACACCCAGACCCTGGGAACGTTTAAGGAAGAGGGACAGCTGAAGCACGCCGCTTATCTCAAGCCCAACGAAATCTACGGGTACATGGTCTTCAGAGACGAATATCCGATATCCCTCGTTGACAGGTTCCTGCTGACGTACACATACAGCTCAAACCCGCCGCTCAGCACCGGCACCTATGAAGTCACAGGAAAGGTTGTGTACTACGTCACCAAGGGGAGCGAAGAAGTCACCATGTGGGAAGGCACGCTCTTTGATGAGAAGGGCAAGCTCCAGAACGGCGGATTCACAGTGGAGTATACGCTCGACATGGGAGAGCTGGACAGGATGACCGCAGAGGTGTCCAATGAGCTTGGAATGAAAAGGCTAAACAGAAGGGTGATAATAACGACAAAGGTCTTGGGAACCGGCAACGTCGGTGGAAAGGAGATAACCAGGAGCTTTGACCATGAGGTTGAACTCATCAGGGACAGCGGAGCCGGGCTTTACTACTTCACTGACACCAGCAAGAGCGCAAAGAAAACCCTGACAACGACAACCAAGGAAGAAGTCAGCGCAAGCGTTCTGGGAGTAACCAGCAGCCTCGATACGGCGAAGGTAATGACCACACTGCTGGCACTCCTGATGCTGATACCCCTGGTGGGATACGTTTACACATCAAGGCCATCCAAGGATGAGCTGGCCAAGATAAGGCCGTACATCGTCAAGGGCGCACCCGGGCCTGTCCAGAAGAGGGTCGTCCTGAAGACCCCCAAGGATTTGGAGACGACCTTCGAGCTTGTGGACAAGCCGGTACTACACTACATAGAGGGTGAGGACGAGGTCTTCGCCATAATAGACGACGGAATATCGTATGAGTACCGGAAGCCATTGCCCCAGGGAGGGGAGGAGGCCAGCTGAGGGCCCTCCCCTTCTCCTACTGCTTTTCTGGTTTTCATAACCAACAACTTTAAAAGCACTATCCGAAAGGCTAACCTAGAAGTTCTACAAGAGGTAAGAGGTGGTTAGAGATGAACCCGTTCCACGAGCTTGAGCCCGGACCGGAGGTTCCAGAGGTCGTTTACGCTCTCATAGAGATACCGAAGGGGAGCAGGAACAAGTACGAGCTCGACAAGAAGACTGGTTTACTTAAGCTCGACCGCGTCCTTTACAGCCCGTTCTTCTATCCGGTCGACTACGGAATAATCCCGCAGACCTGGTACGACGACGGCGACCCCTTCGACATCATGGTCATCATGCGCGAACCTGTCTACCCGCTCACCATCATCGAGGCCAGGCCGATAGGCATCATGAAGATGGAGGACTCTGGCGATAAGGACTGGAAGGTTCTCGCCGTTCCGGTCGAGGACCCCTACTTCAACGACTGGAAGGACATAAGTGATGTTCCCAAGGCTTTCCTCGACGAGATCGCCCACTTCTTCCAGAGGTACAAGGAGCTGCAAGGAAAGACCACCAAGATAGAGGGCTGGGGCAACGCCGAGGAGGCCAAGAGGGAGATACTCAGGGCCATCGAGATGTACAAGGAGAAGTTCGGCAAGGAGGAGTGATTTTCTCTTTCTATTCCTATCCCAAGGGGAGGTAAAGGCATGTACAAGCTCCTGAAGATTAAGGACGTTGTGAGGATCCCGCCCAGGATGTTCACGATGGATCCAAAGGAAGCCGCCAAACTCGTCCTCCGCGAGACCTACGAGGGTATCTATGATAGGGACGAGGGCGTTATTCTGGCGGTAATGGACGTTGAGGAGATAGGCCAGGGAGTCATCGTGCCCGGAGACGGTGCAACCTACCATGAGGTTGTCTTTGACGTCCTCGTCTGGAAGCCCGAGATGCACGAGGTCGTTGAGGGCGAGGTTATAGATGTCGCGCCCTACGGTGCCTTCATCAGAATCGGCCCGATGGACGGTCTCGTCCACATCAGCCAGCTCATGGATGACTACGTCGTCTTCGACGAGAAGAACAAGCAGTTCCTCGGTAAGGAGACCAAGAGGATCCTCAAGCTCGGGGACGAAGTCAGGGCAAGGGTCATCGCCATAAGCATCAAGAGCAGGGTAATCAGAGAGAACAAGATAGGCCTCACCATGCGCCAGCCCGGTCTCGGAAAGAAGGACTGGATAGAAAAGGAGAAGCGCAGGGAGGCTGAGGCATGACGAAGGAGAGGGCGTGCAGGCACTGCCACTACATAACCACGGAAGACCGCTGTCCGGTCTGCGGCAGCAGGGATCTGAGCGACGAGTGGTTTGACCTCGTCATAATCACCGAGCCAAAGAAGTCGAGGATAGCCGAAAAACTGGGCGTTAAGGTCCCAGGAAAGTACGCCATAAGGGTCAGATGATGCTGTTCGTACTAACGCCCGAACTCAGACGGGAGCTGAAGGTTCCCCTCGGTGAGCTCGTAGAGGGCGAGATTCCCGAGCCGTACCTCCGGATTAGGGAGGAGCTTGAAAAAGCGCGACACGTTGTTACGGTTGGAGACGTGGTCACAGAAAACGTCCTCAGGCTCGGGATAAAGCCGAGCGTGGCGATATACGACCACAAAACGAAACGCCGGGAGTACAACCCGGACATCGAGACCGGCGCTGTGGTGATGACCGTCCAGAACCCGGCCGGGACGATAACGAAAGCTTTATTAAACGCAATCAGAAAGGGCTTTGGACTGGCCGAAAGGGGCCGGAGGGTTTACATAAAGGTGTGCGGTGAGGAGGATTTGGCGGCCATTCCGGCCGTGCTCTACGCGCCCCTTGGCTCGATCGTGCTCTACGGCCAGCCGGATGAGGGAGTAGTGCTTATAAGGGTAACACCCGAATGCAAGCTCAAGTGTGGGAAGCTCATGTCTAAGATGGAGGTGGTTCGCGATGGAGATTAAGGTTACCGAGATAAGGGAGAACAAGCTCCTCGGGAGAAAGGAGATATACTTCGATGTCATCCACGAGGGTGAACCGACGCCGAGCAGGGCCGATGTCAAGGGCAAGCTCGTCGCCATGCTCGACCTCAACCCGGAGACGGTCGTGCTCCAGTACATAAGGAGCTACTTTGGCAACCGCGTTAGTAAGGGCTACGCGAAAGCTTATGAGAGCAAGGAGAGGATGCTCTACATCGAGCCCGAGTACATCCTCATAAGGGACGGAATAATCACAAAGGAGGAGGAGTGAAATGGGGCAGAAGTGGAAGATGTACGAGGTTCAGGGCGGTAAGGTCAGGAGGAAGAACAAGTTCTGCCCGCGCTGCGGTCCTGGAGTGTTTATGGCCGAGCACAAGGACCGCTGGAGCTGCGGTAGGTGCGGCTACACCGAGTGGAAGAGGAAGTGATTTCTTTTTCTCTTCATACAAAATTGTCTCAGAACGTTTCTTGAGAATCATCTCTCCGATTGTTGCAAGCTTTTTAACAGGGGATGGCAAAAATAAGAAATGAAAATCAGCCGATGGCCGCCTGAACGGCTAAGTCTGCCCGGACTATTCCGTAGCCGTAGTATATGTCCCAGCCAGCGTCCCCAAGGTCATCGGCCGTAACGTGGAGGATTCCCCTGACGGTGTTGGTTCCCATGTCGTCGAAGGTTCCAACCGGGAGAACCTTGCCGTACTTGTTGTAGTAGGCCGCCTGTATGAGAGCAACCACACCGCTGACGTGTGGCGTTGCCATGCTGGTTCCGCTGAGGGTCTCGTAGGTGTCGTCCGGGTAGGTGCTTAGAATGTCAACGCCCGGAGCACTAACTTCTGGCTGTCTGTTGCTCCAGGAAGCGATCTGATCGTTTACATCACTCGCACCAACGGCTATGACCTCAGGATATGCGGCGGGATAGCTGGGACTGGAAGCTCCCTCGTTGCCGCTCGCTGCCACTATAACCACACCGTAGTTGTATGCCGTGATAATCATGTCGTGGAGATACTGGTCGTCCGTTGGGCCTCCGAGGGACATGCTTATAACTTCTGCGGCATCGTCGTCCGGGTCGCCGACGATTATCCCGTCGCCGTCCTTGTCGAGAATTCCATCGGGGCCAAGGAGGGCCTGTTCGATTCCGATGGCTATATCGCTGTAGGAACCGCTCCCGCTTGCATCCAGAACCCTGATGGAGTATATTTCAACCCCGGGAGCAACACCAACAACGCCGATGTCATTGTTGAGCGCGGCTATTGTCCCTATAACATGTGTCCCATGACCATTCTGGTCTTTACACTGGGCTGGATTTGTTGTAACCCTGCCCCGGAGAGTGCTAACACACCATGCTATATTACCAGCCAGATCCGGATGGTCGTAGTCAACCCCAGTATCAAGAACGGCGACCTCAATAACACCTCCAGAGCCATCGGTTATGCCCCATACATCCGGGGCTCTGACTCTGCTGATTCCCCACGGAATCTGCTGGGAAGGCTGTCCACCTCCGAGCCAGGAGGGTGGCCCGGCAAGTATCCTCGCCTTGTGGTCAAACTCTACCATTTTGACTCCCGGAAGCTTCTTGAGCCTTCCCACGGCTGTTGAAGGCACTTCCACTACTACCGCGTCTATCAGCTTAAACTGATAAACAACGTGGCCGCCTATCGTGGCAACGTCTGCCGTGTTGAAGTGTCCCCTGTCCACGTGCACTATCACTCTAACAAGCTCAGGCTTTTCTGCCGTCGCTGGAACCCCTAAAAGGGAAAGCACAATCAGGGCCACTAGAGCAATTGTTATATCCTTCCTGCCCATTTACATACATCCACAAGCAGTCAAGAACATTGATGACAAATAATTTAAGCCTTGGGTTGTGACCAGTGGAAAAATTGAAAGTTCTGAGGATGAGATGTTGTCCCGGATCCAACTTGAAAAAAAGAACGTGTCAGATTTACAAAGTATCAGCGGCTTCGGTTAACACTCTCCGTTAAGTTCAAAAACTGAACATCATACCCCACGTCATGCCCACCTATTACGGTATCAAACTCAAGCTTCATCCAGATGTCTATGAACCAGCCGAAGACACGTTCCTCTTAGCGGAGAACCTCGCGGTCAGGGAAGGCGACAGGGCACTCGACGTCGGCACGGGCACAGGGCTGATAGCCCTTCTGATGGCCAGAAAAGCCCGCTTCGTTCTGGGGGTGGATATTAACCCCCTCGCGGTTGAACTAGCTAGAGAAAACGCCAGGCTGAACGGCATCCAAAACATTGAGTTCCGCCTGAGCGACCTCTTTGAGAACGTTTCCGGAAAGTTCGACGTGATAACCTTCAACGCCCCCTACCTCCCCGGCGAACCGGAGGAGCCGATAGACCTGGCACTGGTGGGGGGCAAAAGTGGAAGAGAAGTCCTCGACAGGTTTATCCGGGAAGTCCCAGAATACCTCAAGCCCTGCGGAGTCGTCCAGATAGTCCAGAGCTCGATAACCGGGGTGGATGAGACCATTAAACAGCTGGAAAAAGCCGGGCTGAGGGGAAAAATAGCAGCTAGGATGCATGTATTTTTCGAGGACATCGTCCTGATAAACGCTACGCTGAGCGATTGCGTTTGACCTCGAAGAGGAATTTAATCCTGGGCCTCTCAACCGGCTCAACCTCGTCCTCAAAGAAGTCAATTTTAATCTCCTTTGCATTTAGCGCGGGTTCTGGCTTCACTCTCTCGAACATGGAGGAAAAAGCGACGGCCAGCTTTTAAAGTTTTCGCAGATTGCCGAACTATTTTTCGACGATAAAATATCCCACTCCTGACCCATCACCTTTTTAAAAGGATTCCATGAGTTGAACCCAGAGAGAGATTTAGGTGAGGCTAATGGCATTAACTTTCAAGTCTAACCCCAACATGCCCGAGGAGATCGCGAGACTGTTTAAGAAGCAGCACTACGCCCTGGTGGGAAGGCACAGCTCGGTCAAGCTATGCCACTGGCTAAAGGAGAGCATAAAGAAGGACAGGTTCTGCTACAAGCAGAAGTTCTACGGGATACACAGCCACCGCTGCCTCCAGATGACACCAGTTACAGCGTGGTGCAGCCACAACTGCATATTCTGCTGGCGCCCGATGGAGGGCTTCCTTGGAACCGAGCTTCCAGAACCATGGGACGACCCCGCCTTCATCGTTGAGGAGAGCATAAAGGCCCAGCGCAAGCTCCTCGTCGGCTACAAGGGCATGCCGGGCATAAACATGAAGAAGTTCGAGGAGGCGTGGAACCCGAAGCACGCCGCCATAAGCCTCTCCGGCGAGCCAATGCTCTACCCCTACATGGGTGACCTGGTGGAGGAGTTCCACAAGCGCGGATTTACCACCTTCATAGTCACGAACGGAACCGTCCCGGAAAGGCTTGAGGAGATGATCAGGGAGGACAAGCTCCCGACCCAGCTCTACGTCTCGCTGACAGCTCCGGACATCGAGACCTACAAGGGCGTCAACGTGCCGATGATTCCAGATGGTTGGGACAAGATAAAGGAGTTCCTCAGACTTATGGGCAGCGCCGATACGAGGACGGTGGTCAGGCTCACCCTCGTCAAGGGCGAGAACATGCACAACCCGGAGGGCTACGCGAAGCTGATAAAGCTGGCCAACCCGATGTTCGTTGAGGCCAAGGCTTACATGTTCGTCGGCTTTTCGAGGAACAGGCTGACTATCAACAACATGCCCCGCCACGAGGAGATACGGGCCTTCGCTGAGGAGCTCGTCAGGCACCTCCCCGGATACCACATCGAGGACGAGTACGAGCCGAGCAGGGTCGTGCTCATCATGAGGGACGACGTTGATTCTCACGGCTCCGGCAGGGAAGGCAGGTTCATAGGACACTGAGCCCCCTCTTCTCCCCATTATGGAAAAAGTTTATTTATTCTGGCCGCTTAGAATGAGCTTAGGGGTGTAAGGTGATGAAGAAGGTTCTGGCTCTAGTAATGATTGTTCTCATGCTGATTCCAGCCGTTAGCGCCGGAGCAATAGACGGCTCCGCAAGGTTTCTCAAAGATGCCGCCAAATCCACCCAACAGACGAGGGAGATAAGCCTGGCCATAATGGCCCTCTCGGTGGGGGCCAGTGACCTGAACTGGGACATAACACCCGACCTGGTTACCCTTGTCAACAGCATGCTCAGCTATCAGAATCCGGACGGCGGATGGGGTCTCTATCCCAGGGAGACCAGCAACGTGCTCGACACGGCCTATGCCGTCATAGCCCTCAAGAGGGCTTATCCGCACCTCAAGACCCTGGAGAGGCTGGAGATAAAATCAGCCCTCAACCGCGGCCTTTCATACCTTCTCTCTGCCGAAAACAAGGCGGGTTGGGGGTACGTGCCCGGAACACCGAGCTCCTGCTATCCGACGCTGCTGGCCCTCTGGGCCCTAGGCGAGAACGGATACAGCTACAACAGCAGGGTAGTCAGAAACGCTGTTGAGTACGTGGAGAACGCCACCTGCGATATCCCCGAGTACGAGGCACTCGCCCTCAGGCTCATAGCCTACCACAGCATAGGCTACCAGGTATCCAACGAGACGTTGGAGAGCGTAAAGGAGCTCCTCCTCAACGAGGACGGCCTGAAGATGAAGGAGCGTGCCATGCTCACGTACGCCCTTGTCCTGTACACTCCCGTGGATTTTGACACCGCGAGAATACTAATCAAACTCGAATCATACGGCAAAAGCACAAACGACCTTGTGTACTGGATGAACACTCCGGATCTGTTCTCATCAACGGAGCTCATAGCCACCACATCTTACGCCCTCATGGCCCTTTCAACCACCTTCGAACTGCCCCCTGCAAAGGAGGTCAAGAACCCCTACGAGATGCCGTGTCAGGAGCTCAAAAACATGCAGAACCCTGACGGCGGATGGGGCCTCGGACTCAACGAGCCCTCGGATGAAAAGGCCACCTATTATGCACTGACCGCCATTCAGGCGTGCTATCCTGAGGAGGAGAGCATAGAGAAGGCCCTCGCGTGGACGAGGGAGGCATTTAAGAACGACGCGGCCTGGATGGAGAAGAACCACAGGATGTCCGTCGGATACTACTACGCCCTTAAAACGCTTCTCATGTACAGCAACATAACCACCGAGGAGAAAGCCCAGGCGGAGGAACTGATACGGAGTGTCCAGCTCGACTACGGCCTCTGGGGCAACACTGTACTTGGGCCGCAACCCTACGAGACCGCCCTGGCGATCAAGGCCCTCCGTGAGCTCGGGGTTTCCGCAAACGATCCCCTTATCCAGAAGGCAAAGGACTGGCTCCTGAGCATAAGCAACGGCGGATGGGGGACATACGTAACCACCGAGTACTACTCCTACATGCTCAAACCGGACGTACTGACGACCATAACCGTCCTGGAGGCCCTGGAGGGGATAGCCACCCCAGAAGAGCTTAAGCCCCATATCGAGTGGCTCATCGATCAGAGACTCAATGGGGGCTGGCCGTACTGGAAGACGTACTACGTCTGGGAAAAGAACAGGGAATTCCCCGGAACCCCGACAGTTGAACTCACGGTCAGGGCGACCGACCTCCTCATCGGCTACGGTTACAACTACACCAACCAGACCCTTGACTTCGTCATGAACGCCAGAGACTCCGGTGCCATAGACAAAAAGACGATAGAGATTGCCAGTGCAATAGACTACCTCTCACGCTTCCAGTACGTTCCTCCAGTGAGCCTCTACGACATAAGGAGTGCTCTTGACAGCGATGTGTTCGGAATAATAGCGCCCGGCATGGACAACGAGAGCGTCGGGGAGATAATAAATACCCTCAACGACCTCTTCAGCGGCGGCTTTATCCAGCTCAACACGACCTCGATTGACGAGGACAGTTACATAGTCATGGCAAACTTTGGAGACTACCCGCTCAGGCCATACAACCCGTACCTGAAGTTCTACGTGGAGGAAGGAACCGTCACCGTCGGAAACATCACCGTACCCACCAACAAAGCCGTTGTCCTCGTCCCGGGTAAGACCCCCAAGGGGGTAGTCCTCTTTGTGCTCTACGAACCGGAGAACGCAGGAATCGCCAAAGAAGTCTTTACCACCGGCTTCATCAGATACATAAGGGGAGACGCGATGGTTCTCCTCATCGAGAACGGAAGGGTGAGGGTAATAGTGGCGGGGTGATTAAGAGGTGAGGGCTCTAATCATCGGGGTCGGCCAGTGCGGGACGAAGATAGCCGACCTCTTCGCTCTGGTTGATTTTGAGGCTCTGGCCATAAACACGTCGAAGGGAGACCTGGATTACCTCAAGCACGTCCCACATGAGCGGAGGATACTGATAGGCGAGAGCCTGACCGGAGGCAAGGGGGTCAACGCGAACCCGATACTCGGCAGGGAAGCCATGAAGCGCGACCTACCGCTGGTCATGCGCAAAGTAGGCTCAATAATAGGCTACGAGGACATCGATATATTCTTCCTGACCTTCGGTTTCGGAGGCGGGACGGGCGCCGGGGGAACGCCCGTTTTAGCTAAAGCCCTCAAAGAGGAGTACCCAGACTCCCTTGTGGTGGCGATAGGGGCGCTCCCCCTCAAAGAGGAGGGCATAAGACCGACCATAAACGCCGCAATAACCATCGACAAGCTCTCCAAGATTGCCGATTCCATAATAGCCATAGACAACAACAAGCTCAAGGAGGGCAGTGATGACATAACGCGCGCCTACGAGAGGATAAACTACACCATCGTTGAGAGGATAGCGTCGCTCTTAGCCCTGGTTGACGTCCCCGGCGAACAGACGCTGGATGCGAGCGACTTGAAATTTGTCCTGAAGGCCTTCGGAAGCTTTGCAACAGTCGGCTATGCCAAAGCCGAGGCGAACAAAGTCAAAAGCCTCTCCAGGTTAATAATAAAGTCCTTCGAGAGCGAGGGCCTGTACCTTGAGGCGAACATTGAGTCGGCGCTCTACGGACTGGTCGCCATCCACGGCCCGCCGGAGACCCTGAAGGCGGCGGAGATCTTTGAGGCCCTAGATTACCTCACCAACAAGATAAGGGGCAAGCAGATATTCCGGGGCTTCTATCCAGACCCGCGCGAGAGGGAAGTGGAGGTCGTTACGCTCCTCAGCGGCATCTATGAGAGCAGGAGCATAGAGGACATAATAATCACCGCAAAGAGGTACGCCCAGTCATTCATGGAAGCGAAGGAGGAAGCGGAGACCAAAAAGAAAGAGCTCCTAAGCGGCCTGCCCGACTTCGACGACGTGTACGCTAAGGGGGGAAGTGAGCTCAAGGAGATATTCCCCGACGGGGTAGGGGACATAGAAGGGGTAATCAGGAAGCTCCGGAGGGGGGAGAATGACTGAGCCCATCCGGGATTCCGTGGAGGTGGCCTTGGAGCTGGACGAGAAGGAGGTCTACTCCCACATAGCCCACGAGAGCGCCGAGGACATCATCAGGATTATATCCTCCCTCGATGCGGAGAGGGCAAAGCTCCACGGGGAGGTAATCTACTACAGGGACGACTGGGACGACCTCATCAGGGAGCGGATAGCGAAGGGAAAGCGCCATACCGCGTTTGACTTTTACAACCCTGCCCTGCTGGACATCTGGGAGCAGAAGGTCAAGGAGATCAAGGAAGCGAAGAAGAGGGAAAGGATGAGCTACGCCGCAGTAGGTGCGCTTATCGCTGCCGCATCAGTCGCTACCGCAGTGCTGGGCCAGCCTTACCTTATACTTGGGCTTGCAGTGCTCCCCACGGTTCTTCTGATAAGGGATTCCACCCGGGAAAAGCTTGATTTAATCTACTACGAGCTGACGCAGTTCTTTATTGATGAACTGAAAGGGCTCATTGAAAAGCATTCCCTTCAGCCAGAGAGGTATAAGTTCAAAATATTCAGCGGTGATTACTTCGGTGTCATGACTATAAAGGCTGGAACAGGTCTTTTCGCCGTCGTAAACGCTGAAAAGCCCGGGAGTAACGATTAAATAGATGCTCAGAGATATACCATACTGAGGGGAGAAATATGGTGATAAAAAAGCGCGGTCAGGTCTCACTTGAGTTCATGCTGATCTTCGGAATGATGCTCATCCTCCTGCTGTACTCGGTAAACAACATAACCTTCAGGGAGGGCTCCACGTCAACCGAGACCCTGCGCATCCAGATAAGCCTCGAAGAGAAGAACCTCGCCAACGCCATATCAAACACCATTTCCCAGGTCTACGCCCAGGGTCCGGGAGCGAAGTCGACCACCTACGTGAGGATCACGTACCTGCGAGACCCGGATATGCTCCTGAAAGGCCTGGGTGTGAACAGCCCCAAGGTATTCATAACATACGGAAACTACAGCACCGAAGGAAACGGTACGTACGTTACCGTCGTGGGAACCAATGTTAATGCTGTCCTCAGTGGCGGGGATAAAAACGTATTCTGGAGCCGTGCCATGTACCAGGCCGTCCTTTACACCAGCCCTTCCGTGTGGTCGCCTTCGGGAAGTACCACGTTCAACGCAACCACAGTTTACGGCCTTGAGATCGATCCAACCGACCTTCCCGGAACCCTTGAGATAGTCGTGGAGTGGAACCCTGACAACCCCAATTCATGGACATTTGATTCAGCTACTGGCGAGCTCCACATAAACATAAAACCCGGTGGCTGAAGATGAAGCGGGGACAGATTAGCCTTGACTTCCTCTTTGCAGTGACCCTGATAACCATCACGATGCTCAACCTAGCCTATATTGCCGACAGCGAGAGAGCCCATTCCGAAACCTTTGACACCATCGCAAAGCTGAAGGCATTTTCCATCGATGTCAGGGACTCAGTTGTCAAGGTCTACACCGCCGGAGAGGGATTTACCGTGAGAAAGGAACTCCCGATAAACCTGGATGCGGGGGACAGGGTAACCGTCAGTCTTGTTGCCCCTGACAGCGTCGTTGTTAACGCCACAATAGGGGGGAGGGGATACCGGGTGATCCAGAAGAGCCCAGTACCGATATACGAGAACACCTCTGTGACCCTTACAGCGACGGATAAGGACTTTGAAATAGTGGCAACGTACAACGAAACGGGGGGGAGGCTGGATGTCACCCTCTCGCCGTAAGGCACAGACGGCCATAGAGGTTCTATTTATAACAGCGATAATTCTCGCAGGGATCCTTCTGGTGGTTCCCACGTATCTGGACGAGAACACAGCTTCTTCGATAATATCCTACATTAGGGGTTCCGCCTCAGATGCATGCGCCTACCTGAATACCGGAGTCATTATTAACGAGAGCATCTACACTCCCCTGAACGCAATAATAAACGCCAGTAACTACACGTACAGGGCGTTTCAGCTCGCAGGGGTGCGCACGGCAGAGATTAACGGCACGATACAGGTCAACGTCACGATAACCTATACTGGAGCCGGGCTTCCTGAAAGCACCGTTGAGGCGAACATAAAACAGTACATCGAGGACGACCTGATATCCAAGACCAACGTGGTCAAACAGAATGGAAAGCTCTACCTCGGCGGGAGAGAGATCGAGATAAACGTTGATGTGGTGAGAGTATGAGGAGGGGCCAGCTACTCTCGCTCGATGCTATGCTGTCAATGGTCATAATAATCCTGCTACTTGGCACTATAACCACCACTTCAAGCACCCTGAAAGGTGAGATAACAACAGTACTCGGCTGGTACGAGCGGGCCAACGTGGGAGACAACATGCTGGACATACTCGTCAAAAACCCAGGAACTCCGAACAACTGGCAGACCGACCCCAGCAATCTGGCTTTCATCGGGCTGGAGAACAGCCAGTACCCCACAACCATAGACTATGCGAAGATAGAAGCCCTCAGTGAGGCCGTTGCCAACGAGGACCCCACAGTACGGGCGCTGTTGGCAAACATCAGCATGGGAAAGGACTTCACCCTGGGGTTCTACCTCACAAGGGTCGAGATTGAGGGGAACGTAACAGTCATACCCCCCCAGACCGAGGGCTCAGTGGACATCCCATCCGGGGGCCATCTCTCCGTCACTCCCCGCACCGGATATGCATATGGACTGGGGCTCATCGCTGAATGGATAAGCCCCGAGAGGAGCGACGCTCCCGGTGTGGGGAACATAGCGAACGTTACAAATGTAACCGCTGGAGAAAGCTTCGTCTTCAAGCTCGCGGAGGACGGGAGTGTCAGGCTCGACCTCGTCGGCCCAGGAAATCAGGGAGGCCCGGTGAACTACAACATACCAGCGGGTTCAATCGTCCACATAGACGTTGAGACAGGGTACCTTCTCATAGGATGGAACAGGCTTGCCGACGGCACCTACGAGCTCTGGATTCCCCTGCACCGTCTGGGACAGCAGGTATGGACCACCTGGACGGGAACAGTATGGTGGGGACAGGGGGGAACAGTCTCCTCAACCAACCTGACGATCAGGTACGTCTACGCAACCAGGGTTGTGAACGCAGACTACAACATAACCATGATAAACGGCACTTTCGTGAGTGACCCAGCAGCGATAACGGCCTCCAGGGAGCGTTCACCATGGGTCACATACACCGAGAGGAGGATCCCCCTGACAAAGATGGTCTACAACAGGAGCTACACCGTCACCGCCGATTCTCTCCCAGCTGAACTCTACGTTGGGACAATATACACTCCAATCCCCGACTACATGGCGCTCAAAGTTGCATTCAACAGCACCGGCCACATTGTTGCCGTGGCGTGGATGAGGGGCACCAACATATCGGGGTACTCTGTCATGGCGGTATACAAGACCTCCGCCGATTCAAACGTCAAGGCGATCATAAACCAGACGGTCAACGGGAACTCATATGTCAAATCATACACCTCGGAGAATCCGTACTACGTGATAATCCCCTGGAAGGAGTTCCTTACCCAGATAAACCCGGGAGAGAGCCTCGACATCTACGTCTGGGTCTACGAGATGAAGGACATAGCGACGGCCGAGATAACAGACCTTAACGGGATTGATACCATCATGAAGCCCCAGGCGAGTCTGGCGGTGCTAAAACTGTGGGTGTGGGATGACTCATGAAGAGGCGAGGCTTTATATTCACCCTGGACGCCATACTTGCCCTCCTCTTAGTCACCATGTTCGTGGTCAGTATAACCCAGATTAACCCCAGCACCCAGGTTTATTCCACGTACATGCGCTCCCAGTCAAAATACGTCGCTGACGATGCACTAACCATGTTCAGAACCCTTCCCTTAAGGGAGCTGGTTCCCCCAGAGAAGCTGGAGGAGTGGATGACCGGCCCAGACCCCGTCATCAACACAACGCTTGTGACCCCCGACATGTCCCCGATAGATATAGTCGCCACTTACTGGGCAACGGCGCCGCTCTTTCCCTCCGCAGACCTAAAGCACAAGGCCGAAATAATTTTGGGGTACGTACTTAACAACACCCTCAGGGACTACAACTACGAACTGATGATAAACAACTACACCAGCCCGTACCTCCGGAAGGTTGGCTCCAACTACTCCGCGGCCAGAGACGTAACACCGGCAACCCTGATACTGAGCGGATACGCCCACAATCAGACGCCGAGGGGCTACATGGCGAGAGCGTTTCTCAACAAGCTGGGAAGCAAGGAGAACACGTACACCATAAGGGGCGGGTACATATACTCCCGGACGGACAATCAAAACGATGAGGTCATAATCAGATACATAGTCCCTGCGGACGCCATTCCGCGAGATGCGCAGGTGGAGGAGATAACGTGGTTCCTAGAGCCCGCATGGGTGGGATCCAACTACGAGATATACCTCAACGGCCAGCTTATCTGGTCTGGGTACGTTAACAACAACCAGCTGATCCAGGATACAAACCCCAGCGGTGGGTACGCCCTTATAGAGAACTTCCACCCCGGGGAAGACAACGTGTTCGAAGTTAGGGTTTACAAGCCCGGATACGACGGCGGTGAAGACGGCGCTCAGTATATAAGGATAAGATACCGCACGGCAATACCATCCACGCTCAGGTTTACTGACAGATTCTACTTCGAGGACGTCACAGCCAGATATGGGATAACCGCGTGGAAGTACCTCTTCGTTCCAGGCGAGATAGACTCTCTCAGCGTCCAGATAGCCGTTGGGAACGTCTCACCCACCACCCCGGTTACCCTCTCGTTCATGTTCAACAACGAGGTCTCCGTACCGCTCAGCGCCCCATGTCAGTACAACTCCACCACCAGAGTGAAAGTGTGCTACTGGGACAACGCGACGATAGCAAACGCGCTGGCCAGTGCGGGATACAACTACACCCACATATCCAGCAGGTACACAACACTAATCGTGAGGGCTGGAAATGAGAACACCAGGTACAGCCCGAACATTCACCTAATAGGGAACGAATCGTTCGTCTATGCAGATTACACTCCAGGCGTTCTTATCACATCCTACACGATAGACGTGACTGAGCCTATCACCCTTCCCAACCAGGATTGGACGCGCTCGGTGACCATAAACTTCAACGTCCCCCAGGGCGTCACTCCACTGTGGGTCAAGTTCCAGTTCCCGTGGCTGTACTACGTTAACTACGGGGAACCCTCGCAGTCAATCCGCGTTGACAATCCCGCGATAGACCCCACCTACATATACCAGCACCCCCCGAACCCCTTCATCTACGCACTCGCCAGGGTTGGCTATACCAGAGACACCTTCGATTACCAGTACAACCCCCTCCCCAACGCGATAGCGCCCGGGACCAATACGATAAACATCAATCTCGGCCAGGGTTACTACCTCCAGCCGAGCAACGGAGATGGCGAGCTCACATACGTTATTCAGGGATTCGCCGGCTATGGGGACGTTTTCCCGGAACTTCTGAGGCCCGGTTGTTCCGGTTACAACATAACGTACTACTGGAGCGGGGATACATCACCACACTACGTGACCGCGGGAGATGCCCCGTACTGTGACGTCACCGCTCAGGATCTCCTCGATGGAATGGACAGATACGCCGTTGATGATGCGATAATAAGGCTCTTCCGCAACCTCGGTGGAGATGGAACGCAGGAAAACCCAATACTAGTGCAGCTACCACCAACGGTAAACATAGTCTTCGTGTCGATGGGAAACATACCCGGCCTGTTCCAGCCCATTACAATAACACTTAGAGTCTGGAGGGAGAACGGATGAAGAAACGGCGGGCATTTCTGATGAACTCAACGGCCATACTCCTGCTGATACCCCTCATGCTTCTCTTAGCCACGTATGAGGACGTTTCATCCCAGATAATAATGAGTCAGAGCGAGAGAACCCAGGTTGAGAGAACGTACAGGGTGGTATCGTACGTTGAGATGGACTTCCAGAGAACCCTTGAGATATCCGGAAAGAGGGCGATAGTTACCGTTGTAGATTACATTGCAAACACCCGGGACTTTCTGGATCCAAACGACCCGGACGGTATGGCGAATGCCACTATACGCGACCTAGTTTTGTTCGGCCAGTCACCTCAAGTCGCGAGTAACTATTCCGAAAGGCTGATGAGAGACCAAACCGTCTTAGGCTGGCTCGGCAACATGTCAACTGAACTTAGAAAACAGGGCTATGAGCTGAAGATAGCGAACAGAACCATTGCCGAAATCGAGGCTATGAGCGTATCCCAGAGGAGCAGTTTCCTCAGGAGCAGCATAGAACTAACCGTTGCCCCCCTTGACGCGTTCAGGATCGTCATACGTGCCAGAATAAAGGACGTGACGATTTCAGACGTCTCAGGCAAGGTTGTCTATACCGGCCCAATACCGAGGGAGAACTACGTTTACTCGATAATCTCAATCGAAAACCTTGAGGATCCCATATTCTCGGCTCTCACCTATGGCAGGTACTACCGCTCAATTGAACCCTGCGAGTACACCTTCCCTGAACTCATGGATAGGCCCGTTAAAACACTCTACGGGAACGGCACCAGCACCAGTGACCATGTACTCGGCAAGTACTCCTCCACAGCCTGGGACACAGGACACATATTCTACGGCAACTCATACCCCGGAGATGGGGCAGATGGATACGTGCTTCGCAGCGGGGACATAACCGGCATTACCGCCCCGATAATCGTCAATACCACAATAAACGGCGTCCCAATCTCTCCGCTTGAGATCTTCAACGACGATGACGTGGGTGTCCTCGTGTTCGGCAATGTTAGTGCGACTAACCACTGGTGCGGATCCAACTACAAGTGGAGGGTTAACATCACGATACCCAGCTACGCTGACGGAAGCCTTGTGCTCCTAAAAATACCAGCCTCAATATTCCCCGGCATATACCACACCGATGGAACCGCCTCGATGATGATTTATGAAAAGTCCGATATCGCGTGCACCCCGGTGCCCTTCTGGATAGAGTACTGGGGAACCTCCTACGTCTGGATATGGATAAGGGCCAGCGGCACTGACTACTCGATTTACTTTACAGACAGCCCGTCCTATGCCACCGACGGATATAACAAGGAGTATCTGTTCTGGCTCATTGACACGTTCGACGGCACCTCAATAAATCCCGTCCTGTGGAGCAGCCTAGCCGACGCGTATCTTGACGGGAACGGCCACCTCGTTGTTCCAGGCGGGACTGAAAAGCTCGCCCTCCAGACGGTCAACGCAATAGACGGCGCATTTTTCGTGAGGTTCAGGATGAAGCCGGACAGCACCGCTCTGGACTTTGATGGAGGCGTTGAGACGGAGTTCAACTACACGGAAACCCAGGCTTTAGGAAATTATCTTAAGGTCATCGTACGCTACGATGGGCCGGAGCTCATAGACACGACAAACGTTCAGGTGCCAATACGTCTCAGCGCCGCAAATATAAGCGGCATAAACGCCGACCCCGCAACTAACAGAGCGGAGATACTCACATACTCCGACCCGCTCCTCCAGAACAGGATACCCTTCTGGATAGAATACTGGGACACGGCCGGCGCCCAGATATGGGTAAAGACTAACCTCACGTACACCGGAAGAACCTGGAGCAACGGATGGGTGTACCACTACAACGCCACAGTTTACATTAAATACAACACGGGCACACTCACCCGGGGAGACGGGAACCAGGTCTTCGAGTTCTTCGATGACTTCACAGGCACAACTTTGGATACGGGGAAGTGGGACACCCATGGAAATCCGACCGTAAGCAACGGCTATCTCCGGCTTCCGAGCAGGAGCTGGATATGGTCAAAGGCAACTTTCCCGAGCACATACATAATGGACATTAGAGGAAAGCTTGTCGACAACCCTGGAATCATGTGGAACATCCGCAGGAGCACGGGATGGGGCCGCATTGAGGACATCAACTACTACGGCGATGGAAGGGGGTATCTGTGGTGGTTCAACGTCCTGACGAGCAACTGGATTGGATGGTATGACTCCAGTACGACGGAGTACACACTAAACTCATTCCAGAACATAGAACTGAGAGTAACACCCTTCTGGACCGACATATACCAGTTCTCAGACTGGACTAATAAGGCACTGAGAAGCTCCTACAACGCTGGGGCCAGCAACAACCGCGCCGTAGGCCTGGAGCAGTGGAATGGAGGCCCCAGCGAATATGACTGGGTATTCGTCCGCAAGTACCTAGAGGACGAGTACCTGAGCTACACCATAACGCAAGCCGGAGGTACCCAAACAACAACAGAGACAGAGAAGGTACAGTTTATCGACGACAATCCAGGATTCAGCGACCACAATGAGGACACGCTGGCCATACTCGAAAACTGGGAAAACAGCTTGGTGTCAGACAACCCCACCACGCTGTCTGACTACCGCAGGTACCAGATTGTATTTACACCTGTTTCCGGCGGGGTAGATCTTGAGTTCACGGACGTTGACAATCCACTAAGAAGCGCCACCGTGAGAATAAACAAAGAGCCCGTATCACCTACAAAAGTTGGCATCGTGATTGACAGCCAGCCCCAGGGCGCCCTCATAAATGCCGCATACTTCGATTGGATAGTTATAGGCAGGATGCCCTACTATACAACCGACTCCGTAAGCTCCACCACCGTTGAATCGGCACCCCAGACAGGCAGTGCATACAATGCCCGTGCCTACGACCTGCAACCACTGATATCATGTATAGTAGATCAGAAGTACTTTGGGACGTATAACGGAATATCGTTCTTTGAACGCCTTGAAAACAGTGTGACCAACCATGCCAAATACTTCCAGCTGGCAAAGGAGATGCAGGACGAGCTGGGAATGAAATATGGAGGCGAATACTATCCCATCGGGCTCGTCAGCTTTATGGTGCCCAATGCTGACTACGACCGTAAGCTCTTTGATATATTCAACAACTTTGGAATAACGGTAGAAGATGGGCAGAGCAGCGTGGATTACTACTTCCTCAACTATTACTTCGGAAGGATGGACAAGACGCCAGCATATCGTGTCTGGGGTATATCCTACGGTACGAGCGCCCTCACAGGCGATTTGAGCGTTGTGCCGTTCTTCCTCGACAATCAAACGGCGGCGGCCATCCTTGGGCCAACCGGAGCAGAAGACCTGCTGAAGAGGTGAAATCATGTCGACGGAAGACGTCCTCTACAGAATCGGTGAGGCTGTGGATTCAGGAATCAGAAGACTCGTTGATTTCATACATCCCTCTCCCTCCGAGGAGCCGCCAAGCTTTAGATATCTCGGCAGACTCGTGAAGAAGAGGTTCACTGCCCACGAATACCTCAGCCTCAAGCTCCAGCTGGCCTTTCTAAGCTACCTTATTCCCAATCTAATCCTGCTCTTCATTAAGGCCAGTCCACTGTGGTTAGTGTGCGTGGCGGTGGTTTACTTCCTCTATCTCCGCTACACATTGGTCAGGAACCGGGAGTTCTTTGTGGAGCATGAACCCTACAGGTTCTTTTACTACGCAATATCCCTTATTTCCCTCGCCGTTTTCCTGGGATACCTCGTGATACGGAAGATAGCCACGAGCATCTACCATTACTACGCATACCTCTTAGCGGCCTTTGCGGTGGTCATGGCATTCCGGTGGTACTTCAAGCAGAGATACGGAAGAGACTATACCTACGGCGTCGTTGAGGAGATCAAGGGCGATGCCGTCAGGGTCTTTGTTCACGACGACATAGCGGCGAACGTCAAGCCCGGCCACTACTGGGTTGATGCCGTGGGAGACCTGGAAGTAGGCAGGGTTGTGAAGCTCATAGTGGGGGACAGGAAGCTCAAGGGGGCAGTTCCGGTAAGGATAATCGAGGTCTATCTCACGGATCAGTCCTCCCAGAGCTCGACAGAGCCGAAGGAAGAAACCGAATGAAGCACGAGGAGATATATCGAGTGGCAGGGTTCAACGAGGTTCGTCTTGACGAATCCCTTACCGTTTTTCTTCATCTCCAGGGGCTCGACTCCCCGGCATTCTGGAAAGATCATAACGGTGTCTTCTCCCTCGACAAGACGGAAACCCAGCCCTCCACAGACCTTCTCCAGGAAATCCCTGAACTCCCTCCATCTATCAATCCTAGTGACGTAGTAGACCGTGTGCCCCAAGCTATCACCATAAAGAGTAAGTGCAGAAATTTTAAAAAGTTTTCTGATTTGCAATCTATAGTCGTAACCAATAATGCTTTTCAGGGGTGACCTAAAAGTGATGGAGAGCGATGATGAGAAAACCCGTTGCCGAGAAAAATGACGAAAGGATCGACTAGCTGAGCCCCCCGCAGAGCTCCGCGAAGTTGCGGTATATATCCGCCCCCCTCTCCGTGTGAGCGACCTCGGGATGGAACTGGACGCCGTAGATGGGAAGGCTCTCGTGCTTCATTGCCTCGACCGGGCAGGTCTCACTCATCGCGAGGAGTCTGAAGCCCCCAGGAAGCTCCTTTACCTCGTCCATGTGGCTCTCCCAGACCTTGAGCCTCTTCGGAAGCCCGCGGAAGATATCGTTCTCCTCCAGTATCTCCACCTCAACGAGGCTGTACTCGGCCTTTTCGCCCCTTCCGACCTTTCCGCCGAAGTGCTTCGCTATGAGCTGGTGGCCGAGGCAGATACCGAGGATTGGAACGTTGAACTCGTCATAGTGCTCCAAGATGGCGGAGCAGTTGCCGGTCTTCTCGATGTCCGGACCGCCAGAGAAGATGATGCCTTTCGGCTTCATTGCCTTTATTTCCTCAAGCGGCGTCGTGTTGGGGATTATCTTCGCCTCGACGCCGAGGTATCTCAGAGTCCTCCAAATCCTGTGGACGTATTGACCCCCGTTGTCCATTATAACTATCATTCATCCACCTCCAGGAGTTTAAAGAAGGGATCGGATTCTTTGAGGATGTAATACACATCAACACCTGAACCTCTGGCATTCTCTGCCATTCTCTTATCGTTGGTCAACAGAACGCCTCCAACAATCATCGCAGTTGAAATGTAGTAGGTGTCAGCCGCCCTCGAATGAAGCCTGAAGGCCAGTTCAACGGCCTCGTCAAAGAACTCACTTTCCCCAACTAGGTTAAAGAAATCGAAAACCTCCAGGAACTCTCTGACCTTTTCCTCCGGTGTAAATCTAGACAGGACGTTCACGAACTCGATCATGCATATCCTGGGAACATAGATCTCGTGGCCTTCAATCGCTTCAAAGACCTTCAGCGCAAGCCTTCGCCGTTCCTCGTTAAATTTGGAGAAAGCGTCAATAAGCAGGGAAGCATCAACGACGAACCTCATGACTACTCCCTCACCCTTGCCAGGAGTTCCAGGGGATCCTCCTCTGGTCTTTCAAGTTCCCCCTCGACACTCTTGATGAATCCAGATAGCCCGGTACTCAGAATCCTCACCCTGAGCCTCTGGCCCTCCTTCAGCTTGAGGGGCTTGAGGGGTCTCAGCACGCCGTTTTCGTAAATCACTTCGATAATTTCTCCCATACTCTCCACCATGTAAAAATTGGAAACGAAGGTAAATAAGCTTTCACTCAAACTCTATCGTCGCCGGAGGCTTGTTGGTGATGTCGTAGAGCACCCTTCCAACCTCGGGTATCTCGCTCGTTATCCTGAAGGCTATCCTCTGGAGGACCTCGAAGGGAACGTTCATGGCATTGGCGGTCATGCCGTCGAGGCTCTCAACGACGCGGAGGGCGATCGTCTCCTTGTAGGCCCTTATGTCGCCCTGGACACCAACGGTCTTCACTCCCAGCAGAACGGCAAAGGCCTGCCACGGCCTTAAACCGGCCTTCGCGATCTCCTCCTCGACTATCGCGTTCGCCTCTCTAACGATGGCGACCTTCTCCGGAGTAACCTCACCAAGAACCCTAACCGCCAACCCCGGCCCTGGGAAGGGCATCCTGTTGTATATATTCTCCGGCAGACCGAGTTCCTTACCCAGCTCTCTGACCTCGTCCTTGTAGAGGTCGCGGAGCGGCTCTATCAGCTTGAGGTTGAGCCTCTCTGGAAGGCCTCCAACGTTGTGGTGGCTTTTGATCTTGCCCTTACTCTCTATCCAGTCCGGGGCGATTGTACCCTGGATGAGGAACCCGGCGTCAATCTTTCTCGCGACATCCTCAAAGACCTCGATGAAGACCCTGCCGATTATCTTCCTCTTCTCCTCGGGGTCGGTGACACCCTTAAGCCCACTGAAGAACCTCTCGCCGGCATCGACGTAGTGCAGGTTGAGACCGAACTCGTCCCTGAAGGTCTTGACGACGAATTCAGGTTCGCCCTTCCTCATGAAGCCGGTGTTGACAAAGACCGCGTGGAGTCTATCTCCTATGGCCTTGTGGGCAAGCACCGCAGCTACCGAGCTGTCAACGCCTCCGGAGAGTGCTATTATTGCCCTACTATCGCCGACCGTCTTCCTTATCTCCTCAACCTTCTCCTCGATGAACCTCTCCCACATGAGCACCACCTTTTTGCCAACATGTGAGTGCTAATTTATAAACCTATCCGAGCGGGAATTAGACAGTTTCACGTCAAAATTTCGTCGAGCCTTTCTTCATCCTCAGCTTGCTTCAGCTCCATCGCTATCCTCCTCCCGGTGCTGACCGGGTAGTCGTAGCGGAGCCAGCTGTAGGGGGAGCCGTGGACGAAAGGGTTCGTCCCAGCGACTATCCTGGCGGAAATCTCGAAGACGACGAACTCAAGCTCCTCGGTGAAGACGCCCTCCAGACAGAAGGGGCCCCAGAGGCCACCCATAAGCTTCTCCGCGGCTTCCACAACCCTTTCACCAGCATCGATGACGTCCATCAGCAGGCTCTCGCGGAGGACGAGGGGTATGTTGCCTATCACCGTATAGTTGGTGTTGGGTTCGAGGTCGAGCTGCTCCTTGGCCGGGATCCTGCCTATCGCGTCGGCGTTTGACTCATACCTTCTATCAATGCTCATCAGCTCAAGCTCTCGGTTGAGCTTCGAGTAGAAGTAGTGGGGGTAAACCGGAACGCCGAGGACGTACTCCTGAATCTGGATTCCGCTCAGCTCCTCCTTGTTCTGAACCCCGAGCCTTTCCGCCTTTCCCCAGAAGTCCTCCGGAGAGCTGGCCAGAAAGTAGCCCCTTCCGCCCTTTGCCCCGTGGGGCTTGACTATTACCGGCCCGTCTATGTCGTCCGGGTCATCGTAAACCCTCGGGAGACGGAGTTTAGCTTTCTCAAGCCATCTCCTCTCCAGTGAGCGGTCGCTCTCCCACTTGAGCACTTCTTTGTTTCCGTAGTATGGGACGCGCGTCTTCTCGACCAGCTCGATTCCGAGGTGGGCGACGAAGGAGCCGGTAGGAATGACGACGGCGTTCAGCTCAAGCAGCATCTCCTCCGGATAAGTTCCCTCAATGAAACGGTCAGCCACCGGGAAGTACTTCGTGTAGAGCGGTCTGACCCGGGCTTTTCCGAAGGCCACCGTCTCGAAGCCCTCCTGCTTGGCCCCTTTCAAAATCTGGAGGGCAGAATGGGAGGCGTAAGTTGAAACCCTCATTCCTCCTCACCCAAAAGTCTCGGTAGGGACTCGTGAACCTCTTTAAGCTCTTCAAGGGGCTTCCGAAAGAGCTCCCTTCCGTCCCAGAGGAAGACCGCATCACTTCCCCCCGCCTTTCCGATGACCGCGAAGTGCCTGAAGGTGGACCTGAGCTCGTCAAGGTTTTCCTCGGGGAAGGCAACTATGTAGCGTCCATGACTCTCGCTGAAGGCGACCTCTATGGGATTCGAGGTCTCGGAGAAAACCCTTGAGAGGTCTGCCGTGAAGCCCACATTTCCTGACACGGCCATCTCCACGAGGGCAGCGGCTATCCCGCCCCTGCTCACGTCGTGAACCGCTCTGACGAGGCCTTTCTGTATAGCCTTCAGAATTCCCTCGGCGTTGGCTTTCTCCTCGTCGAGGTTCACGCGGGGGGTAAAGCCGCCTTCGACGCCGAGCCTCGCGAACAGCTCCGAGCCGCCGAGTTCGGCCTTCGTTATTCCAATGATGCCTATGAGCAGTCCATCGCCCAGCCCCATCTCAGGGATTTCCTCAAGCTTGGCCTTCCCAAGGCCTGCAACCACAGGGGTAGGCTTTATCGGCCTTCCTGCAACTTCGTTGTAAAAGCTGACGTTCCCGCTGACGTACGCCAAACCAAAGGCTTTGGCCGCATCGGCCAACCCCCTCACAGTCTCGGCGAAGCTCCAGTAAACCTCGGGCCTCTCGGGTGAGGCGAAGTTGAGGTTGTCCACCAAGGCCAATGGCTTGGCCCCAACGCTCACGAGGTTTCTGACAACCTCGGCAACGGCTCCCATAGCCCCATGATAGGGGTTCAGATAGCTGTGGCTTGGGTTCCCGTCGGCAGTGAAGGCCAGACCATACTCGTCGTTGAGCTTTAGGATGGCAGAGTCACGGCCGGGCTTAAGGACGGTCCTCCCCTGAACCTCGTAGTCGTACCCCTCCCAGACCCAGCGCTTGCTTACGACGTTCGGACTGCTCCAGACAAGGCCGAGGGCATCTCCAAAAGAAACATCCGGCGTCTCAGCAGGCTTTTCGATGCTGTAAGACCGCATCTCCCACTCTATCGTCGGCACATCTGCGAGGAGTTCTACTGGAAGGTCCGCTGCCTTCTCCCCCATCCAGTATATCACAAAGCGCGGCTCCTCGATGATCTCCCCGACGACCGTCCACTCAAGGCCGTGCTTCTCGAAAATCTTTCCAAGGGCATCAACGTCTTCCGGCTTAACCGCGAAGAGCATCCTCTCCTGGCTCTCTGAAATCATGACCTCGGTCGGGGTCATTCCCGGTTCGCGGAGTGGAACCCTGTCGGCGTAGATTACCGCGCCGAAACCCTTTTTGCCAGCCATCTCAGATGCGGCGCAGGTCAAACCGCCGCCGCCCAAATCCTTCAGCGCTTTCACCCTGCCGGTGTAAACGGCCTCAAGCGTGGCTTCAATCAACAGTTTCTCCGTGAAGGGGTCGGGAATCTGAACCGCCGAGCGGTCTTCCTCCTCCGCGTTCTCGCCCAGCTCTTCACTCGCAAAGGTGACACCGTGAATGCCGTCCCTTCCCGTTCTGTTGCCGACGAGGATGAGCTTGAGACCCGGTTCCTCAACAAAGCTGTGGACGAGGTGCTCAGGCTTCATAACTCCGACGCAGGCGACGTTGACGAGCGTGTAGTTGTCGAGGCTCTCATCAAACTCCGTTTCGCCCCCAACCGTTGGAACGCCTATCCTGTTGCCGTAGTCGGCTATGCCCTTGACAACGTACTCAAAGAGGTATCTGTTCCGCTCCTTATCCAACGGACCGAAGCGTATGGGATCAAGCAGAGCAATCGGTCTCGCCCCCATGCATAGTATGTCCCTCACTATTCCGCCGACTCCCGTGGCGGCACCACCGTAGGGTTCCACAGCGGAAGGATGGTTGTGGCTCTCGATTCCAACGGCTATCCATGTTTCATCGTCGAACCTCACTATTCCAGCGTCCTCTCCGGGGCCCAAAATCACGTGCTCGTTCTCGGCCGGCAGGAGCTTCAGCCAGGGCCTGCTCGACTTGTAGGAGGCGTGCTCGCTCCACATGACCTCGAGCATAGCGCATTCGAGCTCGTTCGGCTCTCTCTTCAAGCGTTCACGGATGAGCTTCTCCTCGTGGGGGAACATCGTGAACCCTCCATTAATTGACGAATTAGTGTAAAAAAGTTTTGTTTTTAAGGTTTATTTTGACAGAAAAATGGCAAACAAAAGATTATCCGAAAGCGACGGCTCTTTTAAGGCTCGTTATATAGACAAAGTAATGATAGTTTAGCAGGTTTTCATCCCCACCTCCGGAGGGCTTCCTCTTGAACACGTCAGGTGATCCTGCTATTAAAAGGACGTACCCTCCACCCTCAGGATTGTTCAGAGCTTCGACGATGAAAATCCCCTTGGAGTATTCAACCCCGTTGAGAACGACATGGTTACTTTGTATCTCCACGTACCTGTTGAGTTCACGAACAACGGGAGAGCTTAGCGGTGCAAGGACAATCAGATTGCCACTCTCAAGACCGCTCGTGAACGTCACCTCAAATCCAGCCTTCTCAAGCATATTAACGTAGCTTTTCACGTAGGTGCTCTCCGAGAGGTTCGGAGAATACACCTTAACGCCCTTCGTTTTAAACATAATTAAAACCGTTCTGATTGTTGGTTCCGATGAAACGTTCCTCCAGAAGCCCTCTCTGTACCAGATATCCATGAGTCTTGCGAGTTCTGGCATAAAGCTCTCGAAGGTAGGTATTTGTCTCTGTTTCGAAGGTAATCTGTGAGATAGGCATTGTATACTCTTCCTACAAGGTATAAACCGAGGCTCTCTTGGTTCTCTATGAACCTCTCGGCGCTTTGATTATCCTGAGTTTCGAGTATGTAGTAGGCCTCGAAAGCCCTAACAAAGGTTTCATCCAGGTAGGTTTTCCAGCTGGAGTATCCCATGGAGGTCATAACATTCTTTACAGGTGAGAACATTTCCTCGTACTTCTTGAACTCCCAGTAGTGTCTCTCCACCGCAGGGTTAACGAAGCTGTGGGCGAGCTCATGGGCGGAAGCACTGCAGTAGTAGAGCGTTCCGTTGGAAAAAGAGCAGACACCAAGAAAGGCGTAAACGGTGTTGTTTCTCCAAGCGCTGTAGCTGTAGTATGCCTCAAGAGGCTGAAGGACGAAAACCCAGCGCTTCCATTTCTCTCCAAAGAACTTCTCCTCAAAGTGGGGAATGTTAAAGACATCGGGATTCTCCTTTAAAAAGAGCCTTATCTGCACCCTGTAAAATGCTTCGTGGTTCTCGTAGAAGGTGGAAAAGTTCGAGTCCTGGGCGAAATCTTTTATGGCCATGGCGAGTTCGTTGAGGAGTTTTTTGTTTCCATGAACTCTCCCTATAAGGTACCCGCTCCATTCCGTGAAGTTCAGCTCCAGCGCAAACTTAGGGATGGCATCGTATGATAGGCCCGCTCTCAGGGCTTTTCTGGCGAGAAGCACTGCCCTGTGATTTCTGTAGGGGGAAAAGTAAGACTCAACCTCTTGGGAATAGGGTGTACTATTGCTGGAATCCCAGCCAGCAAGGTAAAAGACGACGTTTGTCAGTTCAACGTATGGGTTTACCTCAATACAGATGTTATCCAAGCATTCTGATGTGGGGACAATACTTAATTGAAGGAATGCTTTTTGTCCAGTCCACATACTGTGCACAAAAAGTGTACAAAGGAGTAGTATGATTATGAGTGGAGGTAGGATCTGGTGGATGATTTTGGAGAGTGGACTTTTCAAAATTCACACCTCCACGGGACACATAAAACAAATGAAAGTATTTAAATATTTCCGTATAAAAAACCGAAAGGTTAGTAGTGATTATTTCTTCGCCCACTCCACCATGCTCCTGAAGAGCCTCAAGCCGTCTTCACTGCCTAAAAAGCGGTCGCTCGCACGCTCCGGGTGGGGCATGGTCCCGAGGACGTTGCCCCTCTCGCTGGCTATCGCCGCTATGTTGAGAACCGAGCCGTTGGGGTTGGCCTTTTCGGTTACGTTGCCCTTTTCGTCGCTGTACTGGAAAACCACCCTGGCCTTCGA
Organism: Thermococcus thioreducens; assembly: GCF_002214545.1. Classification (NCBI taxonomy): domain Archaea; kingdom Methanobacteriati; phylum Methanobacteriota; class Thermococci; order Thermococcales; family Thermococcaceae; genus Thermococcus; species Thermococcus thioreducens. Next base: position 290,377 of record NZ_CP015105.1, on the reverse strand, counting down.
TGGGTCGTCAACGTAGTAGTTGCCCTCCGCGTGGGCTATCGGCATTCTGATAACCTCACCGGGTTCGTATAGTGAGGTGAATGGCGTCTGGATGTCTTCAACGCGGAGATGAACCCACCTGCAGAGGAAGCGCGGAATCCTGTTCGGCCTCAGTGCTCCCGGAAGGAGACCCGCCTCCGTCAGAACCTGGAAGCCGTTGCATATCCCGAGGACAGGTCTTCCCTCGCGGGCAAACTCCTTAACCTCTTCCATTATCTCCTGTCGAGCGGCTATAGCTCCAGCGCGGAGGTAATCGGCGTAGCTGAATCCCCCGGGCAAAACAACTCCATCAAAGTCCTTGAGATTTGCTTTATACCAGACGCGCTCCGCTTTTCCTCCAGCATTTCTTATGGCCCTCTCGGTCTCAAAGTCGCAGTTGGTTCCCGGAAACACCACCACTGCAAAGCGAACCATCTCAGCTCACCGGCTCGATGCTGTACTCGTAGTTGTGGACGAGCGGGTTAGCGAGGAGCCTTCTGCACATCTCCTCCACTTCCCGCTCGGGCTCTTCGCTCTCCAGCTCGAACTCGAAGTACTTGGGAACCCTGAGGTTTTCAACCGCGTAGCCGAGGTTCCTGAGGGCGTTTCCTATAACCCTCCCTTCCGGGTCGTTGAGGCCTTCCTTGAGGCGGACGATGACGGTAACCTTCCATCTCATGAGTACCACCTCACGTGACGACCTTCTCAAGCTCGTCCAGCTCTATCGCGCGCTTAATCTCAAGGGCAACTCTCCTTCCTGTGCTCATCGGCCTCCTCCAGAGGGCGTTGCCGTAGGGGTGACCCACCGCCATGTGGATGTTGGTTCCGCCGCCCGTTCTCGGCGCCACGTCGTAGATGTAGAAGTTCAGGTCTTTATCAACGGCCGTCTGGAGCGTGAAGGGCCCGATGATTCCCGGCGGATAGTACTTTTGGGTTGCCTTCACGTAGCTCTCGGCCATGTCGAAGACCTTCTCAAGGAGGGACTCCCTGAGGGTTGAAGAGGCATGGCCGGTTACGGTGTACTCGGGCTCGAACTGGTGCTCCGGAAGGGTGAGCTGCTGGTGAGCAGGCAGGCGAACATGGCCGTCCAGGCTGGTCTCGAAGCGCCAGTCTATGCCCAAAAGCTCTATCTCCCCGTCGATCGGCGAGTAGAAGAAGTCGAAGTTGAAGACCGGGCCGATGATGTAGCGCTCGATCCTCGCTTTGGAAAGGTCTTCCTCGGTGATTACACCGAGCTTGATGAGCTTCTCAGCCTTCTCGCGGAACTCCTTGTAGCTTGCAGCCGTGAAGAAGCCGCGCTCAAGCCTCTTCTTGGCATGGGGAAGCTTGACGATGACGAGACCGACCTCGTCAATCTCTTCTGGTTTAACGGGTTCAGGGTAAGGAAGCCCAGCCCTCTCAAGGAGCCAGTAGTAGCTCTTCTCCTCGCCCCTCTCCTCGCTTCTGAGTAAATTTCTGCTCCCGAAGAGCGGGACGCGGAAGTCATTCTCCACCCTGTCAATGCCGGTGTAGACCACAAAGGAGCGGTTTGGCACGAAGATGACGTTCCTCTTTACCAGCTCGTCCTGAACGTCGATGATTTGGGCAAACTTCTCAAGGACAACAACCTCGTCGATGAAGCCCTTGGTCAGACCGTCCCTCGTCTTCCTCAGCTTGAAGTACTCGGCGTAGGTCCTGTGCCTGCCCCTCTGGGCAACCACCAATACGGGAAGGCCCTCTTCCTTTGCTCCATCTCCTATGTCCAGCGCGGAGTGGCTCCCTATTACTCCAACGGTGATTTTCTCCGGATTATAGCTTTCGAGAACGCTCAAAATCTCCTCACGGCTTATCATCCGGACCACCTCAGCATGAATTCGGCTCGAAATCCTTTCCGAGCTCTTTCATCAGCCTGATCCTCTTCTCAACGCTCTCCCTCGTTCCAACGTCTCCCCGGTAGAAGAGCTCGCCCTTAACGTGGGGGACGGCTTTCTCGGCTATTCTCCCCGCCTCTTCAAGAGTATCCGCAATTCCAACGACCGCTATGGCACGCGAGCCGAGGAGAGTGAAGTTCTCGTCAATGGAGGCGTAGTAGATCCTTGCCCCGGCTTCGACTATGGCCTCCTCGTCCACCTGAACTCTAACTCCCTTAATTGGGTTCAGAGGATAGCCCTTTGGGGCCAAATATTTGACGACCGTTGCCTTTTTCTCGAATTCTGCCTTTCCAAGGCTGCCGTCCACGATTCCCTCTGCGATATCAACCAGGCTCGTCTTCAGGAGGGGGAGGACGTTCATTGCTTCCGGGTCGCCGAATCGGGCGTTGTACTCTATGAGAACTGGCCCGTCTTTGGAGAGCATGAACTGGCCGTAGAGGATTCCCCGGTAGGGCGTTCCGTTCTTCCGCATGGCTTCAACGGTCGCCTTGAGTGTTTCAAGGGCCTTCTTGTAGTCCTCACGTGTGACAAAAGGGAGCAGGTGGTTCCCGCATGAGTAAGAGCCCATGCCGCCGGTAATGGGGCCCCTATCGTCCTCGTAGGCGTGGGGGTAGTCCTGGGCGAGGGGCATTGGGATTACCCTCTTCCCGTCCGTGAAGACCTGGAAGGTGAACTCAACGCCGTCGGTTCTTTCTTCAATCAGAACCTTTCCGTCCTTTCTGATGAGCTCCTCAGCGTAAGCCTTGGCCTCCTCGTTGTCCCGCAGCTGGTAGCCAACGACCTTAACGCCCTTTCCGCCGGTCAGACCAAGGGGCTTCACAACGACGGGCCCTCCGAAGTCGTCTATCCACGAGCGCATCTCTGAGACGTCTTCAAAAACCTTGAAAAGCTTCCTACCAGGAATCTCATATTCCTCCATGAGGGAGCGGGCGAAGGCCTTGTTGGTCTCAATCCGGGCGGCATCCTTAGTCGGCCCAACCGCCGGGATGCCCTCACGCTCAAAGGAATCGACTATACCCTTCTCAAGAGGCGCCTCCGGGCCTATGAAGGCAAGTTCTATCCCCCATTTCCGAGCGAGTTCGAGGACTTTCTCAACATCCGTTTCATCAGCCAGTCCGTAGCCCCTTGCAAGCCTGGCCAGTCCGGGGTTCCTGTGCTTTGAGATGACGTACAGCTCGGCACCGCTCCTCACGAGCGCCTCACCGATGGCGTTCTCCCTACCGCCGCCTCCAACGAGCAGAACCTTCATGAGCTTCACCATATATTTGTCAAAAACTTAAGTTTTTAAGCTTTGTTTTTACATTAAAATGGCAAAATTTATAAAGGTCAAGAGGAACTCAATCCGGTGAAGTCCATGAAGGTGCTCGTGGTGATGGGAAGCAAGAGCGATTCCCATATAGCTGAGAAGGTTACGAAGGTTCTCGAGGAGTTTGGCGTTGAGTACGACGTTGAGGTCGCCTCGGCCCACAGGAACCCGAAGAAGGTTGAGGAGCTGGCGAAGAAGGACTACGACGTTTTCATAGCCATCGCCGGACTGAGCGCAGCCTTACCGGGAGTTATAGCGGCCCACACCGTCAAGCCCGTCATCGGAGTTCCCGTTTCGGCCAAGCTCAACGGTCTCGACGCCCTCCTGAGCATAGCCCAGCTCCCCCCTGGTGTCCCCGTGGCAACGGTTGGTATAGACAACGGCAAAAACGCCGCACTGCTTGCAGTGGAGATCCTCGCGGTAAAGGACGAGAAGCTGAGGGAGAAGCTTGAAGAGTACAGGGAAAGGATGCGGGCATAGGCCCGCATCAGGACAATCTCTTATTCAATCCTCACTTTATTTTAGAAACACCTGATTCAAGGCCACATTTTGGAACATTTTAGTCCTTTTAAATCTTTCCTTTTTCCGTCGAACTGTAACAAGGTGTTAATCAAATGAGGTGTTTTCTCCTCTCGTAGTCCTGGGAGTGCCACCCCGAACCCCGGGTTCTAAGCTCAACCGTGTGTGCCACCAGCTCGGCACGCCTCCTTGCCTCCCCCACATCCTTATCCCACGCGAGCACAACCCCGAGCCTTCTGCCCGGATACGCCTCAGGCTTTCCAAAGAGCCTCACAGTTGCGTTCGGAACGCTTAAAGCCCTAGCCAGCCCGCGGAAACGTGGGGAGTAGCCGGAGCCGTTGGCCTTGATGACGTGGGTGGCGGCGGGCGTTAGGATTGGGAACAGGCGGTAGTCTTCAACCCACTCGCCGGGAATGGGAAGTCCCAAAACCGCTCTGAGGTGAAGCCCGAACTCGGAGAAGCCCGTTGGATGGGAGGCTAAAGTCACCATGCCCGTGTCGTGGGGCCTCGGCGAGACCTCGTTGGCATAAACCTTATCTCCCTTCACGAACATCTCGACGCCAAAGAGGCCGAGGCCGCCAAGTACGTCGGTAATGCGCTTGGCTATCCTGTAAACCTCGCGTTCGGCCTTTTCACTTATCTCCGCCGGCTGCCAGCTGGAATGATAGTCCCCGTCAATCTGGTAGTGGCCGACCGGCTTCGGGAAGGTCGTGACGATTTCACCGTTCTCGTCGTAGTGTCTGACGGCAAGCTCGGTTATCTCAATGTCAAACTCAATGTGCTCTTCAACGATTATCTTGTCGGCGCTGCCGCGGGCCTTCTTCTTGGCCTCCTCCCAGGCCTTTGGAACATCCTCCGGTCCCTTAACGAAGTAAGAACCCTTACCTGAGGAGCTCATTATGGCCTTGGTGTGGCAGGGGTAGCCTATTCTCTCACAGGCCTCGTAGAGCTCGTCGAGAGTGGTGGCGTAGGCGTAGCGTGAAGTGGGAACTTTGGCTTCCTTCGCGAGGGTCTCCCTCGTCCTCTCGCGGTGCATGGCTATCCACGTTGCCCTTGCATTGGGAACGACGAAATACTCCTTCTCCAGCTCGAAGAGGGCGTCGAGGTTTATGGCCTCTATCTCAGGGATTATCGCGTCGGGCTTTTCCCTCTCTACGACCGAGAAGAGGAAGTCAGCCTTACGCATGTCTCCAACGTAGGAGCGGTGGGCGACCTGCATGGCCGGAGCGTTGGCGTAGCGGTCAACGGCGATGACTTCAACGCCGAGCCTCTGGGCCTCGATGGCTATCTCCTTTCCCAGTTCACCGCTTCCGAGGAGGAGTATCTTCTGGGCAGAATCCGTCATAGCGGTTCCGAGCTCGTCCCGGGGCTTGATCATTATCATCACCCCAAATTTTGACGTTAAAATGTTAAAAATTCATGATATTTAAGCCTTTTTAAGCATGAATATGGCAAAGCTTTTAAGCCCCCTGTGGAACTCTCACCGGTGGTGCTCATGCTGACCTACGCCCAGGCAGGAGTCGATGACGAAAAAACCACGAAGGCCCTCAGGGGAATCATAAGCCTCGCGAAGGAGACGTTCAGGTTCAGAAAAGGAAAGCTCGGCGAACCGGCCGAGAACCTGGGCCACTACGCGGCGCTTATGGACTTCGGAGAATTTTACCTCGCAATGACGACTGATGGCGTCGGCACAAAGGTTCTTGTAGCGGAAGCCGTCGGCAAGTTCGACACGATAGGAATAGACATGGTAGCGATGAACGTCAATGATTTGCTCTGCGTTGGGGCCGAGCCTATAGCTCTCGTTGACTATCTCGTCGTGAGGGAGCCTGACGACAAGGTCTTTGCCGGGATAGCCAAGGGCCTCTACGAGGGGGCGAGGCAGGCAGGGACAGCGATAGTGGGTGGCGAAACCGCTGTGATGCCCGACCTGATAAACGGCCTCGATTTGGCCGGAACCGCCATCGGGATAGTGAGGAAGGAAGAGGTAATAACCGGCGAGGAGATAAAGCCAGGGGATGCCGTCATCGGGATCGCCAGCTCGGGGATACACTCCAACGGTCTGACACTGGCGAGAAAGCTCCTCATCCCAAAGTACGGCCTCGACTACGAATACGAGGGAAGAAAGCTCTGGGAGTGGCTTCTGGAGCCGACCAGGATTTATGTGGGGGCAGTCTTGGAGCTCATCGAGAGCGTTGAGGTTCACGGATTGGCACACATAACGGGCGGTGGCCTGACCAACCTGAAGCGCCTCACCAGCCACGGTTTTTCCCTTGAGATGCCACCCATCGAAGGAATATTTAAGCTCATCCACGAAAACGGCGTCCCCCTGGAGGAGATGTTCAGGGTGTTCAACATGGGCGTTGGCATGATAGCTGTAGTGCCGGCGGAGGAGAGGGAGAACGCACTTGATGTCCTCAACAGGCACTTTGAGGCCTTTGAGCTTGGAACCGTCACAGAAAGACCGGGGATAGTAGTGATGAACTACGGGGTAAAGCTTTAAGCCCCTCCTGAAACTTTTCTTCGGTGGTCGCATGGAGATCACGGTAAAGAGGAAGGCGTTCCTTGAAAACCTGCCGGAGCTGGTTGAAAAGGCCGTAAGCGAATACGGAACCCGGCTGAGGAAAATAGTGATAGAGGAAGATGAGAAGGGCTGCTACACGGTTCTCATAACCTATGAGAGCGAACTGCCAGTGAGACGCTCGTAGAGTTCCTCGTAAGCTTTAACGAGGTCGCCTTTATCAAACCTGAAGACGTCCTTGTCGAGGCTCTTCTTTGTCTCAGCGTCCCAGAAGCGGCAGGTGTCCGGGCTTATCTCGTCGCCGAGGATTATCTCACCCCTCCCGTTCTTTCCGAACTCCAGCTTGAAGTCCACCAAGATTACCCCGCGCTCGGCGAAGTACTCTCTGAGGATCTCGTTCACCTTGAGGGCTATGCGCTCCATCTCCCTTATCTCATCCTGGCTTATCCCGAGAACCTTTGCGTGGTGGTGGTTTATCATAGGATCGCCGAGGCCGTCGTCCTTGTAGTAGAGCTCGACTATCGGCTCTTTTAATTCGGTTCCCTCCTCAAGGGGAAGGCGCTTCTTCAGGCTCCCCGCTACAACGTTTCTAACCACTACCTCAAGGGGATACATCTTGAGCCTCTCAACGATGAGCCTGTTGTCGCCTGCAACGCCTATGAAGTGCGTCTTAACGCCCCTCTCCTCAAGGACTTTAAAGAGAACCGCGCTTATCTGGGCGTTGAGCCAGCCCTTGCCCCTAAACTGACCCTTCTTCCTACCATCGAAGGCTGTTGCATCGTCTTTGAACTCCATAATCGCATTTCCATCGTCGAGAGGGATAACCTTCTTGGCCTTACCTTCGTAAACCTGCATGGGCTTCACCATTTTTATGTAAAATTTCTCCATATTTAAGGCTTATTTAAGCATATAAATGTTAATCAATGGGCAAAGCTTTTAAACACAAGAAGGCCAAAATATTGTGATAGAACCCATATTTATTAACATATTCACGTCAAAAACTGGCGGGGTTCCTCATGAGGGAGAAGTGCGGCGTCTTTGCGGCCGTTGCTGAGAACGCCCCCAAGAAAGCCTACTACGCACTCATAGCCCTGCAGCACAGGGGACAGGAGAGCGCGGGAATAAGCGTCTGGAAGCACAGGATAAAAACGATAGCTGGTAGGGGGCTCGTTTCGGAGGTCTTCAGGAACGGCGAGGTGGCGAAGCTGAAATCAGGAATGGCAATAGCCCACGTCCGGTATTCCACCTCCGGCTCCCTCACGGAAACCCAGCCGCTGGAGACAGGCTGTTGCGGGAAGAGCATCGCGATAGCCCACAACGGGACCCTCACGAATTTCCTCCCCCTCAGGCGGTACTACGAACGGCTGGGAGTTAAGTTCAGGCACTCGGTGGACTCTGAGCTGCTGGGCATCTCTTTTCTCTGGCATCTAAAAGAGACGGGAGATGAATTTGAGGCCATGAAGGCCGTCTTTGAGGAGGTTAAAGGGGCCTACTCGGTCGCATTCCTGTTCGACGGGAAGATACTCGTGGCCAGGGATCCGGTCGGCTTCAGGCCATTAAGCTACGGGAGTAGAAACGGCCACTATTTCGCCTCGGAGGATTCCGCACTGAGGCTCTTCGTTGACGACGTGAGGAACGTGAAGCCCGGGGAGGTCTTCCTCCTCTCGGAGGATGAAATCGAAAGCAGGGTCGTGGCAACGGGAGAGCACCGCGGCTGCGTCTTTGAGTACATATACTTCGCCCGCCCGGACAGCACGATAGACGGTGTAAACGTCTATACTGCGAGGGTCAGGATGGGAGAAGAACTGGCAAGGGAAAGCCCCGCCAATGGAGACGTCGTCATAGCCGTGCCGGACTCTGGAAGGGCTTCCGCCTTGGGTTTCTCCAGGGTCAGCGGGATTCCCTACTCGGAAGGTTTGATAAAGAACCGCTACATAGGAAGGACATTCATAATCCCAGGCCAGTTCTACCGCGAGCTGAAGGTTAAGCTCAAGCTCTCGCCGGTGAGGGAGGTAATAGAGGGCAAGAGCGTCGTTCTTGTTGATGACTCAATCGTCAGGGGAACGACCATGAAGCGCATCGTGGTAATGCTTAGAAGGGCCGGCGCGAGGGAGGTGCACGTGAGAATAGCATCTCCACCGATAAGGTACCCGTGCTACATGGGGGTGGACATTCCTACCAGGCACGAGCTCATAGCGGCCTTTGGGAGCGTCGGGAAGGTGGAGAAGGCAATAGGCGCCGACAGCCTGGCTTACCTCAGCGTAGATGGGCTGAAAAAGGCCGTCGGGAGGAGGGACCTCTGCATGGCGTGCCTTACCGGAGAGTATCCGGAGTGGGCGTTCAGGTTTTAGAATACATCTCCTTCAGGGATTTCACAACTCCATCGCTGAAGTACACCCCTTTACGCCTTAGCTCTCTGATCAGCGAATCGAGATCCTCGTTCAAAATCCCTCGTTTCTTGGCCATAAAGAGAACGGCGAGGCTTCCAGAAACTTTAAGGCCGAGGGACTTCGCTATTATCCCCGGAATCTTCTCATCGAGGAGCAAAAGGGGCGCGTTTAGCTCCCTTGCAAGCACTATGGCTTCAGCCTCTCCCTTCTCAATTTCTCTCTCAAGGATTTCAACTCCGAGAACGTCCCTGACTTCAACAACCTCAATCCACTCAGCGTTTCTGACCTCTTCCGAACCAGGTTTTCTCTTGCCGCGTTCTACAACCTCTACCCATACTGCCCTCGGAATCACCACCGTCCCAAACAGCTCGTGTAAGACGTGAAGCTTCCCTATCTTCGCGAGGGCTATAAGCGGACCGGAATCGGCGACAACAATCATAGCAATCCCTCAAGGGTCTTGATGTCCTCTGAAGGTCGTCTTCATCGTAATTCAGGGAAACACCTCTGGATGCGAGGAGCTCCATCATCTCCCATCTGTCCACCCCAGCTATCTCGGCGGCTTTTCCAAGGCTAACGATACCCTCGCGATACAGCTCTATAGCCAGGTATACCCGAACCGCCCGTGAAAGCTCCCTTTCATCAAGACGAAGGATTCTCATAAGATCAGAGGGAACCTTAACAAGGACTTCTCCCATAGTGACCACCAAGAGGAATAGAGCTGAATTTCCTAAAAAACATAACGTTGTCCTCACCTACGAGTGTCCGAAGTGGGTGTTCAGGCTTTAATCAATGCCAAAAGTCCTTTTGAGGATATTTTTAACTTCCTGGAGCTTTTTGGGCGTTAACTTGGCTATTCTTTTGATTACAAGGGATTTCTCCACGGTAAAAACGGAGGAACAGTCGATAAAGCTTCTCTTTTTCAACTTCCCCTGTAGAAGGTCACTTTGAACCAGCTCAACCTGAAAATCCTTGAAATGGGGTTTGCTCGTGATCTTCAGCACCACAAGGTCATTACTTATGGAGTTCAGCTCGTCGGAACTCACCACTAAAACCGGCCGGAGTTTGCTTCCCAGGTAGTCCGTGAAAGGAAGTTCCAGAAGAACTATATCGCCCTGGTTAAATTTCAAAGAGCTCCTCGGCATCCTCTCCCTCCCTGAGGAGCTTTAGATATCCAATCTCCTTGAGGGCGTCTTTCTCTTCAATCTTCTCTATCCTTATCAGGAGCTTCGCGCCCTGGGGGATGTTGAGCTTTTCGAGGGGAATTATGATGTCTCCCCGGTATACGGCAACTATCACTTTGGACATAGTTAAAGATTGGAGAAGAAACTTTTAAACGTTAGCCTCTTTCGAGCTTCCTCACCCTGCACGCAGAGAACTTGAGCTCCGGCGTTCCGGCTTTGTTCAGGGCAGGGCTCGTTATTTTGTTCGCCTTGAAGTGGAAGGGAACCGCAACCACTCCGGAGGGAATACCGCCGAGCTTCGCGCGCATTCGTATCTTCCCGCGCCTCGTCTCAATCTCGACCCAGTCGCCATCGCTGATCCCGAGCCTCTCAGCGTCGCGTTCGTTGATTAACGCCCTCGGTTCCCCCATCAGCCTGACGAGAGATGGGCTCCTGAGGGTCATTTCACCGGTGTTGTAGTGGCTTATCAGCCTGATTGTCGTAAGTATGAAGGGGTACTCGTAGTCCGGCCTCTCCCAGGGCTGCACCTGCTCCACAGCGATGAACCTGGCCTTTCCGTCTGGCGTTGAGAACTCCCAGGTGTGGAGCCTCTTCTTCGGAAGGAATATCCCCTCCGAGTTCTTCAGTTCCTCAACGCTCCTTTCCTCCAGCGAGGGGAAGAGGCGGAAGTATTCCCCCGTTATCTCTTCAACGCTCGAATAGTTGAACCCGGGCAAACCGAGGGCCCTGCCGAGCATGGTAAGTATCTCCCAGTCGGGCTTGGAGTCACCCATCGGCTCGCAGATCTTATGGCTCCACTGAATCCTTCTTTCGCTGTTCATGTAGCTTCCGGACTTTTCGCAGAAGGCACTCGCAGGAAGAACGTAGTGGGCGTAGCGGGCAGTCCTGCTCATGAAAACGTCCTGAACAACGAGGAGGTCGAGCTTCCTGAGGGCATCTCTCACCCTGAGGAAGTCCGCCTCACTGACGGCAGGGTTTTCCCCGACTATGTAGAGCGCTTTAATATCGTTGCTCTCTATCGCATCCCAGAGCTCCGTGAGGTAGAGCCCGCGCTCCGTCGGGAGGTCTTCCACGCCCCATATCTTTGCCACACGCTTTCTAAAGCGCTCGTCGGTCAGCGGGACGTAGCCCGGCAGAAACTCGCTCAGCGCACCCATGTACGCCGCTCCCTGGACGTTGTTCTGACCGCGCATGGGGTATAGGCCACCTTTTTCCCCGATATAGCCCAGGAGGAGTGCTATGTCTATAACGGCCATGACGTTCTCAACGCCTGAAACATGCTGTGTCAAACCCATACCCCACATTATCGCGCCGCTTCCGGCCAAGGCAAAGGTTCTCGAAACTTCTCTGATAGTTTCAGCCGGAATTCCCGTTACCTTCTCCGCGTACTCCGGAGTGTACTTCATCACCGCCATCCTCACCTCGGAGAAGCCGGCGGTTCTGGTCTTTATGAACTCCTCATCGTAGAGCTCCTCCCGGATTATGACGTTCATCATGGCGTTCGCGAGGGCTATGTCGGTCCCCGGACGGATGATTAGCTTATAGTCCGCGAAGGCCATCGTTCTGGTTTCCCTGACGTCAACAACTATTATTTTGGCCCCATTCCTCTTGGCCTTCAGGATGTAGTCCATAACAACGGGGTGTGTCTCAGCGGGATTGTAGCCCCAGATGAGTATTGCCCCGAACCCCTCAAGGTCTTCGTAGGGGTTGGTCTGCGCCCCCGCGCCGACGGTCATCTTGAGGGCGTGGACGCTCGCCTCGTGGCAGAGGCGGGCACAGTTGTCTATGTTGTTGGTGCCGAAGAGCCTCGCTATCTTCTGGAGGAGGTAGTTTTCCTCGTTGCTCACCTTGGACGATGCCATGAACGCTACAGCGTCAGCACCGTACAGCTCGCGGATTTCGAGGAGCTTGCCCGCTATCTCCTCGATGGCCTGCCCCCAGCTTATTGGCCTCATTCTAGAGCCTTCACGCTTCAGGGGGCGCCTGAGCCTGTCCCCGGAAAGAACGAACTCTGTTGCGTGGAGACCCTTGGGGCAGAGCTTGCCCCTGTTGGGCTCGCCACCGTAAGGCTTTACTTTCATTGTTCTGGTGTCAACGAGAAGCCTGCAGCCAAACCCGCAGTAGGGACAGACGACAGTCCTAAGTTCGTCCACAACACCACCAATAAACATTTGAATGGCAAAGATAAAAAGCTTTCTGGAAGAAATTGATGAAGAAATGTTCAGATTATATCGCCTTCTCCAGGAGGTACTCGTGAACCCTTGTGTCATCAGTCAGCTCCGGGTGGAACTCCAGCCCGATTACGTTGCCGGCCTCGACTCCAACGACCCTGTCGCCGAGCCATGCTATCGGCTTCACCTTGTCGTTGAGGAGTTCTACTATCCTCGGGGCGCGGATAAAGACGCCGGGGAAGGGCTCGTCGCTGAAGGCCAGCTTTATCGGTGCCTCGAAGCTGTCCACCTGCCTGCCGTAGGCGTTTCTATTAACGCGAACGTCGAGCAACTTGAGGAACCTCTGCTCTGGCGTTGCACCGGTTACCTCCTTCGAGAGCATTATTAGACCGGCACAGGTGCCCATTATGGGCAGACCTTTCTCGCCGAGCTCTTTGATGGGTTCAAAAAGGCCGTTCTTCACCATGAGCCTCGATATCGTCGTGCTCTCGCCGCCGGGGATTATGATTGCGGAAATTCCCTCCAGCTGCCCCGGCTTCCTGAGCCAGATGACCTCTCCGGAAACCCCGAGGTTCTCCAAAGCCCTCCTGCTCGCCTCGATGTGCTCGCTGACGTCGCCCTGAAGGCCTATAACGCCTACCTTAACCATTCCCACCACCTCATTGAAAAGGGAAGGAAAAGAGATCAAACGCCCCTCTCCTCAAGGCGAACCTCCAGCTCTTCAATGTCCCTGCCTCGCATCGGCTCGCCGATTTCCCTGCTTATCTCGACCAGGACATCGGGTTCATCCCAGTGGTTGACGGCCTCAACTATGGCCCTCGCCATCTTCTCGGGCCGGGAGCTCTTGAAGATTCCCGACCCAACGAAGACGCCGTCCATACCCATCCCCATCATCAGGGCGGCATCAGCAGGTGTGGCAACTCCTCCGGCGGCGAAGTTGACGACCGGAAGGCGGCCGAGCTTCTTTATCTCCAGGAGAATCCTGTAGAGCCCCTCAACTATCTCGCCGTAGGTGTAGTGGCCGTAAACCGGCTCGTTTTCGAGTATCTGCTTGGGAATCCCACTGATGTCCCTTATGCTGGCGGCCAGCCTCAGGTAGGGCTCGGCGAACTTTTCAGCTACTCCGTAGACCTGCTCATCGGTCATCCTCTGGAGGAGTCTTATGTTGTCTGCGACGAGGCGGACATGTCTTACTGCCTCGACGATGTTGCCGGTTCCGGCCTCACCTTTCGTCCTTATCATGGCCGAGCCTTCCCATATCCTCCTCACGGCCTCGCCGAGGTTCCTGGCGCCGCAGACGAAGGGAACGGCAAATTCTCTCTTGTCTATGTGGAAATACGGATCGGCGGGAGTCAGAACCTCGCTTTCGTCTATCATGTCAACGCCCAAAGCTTCCAGAATTTTTGCCTCCGCGACGTGGCCGATCCTGACCTTAGCCATAACCGGAATCGTAACCGCGTCCATTATCTCCTGGATCTTCTTAACGGGGGCCATCCTGGCAACGCCGCCGGTCTTTCTTATGTCCGCGGGAACCATGTGGAGCGCCATGACAGAAACCGCGCCGGCTTCCTCGGCTATTCTGGCCTGCTCAGCGTTTGTGACGTCCATTATCACTCCGCCCTTGACCATCTTGGCGAAGCCCCTCTTGAGCCTCTCGGTACCCTTAGCCTCTATAACGTGGAGCTTTCCCATGGACACCACCATTTCAAGTTTTGGCTTGCAATATTATTCAAGAAAAAACTTGAATATAAACCTTGCCGCGGAAAAGCCGCACCGGCCCCCAAGAAACTTCAGGAAAAATAAGGCAGAGCAGAAAAGCCCTCGTTCAGGCCTTTCCAATTATCTCAAGGCTGACGTCGAAGTTCCTGACCGAGTGCGTGAGGTAGCCGAGGCTTATGACGTCGATGTCGAGTTTCGCATACTCCCCGATGTTCTCCGGGGTTATCCCACCGGAGACCTCGATCTTCACCCCATCGCGGAGGCCCTCGCGCTTTAGAGCCTCTATCGTCTCTGCTATCTCTCCGGGCGTCATGTTATCGAGCATAACCACGTCCGCGCCCGCCCTTGCCGCTTTAATGGCATCCTCAAGGCTCTCGACCTCGACCTCGACAACCTTGTAGACGCTGAACTCTTTGGCGCGCCTTATTGCCTCTTCGAGCGGGACCAGAGCGAGGTGGTTGTCCTTTATGAGTATTGCGTCGCTCAGCGAGAAGCGGTGCGGCTCTCCTCCACCGATGAGTATGGCCCTTTTGTCTATCGGCTTGAGGAGGGTTTTCCTAGTCCCTGCAACGCGAACCTTGGGATTTACGGCCTTAACCTTATCAACCAGCCTTCTGACCTCTGTCGCAATCCCGCTCATCCTGCCCATGACATTCAAAGCCGTCCTCTCGACGAGGAGTATCGCGCGCGCATCACCGGTCAGCTTGAGTATGATGTCCCCCTTCTTCACTTCTTCGCCGTCCCTCTTCCGGACCTCAACTCCAACCCCGAAGTGCTCAAAGAGGGCTTTGGCCTCCTCGACTCCCGCTATGACCCCGTTCTGCTTCGCAATGATTACCGCTTTTGCCTTCGTTCCTTCAGGTATAACCGCCTCGCTCGTGACGTCGCCGAAGGGGGCGTCCTCCTCAATGAAGCGGAGAAGGTAATGAAGAGGAATCATAAAGTTTCCCTCCACACTCAACAAAAACCTCGGAATCTTTCCCTCTCAACTTAACACCTCAGCTCATCTCAAGCATTTTCTCGATGGCTCTCCTGGCCTTTCGGGCTATCTCCTCCGGCACTTCAACCTCGTACTTTATGTCCCTGAGTGCCTCGTATATGTGGTTGAGCGTTATGGCTTTCATGCCGATGCAGACCGCATCTTCCTTAGCCGGGTAGAACTTAATATCTGGATAGAGCTTCTGAAGGCGGTAGACCATCTCATGCTCCGTGAAGACGACCCACTCGTTCCACTCTTTAGCCCTTCGTATCATCCCGCCGGTGGAGACTATGATGTCCGCCTTTTCTTGAACCTCCGGCTCGCACTCGGGGTGAACCATCAGCTTGGCGTTGGGGTAGAGCTTCCTCGCGCGCTCCACATCTCGAACGGTGAACTGTCTGTGGACGTAGCAGTGCCCGTACTCCGGCACGGGAATGACCTTCTTGCCTGTCTTTTTGGCCACATAGTTTGCCAGGTTCTTGTCCGGCCCGAAGATGATGACATCGGAATCGAGCTTTTCAACTATCTTGACCGCGTTGGCTGAGGTAACCGTGACGTCGGCGTAGGCCTTAGTCTCGGCGGTGGTGTTCACGTAGAGAACCACCGGCGCGTCCGGGTACTGCTCCTTGGCCTTGAGGATGTGCTCCACCTTGAGCATGTTGGCCATCGCACAGGTGGCCCTTTTACTCGGGAGCAGGACGGTCTTTTCGGGGTTGAGGATTTTTGCCGTTTCTGCCATGAAGTCCACTCCCGCGAAGACTATGACGTCGGCATCCACCTTTACGGCCTTCCTCGCGAGTTCAAGGCTGTCGCCGAGAAAGTCCGCTATCTCCTGGATTTCAGGCAGCTGGTAGTTGTGGGCCATGATTATAGCGTTGCGCTCCTCCTTCAGACGTTCAATCTCCCGCACGAGCTCCTCCATCTTCATGGTCTCACCTATGGAACCCTATGTTCCAGGGTATAAAAGCTTTCAGAGAAAGAGGGCAATATAGGCAACGCCCCCGGCGAAGAGGAGCAGCGCCGGAGAAAGGAGCCGCAGGTAGGTCCTCCGGAGCTCGGCCCCGTAGTATTCGGCGGAGAACACAAAGCAGAGGTGCACGGGACTGAAGAGCATCCCCATGTAGCCGCTCAGGTAAGCGAGGGCTATGTGGTCAAAGCCCGTGAAGAAGGGCAGGAGCAGGGGAAAGGTCATCCCCACGTAGGCGAAGCTTATGCCCGTCATAAGGCCGACGATGAAGGGCGTCACCATGAGGACGAGAACCACCGGCAGGTTCATCGATATCATTGCTTTTGGGAGCGTCTCAACGGCTCCAGTAGTTTGGAGCACGTATTTGAAATACATCACCGCAACGAGGAGAAAGACTATCCTGAGCTGGAGAGCATGAGCAATGACCCCTTTCAGGCTCACCCTCTTCAGGTTAGGAATGAGAGCCGAGAGGAAGCCAAGAAAAGCACCGTAGACCATGTCGATGCCCAGAACGATTGAAACGAGTATGATAACCAGTATAGGGTACGTGCTCTTCAGGAGAAGTATGAGGCCGGTTTTGACGTTTCCTTTTCCGGAACCGGCATCGGGAAGCGGGCGGATAAGGAGGACGTAACCGATGAGTGCCATAAGAACCGTCAGGGGAAACATCTTGGTGCTCATCTCCCGTATCGAGATTCCAACGAGAGCCGAGGCGATGACTATGGCCTGATACATCGGCCACGAGTGCTCCCATATGTGCCTGAACCAGTAGTTGACGAGGGTTTTGTCTTCAGCTTTCATCTCGAACTTCCCGGCGACCGGCTCTATCATGGGGGCCGAGACCAGTGCGCCAGCTGGCATCGGCATAAGTCCGATGAGGGCGGGAAGCATGGCCAAAGAGTACTTGGCCTTGGGAAAGAGGTTGCTCGCGGCAGTTTCCATGTCCTTCAGGTAGCCTATCTGGGAGAAGACTGAGGTCATGCCCATGATAAAGGCTATTATGAGCACCAGCCTTATCGTCTCCCACGAGGTGGCGGAGCGGTAAAGGGTCACAGCGGCATCCTCAGGACTCATTCCAAACAGGAAGGCCAGCACTATGGAGCCGACAAATATTGAGACACCGATGTTGATTTTAAGCCAGATGAGGGCTATTACTACCGCGAAGGAGGCGATGAGATAGAGCAGTTCCACTCGTTTCACCGAGCATGATAAGGATTCGATGAGAATTTAAAGCTTTGGTTAGAGCCTGCACATCCCGTCGAAGAAGCTCGGCCTCTCGAAGGCCTTCCTCACAGCTGGAAAGTCCTCGCGGTAGTGGGCGCCCCTGCTTTCTTCCCTCGCGAGGGCACACTCAAGGACTCCCCTGGCGAGCAGCTTTAACCTATGGTCCGCCTCAACCGAATCAAGCCTCTTTAAGCCCTCCCTCAGGGATGAACCACTCCTCACTATGCCCGCATGCTTCCAGAGTATCTCCCTGAGGGAATCGACGTCCCCCTGTGAATCGAAGTGATATTGAATCTCCCGAACTTCGCCGAGCTTTGGCCTGTCCCTCGCTATCGTCCTCGCGACTTCGAGGCCAGAAACGATGCACTCAAGGAGCGAGTTGCTGGCCAGCCTGTTCGCCCCGTGGAAGCCGTTGCTCATCGCTTCGCCCACAGCATAGAGGCCCTTGATGGCCGTCCTGTACCAGAGGTCAACGGCCATCCCGCCTATCGTGTAGTGCGCTATTGGCGAGACGGGAATTAAGTCCCTCGACGGGTCGATGCCGTCCTTCCTCAGGAAGGCGTATATCTGGGGGAAGCTTTTCTTGAAGTCCTCTATCGAGGTGGCGTCGAGGTAGACCTCCTTTCCAGCGAGCATCTGCCTGTATATCGCCCTCGCAACGATGTCCCTGGTGGAGAGCTCGTTGACGAAGCGCTTCCCGTCTTCCGTCACCAGCTTAGCCCCTGCCCCGCGGACGGCCTCGCTGACGAGGAAAACGCCGCTTTTCCCGATGTAGCCGGTTGGGTGGAACTGGATGAACTCCAAATCGCGAGCGGGGGCGCCTTTCATTACGGCATCGCCGATGAGAAGGCCGATAGTTAGCGGAGAACCCGCGGTGTACTTGAAGAGCCCCGCAAAGCCCCCCGTTGCTATTACAGTCGCGTCGAACTTCATGAGCTCCCCTTCGAGAAAGACGCCGTAGGCCTTCCTCTCCCTCACGGCGAGCTCTTCAGCGAAGCCCTCAACGAAGTGCACTCCTGCCTCTTTAGCAGCCATGTGGAGAACCTTCATCATGTGCTTTCCGGTCTCGTTCTTAATCGTGAAGACCCTGGGAAAGGAGTGACCGCCCTCGGTCTCATTGGTCTCGAACTCGATGCCGATTGAAGTCAAAAAGTCGTAGGCCTCGCTGGCTTTGCTCAGGACGTTCCAGACAACCTCTTCATCGTTGAGGTATTTACCTGCCCTAACCGTGTCGATGAAGTGGGCCTTGATGGAGTCGCCCTCCAAGATGGGCAGGGCTATCCCCGCCTGGGCGAGGTATGAGTTAGTGTTTTTGAACCCCTTCCCGATGACAGTGACATCAAAGCCGCGCCTCGCGAGGGCTATTGCAGCGGTCAACCCCGCGGCACCGCTCCCGATGATTCCAACGCTGGCCATAACTCTCCCCAGGCTGGACTGGGAGAAACGCCTTATAAGGTTTTCAAAAAGATGAAGAAGGAATCACTTCCCAACCGGATAGTTGGGAGCCTCGTTGGTGATGAAGATGTCGTGCGGATGGCTCTCCTTGACGCCGGCCTGGGTTATGACCACGAACTCGCCCTTCTCCTTGAGCTCCGGGATGTTCCCCGCTCCCACGTACCCCATTCCCGAGCGAAGGCCCCCCACGAGCTGGTAGAGGACGTCGCTCACGCTCCCCTTGTAGGGGACAACACCCTCAACTCCCTCCGGCACGAACTTTCTGGTCTTCATGTGCCCCTTCTGGTAGTAGCGCTCCGCTCCGCCTTTCATCATCGCCCCAAGGGAGCCCATGCCACGGTACTGTTTATAGCGCCTTCCGTTTATGACGACCTCCTTACCAGGTGCCTCCTTCGTTCCGGCCAGGAGGGAGCCAAGCATGACAGCGTCAGCTCCAGCGGCGATGGCCTTGACTATGTCGCCGGAGTAGCGGATTCCGCCGTCGGCTATGACGTGGAGCCCGTATTCCTGGGCCCTGTCCGCCACGAGGGCTATTGCCGTAACCTGCGGGACGCCGACGCCGGCAACTACCCTAGTGGTGCATATGCTCCCGGGGCCTATTCCTACCTTGACCGCGTCAGCAAAGGTGAGGTCGTCAACCGCTCTGGGGTTGGCGATGTTTCCGACTATCAGATCGGCATCGACGGCTTTCCTTATCTCCTTCATAGCTTTTATCGCCTTGAGGTTGTGGGCGTGGGCAGTATCTATGACTATGACGTCCACTCCGGCCAGGTCAAGGGCCTTGGCGCGCTCGATGTCGAAGGGCCCCACCGCCGCGGCAACCAGGAGGTCACCGTTTTCATCTTTTACCGCGTTCCTGTACTTCTTCCTCATCATTAGGTCGCTCATCGTGATTATTCCCACGAGGCGGCCTTTCTCATCGACGACCGGGAGACGGGCTATTCTGTTGGCAACCATCGTATCAAGGGCTTCCTCAACCGAAACGTCCTCGCCGACGGTTATGACTTCTCCCGTCATGACCTCCCTCACAAAGCTGCCCTCTTTGGCCGCTATGTCCTTCTTGGTAACGATGCCGACTATTCTGCCGTCCTCACCAACGACCGGAAGACCGTCGATGTCGTTTCTCTCCATGAGGAAGAGCGCGTAATCAAGCGTTTCATCGGGGCCTATGGTGATAACGTCCTCGACGATGAAGCGCTCGGCGCGCTTGACCTTTCTGACCATCTCGGCCTGCTCCCCAACGCTCATGTTCCTGTGGATGACCCCCAGGCCGCCCTCCCTTGCCATCGCTACGGCCATCTCCCATTCGGTAACGGTGTCCATCGCCGCGCTGAGGATCGGTATCTTGAGCTTCACGTTGGGGGTTATCCGGGTCGAGACGTCAACGTCCTTGGGCTCGACTTCCGTTGGTTGAGGTATCAGAAGAACGTCGTCGAAGGTGTATCCCTTAAGGGCATTAACAAGTTTGTGTTCAAATTTTCCCATTTTTCTCGCGCCTCCGCGTCCTTTTTAACATGAACATGGCATGGGTTTTTAAGGGTTTCCCACTCCTCCAACCGAACCTTTATCGGCCTTCGGGATAAAACTCCGAACTTCCAACTGTATTCATCCGGGTTTTACAAACGTAAAGCTTTTAAAGTTGGGGCGCCTCTCACCAGCGGTGATGTCCATGAACCTTGCAAAGGCACTCGCCCACCTGGCTCCCATAGCCATAGCGGCGCTCATCCTCATAATTGCCTGACGATAATCCATCATCCGATTTCATTGTTTAACAGTCATTCAAAATTTTGCCCCTTCTTTTTCTTATCCTGACAAAATGACGGAGAAACTTGGAAAAAATTAAAATAGTCAAACGCACCCCTTAACCGTGGTGATACCTATGGAGGCAACTGTAAGGTTGAACATAAGGGGGGAGGGCCAAACCCTCCGCTGATGGGAGCCTCAAAAGAAACCTCGGTTTTGAGGAGCTGTTGGGCGAAATCCTGAAGGAAGGTCTGTTCTGGGCGGCCCTCGGCCGGCCGTCGGAAGTGATCCCGTTTCTGAGGGGCAAGCTCCTGAGCAACGGCATCGGTGTCGACAACAGGCGCAGGGAATACCTGGAGTACCTGCTCGACGACCTGGAAAGGTTCTACAAGAGGGTCTCGTGGAGTGGGGAAATTGAAAAACGCCACTGGAAGGCCCTCAAGTCCTTTCACAGGGACATAGTCTCAGTTGTTTACTCCAGGAGGGCTTAGCTTTTTAACCCTTCTTTTCTACTTTCTCCGGGATGATGAGGGAAGTTTCGTCCGAGCGGTGAGGAAACTCGCATGGGCTGACCACCCCCAACCCTTTTAAGGCGCTCGTTCTTTCCCGAACCGGGAGTGAAAATGGAAGAAGGGATGCCCTCAAAGTTCATTGCTCACCTCAAGGAACTCGTGGAGCTTGAGAGAAAGGCCGAGATAGAGGCCATGCGCCTGGAGATGAAAAGGCTCTCCGGAAGGGAGAGGGAGAAGGTCGGAAGGGCCGTTTTGGGCTTGAACGGGAGGATTGTTGGCGAGGAGCTGGGATACTTTCTGGTGAGATACGGCCGCGAGAGGGAGATGAAGACCGAGATAAGCGTGGGCGATTTAGTGGTCATAAGCAGGCACGACCCGCTCAAGAGCGACCTCGTTGGAACAGTCGTCGAGAAGGGGAAGCGCTTTCTGACGGTTGCTCTAGAGACCGTCCCTGAGTGGGCGCTGAAGGGCGTTAGGATAGACCTCTACGCCAACGACATCACCTTCAAGCGCTGGCTGGAGAACCTGAACAATCTGAGGGAGAGCGGGAGAAAGGCGCTGGAGCTCTACCTGGGCCTTAGGAAACCTGGGGAGAGTGAACCCGTCGAGTTCGAGCCCTTCGATAGAAGCCTCAACGCGAGCCAGAGGATGGCAATAGCGAGAGCCCTCGGGAGCGGGGACTTCTTCCTCATCCACGGGCCGTTCGGGACGGGCAAGACGAGAACCCTGGCCGAGCTGATAAGGCAGGAAGTGGCAAGGGGCAACAAGGTATTAGCGACAGCGGAAAGCAACGTTGCCGTTGACAACCTCGTGGAGAGGCTCGTTGACTCGGGGATTAAAGTTGTCCGCGTTGGCCACCCGAGCAGGGTCTCAAGGAGCCTCCACGAGACGACCCTGGCTTACCTCATCACCCAGCACGAGCTATACGGCGAGCTGAGGGAGCTTCGCGTAATCGGCCAGAACCTCAAGGAAAAGAGGGACACCTTCACAAAGCCAGCACCGAAGTACAGGCGGGGGCTGAGCGACCGCGAAATACTCAGGCTGGCCTCGAAGGGGATAGGCGTAAGGGGCGTTCCGGCGAGGCTCATCAGGGAGATGGCGGAGTGGCTGAAGATTAACCAGCAGGTTCAGAAGACCTTCGACGATGCCAGAAAACTCGAGGAGAGAATAGCCCGGGAAATCATCAGGGAGGCGGACGTTGTTCTAACGACAAACGCCTCTGCCGGCCTTGATGTCGTTGACTACGGTTCCTATGATGTGGCGATAATAGACGAGGCGACGCAGGCTACGATTCCAAGCGTTTTGATACCGATAAACAGGGCGAGACGGTTTGTCTTAGCCGGCGACCACAGGCAGCTGCCACCAACGATACTCAGCGAGAAGGCCAAGGAGCTGAGTAAGACGCTCTTCGAGGGCCTGATCGAGCGTTATCCCGTGAAGAGCGAGATGCTCACCGTCCAGTACAGGATGAACGAAAGGCTCATGGAGTTTCCAAGCGGGGAGTTCTACGACGGAAAGGTCAAAGCAGATGAGGGTGTGAAGAACATAACGCTCACCGATTTAGGTGTTAAAAGCCCTGAGAACGGCCCATGGGGGGAGGTTCTAAAGCCCGAGAACGTGCTGGTTTTCATAGACACCGCAAGGCTCGAAAACCGCTTCGAGAGGCAGAGGCGTGGAAGCGAGAGCAGGGAAAACCCGCTTGAGGCGAGGTTCGTGAAGGAGGCCGTCGAGAGGCTTTTGGGACTCGGTGTTGAGCCGGAGTGGATAGGTGTGATAACCCCTTACGACGACCAGCGCGACCTGATAAGCTCCCTCCTTCCTGAGGAGGTCGAGGTTAAAACCGTTGACGGCTACCAGGGCAGGGAGAAGGAAGTAATAGTCCTCTCCTTCGTCCGCTCCAACAGAAAAGGAGAACTCGGCTTCCTGAAGGATTTGAGGCGCTTGAACGTCTCGCTGACGAGGGCCAAGAGGAAGCTGATCCTCATAGGCGACTCCTCAACGCTGAGTGCCCACCCGACATACAAGAGGCTGGTGGAGTTCGTAAAGGAGAGGGAGACTTTGGTTGATATTGCCACGTTGGAAGAATCTAAGGAGAAAGGTTAAAATCTTTCAAAAACAAAAGTCCTAACGGGTGTTGAGATGAGCAAAATCATAACCCTTTCCGTTCCTGACTGGGTTGATGAGAAGAGGTTCAAGGAAGCCTTTATGAGGGCACTATTGGAGAGTACCCCCGAGAGACTGAGCGCAGAGGAGCTCAGAAAGTTACTCGGAATTAAAGAGACCGAAGACGAAATTGAAGTTCCCAAAGAAGCTGAGAACGTAAGGAAAAAGGACAGGGAGCGGATTAAATGGCTGTCATAGACACAAACGTTGCCATAGAACGTCTCAGGAGAGGAGCGGAAATAGATGAGAGCATAACTGGAGTTACCTTCGTGGAGTTTCCAAGGGTCGTGAGGTACCCGCGTTTCAAAGGGGATGTCCTGTTTCCAAATCTTGACGATTACCTTCTCGCCCACGAGATTCAGGAAAAACTTCTCAAGAGGGGCACCCCAAAGGGCTTTGCAGATTTACTCATAGCGGCTATATGAATTAATCGAGGCGAAGAGCTGATAACTTACGATTCGGACTTCAAAGAGATAGCTAGAGTCTCGTCTCTAAAACTGATTCTTCTCAAACGTTAAGCCTTTAAACTCTTCTCACAACCCGAAACCATGTTCCTCTACTCGAAGAACTTCGACGAGCAGAAGGCTAAAGCGATGAAGGGCCTGAGGAAGGCCTTAGAGGAGGGCAAGGTGGACGAGGACATCATTTCACTTCTTGAGAAAATCAACTCCCTTGAGAACTACTTCACGACCTCCTCCTGCTCCGGCAGGATTTCGGTCATGGAGATGCCGCACTTCGGCGATAAACTCAATTCGGTCTGGCTCGGCAAGTGGCACAGGGAGGTTGCTTTTGAGGAGGTAATGGAGGCGGTTAGGAGGCACCGCTCCGGCCAGCTGTGGTTCCTCGTGAGGAGTCCAATCCTGCACGTCGGCGCGAGGACGATGGAGGACGCGGTTAAACTGCTCAACCTCGCCATCGGCCTCGGCTTCAAGTACTCCAACATAAAGAGCGTCAGCCACAAGAAGCTCCTCGTTGAGATACGCTCGACAGAGAGGATGGACGTCCCGCTCGGCGAGGACGGCGAGTTATGGGTGAGCGAGGAGTACATCGAGAGAATCGTGGACATCGCGAACGAGCAGGTGAGAAGGTTTAAGGGGAAGCTGAAGAGGCTGGAGGAAGAGATTGAAAAGTTAAGAAATTAGCGAGGAAAGTGAATACTATTTAAAATATTAACCTCTACCTTGCAAAGAGGTTCAACACAACTAGGAGCATGAACATTGCGATCATGAGTAAGATAGCTCCTGTTTGTTTTCTACCGACCCGTTGAGGAAGATAAAGGCCAGACATTCCAAAGAAGACATTTAGAATTGAGAGGACCAATAAGTTTTTGACGATAAATAGATTCGATTCGGTCAGAAACATATTGGATACGGGTTGAGGATATTTGATTGTAACTAAGTGACTTGCTATACTCCAGATTAAGAGGATTCCAGAGGCCCCAACAAGAGACGACAGGGCAATAAACTCAAAGAGCCCCTCAGACTTTTCATTCCCGAAGAGATACAGCGGGATACACAGAAGCCATGCTACCATAGTAGCAAAAAGAGGATATATCTCGATTAACATGAAAATTATGCTAACAAACGAAACTAGTACCAAAGAAAAATCTTTGAATTGCAGTAGAATTGTGCCCAAAAATCCCCAAAGAAGGAGATGATAAATAATACTCCTTTGTACATCATATTAAAAGGTATCCCTGCTCCCACGGATCTGTCCAATGTTCTTCTAAAATTACATGTAACTTTTTGAGGTCTTTCTTTCTATAGCCATGTTTCTCAAGAATTTTACCAATGAAAAATGTCATCGAAAGAATAATGAGAGCAAAAAACACTATCATGGTGAGAATCCATTCAAAAGTGATGTTTCCTTGATGTACCCATACAAAACCCCATAATGCAACAGTGATCAGCATCGTGAAAATAATCATTACAAATCCCTTCTTTCCCCGCATAGGGCTTCACCTATCAACCCGCCATCATCCTTCATCAAGTAAAAAAGTTAGTTAAAAATATTTTCAAGACACTAAAGCATTTATAGCTGCACATATTTGGGGGCAGAATATTGGGGTTAGGACTGCAGCACAACCACTACGGCATCCGGGGATAAACCCAGGACAAAGCTTTCCACATACACCCGCCTTTATAAAGAGTTCGCTACAGGCATACGAGCAACCCCCGCTAATGACTGTATTCCATCCCCAGTCGGAGCCACATAAGGCATTGCATCCTACTGTGCAAAATACTCCACCAAGGAGACAGGCCACTCCAAGCCACCCCCCACTGGAAGCCGTTGCGGCCAAACATATCACGGTAAAGGCAGAGGTACATGCAAGATCACATATATGTGAACACGCAGAATATGAGTCCATGATTATTGCATAACCAAGTTTTCCTTGGCTGTTGTACTCAGGTAGTTTAAGCCTCACTAGGTGCGAGAGGTGCCTTAACTCGTAAGCACTCCTGCCCCAAATCCAGCCCGTCTCGTCACCCCTGCGAAGCTTCATAAGAACCTTGTTCAGAGTCCAGTAGTAATCTGAAAGCGTAAGGTTACCGAGCACCAGCACAGTATCCCCGACAGGAAGAGCTTTATCCTTATCATGGGGAGCGATGTTCATCCCAGTAACAAAAGCCCTGTACTCCCCAGTCTCCGGGTCGGTTAGGATTTTAGTGATTAGCGTAAAATTATACTGACTTCTCTCGGCTCTATAAACAAGGTTATATATGGTATAGTTAACGGTGGCATTGTAGGCAGTAACCTTGACGAACAACAACTGTTCATGATCCCTTGTCATGTTGTACAGGGTGATTATTGAGACATTAACGTGAGCGCTCGTATTAAAAGCACCGCAGGAACTACCGTTCTGGCAGGCTCTCGCTGAGCTCCTCAAGCTTTCTAAGGAACTTCCCGGTTACTACTTTTTCCTTGACGACCAGCACTACCCCCTCATTATCACGAGATGGGGCTTTTGAGAGGCTTAAATACGCCTTCCTCGTAGATGGCCTCAATTTCCTTCATCTCTTTCATCAATAAATGTCTTGGTGTTCGACATATAGAAGCTCACCCCTCAAGCCCCTTAAATCTGAGGAGGAAGACCAGACCGAGGATTCCCCAGAGGAGCGTTGTTATAAGGGGCGCGCTCCCACCCGCTCCCGACAGAACTTGAGAGGCACTCACCGTCGGGAAGAAAATGAGAACCTTTGCGAGCCACTCCGAAAGGACGCTCACTGGATAGTAAACCGGTGGGAAGACCGTAAGGCCAGTAACCAGAAGGTTCGAGAGCCTCATCACCTGAACAGGCTCTTTCCCTTTAACACCCAAAAGGAAGCCAACTCCTACGCTCCAGAGCCACAATGAAATTATCGCCCCAAGCATTCTGGGAAAAGCCCCAACTCCGAGCCTCCAGAGGAGTATCGCCGTCAAAAGAACCACATAGGGAAAGGCCGGAACGCTCATTCCGACGGAGATGCCAAGGGCCTTCCTCCAGTTACTCCCGGGAAGGCTCATGATGATGTCATAGAACCGCGAGCGCGTCTTCATTCCGACCAGCTCTATCGCAAGGTCTGCTATACCAACCCCGGCTATGAAGCTGACGATTGCTCCGGCTAAAGCGGTGTTCAAAAACCTGCCCCCGCTCACGATGTAGACTATGAAGATGAAGGAGAGCGGCTGGATCGCGAAGCTAATGAGGGAGAACCTTCCCCGTGTTAGGGCCCTCGCGTAGTACTCAACGATCCCCATCACCGAGACCACCTGCAATGAAGACGTCCTCTATCGTCAGACTCTCCCTCCGAAAGGGTATTCCCGCGCTTTCAAGGGCTTCCATTATCTCCTTTTCCTCATGTCCGGAGCGGGCGTAGATGTAGGTATTTCTCCCGGCCTTTTTCAGGAGAAACCCCTCAAGCGTGACATCTCCGAAGGCAACGACCTTAGAGTGAAGTCCGCTCAGGTACTCCCGGGCTATCTCTTCAGGCCTTCCGAAGGCCCTCACTCGACCGCCCTTCAGGAGCAGGACGCGGTCGCAGACGCTCGATATCTCGTTGAGGTAGTGGCTGGTAAGGACTATCGTTGATTCCTCGGCCTTTTTCCTGATGACATCCCACAGCTTCAGCCTGTTCTCGACATCAAGGCCAACGGTGGGTTCGTCGAGGAAGTAAAGCCCGGCATCGGCTGAGAGTACCATGGCCAGCAGGGCCCTCCTGACCATGCCTCCGGAGAGGGTGGACATGGGCTCGTCCGCGTAGTCTATTCCGAAGAGCTTCATGGCGTCGTCCGCAGTCCTTCTGGCTTCCTCCCTCCCGAGCCCCCTCATCCGGAGGTAGTGGTAGGCGTAGTCCCTCGGGGTGAGCGTGTAGAAGTGGGCCTTAACGTCCTGGGGGAGGAGCGCGAAAAGGCCTTTTACCTGGCAGGGCTTCTTCCCAAAAATCCTGACTTCACCGGAGTCGGGCTTCAGAAGACAGCTCAGAATCCTTATAAGCGTCGTCTTTCCTGCGGCGTTGGGGCCGATTACCCCGACTATTTCACCATCTTCCACGGTGAAGGAAACGTCGCTGAGGGCCTTTTTTGAGCTGTACCATTTGGAGAGGCCTCTTACTTCAACCGAGGGCATACAAGAAAAGTTCCCATTGGACTAAAAATGCTTTTCGGAGGTGTTGAAAGGAAAGAAGAGGTCAAAGACCCTCAGTCGAGGTCGCTTCCGAAGTCCTCGCTTCCGCCCTTGTTGTCCTTGTCCTTCTCAAGCTTGCTGGCGGCGATGACGTCGTCGATCCTGAGGATCATTATGGCAGCCTCGCTGGCGCTCTTGATGGCCTGCTTGGTGACCCTGACCGGGGCGATGACGCCGCGCTCCATCATGTCGGCCGGCTCGCCCTCGAAGACGTCAACGCCGATGGTCGGTCCCTTCTCCTTGTGGGCGGCGATGACCTTAACGAGGGTCTCGATCGGGTCGAGACCGGCGTTCTCAGCGAGGGTTCTCGGGATGACCTTGAGGGCCTCGGCGAAGGCCTCGATGGCGAGCTGCTCCTTACCGCCGACCTCCTTGGCGAACTCGTCGAGCCTGATGGCGAGCTCGATCTCCGGGGCACCGCCGGCTGCCAGTATCTTGCCGTCCTCGACGATGTCCTTGACGACCTTGACGGCATCCTCAAGGGCGCGCTCAACCTCATCGACGACGTGCTCGGTACCGCCGCGGATGAGTATGGTTACGGCCTTCGGGTTCTTGCAGCCCTCGACGAAGATCATGTTCTCGCCGGCGACCTTCCTCTGCTCGACGAGCTCGGCCTCACCGAGGTCCTCGCTGGTGAGGTCGCGGACGTTGGTGACGATCTTGGCGCCGGTGGCCTTGGCAAGCTTCTCCATGTCGCTCTTCTTGACGCGCCTGACGGCGAGGATGCCGTACTTGGCCAGGTAGTGCTGGGCGAGGTCGTCAATGCCCTTCTGGACGAAGACGACGTTCGCTCCAACCTCCTTGATCTTCTCGACCATCTCGCGGAGCATCTTCTCCTCCTGCTCAAGGAAGGCCTGGAGCTGCTCCGGGCTGGTGATCCTGATCTCTGCATCTGTCTCGGTCTCCTTGACCTCAAGGGCCTCGTTTATGAGGGCGATCTTAGCTCCCTCAACCCTCTTCGGCATTCCCGGGTGAACGACTTCCTTGTCGATGACGACACCCTTGATGAGCCTGGTGTCCTTGACGCTACCGCCCTCCTTCTTCTCGAACTTGATGTTGTCGAGGTCGACCTTGTAGGTTCCGTCGACCTTCTCGGCGACCTGCTTGACGGCCTCCACAGCTATGTTGGCCAGGTACTCGCGCTCCTCCTCGGCGGCCTTTCCGGTGATGGCGGTAACGGCAGCCTTCTTGAGCATCTCAACGTCCTCAACGTCAACGTCCTTAGCTATCTCGTCGAGTATCTCCTGGGCCTTCTCGGCAGCGAGGGCGTAACCCTTGATAACTATGCTCGGGTGTATGTTCTGGTCGAGGAGCTCCTCAGCCTTCCTGAGAAGCTCGCCAGCAATGACGACGGCAGTGGTGGTACCGTCACCGGCCTCCTTGTCCTGGGTCTTCGCAACCTCAACCATCATCTTAGCAGCAGGGTGCTGGATGTCCATCTCGTCGAGGATTGTTGCACCGTCGTTGGTGATGACGATGTCACCGAGGCTGTCGACGAGCATCTTGTCCATTCCCTTCGGGCCGAGGGTCGTCCTGACCGTCTCGGCTATGATCCTCGCGGCGAGAATGTTGAGCCTCTGGGCGTCCCTACCAACGTACCTCTGGGTCCCCTCAGGCAGAATAACAACCGGCTGTCCTGCGAGCTGGGCCATCTCCGCTCACCTCCGTCCGTTTTTATTTTCTTCGACGGAGGACTTTTAGTTACAATTAGTGTTTCCGGTTTATGGTTCCTTTGGACTATTTATAAATTTTGCGGTTAGGGGTGGCCGGGAATCCGCAGAAGTGGGGGGAGATAGAAAAAGAAGAAAGGGATCAGGCCCCCTGCAGGATTGCAACAACGTCTCCGAGGTCTATTATGCCGTTGCCGTCCATGTCGATGGCCCTCTCAGTGTCATCGTCCACAGTGGCACCGAGGAACAGCCTGAGAACCAGGTAGGCGTCCTTGGCGTCCACCCTGTGGTCTCCGTTCAGGTCGCCCTCAACGGTGCTGGTGCCTGCGAAGGCGACGTTTATGGTGCCGACGCCGTAGACCATCAGCTCGGCGATGAGCCTTCCGGTCTGGGTGTGGTGGTGGAAGCCGATGAACTTGCTGGCGCCGGGGCCGTAGGCAAAGAGGGGCACCGGCTCGCCGGTGTGTTTGTGGGACGCGAACCTAACTCCGAGCCTCTCAGCCAGCACCTCGCCGATGCCGTTGGAGAGACCGTACTTCGGATCCTCCTCCGCGCGCTTCTGGATGTAGGCCACCTCATCGTCGCTCAGCTCGATGCCGGTGTACTTTTTGACGACCTCCTTTATGTCGCCACCGTTCTTGATCTCTGCCGCCATAGTGCCTGTGCTGGCCTTTATGTTGAGGATTCCCTGGACATCAACGACCTTTCCGTAGTTGGTTCCCATGGCGAGGCCGCCCGTCTCGTGGTCAGCGGTGACTACAACCAGCGTGTCGCCCCTCTGCCTGGCGTACTCAAGGACGTAGCCCACCACGTCGTCAAGCTCCTTGGTCTCGGCGAGGGCTGCCGCTATGTCGTTGCCGTGGCTGGCGTGGTCTATCCTTCCGGCCTCTATCATGAGGAAGAAGCCGTTGGGGTTCTTCTCAAGGAGCTCGATTGCCTTCTTGGTCATGTCGAGGAGCCCGACATCGTTTTCAGTCCTGTCGAGGACGTACGGTATGTGGCTTGAGGAAAAGAGGCCAAGCACATAGTCACCGCTGGCCGATTCAAGGCCGGCCTTGTCAAAGACGACCTGGTAGCCATAAGCCTTCGCGAGGTTCAGCGTCTCATCGTCAAAGTACTTTTTGCCCCCTCCGAAGAGGACGTTGACCCTGTTCTCAACGAGCTGTTTGGCTATCTCGGCCTCCATGTCCCTGTCCTCAACATGGGCTCCAAAGGCAGCAGGGGTGGCGTGGGTTATCCTCGTCGTGGTGACGAGTCCTGTGGACTTGCCAAGGGCCTTGGCAAGCTCAAGAACTGTGGTGAGCGTGTAGGTTTTCCCGCCTTCTTTGACCGTTGATATCATGCCGTTGTACGTCATGATGCCAGTGGCGAGGGCGGTTGCAGAGGCCGCGGAATCGGTAACCTCCCCCGACCGGGAGTACGTCATCTCAACGCCGCTGTACGGCATCTTCTCGATGTTCAGTGGGCCGTAGACAAGCCTCGTGAGCTGGAGATGGGCAAAGCCCATACCGTCCCCGATTATGAGGATGACGTTCTTGACGCCGTGGGGCGCTGAGATACTGCCTCCCGCCACAGGAGTGGTCGCTGTTCCTGCCTGGGAAAATACTAGTACGCCAACAAGCAGTACCAGACCCAGAACCTTCTTCACGTCCATGGCCACCACCTTCCGCACGGCCCCCCATACGGGGGGTGGGAGTGTGGGCATTATATCCAAAATGATATTAAAGCTTTTCGATTTTCAAACCGCAACGATGGTAAAGACGGCAAGTCCAAACTGCAGTTACTCCAAGGGTTCGGTTAGCGGAAGAAAGGCCAGAACCATCATCCACATACCTTTTTAACCCGCCCAGCTAACCAGAATTGGTGATAAAAATGGCCGACGTTAAAGCCCAGTGGGAGAAAGCTTTGAGCGAAAAGAACTGCGAGAAACTGCTCGAGCTTTTTGACGACTACATCGAAGGCATCGAAGATGAGGAGAAGCTGAGGGAAGAGCTGAAGAAGCTTGAGGAAGTCGTCATCGAGTGTGAGAACCCCTACGATTTAGCGCATGAGATAGCCCACGTATATGCTCATCTCGACGACGCCGAGAGCGGCATTGAGCTCTACAAGAGGATAGCCGAGAAGAAAAAGGAAGATCCGGAGGAGTACGCGACTGCCCTCTACTACCTGGCCGACGCCTACGAGCACTTCGGCATGCCGGAGAAGGCGATAGAGACCTACGAAGAGCTCCTTAAACTTGAGGAGGATGTTCTTAAGAACGAGAGGGAGATAGCGCTTACGCTGGCCAACATTGCGGTGAACTACGACGAGATTGGCGAGACCGAGAAGGCCATCGAGCTCATGGAGCGCGCGAGGGACATATTCGAGAGGCTCGGCGATGAAAAGAACCACATGATAAGCCTTCTCGATTTAGCGCACTTCAGGTACGAGCTCGGCGACTACGATGCTGCAGAGGCGCTTATAAAGGAGGTTCTCGGAAACCCACGGGAGGACGAGATAGAGATAAACGCCCGGCTTGTTGAGGCCGAGATATTCGCGGGCAGGGAGGAGTACGGGAAGGCGTTCAGAGCCATACGGGACGCTCTCCTCAAGGCAGTCAATGCGAGCGATGAGATTTTTGGCCTCGTCTTCGACACGCTCGTTGACTTTATCGAGGGACTCTTCAACGAAAGTGCCTATGAAACTATTGCCAATAACATGGAGTCCTTTGCGGAGCTCTTCGAGGACGACACTGCGTACTTCTTCAGGGCGATTGCTGAATTGGCGCGCTGGAAGGCTGGAGAAGATGGGGCAAAGGAGCGCTTCGATGAGCTGTATTCCAGGGTGGAAAACGAGGATCTTCGCTCGATTCTCGACGAGTGGAAGAGGCCAAAGCCGAGTTTGAGCTTGGGGCTTTGATTTTCCCCCATTTAAACGAAAGAGAGTTTCAGCACCTTAATGAACTTATCTAAGCCCCTGCTTCTGAGTCCTTTTTCAGCGAGTATGTCTCTGAGGATCAATGACTTCTCATAAAGGAGCCCCACGAGCCATTCAAACCTCTCCGGCTCAATAATTGTCCTTTGATGATTGAGCTCACCGAGCATCACCTCAAAATCAACACCATGCTCAAGCAGGCGAAGCAAATCATCAATGTCCTTGGCCCTGCCGAGAGAGGTAACCCCTTTGAACAGGAAAATGTCCTCAAGGGACATCAGCCGAACCTTAAGGGCCCTGAAATCCTTAAACTCGCTGGGAAGTGCAGACCGGGTTTTCATACCCTCCGACAGCGTGAGCCCTCCTAAGACTCTTTTCACAAAGACATCCAAGTTGAAATCACGCATCTCTGGGTCGAGCTTCTTGTAAACTGAGAATGCCCCCAGTTTAACTTTGTATTCGTGCGCAACCCTCTTCACGTAGATAACCCTGACACCCTGGCCTACTTTAAGTTCGGGTGAAGGGTTCGTGAGAACTTCATCAAGGAATCCCAGAACCCGAACGTTCTCAACCACCACATCTACGTCTGCGGTGGCGTCTTTTATGCCCCTCAATGCAAGATTGCCACCACCTATAAGGTAAAGCCTTATTTCCTCGGGATAACTCCCCAAGAGGCCAATAGAGCTGCTTTCTCGTCCAGCAGAGCAAACTCTTCAACCAACCTTTCTCTCGTTATCATCTACGGAACCTCCAAAGTACTGACGGTAGAGCTCCTCAACTTCATCCCTGGAAGGGAACGGATAACCTTTCTCTTTTCCGCCAAGATACTCAATAATCTCGTCAACGGCTCCAAGGACATCAAACTTAATGGCCAGACGTCTGAGCCGCTCAACGTTAAAACCCCTGGCTTTTAGGATGGTTACGACGTAGAGGAGCTCCCTCGCACCAGCCCCAACTGCCAGGGTATGAACAATGACCTCCTCGAGCGTTATCCCCCTGGAAGGCCAGTAATAGTGGTAGACTCCCCCAGATATTACACTGAGGCCGTAGCTTGAAAAGCGAGGGATGCCGGTAAGCTGGAAGGAATCCACCGCCAAGCCTTTGAAGCTCCCCGTAGCGAGGATGAACTCATTAACACCGCTCCAGAGGACTACCGAATCATGACTGAAGCTCTTTGCCTTTATTGAGTTCTGAAGGCGAAAGTATTCGTCGGCGAACTCTTTGACGAGCGAAAACCGTTCCGAAATAAAGTACCCCTCCTCGTTTTTCCCGACGATGAGCCTTTCCATCAGCTCCTTTAGGACGTGGTGGACAGTGTAGCGGTTAACGTTGGATCTCAGGGAGATTTCCCACACCGGCCTGGGCTCCTCAACGGCCATTCCGCCTATGACCTTAAGCTTTCTACCTGCCAAGAGAGAGATGAAGTTAACATGAGGAAACCTCGTTAGAAGCTCGTGGAAGAGTTCGAGGGGCTTGGAGCTGGAAGGAATGAGTAGAATCTCCTTTCCATCCTTCTGCCGCCCAATAAGGCCCTTTTGCTCTAGGGAACGGGCGATTATCGAAAGGCGAGAGCGGGAAACCCCGAGCTGCCCAGAGAGTTCTTTGAGGGTGGCCGGCCCATGCAGGACTGAGAGAACCCTGAGCTCTGCCCGGGTTAGCATGCCAATCATCGTGCTAAATTGTTAAAGATTTTATAAAAACTTTTTGATTTTTGGCACATCCCTTTGGAATGAGGACACATCCAACAGCGTTCATAACACGCAATGAAGGACACCGCAAGTACAGAACAAGAAAACAGAAGCCCTCCAAATCAAAGGAAGAGAAAAGGATTCAGATCCTCGAAACGGTCTCAACTTCCGCGCTCTCGACGTTCTCGACCTGCCTGAAGAGCTCCGCCACCTCGTCGTAGGAGTAGCCTTCCTCGTCCCTACCGAGGACGTAGAACTTGAGGGCGACGAGGCCAAAAGCGATAGGCTCGCGCTCGACCTTTGCCAGGCCGAACTTCTCGGGGATGACGGCCTTCAGCTTCTCCTCAAGCTCGTCGAGGTTGACCTCCGGGTCGGTCGGCATGACCTTTATAACACCAACAAGGTTGAAGTCAGCCATCTTTTTCACCTCCTAAACTTCACGGCCCCTCCCAGCCGCAGTTGGGGCACTTGTAGGGGACGCTTAACACCCTGCAGGATTCGCAGCGCCAGATGATCTCCTCGCCACAGTTCGGGCAGACGAAGTGAGTGGCGTGCTCCCTTGGGGTTATCTCCTTTCCGCATGATGTGCATACGGGTATCTCGAACTTGGCTTCCACTGCGAACACCTCCGAGAAAGGTGGTTTTTAATCACTGGTGGGCATTGAGGGAGTTGGCTTATAAACCTTTCTCCTGCTGAAGCTTTTGAAAAAAGCTTCACCAAAGAAACTTTGCTGGGCAGAGTTTCATCAAGTTTATGATTCCTCTTAGCAAGGAGCCCTTTTGTGAGTGTTTGCGTTTCCAGATACAGATTATTAAACGGTTTTGACTTCAATATCGGCGCCCTTTGGGCGCATTTTTAGAGAGAAACACGCACAGAAGAGCAAGTCAAAAGACACCCTACTTAAATGAGCCCACTTTAAAAGAGCGCTTAATTTTCCGCCAGCGCTGAAGCTTTTGGAAAAAGCTTCACCAAAAGCACGTAGCTCTTCGTGAAATGCCCAGATGAAGGGATTTTTACCAACAAGTGTCCATTCTTCAGCGAGAACATGTTGAGGATAAACCTCAAAAGGGGTTACTCTCTTCTTGACGCCCAAAGGGCGCCGATTTAAAGTTAAACCCTCACCGGAGGAGCAACTTGAAAAGTTCTCACACTTAAAACGGCCATTGGGTGAGAAATCACCCAAGGATTTAGTTTTCCAAAAGGAGCTACCAACTTTGATGAAACTTTTGCTTGGCAAAAGTTTCTTATGGTGGGCCCGCGGGGGTTCGAACCCCGGACCTCCCGCTTATCAGGCGGGCGCTCTGACCAGGCTGAGCCACGGGCCCACGAGAAGGATTCTGGTGCCCCGGCCGGGATTTGAACCCGGGTCGCGGGATCGAGAGTCCCGCATGATTGACCGGGCTACACCACCGGGGCGCGTCCGAGATTAGGGAGGAGGGAGGGTTTAAAAAGATTTCGGTAAACCTCCAACGGTCAGGGTAGATAAATAACGGCAGGGTTCATAAAACCGCAGTAAAAAGGCCCCCAGAACAGTGGAGAATACCCAATTCTGTGAAATTATTTCGAAAAGTTAGTATAAAATTTTGCAATAAATAAAAGCGAAGGTTTATATAGTTAAAGCCCCCAGTAGTATTTGAGGGGTACCGTGCGGGGGAGACTGAAGCGAAAGCTTCACCCCGGAACAAACCTGACCCGAGTGGTTTCATGAGCCACAACGGAACATGGAACCGCAATTAACAGGGAAGGATTTGCAAGGAGTGGAACTTCACTCCGGCCTCTTTCGTACAGTGCCCCTCACTATTCTCACGGTCTAACGATGCGACAGGAGTTCCTTAACAGTTCTCCTCACGGCTTCATAGCTGTTGAGCTTCGGTTTCCATCCCGTTTTCTTTGCCTTCTCTATGCTCAGGCGCATGAACTTGACGTCGCCCTTCCAGCCGCGGCCACCGTCGACGCCGCCGGTGAACCTGAAGACCGGCGTTAGTTTCATTTCCTCGCTGACTATCTCAGCTATCTCCCTTACCGTTATCCAGTCGTTGTTTCCGAGGTTGTAAGCGTCATAGGTTTTGCCTTCCTTCCCGAAGTGCTCGAAAATGTGGAGCATTCCATCAACGGTATCGCTCACGTGCAGGTAGCTCTTCCTCTGCGTTCCGTCCCCGAGTATCTCAAGTTCCTCCGGGTTTCTTCTCAGCTTGTTTATGAAGTCGTAGATGACGCCGTGATTGGAGCGCTCGCCTATGATGTTTGCCAGGCGGAAGATCAGGGCCCTGAACCCGAAGGTGTGGGCGTAGCCGCTTATCAGGGCTTCGGCGGCGAGCTTTGCCCCACCATAGACGCTTATCGGCTCCAAGGGGCCGTAATCCTCAGGGGTGGGTATTATCTTGGCGTCACCGTAGACCGTCGATGATGACGTGAATATAAGGTATCTGACGCTGGAACCCCTCATTGCGTTGAGCAGGTTGTACGTTATGAGGACGTTGGTCTCGTAGAGCAGTTCGGGACTCTGGGAGCCGATCCTTACTTCAGGGTTGGCGGCTAGGTGGAAGACTGCATCTACGCCTTCAACGGCCTTCTCCACAATTTCCCTCTTTCTCATGTCCCCCTCTATGAACTCGAACCCCTCATGCTCAAGCCAACGTTTGATATTGTCCAGACTTCCAGCACTCAGGTCGTCGAGAACCCTAACATTGTATCCCCTCTCCATCAGGGCATCAACGAGATGGGAACCGATGAAGCCTGCACCCCCAGTGACGAGAACCTTCATTCCTACCACCGCAGTTGATGAAACGGAATAATTTAAATACATTTGGGGCATATCCCCCTTCAGCTCTAGAGACGACCCCGGTGGTAGCTATGAAAGTTCTAATCATGGCCGGTGGATATGCCACGAGGTTGTGGCCGATCACAAAGGACAATCCCAAGGCCCTGCTTCCAGTTGGGAACCGCGTGATACTCGACTATATTCTGGAGAAGGCGGGGGAGCTGGAACTGGATACATACGTCTCAACGAACCGGTTCTTTGAAGCACACTTCCGGCAGTATGCGGAGCGGTATGGGGTGGGCCTGATAGTCGAGGACACCCTCCACGAGGATGAAAAGCTTGGGACAATCGGGGCGCTAAAAAACGCACTGGATGAGCTTGGCCCAGATGACTACCTCGTGATAGCAGGGGACAACCTGTTCTCCTTTTCCCTCCGGGACTTTCTGAACTCCTACGACGGGGGGACTCTTATAGCGGTCTACGACGTCGGTG
This sequence comes from Thermococcus thioreducens, assembly GCF_002214545.1. Classification (NCBI taxonomy): domain Archaea; kingdom Methanobacteriati; phylum Methanobacteriota; class Thermococci; order Thermococcales; family Thermococcaceae; genus Thermococcus; species Thermococcus thioreducens. The sequence continues at coordinate 253,414 of NZ_CP015105.1, read as the reverse complement.
ACCTTGAGCTCGCTAAGCGCTACGGTGTTGTGGTTCTTGAGGGCGACAGGGTTATCTCCTTCCAGGAGAAACCTGCTGCACCAAGGTCAACCCTCGTGAGCACCGGCGTTTATGTCTTTCCGAGAAGGGTTATGGAGCGCATAGACGAGTACCTCTCCAACGGCAACCGTGATTCTCCCGGCTACTTCATCCAGTGGCTACTCGAAAGGGGCGAGGAAATAAGGGCGTACCGCTTTTCAGAGTACTGGTACGATATAGGTTCCGCCGATAGCTACCTTGAGGCACTGAAGACCCTCCTGAAGGAAAGCCATGTGGAGGAGATCCAGATCAGTCCCTACGCGAAGATAATACCTCCGGTTGTCATAAAGCGCGGTGCCAAAATACTCGGCCGGTCGATGATAGGGCCCTACGCCTACATAGGGGAGGAGTGCGTCATAGAGAACTCCGACATAAGCGACTCGATAATATTCCGTGGAACGATAATACGCAATTCGACCATATGGCGCTCAATCATAGATGAGAAGTGCGAGATAAGAAACCTTGAGCTGCGGAAGAGTTTGGTTGGAGGGCACGCGAAGATACAGAGGGGAGAATGAGGGGGAATGTTGATGGATGCTGACGAGATCAGAAAGAGGCTTGCTGTGGTGTGTGGCCTGATTTTAACCCCTAAGTACGCTGCCGTTATTCTAACGGTTTTAGCCTCCGCTATCAGGCTCCTCCCGATGCGTTTTAAATACCTCCTCGGCTATGACCCCTACTTCCACCTCGCATACATAAGGTATGCGTTGGAGAAGGGGGAGTGGGTGAACTTTTTCCCCTATGCTATCGGTCCGTGGGGTTTCCAGATACACAATTTCCACCCCCTCGGTCTCTGGATGACCCCAGCTTACGTGAATAAGTTCCTTTCAGTCTTTGGAGTGTCTCTCTATGATGCATTCAGAATAACGCCTGTCATCTTTGGGGTTCTGACTGTGCTGTTCACGTATCTGGCCATTTTGAGGCTCTATGGAAAGAAGGAGGCCTTTCTCTCGGCGTTCTTTCTGGCGGTTCTCTTCGGCCATGTCTTCCGCTCGATGGCCGGCTATTACAGGGGAGATAACTACATGCTCTTCTGGTACAGCGTGGCCCTGTCTGGGATTGCACTAGCCCTAACTTGGAAGCCGAGAAAATGGAGGTACGGGAGGCTGGCATTTTACCTGATACCTGCCCTTGCAGGTGGTTTTTCGGCGATATTCTGGCAGGCCTACTACCCGATATTCGCGTTTCTCCTGGCGAACGCGGTCTTACTCTCTGTAGGGGCCTTTCTCCTCGAAAGAGAGGGCTATCTGATAGACTCATTGATCCTCGCGGCCTCAACAGCCCTCGGGGCAGTGATTGCAAACTCTCTCGGGGGAATATTCGGGTACGGAATGGTTGGCTACAACCGCTGGCTGGGCAAGAAACTGGCAGAAGAACTAGGATTGAACTTTGGGTGGATAAAAGATGCATTCCTGCTGGCTTACCTGAAGTACGCAATCCCTCTGGCGGTTCTGACCATCCTGCTGCTCCTTGTTATTTCGAGGTTTCTCAGAGGGAAGAAGACTCGGATACTGGTCGTTGGTATCGGATTCGTCGTGTTTCTGTGGCTAGCGGTGACGTACTACGGAAGGGTCAGCGAACTCCTCCTGAGACTGTTCCCGGAGGCGCCAATAGTCGAGACACAGAGAACAGCCTTTAAAGACTGGTGGGAAGCCTATGGTTTAGGAGGAGTCATCCTACCGCTCTTTGCATTGAGGTTTTCCCCATCCAGGGTAAAACTCGGCGATTTCCTTCTCCTCGGAACCCTTCTGGTTCAGGTTCCAATGGTCATCTTGTGGACGAGGTTCCTGTTCATAGGCTCTATTTCGATAGCACTAAGTGCTGGAATTGGGTTAATCGCACTTTACGAGGTTCTCCATTCAAGGTTTTCTCCAAAGAAAAGCTCCGCACTGGCGTTGTCTGGGCTACTGATCCTCATACCCCTCGTGGGAGCTTACCAGGGGTTCCAGGCCACCCTTGGGGTTGAACCTCTGACCAACGAATACTGGGAGAAAGCTTTGAGCCATCTAAAAGAAAACTCCAATATGAACGACGTCGTCCTGAGCTGGTGGGATCAGGGGCACTGGGTGACTTACTTCGCTGGACGAGCGCCCGTTGCCCAGGGAGGTCCAAACAGGGCAGTTGCCCAGTACTACCTCGGACTGAAGAACGAGAGATACCTTATGAATCTTGGAGTTGATTACATAATCGTTTCATACGATATCATAATGAAGTTCGGCTCGGTGCTCAACACGGCGGGAGCCTCACCCTCCGAGTACGCCATGATCCCCCTGCCGTTGGTGTCATCGGCTGGCGGGATGCTCCTCTTTTCCTCCAGGGGGTATTCGATAATGGCAGTGCCCAAGGGCGACCGGTGGAGCGTTCAGGTCAACGTAGGGAGCGCCATAGTGATCCCGCAAGAAGTTTTCGTTGAGAGAGAAAAATCCTTGAAGAGTGTGGCTCTCACTGGCAGGCCGAACGCCGATGCCTACGTTTACATCAACCTGAACTACGGCTACGCCGTGCTGATGAACGGGAAAGCATTCAACACACCGCTGGCGAGGCTAATGTTCACCGATGAGTATCCTGAAGAGTACGAGCCATTTTATTCCGACGGGGGCTACATCAAGATATTCCGGTTTGAGCACCCCAACGTTGTTGTTACCGCCGAGAACGGCTCAGTGGTCCTCAGGTTCACAAACGCCACGGGAACTGGCATCGGCATCTACGGCTACCTCGACAACGGCACCCTCGTCTTCAAGAAGTGGTACGGGGTTAAAGGAAAGGACAAATTTACCCTGCCCGGTAACTTGAACGGGAGTGTCGTCGTCCGCTACACCTACGTCCAGAAGAAGACCGTGCTCGACAGGGGCGTGTTCAGAATAGACGACGTCCTTCACGGGACTGAAGGCGGATAGACCCGCCTCTGATTCCTCCCCCGATGCGAAATCTTTATATTCTCAGCTCATCGTTTAATTAAATGTAATTAAATATCATTAAGACAGGAGGTGTCTGTTATGGCAGAGGAGAAGAAGTACACGACCGTTTCCATACCGAAGCCCCTCTACGACAAGATTAAAGCCAGGATAGAGGGCACCGGATTCACTTCAGTCTCGGACTACGTCACCTACGTCCTCCGCGAGGTTCTGGCAAGCCTCGAAGAGGAGGAGAAGGAGGAAGTCTTCACCGAGGAGGAGGAAGAGAAGGTCAAGGAGCGCCTCAGGGCACTCGGCTACCTCGACTGAGGCCTTTCCTTTTTGAGGTGGTACCATGGTCTCAAAGCCCCACGGAGGCAGGCTCGTCAGGAGGCTCGTTGCCGAGAGGACCCGCGAGAGAATCCTGAGCGAGCAGAAGGAATATCCTCGCGTCCGGATCGAGCATGGTCGCGCTATAGACCTTGAAAACATTGCCCACGGCGTTTATTCCCCCCTCAAGGGCTTTCTCACGAGCGACGACTTCGGGAGCGTCCTCGACCACATGCGCCTGAGCGACGACACGCCCTGGACGATCCCGATAGTGCTCGATATCAAAGAGAAAACCTTCGACGAGGGCGATGCAATCCTCCTTTACTACGACGACCTGCCGATAGCGAGGATGCACGTCGAGGAGATATATACCTACGACAAGAGGGAATTCGCGGTCAAGGTCTTCAAGACGGATGACCCGGCCCACCCTGGCGTTTCAAGAGTTATGGACATGGGGGACTACCTCGTCGGCGGAGAGATAGAGCTCCTCAACGAGCTCCCGAACCCCTTCGCCAAGTACACCCTCAGGCCGGTCGAGACGAGGGTTCTCTTCAAGGAGCGCGGCTGGAAGACCATCGTTGCGTTCCAGACGAGGAACGTGCCCCACCTCGGCCACGAGTACGTGCAGAAAGCGGCACTGACCTTCGTCGATGGCCTCTTCATCAACCCTGTCCTGGGAAGGAAGAAGAAGGGCGACTACAGGGATGAGGTTATAATCAAGGCCTACGAGACGCTCTTCGAGCACTACTATCCCAGGGATGCGGCAACACTGGCGACAGTCCGCTACGAGATGCGCTATGCAGGCCCGAGGGAGGCTATCCACCACGCGATAATGAGGAAGAACTTCGGCGCGACGCACTTTATAGTCGGCCGCGATCACGCTGGAGTCGGCGACTATTACGGCCCCTACGAGGCCTGGGACCTCTTCGGAGAGTTCCCTGACCTGGGGATAACCCCGATGTTCATCCGCGAGTCCTTCTACTGCAGGAAGTGCGGCGGCATGGTCAACGCGAAGATATGCCCCCACAGCAAAGAGTTCCACGTCCACATAAGCGGCACCAAGCTCAGGAAGATGATAATGACCGGAGAACAGCCGCCGGAGTACATGATGAGGCCTGAGGTCTTCGAAGTCGTGAGGAGCTTCGAGAACCCGTTCGTGGAGTGATTTCATTATTTTTTGCGGGGTGAGTTAGGTGCATCTAATCATCCACCACTGGGACACCGATGGGATAACCTCGGCGGCGCTTCTCGTAAGGGCACTGGAGATGGAAGGGTTCACCAACATGACGGCACCGATAGGTGAGTTCCGCTTCGACGAGAGAATATGGGAGGCTGTTGAGAAAACCGAGAGGCTCTACGTTTTAGATTTCAACGTTCCGGGAGAGGTCGAGAAGGTTAACATCCCGACGCTGTTCATAGACCACCACACCCAGCCGAGAATCAAAAACCCACTTGTTGAGCAGGTGAATCCCTCACTCGGTGGGGAGTACTACCCCTCCTGCTCGCTCGTCGTCTCGGAGCACTTCGGGATATGGAACGCATGGAGCGCCCTCGGTGTCGTTGGGGATATAGGGAAGAAGGCCTTTGAGCTGGATAAGGTCAGAAAGCTCCTGGAAAGGGAGGGAATCTCGCGGGAAGATGCGCTGAGGCTCGTTGAGCTCATCGACTCCAACTATATCGCCATGGAGAGGGAAGCTGTGGGGAAAGCGGTTGAGGTTCTCTTAAGCAGAGACCTCAAAGAGCTCCTCGAATACGAGCCGTGGGTGAAGAAGGTGGAAGCGATCAGAGAGGCCATAGAGGGGGCAGTTTCAAACGCCGAGGAGCGGGACGGCTTCGCCATCGTTCACTTTGAGAGCCCCTTCAACGTAATCTCCAAGGTCGCGAGGAAGCTCGTCTGGGAGCTCGGTTACAGGGGCGCGGTGGTCATCAACGGGAACTTCCACGGGAAGGGCCAGGTGTACTTCAGGATCTCCGCGAAGGAAGCGGAGATGATAAATGTGGCCGAGATAATAGAACGCGTTAGGGCCCTCGGAGCCAACGCCGGCGGCAAGAGGGAAGTTCTGGGATGTATCTGCGGGAGAGATAAAATCAGCGAGGTAATGGCGATCATCGAGGAATATCTGAGGTGAGGAGAATGGAGTTTGAAAGGAAAGTTAAGGAGGGAATGGAGCGGACGAAGAAGGTCCTCGTCATAGGGCTGGATTCAGCCCCGCCGGAGCTGCTGTTCAACCGCTTCATAGACGACATGCCCAACGTGAAGAAGCTCCTCGAAAAGTCGGTTTACGGCCCGATGCAGACCGGCATTCCGGCGATAACCATCCCCATGTGGATGGTGATGGTCACCGGCAAGACGCCGGGCGAGCTCGGCCTCTACGGCTTCAGGCACAGGAGCGGCTATTCCTACACCGACTACTGGATAGCCCACAGCAAAAAGGTGAGAGAAAAGACGCTCTGGGACTACCTCGGCGAGCGCGGAAAGAAGTCGATAATAGTGGGCGTTCCTCCGACCTACCCGCCGAAGCCGATCAACGGCCACCTCGTGAGCTGCTTCATAACGCCAGATGCAAGCGTGGACTACACCTATCCAAAAGAGCTGAAGGGCGAGATCGAGAGGCTCGTTGGGGAGTACATCTTCGACGTCCCCTTCAGGAAGGAGGCAAAGGACGAGGTCAAGGAAGGCATCTGGGAGATGACGGAGAAGAGGTTCGAGGTAATACGCTACCTCATCCAGGAGAAGGAGTGGGACTACTTCCACTTCGTTGAGATTGGCCTTGACAGGCTCCACCACGCCTTCTGGCGCTACTTTGATGAAAACCACCACCTCTACCCTGGCAAGGGGAACAAGTACGAGAACGTCATTCCAGACTACTACAGGCTGCTGGACAGGGAGATAGGCGAGACGCTCAAGCTCATAGACCTCGACGAGACCGCTGTCTTCATCGTCTCCGACCACGGGATAAAGGCCATGCACGGCAACTTCGCGGTCAACCAGTGGTTAGCTGAGGAGGGCCTGCTGAAGGTGAAGAACCCCGAGGTTCTCCACGACGGAAAGGTCAAGCGCTTCGAGAGCCTTGAGGTCGACTGGAAACAAACAACGGCCTGGGGCTGGGGCGGCTACTACTCGCGCGTTTTCCTCAACGTCCTTGGAAGGGAGAAAGCCGGAAAGATACCGCTCTCCAGGTTCGAGAAGGTAAGGGACGAGGTTGCCGAGCAGATAAAGTCAATACGCGGCCCGAACGGCGAGAGGTGGGACACGAAGGTGTTCTACCCCGAGGACATCTATCCGATAGCGAAGGGAAGCAAGCCGGACATAATGGTCTACTTCGACAACCTCAACTGGCGCGCGGCAGGAACCGTCGGTCACCCGAGCAACTATCTCCCAGAGAACGACACCGGGCCGGACGATGCCAACCACTCCGAGTTCGGAGTGTTCTCGATGTACCTGCCCGGCTTTGACGAGAGTAAAGCAACGCAGCTGACCATCTACGACTTTGCCCCAACCATGCTCAGGCTCTTCGGGATAGAGGGGCCGCTGGCGGAAATGCATGGGAAGAGCATCCTTTAGGCTTTTTTAGATTTTATATGGGTGAAGACCAATGGAAATCAGGTTCATCCCCCATGCGCTGGAGAGGATCGAGGAGAGAGGACTATCCAAAGAACTCGTGGATGAGGCCATTTCGAATCCGGACAGTGTTTCGGGAGGATACTTCGGGAGGAAGGTCGCCCAGAAACGCCTGAACGGCAAGCTGATAAGGGTCATCTACGAGGAGACGTCTGATGGGGTGATTGTGGTCATCACGGCATACATAACCTCCAAAGTCAGAAAATATGAAGGGGGTGAGAAGCGATGAGAATATCATACGACCCAAAACACGATGTCATGTACATAAAGTTCTCGGATGCAAAGATCGTTGAGACGGTGGAAGTTGAGGAGGGGGTGCTGATAGACTACGGCGAGAACGGGGAGATAGTGGGCATAGAGATAATCAACGCCTCCCTGAGAACCCACTCGCACCCGTTGAACGAGATAACCGTGAGGATCGAAGAGGCCACTGTCCACTGACTCTGCTATCGCTGGACGGAGGAGGTAAAATGGACGAGCTGAAGAACCTTGAAAAAGGATTCACCATCTGGCTCACGGGGCCGAGCGGCGCCGGAAAGACGACTTTAGCGGTAAAGCTCGCGAGGAAGCTCAGGGAGATGGGCTACCGCGTTGAGATACTCGACGGGGACACGATAAGGAAGACGCTGTACCCGGAGCTGGGGTTCAGCAAGGAAGCGAGGGAGATGCACAACCGCGTTGTCATCCACATGGCCAAGCTCCTCAGCAGGAACGGGGTAATAGCGATAGTCTCGCTGATTTCGCCCTACAGGGCGGTCAGGGAGTACGCAAGGAAGGAGATTGGGGACTTCATCGAGGTCTACGTCTACGCCCCGCTTGAGGTGAGAATCCAGCGCGACCCCAAGGGGCTTTACGCCAAAGCCCTTAGGGGAGAGATAAAGGGCCTGACCGGCTACGATGGAATTTATGAGGAGCCTGAGAACCCCGAGGTTAGGGTGGACAGCTCGAAGATGACGCCGGAGGAAGAGGTCGAGGCGGTAATAGAGAAGGCCAGGGAGCTCGGCTACCTGCCCTGAACCGGAGGGAGGGCATTGCAAGCCACCTTTGCTGTGCTGGGCTTCCTCGTCGGCTTTCTCGTGGGCCTCACGGGTGTCGGCGGCGGGGCGCTGATGACCCCTTCCCTAATCTTTCTCGGTGTTGAACCCCTAACCGCGGTCGGAACCGACCTGCTATACGCCACTGTCACCAGAATATTCGGAGTCTTTTTCCACGGGAGGAGGGGCAGGATAAGGTACGACATAGCGCTGAGGCTATTTGCCGGCAGCATTCCTGCGGTAGTCCTTGGCGGAATAATCCTGAGGGGGATTGACAGGGGAGTCCTGAACGAGTACCTTACACCTCTCCTCGGGGGCATACTGGTTCTCAGCGCGGTTCTGGGCCTCCTCAAGGGTGAATTCGACCTCCCGGTGAGGCCGAGGTGGGCCTACGTTTATCTGCTCGGCTTCATCGTTGGCCTGACCGTCCAGTTCACCTCGGTAGGGGCGGGGGTTATAGTGAGCTTCACGCTGATGAACGTGGCCAAACTAGACCCGAAGGACGTGGTGGGGGTTACGATAGTCTACGGGCTGGCGCTTTCGGCCTTCAGCTTCCTGAACTATGCGGGCATCGGTGGGGTTGATTACGGCCTTGCAGGGACCCTTATCCTGGGGACGGTTCCGGGAGTTTACCTCGGCACCCATGTGAACCGTACAGCGGATAGGGAGAAGCTTAAAAGGGCCATGAACGTGATAATACTGCTGATTGGACTGTTCACGCTGCTCGGCAGGTGAGGGGCTTGGACGAGGTGAACCGTGCGCTTCATAGGATGGCGAGGGGAACGGAGATTGTTTTTGTCGGGACTGTAATTTCAATGCCCTTTCATCCCTGTAATAGTGTGGTTACATTACGAAAGCTCCGCTCTTTAGGGCTAAAAAATATCATGCCCAGACAACTCCGTGAGCATTTCCCTGCATCTTTCTAAGCCCTCTTGGAGGCGTTCAATGGTCTCATCCTTTTGCTTCAGCTCTTTACGCAGGGAGTTTATCATGTTAATGAGTTCGACCTCCCTCACCCGGTGTCTCATAACCACCGCGTAGATTCTCCTGCTTTCAGCAAAACGCATGTAACCTTTCCTCTCGAACTTCCCCTCCATGGACTCGTTTGCAGTGTCAAGGAATAGCTTTGCCTCCTTTAATTTTCCCTCTTCGAAGTACTTAACCGCCATCCACTTCCATGTCGCAATTCTCATGTTTTCCAAATCCTCGTTGAATTCCCGAAATTCGTTCAGAACCTGCTTGGAGAGTGGTGCGTCTCTCTTCATGAACTCCTGAAGGAGGAACCCGATGTATTTCCATCCCTGATTGTTTATCTGGTACATGTACTTATAACCGCAGTTGTACTCCCTCCCCTTCCTGTTTCTGCACTTTCTCTCCACCTTTCTCCTCCTGAGGAAGCCCATGGTGTAGAGCCACCTCAGGTCGTTTGAGACTAGCTTTGGCTGAAGGCGCTCTATCCATTTAGGGTCACTGGTGAGGTTGAACATGATCAGTGTGAGGTCCTCGGATACGGTTTTTGAATCGAACTCATCACTTCCGTATAATTCAGCGAGCATCAGAAGCGACCACTTGTAATCAACCATAGGTTTCTGCATGGTCATCACCCAATTAAGTGATGACTATTCAAATTTTTAATATGTTCTGAGGAGACTGCTCGACCAGCGAGATCCAGCGTCAAGTTTTCACGCTGATTCATTTGGATTGGAATTTCGAAGCAAAAATTGGGATCTTGTTCGCTAACGTTCTGATTTTGCGCTCTCTGGAATTATATGAATTTTTTGTTAAGTCAACATTTCATTAGAAGCTGCCATGAACTCACGCTCGATGATGCCATTAATGTGGAGAGGATCATGAAGGCCCTTCTCCTTTCAGGCTGCCTGCGTTCACAGGACTTGGAATTATCGACGGCCCAGGTGAAAAAGTTCAAAACCACCAGCTTTTAGGGAATTAGACAGTCTTGCTCAAGAAAGACCATGAATTGAAAAGGTGAACCCCCTAAGCGGTGCAAGCCAAACTGCCCACGTTTTGTTATCATCAATATCAACAAAAGACTTTTAAACATTTGTTGATATTGCAGATTCGGTGGAGAAAGTGAAGCCCCCTACTTCCAGGGAAAAAGTTTACAGCCTGCTTTTTGACCACAGCCCAATCTCGATCCCCGAAATCTCCAGAGTCACCGGGATGAACTATAAGTATGTTTTCCAGGTTGTCAGAACTCTACGGAGGGAAAATTATATAACAAAAACGCCAAGCGGGAAGCTGGTGGTTCTGGACAGAAAAGGGCTGATATTCAGATGGGCAAAAGACAAGGAGATAATACTAAATTCTCTAAGCCCCGTAACCATGAAGCTTATCCCTGATTACGACCTGAGGGATCTTGTTCTCTTCTCCGGAAACTCCGCCCTCTGGCTGCTCGGCAAGGTAATCAGCCCGGCAGGGGGAATTCTCTACACCAGTGAAAAAACCTTTGAGGGACTCCTTGAGCTCAAAGATCCTGAAGGCTATCCCTTCAAGGTTTACATTTACGATGACTTCTACTTCAAAATCCGGAAGGAACTCAACGGGTATTACATTCCAAGCTGGGGAATGATTTTAGCAGATATGCTCGTTCAGGGGACGTATACGAGGTTCTTTGACGATGTTTTTGAGACCATCGTTTCCACGATTAAAGGTGAGAAGGATGAAAAGGCCCAAACTTTCCGATGACATATTTATTGAGGTTTATGATTCGAGGAGCCATAACAACGAGGTTATCAGGGAGTCAATAAATGCAATGTTCAAGATTGCTGAGGAGCTAAAGGGAAAGGTCATCCTTATTGGGGGCTGGAGTGTTTACTACTGGGCAGACAACGTTCTGGCCTACAACGGGGTTCCGTCAATCGACATTGACTTTCTCGCAAGGGCTGAAAGCTTTGAGAGATAAAGGAGGTTATGAAGAACCTTGGATTCCAAGGTGTGGCCTTCAGATTTGCAAAGCCTATCAAAAGCTTAATCGTCAGGGATGAAGTGAAGGTTGATTTCCTCTTTGACGAAAAGCCTTCTCGGCTCAGCTTTGATACCCCATTCGCTTCGCTAATTTTCAGAAATCGGTATTATTCGAAGGTCCACTTTGAATTTCGTGATTTTAATAGAAATACAATCGCTGAAGGGGACGTTGACGTGGCTTTTCCTGAGGCAGTCCTGGCTTTAAAGTTCGACATCTACACCAATGCGGAGGATTATCCAGACGACAAGAGGGACAAGCACTGGAAGGACGTAATTGATGTTTACTCTCTTGTAATGGGCTTCTACAAGAAAAGAGATGCGTGGCTCGGAGGGGACTTCTATCTCAGGAAGGACGTTCTAAGCGAGCTCTACAGGGCTAAAAGCTATCGTCCGACTTCAGTTTATGAGATTTTAAAGGGAAGTCAGTACCGGGAGGACATTAGGGTAATGCTGGCTGACTACGTCGGCTTCAAAGTCTTTGAGGAGAAGCTATTTGAGAGGAAATTAAAAGAACTTGAGGACGTCCTCAAAAAACGCTGGCAGATCACAGTGAAGGGTGAACCTCCATGAGTGAGGCAAGTCAGGCTTTACAAAAGATTGCAAGGGGACGGAGCTGTTTTTTCTCCATTATGCTGGAAAGCTTATTAACTAATTACTCCCTCAAAATGTTAGGTGGGCTGTATGGATGTTAAAGACCTGATTAAGAATGGAGAGAGTGAAACTATTGAGTTTAAGCGGGAGCTGAATGATTCCGTGTATAAGACGCTGTCGGCATTTGCCAACACCGACGGTGGGATTCTGCTCCTCGGTGTTGGCGATGATGGAAACATTTATGGCTTTTCTGGGAACTTGGACAGCTTAGCCAGGTCAATAAGACACAACCTCGGGATAAACCCGTCCATAAAGGTTGAGGAGATTGATGGGAAGAAAGTCGTCATTATTGAAGTTTCTCAATCCCCTGTTCCAGTTTCTTTCAGGGGGAGATACTACAGGAGGGTCGGTGCCCAGACCGTTGAGATGGGCTGGGAGGATTTGCAGAGGTTCTTCCTTCAGAAATCTGGGGCCACATGGGATTCTCTGCCATCTTCTGCAACGTTAAAAGATCTGGATGAGGAAACTATCAGAAAGTTTGTCCATATGGCCAGGAACAGGCTGCCGTACATCAATGAAAACGAGGACGTTGAGTCAATCCTCGATAAGCTGGGACTTCTGGAAGATGGAGAGATAACCAACGCTGCTCTTCTGCTCTTTGGGAAAGAGCCACAGAGGTATTATATCCAGGCCAAGGTGAGAATAGGACGCTTTAAAGATCCAGTAACAATTATAGATGACAAGGAGATTGGGGGGAATCTCTTTACCCAGGTTGAAGAAGTCATGAAAGTGATAATGGGCCACATTGGAGTTAGGTATGAGTTTGAGGGAGAACTTAGGAGAAAGGAAATCTGGGATTATCCTTTGGATGCCCTTAGAGAGGCCATAATAAACGCCCTGATTCACAGGGACTACACCGACCCGAGCAACGTGCAGATTAAAATCTTTGATGACTTCATCTGGATATGGAACCCCGGGAAGCTACCAGAGGGGATTAGCCTTGAAGACCTGAAAAAGGAAATGCACCCTTCCAGGCTTAGGAATCCTAAAATTGCCCAGGTTTTCTACTATGCCGGACTGATCGAGAGGTGGGGAACAGGAACGTTTAAGATAGTGCGTCTTTGCAGAGAGAGCGGTTTGCCCGAGCCTGAGTTTAAGGAAGAGGCGGGAGGCTTCGTTATTATTTTGAGGAAAGATATTTATACAGAGGAGTACCTGAGGAAGCTCGGTTTAAATGAGAGGCAGATTAAAGCCGTGCTCTATGTGAAGGAGAAAGGGAAGATTGGGAATAAGGAGTATCAGGAGCTGTTTGGAGTTTCAAAGCCAACAGCTTCCCGAGAATTGGATAACCTTGTTAAGAAAGGAATTTTAAAGAGAATTGGGGTTACAGGGAGAGGTACCTATTATGTGATAAAGGAATCAAAGGTATCATAAAGGGCTCATAAAGGTATCATAATTAAAAGGGTGACACTCATGAGCGATGCGACTCAGGCCCTACACAAAATCGCAAGGGGCACAGGGATAATATTTGCGGGGACGGTTATTTCAATGTTCTTCGGGTTTTTGAGCAGGGCGATAATAGCGAGGGAGTTCTCGAAGGCCGAGTATGGAGTGTTTAATTTGGCCTTGACCGTTCTGAGCATAGGGCTCGTTATAGCCACGCTCGGCTTTCAAAATGCTCTGCCCAGGGAGGTCGCGTTCTACAGGGAGAAGATGCCGGAAAAGGTTGACAGGTTGATTTCAACGGCCATCGCCATAACAGCGGTGAGTGCGGTGACAACGGCCCTCCTGATATTCTTCCTGGCCGGGGACATATCTTTGATCTTCCGCGAGGAGCGCCTGGTCAGCGCGCTCAGGGTCATAGTCCTAGCCCTCCCCTTCTCGGCTCTGACCGCAGTCATCATCTTTTGGTGTCGAGGGACTTTAGGAATGCAGTTGGACAAAGAGCGGCATTTTTTTATACTCTAAAATAATAAGAACATCGCAAAGGAAGGCAAATTCTCCTCAGGTGAGTCATCATGGATGAGACAAGCCAGGCTTTGCAGAAAATCGCAAGGGGGACGGGGATTGTGTCTTTTGGAACTGTATTTTGGTTGTTTTTTGAATTTTTAAGCAGAACAATCATAGCGAGGCATTATTCAACTTCAGAATATGGTGTTTTTAATCTATCCCTGACTGTTTTGAGTATTGCTCTTGTAATAGCTACCCTAGGCTTTCAAAATTCCCTTCCTAGGGAAGTTGCATTTTATAGAGAGAGGGAACCTTCGAGAGTTAGTGACTTGATTTCGACAGCTTCGATAATTGTAGCACTGAATAGTATAATTTGGACGATAATTTTAATCCTTGGGGCAGAGGATATTGCTCAAATTTTTAATGAAATGAGGTTAGCTTACGCTTTGAAAATAATAGCTTTTGCGTTGCCGTTTTTGGCTTTAATTGGAGTGACAATTTCAATCTCCCAAGGCTTTGGTAGGGTTAGAGAAAAGGTTTATTTTCAAAATATTATTTATCCCACACTGTTTTTGGTTCTTGTTTTGGTTGGAACTTTCTTGAACTTTCCATTTACTTTCGTGTTCTTTGTTTACGTTGTCGCTCAAGCTTTTACGCTTTTAGCGTTAATTTTTGATGTGTGGAGAGTTAGGCTTTTTGGGTTTAGGATTTCACTGAATTTAAAGATTGGGAGCGGGCTCGTAGTTTTTTCTCTTCCTTTGCTGTTTATGGGAATTTTGATTTTTGTCATGAATTGGACTGATACGCTAATGCTCGGTTATTATAGCTCATCGGAGGCCGTAGGGCTTTACAATGCTGCCTCACCATTGGCTAAGCTGATTCAAATATTTTTAATATCTGCTGGATTTATTTATGTCCCCATAGCGTCTCAGCTTTACGCTCAGGGAAGAATTGAGGAGATTGGTAGGGTTTATCAACTCCTTACAAAATGGATTTTTGTTCTCACTCTGCCGCTTTTCAGCATAGTGTTCCTTTTTCCAAGGACTACTATAAACTTCTTCTTTGGAACGAAATATGCTGAGGCAAGTTCTGCTTTAAGAATTTTAGCTTTAGGTTTCATGTGCCATACCCTCATGGGACCAAATGGTTGGAGTTTAATCATAATTGGTGAGACAGTATTTAATATGGTTGGAGATTTATTTGCTGCTATAACTAATATAGTCTTGAATGTTATTTTAATTCCTCTCTATGGGATTGAGGGTGCTGCTATGTCAACTGCTGTTTCATATTTTGTCGCTAACGTATTTAGATCGTTTTGGCTCTACAAGAGGACAAAAATCCACCCGTTTAGCTGGAATTATGCAAAGCTGTTAGTTATTAGTTTTGTTTTACTTGGAATTATCCAAACCATCCATTTGAGAGTCTCAAATATATGGTATGAAATTTTAATTTTAGTCATTTTCCTGCTAGTTTACTTATTTTTGAGTTTATTAAGTAGAAGTGTAGATAAAGAGGATGTTGAATTATTTTTGGCAATAGAAAAAAAGTTGAGGATTGAGTTAAAAATAATAAAAAGAACTTTAAGAAAGTTTGTTTAGAATTTGCCTTTTATTTTTAGTTTTTGAATTGCTTTTTTTAGTTTTTCATCTTCGTATTTTTTCTCATAGTAACTTGAATTAACGTATTTTGGCTTTTTTCTGGTGAATTCGCTATCTTCTTCAAAAATTTCTATTAAAACTCTACCATCCATATCGTTTGGAATTGGCAAGCCAAAGATATGGAGAATTGTTGGGGCGATATCATAAATTTTTGCATTTTTTATTTTGTATCTTCTTTTAATTCCAGAACCATAAGCAAAGAATATTCCATACAGCCTGTGATCTCCATTTTGGAAATATGCAACGTCTATAAGATCTCCGTAATTTTTTAATGTGTAGCCCTCCTTGGGCAGTATTATTAAATCTGGAGCACTATCTAAGCATTTCCCAAAGTATATTTCACTTTTTTCATAAACCTTAGCTATCACTTTCTCATTAGTATATGGATCTTTTAGTGAATATAGTTCTTGTTTAAGCTTGCTAATGATTCTTTTATCTTTTCTTTTGAGATAAACTGCCGCAAATGCTCCTTCGCACTCATACATTACGTCTGGGTTAATTAATTCAACTTGAGTTCTTGAACTCTCTAATATTTTTCTCTTTATGAATTCTGGTAACAAGCCATAAAGCTTGGCAAAATATATAAGCAATCCCGTTTTTTTTGCAAAGTTAATTAGCCACTTTGTGACACTTGAGATGCTACTACCTCTTTCTTTGATTAGTCCTAATTTAGCAAGAACTAAACTTAAGTTTATAGTCTTTTCTATTTTGCCAAAGCCATGGTCAGAAACTATAAATAGTAGTGTTTCATGGTCTATTTTCTCGAGAACTTCACCAAGAAAACCATCCAAATATTTCCAGTACTCTTCCATCTCCCTTGTTCCCCATAATATGTGCTGAATTCTATCTGGACCTATAAATACAAAAAACATTAACCTCCAAGGCTTATTATCAAAAAGATACCAAAATAACTCAATTCTCTTTTTTGTCATTTTATATAAGTGGGTAATAAACTCTTTTTCTTTTCCCACATATTTACTCCAGTCAAGCTCAATGATATAATCTGGAATTTGTTCTAATAATTCATTTCTGAATTCTGGTGGATAAGTAAACTCAGAATCTAAGGAAGGAGTGAGCATGCCAGTAACCATGATTCCATTTATTCTTCGAGGAGGATATGTAAATGGGACATTAATAACAAGAGTTCTATCTATATAATCCCATAGTTCTTTTGATTTTTTATTTCTTGAAGTATATATTAATTTTTTCCAACCATTTTCAGTTTTTATTATTCTAGCAAAGCTGTATATTCCATGATTTCCAGGATTTTTTCCTGTTACCATTGAGGTCCATGCTGGAGGTGTTACTGGAGGAATTGTGCTTTCTAAAGGGCCAAACGCTCCTAGATCTATTAGACGCTTAAAATTTGGAAGTTTCCCACTGTTTGCCCAATTCCAAATAGTCTTCCAGTCTGCTCCATCAAATCCTATCACTAATACTTTCCTCATACTTTATCACTCCTTTAGTTTTGTCAATGCAAAGCAGGAAATCACGAGAGGCATAAATAATCTTTCCGAGTATCATGCACTTTTTTCGTTCATTATAATATTGTTCTTCTTCACCGTACATTTTAGCTAATTCATAAAATCCCTTATCAAAAATTAAAAGGGCAGTAGTAGCAGCGCTTGGTTTATAATTTTTCAGAATGTATAACATTCTTACAATAGGGCTTCCTTTTTTTATGACTATTGAATCATTTGAGTTGCTAAACTTGTTTTCTATGAAGAATATACCCTGAATTTCTGAAAGAGTTACATGGTCATATCTCTCATTGCCATAATGAACAAATATGTGTAGAAACGGCGAGATCAACAGAAAGATTATTAAAAGCACCTTAAGATGACTTGCACTTAGTTCTGAGATATAATACACAAATGCTGGTATTGAAAATAAAAAGACTCTGATTAGTAGTTCATTTCCGTATGACCCAACTACAATAACTGATGTTAAGATACTTATTTCAGCTAAAGTAAATAATATATCAGTAGTTTCCAATTTTTTATTATATCTAATTCGTTGAATAAATCCAAAAATGGCTAAAATTACGGAAAGTATTGCAAAAATGATCATGGCTTTAGCTACAAGTACGTGACTATAGTCTCCCTGAGCTCTTGCAAGAGTGCCATGGAAAAAGTAAAAGTATGATGATAGTCCCAATTTTAAGAAAACTTGAAAGTTATCTACTATTTTATGTATATTTTCTCTTAGGTAATCATATGAAAAATATATGCTCCAAGAAACAAATAGTAATACAAATATAATAAAAGTTCTGTGCTTGATGTTTATAATTCTTGGTATCCGTCTAGTATTCATCATTATGAATAGTAATAATAAAAATCCGCCTGCAACTAATGAGGACAGGAAATGAGTTGTTATCAATCCGATTAATACAAGCATAAGAGCAAAATATATTTCTTTGGGAGAATTTATATTTGCTAATAATAAATAATACATTAACAACCATAGCAAAAACCCTAATGATTGAGGGGAAAAATAGCTCTGATTAATCCAGTTCAGCATAGGGAAAAGCAAGACTGCTATGTACTTTTTATAGCCTTTTCCTTCTATTTTTAAAAATATCAAGTAGACAAAACCCATATATATTAAAGTTATTATTAGTGGGTATATCCTTAGAAAATTGAATTGATCAGATTTGGTTGGTAATCCTATTAGATACAAATATGCTCCCAAAATAGAGAACGATGGCCAATTATGATAAAATATGCGATTTGAATCTATTGTTCCCGTTTTAAGTATAAAATCTGAGAATGAGTATGCAAAATAAGTATATCGAAATCTAGGAAGAGGTTCTATGTACACAGGAAGTGAAAAAAGTAAAAATGCAGTATAAAACATCTGAACTAAAAATATGAATTTAGATTGTATCAAAAGTATATTTAAGATAATATTTATTGTAAAAATTAACAGGGAAAGAAGATATACTATGCCAGCACCTGTTTCAAGTAGCGTAGGAAGAAGCCCCATTTCTTTGAAAGTTACTTCTTGACGGTACAAAGAAATAAGGGAAAGTGTTGCCAGTACTATTGAAATAATAAATGAGAGCATCACAATGTGTTTACTTGACATGTTCATTATCTTTCCACCTTGTGCTGTTTATAGTCAATGCTCCAATAACCATGCCCACGATTATTACGACACCTGTTGCTATTAAAACTCCTAATTGTTCCAAGCCAGACCTTGGATTTTTAAATTTTAAAATGTTGATTAATCTTTCGGGAATCGATACTTTTATGAGGTATCTTCTCATGTAAATATCTTGATTATTGAAGGTTCGGTGATACCTTTTTGCAATTACTATCGATTTTCCGTAATTAAATCCTCTCTGGAGAACATATGTAAATTTGGCTCTATATGGGAAAATTTTATGATACACAATAGCTCTTGGTGTATATAGGACTTTATATCCCCTTGAGGCTATTCTAAAAAATAATTCAGTTTCCTCCCCAACCAATTGCTTATTATCTACTCTTCCAAAATTTGGATTAAATTTCCCTATAGTATCAAAAATGTTCTTTTTGAATGCCATATTTGATCCAAATAATCTCTCAACAAACCTCTCTTCATTTTTAAAACCTTTATAGGTACAACCTATTGTCCAGTACAGCTCTTCTGGAAGCCATGATGGTTTTTTAGTGAGCCATAATGGATATATAGGCCCTCCAACAGCTACTATATCCTCCTCTTTGTAATTATTAAATGCATTAACAATTTCTTCTATCCAACGTAGGTCAGGTATAGCATCATCATCCAAAAAAGCAACTATCTCTCCTGTTGAATATAAAACACCTGTATTCCTGGCTCCAGATAGTCCTGGAGGTTCTTTATGTAAAATAACTTTAGAAACTTTATCTCCAACTATCTTAATTAGTTTTTTATACGTACTTTCTTTTCGATCTACTACAATAATAATTTCTAAGCTTTTGTAGGTTTGAGACTTTAAAGCATGAATAATATCTAATATATCCTTGACACGGTTTTCTGAAAATGCCGTAATTATAACAGAAACTAGAGGGTTATTCATTAGTTTGCCCCCCTTTCACCATCCTCGCTAAGACGTTCAGCGTCAGCCCCGCAATGAACAGCTGAATCCCGATGATCACGAAGATGCCGGCGCCTATGGCCTGGGTCAGATAAACATTACCCCCCTGATAATATGGCTTCAGCGCCATATACCCGAGGATGCCTGCGGTGATGAATGATATCAGACTCAAAACCCCAAACAGCAGCAGAGGCCTCCTGTACCCTATAAGCCCGATAATGCTCGCCAGCACGCCAAGACCATGAGTAAGGGGGTTCTTCTTGTGCCTGTTTGGGACATCGTAGCGGACGCTTATCGGCACCTCCATGAGTTTAATCCCCCTCTCGCTCGCCTTCACTATCATGTCCGTCTCTATTGAGTAGCCATCACTGTTTAAGTCCAACCTCTCAAGGGCCCTCCTGTTCAGCGCCCTGAAGCCGCTCTGCGAATCGACATCAACGTTCGAGGCCACTTTGGTGCTTTTGTTCAGCACCCACAGCCCCAGCCGTCTGTAGACGGGGATTTCCTTTTTGCTTCCGTTCAAATACCTCGACCCTATCACGAGATCCGCCTCGCCCCTGATTATGGGCTTCATGAGGAGGGGTATCTCGTCGGGATTGTGCTGGCCATCTGCGTCAAGCGTAACAACAATCTCATACTCACGGCTCAAAGCGTACTCGAAGCCCGTTTTGAGTGCCGCACCCTTGCCCCTGTTGACTGAATGCCTTATCACGACCGCCCCGGCTTTCTGGGCTATCTCTGAGGTTCTATCGGCTGAGCCGTCGTCAACGACTAAAACGTCCCCGTACTTCCTGGCTAAGGCAACGACCGAACCAACCGTCAGCTCCTCGTTGTAGGCCGGGATGAGTATCAGCGTCCGCATGGAACTCACCGTTACAATTTGGGGGGATACACAGCGCAGAGGACACGCAGGTAACGCAACAACTCCCTTTTCATCACTCCCTAAACAGATCAACCTTTTTAAGATTTCCCCTGAGGGTCGTTATGACGGCCAGGAACAGGGCGAAACCTGCCAATACGACGGCCTGGTTGGAAGCGCCCCCCGGGACGTCCAGATAGCCCCTCGCCGCTGTGAACAGGAGGAGCATGGCACCAATAACACCGGCAACCCTAGTGTCTATCCTGAACCTCACCGCGAAGTAGAAAACGCTTCCGGCTATGAAGGCCTCCGGGAAGAAGATGCCAGCAATCAGGAACGGAACAACGAAGAGCTCAAGCCTCGATATTCTCCTCCCGAGGAGGGAGTCGTCGAGGAGGAGCACCATGGAGGAGGCGTAGACCAGGGCGGTGACCAGGCCATCGTAGGTGTACAGGCCTGACGAGAAGACTTCTCCGCCGGTGTAGAGGGCGAAGAGGAAGTACGCCACCAGCCCAGCGTCGCGATTTTTCATGGAGACTATGTAGACCAGTGGGGCGAGGAGGAGGACACGGCTCCCGGTCATCAGGCCCGCAATCACCGCGGATATTACCCCTATCATCTCCCCCACCCCTCCAGTTTCATGATTTCCCTTAGGTAGTCGCTCGGGCCGAGGTCTATCGTAGGCGCCAGGAGGTTGAACTTCCTCAGGAGGTTCTCCCTCTCAACGTAAGCCCTGTAGAGCCTCTCAAGGGTCTTCTCGTCCAGCCTCCCGGAGTAGAAAAGCACGGGGTTGGGGGAGAGCACCATGACCCTGTGGGCCCTAACGGCAGTCGCTATGGCCCGGTAGAGCTCCCGCGGGTTGCTGAGGTCGGTTATGAATATTATGTACGACGGGTTCTTTACCAGGGACAGCCCTTCAAAGACCCCAGTGGGGCCCTTCCTGCCCTTCCTCAGGGGCAGAACCTTGCCGAGGAACTCCCTGGCCTTTTCGCCCATCCGGATGTCAAACTCAAAGCGCATGCTCATAGCCCCGCCCTTTCCCCTGATTGAGAGCCTCTCCCTGATGGCCTCCACCTGGGACGGGCCCTTTCCGGGCGGGAGGAGTTCTGCACGGGCATCGTCGTAGATGACCATGCCGACCCGGAACCTGCTAACGAGGTTGGCCGCAAGCTGCAGGGCAAGGGTCGAGGCGTAGTCTATCTTTGCCCTTTTTATGCCCTTCCGCATCTCGGAGGTGTTGTCGAGGAATATGTAGACGTCCGCGTTCTCCTCCCGCAGGAAGTCCTTCACAACCAGCTCGCCGAGCCTGGCTGTTGCCTTCCAGTCTATCCTCTTGAAGTCGTCCCCGTGCTGGTACTCCCTCAGGTCCTTTATCTCCAGGCTCTCTGTCCCGAGGAAGGCCCCCTTCCTGTAGGCCTCGGCGAGGCGGAGGTTGTGGTCGGCCCTCACCGCGTCCCTTATGCCCTCAATGCTCGGACGAACCAGAACCCCCAACCCTTCTCCAAGGACGAACTCCTCCACGTACAGGCCCCTCGGATCAAGGGCGATGGCCCTCGGGGGCCTTAGCGTGAACCTCCCCTTCGCCCTGGGGACGATGGAGTATGTGACGGTCTTCTCCTCCCCGGAACCGAGGAAAATCTCGACGGGTTCGGCCTCAAAGCCGGGGGTTTCCTCGCGCACCCTAACGAAGACGTCTCCCCCGGTGTTCCTGAGCCTCAGGGCGGCGGTTACAGCCTTCCCCTCCTCAAGCTTTGTGCCCTCGATGGCCCTCTCGCCCGAGACCCCAATCCTGGTTACCAGCCTGAGTCCGTAGAGGTACAGGAGGAGGAAGACCCCCAGCAGGGCCGGGGCCACGTTCCCCCCGAGGTAGCCCTCAAGGACGAGGAGGAACGATAGAAGGATCAACAGGTCTTCGCGCTTCATCGGCTACACCGGGATTTCAGTCTCCCTGAGGACGTCGAGGATGACGTCCCTCACCCTGATCCCCTCAAGTTCGTACTCCGCCTTCAGGAGGAGCCTGTGGACGAGCACCGGGACCGCGACCTTCTTAACGTCGTCAGGTATGACGTAGTCCCTGCCGTCAAGAAAAGCTGCTGCTTTGGAAGCGAAGAGCAGGTGCTCTCCTGCCCTGGGCGATGCGCCGAAGAGAAGCCTCTCATCCGCCCTTGTGGCGGATACCAGGGAGTATATGTACTCTATGACCTCGTCGCTGACTTTAACCCTCTTTACCTCGCCTATAAGCCCTATGAGCTCCTCGTGGGTCACTATCGGCTCGACATCGTAGAACTCCCCGAGGCTCTTTCTCTTGAGGAGGGATATCTCCTCTTCCCTGTCTGGGAAGCCTATCTCTATCTTGAGGAGGAACCTGTCCAGCTGGGCCTCGGGGAGGACGTACACTCCCTCGTGCTCCAGCGGGTTCATGGTTGCTATGACGAGGAAGGGCTCGGGCAGCGTATGGGTGGTGCCCTCTATGGTGACCTGCCTCTCCTGCATTGCCTCAAGGAGCGCGCTCTGAGTCTTGGGCTGGGCCCTGTTGACCTCGTCGGCCAGAACAATGTTGGCGAATATCGGACCCTTCTTGGTCCTCCACTGGCCGGTCTTCTGGTCGTAGTAGACAACGCCGATTATGTCAGCGGGCAGGAGGTCGGGGGTGAGCTGTACGCGGGAGAAGCTCAGCCCTATGGCGTTCGCAAAGGCCTTGGCTATAGTCGTTTTTGCCACTCCAGGAATTCCCTCTATGAGCACGTGCCCCTCGGAGAGAAGGGCCACCGTCAGCAGCTCTATCACGTCGTCCTTTCCAACGACTGCCTTACTTATCTCTTTCCTCAGCCTCTCCATGAATTCCTTACCGTCCATGGGCACCACCCAGTTTTGAACCGGTCTCTATTTCCCGGAGGATGGTTTTTAACTTATCCCCGTCGAGGCCCCTCTCCTCAAGCCTCTTCACGACCTCTTCAACCGGCTCCCCCTCCCCAGGGAAAAGCCTCATGAGGAGGAGAGCGAAGCGGTGCATAAGCCATCCGGTGAGGCCGCTTTCGACCGCCAGTGCCAGCAGGGCTATAAAGAGGACGTAGTAGAAGACGAGCTCCCTGTTGACCGCCCGCCTTATGACCATCGTCCCCGAGGAGTAGGGGTTGAAGTCCGCATGGTGGGCCTCGTCTATGTAGAAGGTCTTTTCAGGGAGGGAAGAAACAAGGTTCCTCAGAAAGGCCTCGTTCTCCCGGAAGAGGGAGTTGGTGAAGATATCAGGGTCGGAGACGAGAATTATCCGTCCCTTCCCGTAAGGAACTTCCACAACCAGGGGGAATGCACCGTACTCCTTTCCAAGCATCGAGGCGTTGCTGGAGTACACAAGAACCGTGGAGTTCCCGGCGTTGAGGACTGCCGAGGGTCTGCTCATCACCAGCCTCATAACGCCCCCGGCAAGCTCCGCATCGCGGATATCAACCGTGAGGGGGAAGTCCGAGTTCTTGGAATATGTCAGGCTGGTTAGGGGGATTTTCGAGAACCTCACCCTGAGCCCGAGGCCCTCAAGCACCTGGTTGCCCGTCCCAAAGTCGTCGGCAAGGAGTAAAGTATTGCCATTTTCAAGGAACCTCCTCAGGGAGTCTATCTCACCCCCCGAGAAGTCGAGGTTCGGCCCAACGACCACGAGCGTGCCCTTGAAGTTCTCCAAACCCGAGGAGTCGTAGGGAGCAAGGAGCGGGGTTATTTCTCCGGTGGAGTAGAGGAGCTTCCCGAAGCTGGAAAGACCGTTCCAGTTGGTGTTGAGCACGCTGTAGGCGGCGTCGCTCTTGAAGACCGGAACCGATAGGGGCATAACCAGGAGCCCCACGCCGACGACCAGGAGTATGCCGTACACGACCCTGTTCACAGCTCATCCCTCACGAAAACTCCCACTATAATGAGCGAGGCATGCTTGACCGCACGGAGGACTTCACGGAGCCCGAACTTTTTCTTACCGTAAACTGTAACCTCATGGAGGCGGGTGAGGATTTTAAGGTGCTCCGCGAAGGGCTCATGCCTTAAGGCGGACACCAGCTCACGGGGAGTTGTGGACCCAGGAAGGTCGTACAGCCTCTTCAGGAGGCCGTAGACGGTGCGGTAAGCCTTTCCAATATCCGGTCTTTCCTCTCCTTCCTCCCCAATAGGTGGGAACGCTGGTGCTTCAGGTACCTGTGAGGAAGGCACCCCTCCAACCCGTCTTCTGGCTGTGAACCTGTAGGCGGTGAAGGCCAGAAGGAGAAGGAACACGAAAAGAAGGAACCTCCTTGTGTAGTCCACAGGGGCTGCCTCCAGGGTCAGAACGTTGGACGATGACGGTGCCAGGGTTTCACTCCCGGCGAAGTACGCGTAGACCTCGTGCCTCCCGGGGGAAAAGCTGAGGGTGAATGTGAACTCCCCTTTTGCCACGAGTGTGGAATACCCCTTCCCGTCCACATAGATTGTGAGGGGCAGCGGGTAGGTGCTATCAACCTTACCCCGTATTACCACCTCCTCTCCTGCCCTGACTCGGCTCCCATCATGGAACAGCCGTATCGCGGGCCTTCTCAGAGGGGGTGTCAACACCAAGCCAGCGCTTGTCGGGAGGTGTATCCCGTCACCCGGGAAGAGGACGGTAGCGTTAACGGTCCCGGAGACGTTGGCGATGAAGAACCTGACGCTCCCGTTTTCGTCGGTTATGCCGTAGTACGTGGAGCTGTCCGCCGTAAGGATGACCCTCTTCCACGGAAGGGCCCTTCCAAAGTAGTCCACGAGGTGGCCCTCGACCAAGACCCCACCGTCAGAGATCGCGGTAACCAAAAGCTTCGTGGGCACGCCGCTCACGTTGATCGTGAGGACGTTTGAAATGACCTCAAAAGTGCCGTTGAAGCCAACGGCATAAGCTTTGTAAGTTCCGGGCCTCGGGAAGGAGTAATCCAGATGGAAAGTGCCGCTGGTGACGTTAGCGGCCAGGTTCTCTCCCGAGACGACCACGTGAATATCCCTCAGGCCGAGGGTAAAGCCGTAGAAGGTAACGTTTTCCAGGGCCATGGGGGAGGGGTTGGAAATGAAGAGGGTGAAGTTTTCGGGGACCTGGACCTGATCAAGGAGCTCCTCATACCTGCCGGCAAGGGCCTCAAGGGCATCGAGCTTCGGATAGAGATCCGCAGTGTTAAAGGTCAGCACCGTACCGTTCTTCCCTTTAAGGGTTATCTTTGATATGGCACTCAGAGCATCACGGGACTCCCTCAGTCCCCTCTTCATACGCACGAGGGCGGCCCGTGCAGCCGCGTACTCCCCCTCTGAAAAGCTCGCCCTGAAGGAAGCCTCCCCAGAGGCCACCTCAAAGGCAGCCGAGCCCAGGGAGAGGAAGTAGGGAACCAGCTCAAGGGGCCTCTCATCGATACCCGCCCCGGAGTAGAGCACCAGGGTCTCGTAGGTTGTGTTCGCGAGGGCGTACAGCTCAAGGGCGCTCTCAACCGTGCCGTTCTCGCCGTTCAGAACCCCATCCAAAACGGAGGAGAATTCCCATAGCATTGAGCTGAAGTAAACGTAAGTCCCGTACTCATCAGGCCTAGCGGAGTAATAGTTGGAGCCTTCACCCGCAACTGCAGGAAGGCCGAGAAGCAGTATGAGCACCACCATTAGAGCGATTCGCTTCCCCATTTCAATCAACAACTCATCATAAGACAAATCTTTTAAGGTTAATGGTTGTTGTGAGCGTGGGGAAAGGGATGGAGACGAAGGACATCATCGGAGGAGCCCTAGTGGTCTCAGGGGGGGTCCTGGCCCTCCACGGCTTCCTGAACGCTCTTTCGAACCACATCAACCTCGGGGTAGCCGGCATGTTCCTGGGGGCCGTTATCCTTACTTTTAAACCCTCCTCCTACGTTAAGCGTGACGCCCTCAGGTACGTGACGGGCTCCTACGAAAGGTTCTTCGAGTCATTCGTGAGGAACCTTCACTTAGAGGGCAACGCTGTGTACATACCCCCCTTTGAGAACCTACCAGAGGGGGGTATTTTTGTGCCCCTCCACGAGAGATTCGAGCTAGACCTTGCGAGGCTGGACACCGAAACGGTCTTCCTGACGGATGTCCCTAACGACAGGGCCATGGGGCTCTTCCTCGGGCCCATTGGCCTGGACCTCCTGAAGAGGTATGAGGAACACCTTGAATACCCCCTCAGAGGGAGCGGTCCCGGCACCGTTGAGTCGGCCGCCGGGGCTGTGCTGAAGGCCCTGGGACTCGCCAGCAGGGTCTATATAGAGGGACTGGAGAACGGCTTCCGCGTTGTCATCCAGCCGGATGTGGAGTGCAGCCCCGAAATATGTGAAAAGATAGCGTGCCCTGTATGCTCCTCCATCCTCCTCGCACTGGCCAGGGCCACTGGGGAAGTGCTCTACACCCGGAGAGTCGAGGAAAAGGACTACGGGATCGAGATAGAGGTTGAAAGGCTCGGGGGCGTTGAAGAGTGGATGTAGAGGATTACATACTGCTCTTCCTCTCAATCTGGGTTCTGGGCTCAGCTCTTACCGTCAAGGGCGTCGACGTCTTCCTAACCCTTACGCTAATAGGCCTGCTTATAGCCATGGAAGTTGGCGGCCTCTTCATGAGCAGGGAGCAGAAGGAAAACCTCAAACCAATGGTGGAGCTCCTCCTGATAATATTCGCTATAATAGTGACGAAAAAGGTCTACGAGGTGCTGAGCGGTGGATGAACCAAAGGGCCTCTGGAGGTACTGGGATTTACTGATGATCATCGGACTCTCGGTGGTCCTTGACCTCCTGATATGGCTGTATCCGGAGAGCATTCTGAGAAAAGCCCTCGGTTTAGCTTTCGTCCTGTTCTTCCCTGGCTACGTCTTCATAACTGCCCTGTTCCCCGAAAGGAAGGAGCTGGACAACCTTGAAAGGTTAGCTTTAAGCTTCGGCCTCAGCATAGCCATAGTCCCACTCATAGGCTTAGCATTAAACTACACCCCCTGGGGGATAAGGCTCATCCCAATACTCGTCAGCCTGACGGTTTTCAACCTGATATTCGCGGTTGTAGCGATCTACCGCAGGGAGAACGCAATAGAGCCATGGATTCCGTGGACAACGGTTGAAAAAATAAAGGAAGAGCTCGAATGGGAGGAATCAAGCAAACTCGACAAAGCACTGACGGTTATTCTGATAATCGCCATAATAACCTCCATCGGAACCCTCGCCTATGTCATAACGCACCCAAAGCCAGGTGAAGCCTTCACCGAGTTCTACATCCTCGGGCCAGAAGGAAAAGCAGCTGACTACCCAACCGACCTCTTTGCGGGAGAAAACGGGACGGTCATAATCGGCATAGTCAACCATGAGCACAGGAACGTGACCTATTACGTCCAAGTATGGCTCGTCAACCTCACCTGGGACAACACCACGAACACAACGGTGATCCACGAGATGTACCCCATGCCCGGCTGGTTCAACGTAACCCTGCCTAACGTCCCCGTCAACATAGAGGGGAACTGGACGCCGCAGTTCGAGACCAACTACACCTTCAGCATCGATAAGCCCGGCAGGTGGCAGGTCTGGTTCCTCCTCTTCAAGGGCACCCAGCCAGAACTTCCCCCGGCACCTCCCGATGGAAACTACGCCGAAACGGACGCCAAAAACCTCATCATCGAAGCCATAAACGGCACAATCCAGTCCCTAAAACTCAACGTGAACGTCAGACCGTGAGTCCATTCTTACCATTTTAAGAGAAAATTTTATAAGCTCCACTTGTGTAATCCCTCCGAAAATACTATATAAGGTGGTGTCGATGAAACGTGCATGGATTGTAGCAGCTGGCATTCTCGCGGCCCTGCTGGTGCTGGCCGGGCCAGCGAAGTCGTTCTTCACAGACGTCGCCCTCTCTCAGAACAACGAGATAAGCTCCGGGAAGTTCGACATAGCCATAAGCAGGGACGGAAGCAGGTTCTACAACGACCTTAAGCTCTTCGAGTTCTCAAATCTCAAACCGGGCGATGAGAGGACACTCACATTCTACATCAAAAACCGCGGCGACACCGATGTTTCCCGGCTGACGATGGTTCTCCACGTCAGCGACCTTGAGGACGGCTCCATGAGCCCAGCGGAAAAGGCCGTTGACAACACGACCGATGTGGGCGAGCTCAGCGAATACCTCATTGTGAAGGAGCTGAAGGTTTACCTCGGGGACGATTCGTGGACTGTTGACTCGGTAAAAGGCAAGAGCCTGAGGGAGCTCAGCGGTGAGGGAATAGGCCTCAGTGACAAGCCGCTCAAGGAGGGTGAGGTTCTGAGGATCAGCATGATCATGAAGTTTTCGGAAAAAGCGGGCAACGCGTGCCAGACCGACAGGGTGGTTGTGGACATGAAGCTCAGCGCCGAGCAGTGAACTTTTAAACCCCTTCCCCAATTCTTTTTCCATGCTGAGGAAAATCGGCCTCATCTTCGACATGGACGGCGTAATCTACCGCGGAAGCGAGCCCATTGAAGGTGCCCGCGAGCTGATAAACTTTCTGAAGGAGGTGGGCATTCCCTTCATTTTCCTCACCAACAACTCGACCAGAGACCCCGCCATGTACCGGGAAAAGTTGCTCTCTATAGGCATCGACGTCCCAGAGGAGGTTATAGTCACCTCAGGCCTCGCCACGAGGCTGTACATGGAACGGCACTTCGAACCCGGAAATGTCTTCGTCATCGGCGGGGAGGGGCTCCACAGGGAGATGGAGCGCCTCGGCTGGGGAATCGTGGGCATCGAAGAGGCAAGAAAAGGTGCCTGGAGGCAAGTCCGCTATGTCGTCGTCGGCCTCGATCCAGACATGACCTACGAGAAGCTCAAGTACGCCACGCTGGCAATAAGGAACGGGGCGAGATTCATAGGCACCAACCCCGACACGACGTATCCGGCTGAAGAGGGCCTCTACCCCGGCGCCGGTTCAATAATAGCCGCGCTGAAGGCGTCAACCGGAAAGGAACCCCTGATAATAGGCAAGCCAAACGAGCCCGCGTACGAGGTGGCAAGGAGCAAGCTCGACGGTGTTGATGAGATATGGATGGTCGGCGACAGGCTCGATACCGACATCCTCTTCGCCAAGCGCTTCGGCATGAAGGCGGTGATGGTTCTGACTGGGGTAAGCACGCTGAAGGACGTTAAGGAGACGGGGATAAGGCCAGACCTCGTTCTGCCGAGCGTTAGGGAACTCCTTGAATACCTGAAGACCCTCACGGAGGAAGCCCAATGAAGCTTGGGGAACTCCTAGAAAGGCTTATATGGCAGGAGAACGAGCTCTACAACCTCCACAAGCTCGGTGAGACCTTCGCTACCTTTGAGAGACCCGAGTTAGTCGAGACCTTCCAGCTGATTGCCGAGGAGGAGCTGAGGCACCGGAAGACCCTCGAAGGAATGCTCTCCGAGGGGACGCTGGAGGAAACGGCAGTCATAGACTACCTCGACTCACTCTCCCTCGAACCCATGCTGAGCGATGAGCGGGCGGAGCCGGAGAGCCTTGAGGAGCTGATCCTCGAAGCCCTCGTGAGGGAAAAGCACGCCTACGAGCTCTACACCAGGCTCTCCAAAATACTGGACGGTTCCCTGGGACACATATTCAAAATGATGGCCGGGGAAGAGCTTAAACACGCCTACAGGCTCAAGCTGGTCTACGAGGGTCTTTGACGTTTGGATAAATTATCCGACATCTCCCTTTTCTACCACCTTACATACCAGGCAAAGTTCAGGGGATAAATTCGTCACCCCGGCAACTTCCAACGGGGTAAGGTATATGTAGGGGTGGCCGGCATAGACTTTTGCTGATGCTTCTACTAATGGGGGCGACGATAAACAGCTGTATGTCAGGGGTGTTTATATGCCGGTTGAAAAAGTGATGAAAAGGGACGGCAGAATTGTCCCGTTCGATAAAGAGCGTATAAAATGGGCTATACAAAGGGCAATGCTTGAAGTCGGCGTCCGCGACGAGAAGCTCCTCAACAAAGTCGTTAGAAGGGTCGTCAAAAGGGTCAACGAGCTGTACGACGGCCAAACCCCACACATAGAGAACATCCAGGATATAGTCGAGCTGGAGCTCATGCGCGCCGGACTCTTCGATGTCGCAAAGGCATATATACTCTACCGCAAGAAGAAGGCCGAGATAAGGGAGGAGAAGAAGAAAATCCTCAACAAGGACAAGCTGGACGAAATAGACAAACGCTTCTCAATCAACGCCCTCCGCGTTCTGGCTTCCCGCTACCTCATAAAAAACGAGAAGGGGGAGATAATTGAGAGCCCCAGGGAGCTCTTCGAGCGCGTCGCGGTTCTCTCAGTCATCCCAGACCTGCTCTACGACGAGCGCGTTTTTGACAAAAACGGAAACCACGAGCAGGACTTGGGCAGGGTTGAGCACTACCTGGGACTGCTTGACGAGTACGACGGAAAGCTCTCCATTGGAAGGTTCAAGCTCAACAAGTACCACTTCGAGAGGCTCCTCAACCTCTACCGCGAGCTGGCCGAGAAGGGCCAGATGAAGGTGCCGATCGACGATGTAATAAAGATGCTCGAAAACGGCGCCTTTGATGACTACGAGGGCGAAGTCGAGGAGTACTTCAGGTTGATGACGAGCCAGATATTCATGCCCAACACGCCGGCGCTGATCAACTCCGGC
Source organism: Thermococcus thioreducens (assembly GCF_002214545.1). Lineage (NCBI taxonomy): Archaea > Methanobacteriati > Methanobacteriota > Thermococci > Thermococcales > Thermococcaceae > Thermococcus > Thermococcus thioreducens. The sequence continues at coordinate 222,717 of NZ_CP015105.1, read as the reverse complement.
AGGCCCCTCGGGATGCTCTCGGCGTGCTTCGTCGTGCCGATAGAGGACGACATGGAGAGCATAATGAAGGCAGCGCATGATGTTGCCATGATACAGAAGATGGGAGGAGGTACTGGCCTTAATTTCTCAAAGCTCCGTCCTGAGGGCGATTTTGTCGGCTCCACAGCGGGCGCTGCATCGGGCCCTGTCTCGTTCATGCACCTCATCGACGCCGTCAGCGACGTCATCAAGCAAGGCGGCGTGAGGCGCGGGGCCAACATGGGCATCCTTGAGGTCTGGCACCCGGACATAGAGAAGTTCATCCATGCCAAGGAGAAGAACGTCGGAACGAACGTGCTGAGCAACTTCAACATCAGTGTGGGCATCTGGGCCGACTTCTGGGAGGCGCTCAAAGAGGGCAGGCGCTACCCGCTCGTCAACCCGCGCACCGGCGAAAAGGTCAAGGAGATAGACCCCAAGAGCCTCTTTGAAGAGCTCGCCTACATGGCCTGGGCCAAGGCAGACCCCGGTGTGGTCTTCTTCGACGTCATCAACAAAAGAAACGTTCTGGAGCCGGCGAAGGGCGAAAAAATCCGTGCGACAAATCCGTGTGTCGTTGGCAGTACTAGGGTTCTGACCCCAGAAGGTTACATAAAGGCGGAAGAGCTCTTCAGACTCGCAAAAGAGCGCGGAAAGAAGGAAGCGGTTGCAGTCGAGGGGATAACCGAGGGTGGAGAACCCTACGCATACTCCGTCGAAGTTCTCCTCCCCGGAGAGGAAAAGGTCGAATACAGAACGGCCCACGGCAAAGAGCTCGTCATAGCTGACCCCATAACGGTGCTGGCCTATGTCTGGAAGGTTGGAAAGAAGACTGTCGCGAGGGTTAAGACAAAAGAAGGCTATGAGATAACCGCTACACTCGACCACAGGCTGATGACACCGGAGGGCTGGAAGGAAGTTGGAGAGCTCAAGCCGGGTGACAAAATACTCCTCCCCAGGTTTGAGATCGAAGATGAGTTTGGAAGCGAGAGCATAGGCGAGGACTTGGCTTTCGTCCTCGGATGGTTCATTGGGGACGGCTACCTCAATACAAACGACAAGAGGGCATGGTTCTACTTCAACGCAGAAAAGGAAGAAGAAATCGCCTGGAAGATTAAGGAGATACTGGCCAAGCACTTTGGAATTAATGCGGAACCCCACCGCTACGGCAACCAGATCAAACTCGGCGTTAGAGGAAAGGCTTACAAGTGGCTTGAAAGCACTGTAAAAACCAATGAAAAACGCGTTCCGGAGCTCGTGTACAGGCTCAGGTCCAACGAGATATCTGCGTTCCTCCGCGGCCTCTTCAGCGCTGACGGCTACGTGGACAACGATATGGCAATAAGGCTGACTTCCCGCGACAGAGAACTTCTGCGGGACGTCCAGGATCTGCTTCTGCTCTTTGGAATCCTGTCCAAGATATACGAGAGACCTTATCCCAGTGAGTTCAAATACGCCACCAAGGACGGTGAGGAGAGAACCTATAAGGCCGAGGGCTATCATGAGCTCGTCATAGCCAACTACAGCAGGAAGCTCTTTGCGGAGAAGATCGGCTTTGAAGGCTACAAGATGGAAAAGCTCAGCCTTAAGAAGACCAAGCGGGACGAGCCAATTGTCACAGTTGAGAGCGTTGAAATACTCGGTGAGGAGCTGGTTTACGATTTTACAGTTCCAGAAAAGCACAGCTACATAAGCAACGGCTTCATGAGCCATAACTGTGGAGAAGAGCCTCTCTACGACTACGAATCGTGCAATCTGGCCTCAATAAATCTCGCAAAGTTCGTGAAGTACGACGAGAACGGCGAGCCTTACTTTGACTGGGACGAGTACGCCCATGTCATTCAAAAGGTCGCCAAGTACCTCGACAACGCAATAGATGTGAACCGCTTCCCGCTGCCCGAGATAGACCACAACACCAAGCTGACGAGAAGGATAGGGGTCGGAATGATGGGCCTAGCGGACACACTCTTCAAGCTGGGCATAGCCTACAACAGCAAAGAGGGCTACGACTTCATGAGGAAGGCCACCGAGTACCTCACCTTCTACGCCTACAAATACTCGGTTGAAGCCGCGAAAAAGCGCGGGCCCTTCCCGCTCTACGAAAAGAGTAAATACAAGGACGGCGAACTGCCGGTGGAGGGCTTCTACCACCGCGAGATATGGAACCTACCCTGGGACGAGCTGGCCGAGGAGATCAAGCGCTACGGTGTGAGGAACGGAATGGTCACCACGTGCCCGCCGACCGGCTCGGTTTCGATGATAGCCGACACCTCCAGCGGAATCGAGCCCATATTCGCTTTGGTTTACAAGAAGAGCGTTACAGTTGGAGAGTTCTACTACGTCGACCCGGTCTTCGAGGCGGAGCTGAAGAAGAGGGGGCTGTACAGCGACGAGATACTCAGGAAGATAAGCGACAACTACGGCTCGGTGCAGGGCCTTGAAGAGATTCCCGAGGACATGCAGAGGGTTTTCGTCACCTCGATGGACATCCACTGGCTCGACCACATCTTAGCCCAGGCGAACATCCAGCTCTGGCTCACCGATTCAGCAAGCAAGACCATCAACATGCCGAACGACGCCACCGTCGAGGACGTTAAAGCTGCCTATCTCCTCGCCTACAAGCTAGGCTGTAAGGGAATAACAGTCTACCGCGACGGCTCGCTCTCGGTGCAGGTCTACAGCGTTGAGGGCGAGAAGAAGCAGCGCGTCAAGGCCAAGCCGAGCGATTATGCGGTGGAGAAGCTTAAAGCCGTCGTTGAAGCCGAGCCCTGGCTCTCGAAGTTCATCAACGTCGAGGCAATACTCAACGGCACCAACGGGAAGGAGAAAACAGAGAGCGCAGGCATAACCTTCTCGATAAGCAGACCCGTTGCGGCAAAGCCGAAGCACGAGCACCCCCACCACGCCGAGAAGCCGGACATGCCTGAGGAAAAGATAAAGGAGCTCCTCGGCGTTGCCTACTGCCCGGTCTGCTACGAGCAGGATGGGGAACTCGTCGAGCTTAAGATGGAGAGCGGCTGTGCAACGTGCCCGCGCTGCGGCTGGAGCAAGTGTGTCATCAGCTGAAGCCCTTTTCTCTCAGCTTTTATACCCCATTTCTTCGAGGCGTATCCTGTAAGTCCTGTGAAAGAAGAAGACCGTCATAATGACAATTAGGGGCAGAGCATACCGAAAAGGCACAGGAAGGAAGGCCACCAGGGCCACGGAGAGTATGTAATACGCCATAGTCCTCTTGCTACGACGGTACTTCTCGGCGATTTTCCTCTCCCTCGGGTTCCGCATCAGGGCAAAGTATATTACCAGTGGAAAACTTGCCCCATATATAAAACTCCGGAGCCCTTCCCAGCTAAAACCCGGGAACCTTTCCGAAAGAGGGGTTGCAATCACGTAGATGGCGAACACAATGGGTATGAAGAGATAAATAAAGAGAAACTCTGCCCAAAACTCACTCAGGACTTCCCTCATGCTCATTTATTAATCCCCCCGACACTCAACGCTCCTGGAGGCCAGTAGTCAGGTAATGAAATATACGCACTCGCAGGATCAGCAGCCCACATTCCATCCCTGACAATACCAAAGTTTTCTAGTGCCCATGAGACCGCCAGATCTACAGCAAATTCTACTACTTTCGAAGTTATTGTCCCCACTATTGGATCCCTTAATATTACTGCGGTAGCCCCATCAGCTATTAAGCCTGCTACATCAGTAGTAACATCTTCTAGCCACTTATTTCCGAAGGTGTGTACGTAGGTCACATAGGTAGTGATTGCACCACCCCTCCCGAGCAGATACTCTGTATTTATATCGTACATAACTTGAATAACCCCACGTTTGATCTGGTCACCAACTTTAAAAGTCAAATGGTGTTCAAGAACACCACTGTTCCAGTCAAAGTCTGGATCGTCCACAACCTTTACAACATCATGGTTTCCAAACGCGCTACCAGACTCTAACTGGCCACCCCACACATCTACTGGTTTCACAAGAAGGTTTTCACTAGTCTTCCCAACCACAGTCGTTATTGATATGACATCCATGTCCCCACTGTCAGCCAGATCTTCAGTCAAATCCCATTCCCAGTAATAGTCAATAAACAAAGTAGCATATTGTTGCTGAATAAGATATTCTATAGTCAAAGTAAGGTCACTTTGCGAAACCCATGTGTCAGGATGAGGTAAGCCCTTACCAAATTTTTGAGACTTTACTGAAGAAATTCCTCTCGATACAGGAATACTGAAAGTCTTTTTGATTTCTCCAAGTTTAACAATTCCATATTTCTCTAACAGCATGTCTGCTTCCCTCGTCCGTTCTTGTGCTTTTAGCGCTACATATTCCTTCATAACTTGCTTTAAAATATCCCTTGTAATCTCTGGTCCATATCCTTGCATACCCGATGCCTCAACGGGTAGGGCACTAATACCAAACACTAGCAGTACTAATATCATGCTACCCAGGATCTGATGTTTCATATAGACCATCCTCCCAACATTTTCATTACATTTGTTGATGATCCAATATATAAGTTTTTCTATTTACTAGAAGTAATTCTTTTTCCTTTTTTTTTTCAGTAGTGTTTCTTTCTAATTATGATTTATCTAAGACTTTGGGACAAAAGGAAGATGAGTAAGCTTATGAATAGATTAACACAACTATACATTAATTCAAAACATGTTCTCAGATATCACCAAAAATTAATTTTAACATTTTCCTGCCAACGGAGGCTTTTTAAGCCGAGGACTTTAACTTCTACCCATCACCCGAAAGCCTTAAGTTGTGAGGGTCAAAACTCACGCTATTCGGAGGTGTTGAGATGGACAAGGTTTACCTCACGTGGTGGCAGGTGGACAGGGCGATATTCGCGCTTGCCGATAAGTTGAGGGAGTATAAACCCGATGTCATAGTCGGCATAGCGAGGGGCGGGCTCATCCCGGCCGTGAGGCTCAGCCACATCCTCGGTGACTTAGAGGTCAAGGTAATAGACGTAAAGTTCTACAAGGACATCGAGGAAAGGATGGAGAAGCCTGTCATAACCATCCCCCTCCACGGCTCCCTGGAGGGCAAGAAGGTCGTTATAGTGGACGACGTCAGCGACACGGGAAAGACCCTCGAAGTCGTCATCGATGAGGTCAAGAAGGCCGGGGCGAGCGAGGTTAAGGTGGCCTGCCTCAGCATGAAGCCATGGACGAAAGTAATTCCGGACTTCTACGTTTTCAGAACGGACAAGTGGATAGTCTTCCCCTGGGAGGAGTTCCCGGTTGTGGTGAGGGAGTGAGGTTTTCTTCTCTCTTCCCACACTTTCCGTTGCATCACTATGCAACTCTTTTACTTTAGCAGATGGAAAGATTTATAAGGGCGAATTTGTTAGAAAGTATTGCAACCCACCCAAGCAAGTGTTAGGAGATCCTATCATAATTATGGCATAACTAAGGGGTGAGAAAATGAACTACAGGAAAATTCTAGATTTCCTAATCTTTCTTTATATTTTAGCAATATTTCTCCTGAAGCACACAAAGTCAAAACGTTTGGAAGGACTGCCACTGGATACCATGTGGGAAATCGGAGTAATAGCGTTCATCCTGATGTGGTTTCTAGGGTGGTGAAGGTTAAGAAATTCGAAACCCCTTTAACCCCTCCCCCCAACTTTTCTCGGTGGTGTTATGAGGGCGTTCATAGCCATCGAGGTTAGCGATAGCGTTAGGGACAACCTCCTTAAGGCCCAGGAGAGAATAGGGAGCAAGTCAGCAAAGATAAAGTTCGTCGAGCGCGAGAACTTCCACCTAACGCTCAAGTTCCTGGGGGAGATTGACAAGGCAACGGCAGAAGAGGTCAAGAAGGCTTTAGCAGAGATAGCTAAAAAACATAAGAAGCACCGCGTTCGCGTTAAGGGTATAGGCGTCTTCCCGAACCCGAACTACGTCCGCGTAATCTGGGCAGGAATAGAGAACGACGAGGACATAAAGGCGATAGCGGCCGATGTGGAGAAGGAGATGCGCCGCCTGGGCTTCAAAAAGGACAAGGACTTCGTGGCGCACATAACCATAGGCAGGGTGAAGTTCGTGCGCGATAAGGTTGAGCTGGCGATGGCGCTCAAAGACCTTGCCAATGAAGACTTCGGCGAGTTCGATGTCGAGGCCATAGAGCTGAAGAAGAGCACGCTGACTCCAAAGGGCCCAATCTATGAGACCGTTGCGAGGTTCGAGCTGGCCGGGTGAAGCTGAAATAAAAAGAGTGGAACCGGGATTATCGCGAGGTTGTTTTCTTCAAGGAACTCAAGCTTGTCCTTTGAAAGGAGTATCTTTTCCTTTATCCCAACCCTTGGAAAGTCCGAAGACTTAACTCTGTTCCTCCACTTAACCTCAACTCCAAAGCCGGCAGTTATAAAGTCCACCTCCCTGGAACCGCTGAAAAAGTAGGTGGGATACAGGCGTTTCAGATGTTCGCCAACAACCCCCTCAATTATCCTATCGGTCTCGGGCCCCTTCCCAAAGAGCCTCCTAAAGGTTTGAACGAGTAGGGGGTCGGCAAAGTAGAATTTACGCTCCTTTCGAAACATGGGGACGAGCTCATGTAGTTTGACCTGAAAGTAGTTCCGCCCAATGAACAGCTCCTCAAAGAGTTCGAGATAATCCCTCACTGTAACATGAGAGCCTATCTCAAGCTCCTTAGCGAGGGAGTTCAAGGTTATCCCCTCACCATAGCGGCGGAGGAGGCCCAGTATTATTGAGAGTGCTATTCTCTCGCTTCTTCCGAGCCTGACAACGTCGAGAACCGTGGCGTTGTATATCATCTCATATGTTTCCGAGGTTATCCTGCCTTCCAGGAGTTCGTAGATTGACCTGGGATAGCCCCCTGAGGAGAGGTAAAAGTCAAGTGCCCCGCTCAGAACTTCGAGGTAGGGATAGAGCTCAAGGGCGTTTTCGTAGAACTCCCTGCCCGTCTTTGGAAGTCCGTGGGGAAGTTTGAGGTCCTTCAGTTTTGGCTCAAAGAGAATAGAAACCGTCCTAAAGTCCAGTGGAAGGAACTCCTCGACTTTTACCTTCCTCCCGGGAAAGCTCTCCTTCCTTATCCCGGCGGAAGTTGAGCCCGTAACCTGGAGTATCATCTTTGATGAAAGGGGAGAATCTAAGAGAAACTTAACCGACCGCTCCCAGCCCTCAACGAAAGTGACTTCATCGAGAAAAACGTAAGCCGTTCCCTTCACACTCCGGAGAAACGACTTAACAACCGAAACTATCTCACGATAGTCCCGCAGGAGATCGCACGAGAAGTAAAAGATGTTTCTCGGGCTGACTCCCGATTCTAGGAGGTTCGCTATAGAGAGCTTCATGTATGTGGTCTTGCCGACTTGCCTCGGGCCGATCAGGATTTTGTTGAGCGGCTCGAAACGATAGCCAATCCTCAGTTTTCTGGAGAGAGCTTTCCTAACCCGTTCGTCCTCGTATATCGCATCGGGGTCAGCCCACCAGGGGTTTTGTAAGACGGCCAGATCCTCCATCTCACATCATTGACAGCTTGGTAACAAAAGATATATAAATATTTTGATAGCTAAGTATCAACAGGTGCAGAGTATGGACACTGATGACATCATTGGGGAAGTTCTGACCAAAATCCGTCCAACCGAGGAGGAGAGGGCCTTCGTGGAAAGCCTGATGATGGAACTGAAGGCCATAGCAGAGGAAACCATAGAAAGCCTGGGCCTCGACGTTAAGCCCTACTTCGTCGGCTCGCTCGCCAAGGACACCTACCTGGCCGGAGACCACGACGTTGACCTCTTCCTGGCTTTCTCTCCCGACATCCCCCTCGAAGAGCTCCGGGAAAAAGGTCTGGAACTCGGCAAAGCCATCTCGGAGAAGCTCGACTCCTACGAAATCGCCTACGCGGAACATCCTTACGTGAGGGCGCGCTATAGGGGGGTTAAGGTTGACCTCGTTCCCTGCTACGACGTGAAGAGCTGGAGGGACGTGAGAACAGCCGTGGACCGCTCGATACTCCACAACCGCTGGGTTCTCGAAAACCTTGGGGACAGGAACGATGAAGTGAGGCTCCTCAAGCGCTTTCTGAAGGGGATAAACGCCTACGGGAGCGAGATATACATCAGGGGCTTCTCCGGGTATCTCGCGGAGATCCTCGTTATCAAATACGGCTCCTTCTTGGACGTCCTCAAAAACGCCGACTTCATGCTGAGGCAGAAGATAATCGACCCCGGTAACTGGCTCAAGCGGGAGTATGAGCTAGCCATGAAAACGGTCAGACGCGAGGCAGAAGCAGACAGGCCCCTGATAGTCATAGACCCCGTTGACCCGAGGCGTAATGTTGCCGCCAATCTGGGCTGGGAGCGCTATGGCTTTTTCTACTTCAAGGCCCATCAGTTCCTGGAAACCCCCTCAAGGGAGTTCTTCTTCCCAGAGAATAGGAAAAGCGGGAGCTATCTCGGGGAGCTGAGGAGGAAGGGAACCCACCTCGTGACGCTGGCCTTCGATGCTCCCAACCTTGTCGAGGACGTCCTCCTTCCACAGCTGGAGAGAACAGCCAGGGGCTTTGAAAAGGCCCTCCCGCGGGAAGGCTTCAGCGTCCTCGGCTGGAACGTTGGGCATAGCGGCAACAAAGCATTCATAATGCTGGAAGTGGACCGCAGGGAAAGGGAGAGGGTAATGATAAAGCCCGGCCCGGAGTTCTTCACGGAGAGAGGCTGGGACTTCTACCGGAAGAACGAGCGGGTGTGGATTAGAGGGAAGAGGCTCTTCGCGGAAAAGAGGGTGAAGGAAGACATCGCCGAGGTCATCGTTGAGCTCATTGAGAAGAACCAGGTCGCCATGGGGAAGAACGTGAGGGAGGCCATCAGGAGCGCGGAGATTCTGCTAGACTACGTTCCGAAGGAGCTGGGGGACGAGGCCTATCTCTTCCTGAGCAGAGAGAAGTGGAACCTGAAGGGCTAGCAGAAAAGCCTTCTTTCCAATTCCGTTCTTTTTGACGTCTTCAAGTATGCGCTTGAGCCTAAGGTATTCCTTCCCTCCAAGTTTAATAAGCAGGTGCTCCCAGGAGAACTCTCCATCGCCTGGATTACTCCGGTGTTTCTTGTCCACTCCCTCCACCTCCCCACGATGACGGCGCTACCAATATAGCACCAACACTTTTAAGTGTTAATCTAACAAAATTAGGAAACCTAACGCAAGGATAGAACGAATTTTTATAACCTGTGCTCACACCATTCCCCCTTTTCCCAGTGCCCGTGAACCTCTCCCGGTATGTGGCCCGTGTCCGCTACGGCCCAGCTGAGGTTGTAGGGTTCGATTAGACTCCTGAGTTCACCCTTCAGATCGCGCTTTCCAACGTAAAGAGCAGCTCTCGTCACGACGTTGTAAGCACTGTTGGGCACCTCCGGACTGAGCGCATCGAGCCATGCCCTCTCATCCGTCTCCCAGCCCTCCAGAGAAGGCATCGCTCCAAGGTTCCAGAGGTGGTAGAGACCCTCGAAGTTGAGGAGTTTTAGGCATGCCCCCACGAAGAGGCTCCGGAGCTCGTTCCCATCGAAGTACTCCATAAGCTCGATGAGAGCCTTGGCCATGACCGAGACGTTGCCGAAGGCGACGCGCGTGTCCAGGTTCTCCCAGAAGCGCGGGCAGGAGTGGTTGGCAAGGAGCATGAGGTAGTAAACCCTGCCAAGCTTTAAAGCGTCCCCCTCGCCGTTGGCCGGCTCAAGGGCGTAATCGGGGGAGGTTTCCATATCAAAGTGGTCATAGTAGTCCCTGAAGAAAATCCTCGCGTATCTGATTAAGAACTCCTCAGCATTTGAGGGCCCCACGCCGAGGTCTTCGAGGCCCTTCAGAACGCCGAACCTCACCGTCCTGTTCAGCTCCTCAAACAGCCTCGTGAAGGCGACCTTCCAGAGCTGGGAAATCTTCCTGCCGTTCACCTCCCTTGCGAAGACCTTTCCGTCGGCTCGTCTATAGCCAAGCCATCTGGAGTCGCTCGTCTTGCCGTCGGTGCTCAGGTCAAAGTAGTCGCTCCAGGCAGAGTAGTCCTTAACCTTCATCTCAAAGGAGCACTCGCCGTCGAGGCGCCTGTATTCCCCGGAGAGCTTCCTCCCCACGAACTCCATCGCCGAGACCCTCTCGACGCTGTTCGCCTCAAGCCCTTCCATCCATGCGGTGAAGCGGTCGAGCTGTGCCGGATTGCCGAGAAGGCTCTCAAGGTCGCTGGCGGTGAAGATTAGATAGGGGACGCCGAGGTTCTCCTTGTGGTCGTCGCGGTGGGATAGGGTGGCCGAGACCAGGCCGGGAACGTCGAGGGTGTTGAAGGCAAAGGCGTCGCTTATGCCCCACTCCCTTCCGAAAATGAAGGAGTTGCCGTAGCGGTTGCAGGAATGCTTCGCCTGGGGGAAGTCGTAGAGGAGCTGCCTCTCATCGAGGAGAAAGACCAGCTTCTTGTCCGTTGAGGACTCGATGATCTCGGCGGTTCTTCTCGTTATCACGGCCTCGGGGAGCCAGTAGCCGATTACGGGCTTATCACTAATCAGCGGAGCGTAGAAGTCGAAGGAGACCCTCGCGAGGATTCTCTGCTCAAACTCATCGAGGTGTGGCACTATCGGGTGGAAAGGCGTCGTCGGAACGGCGTCGAACCTCCTGAGAAGTTCAACGGCGTCCTCGAAAGTGCTTTTGTGGTAGTTGAAGAGCATGAGGAAGGTGAAGGGCTCGATATCTATGCTTATTCCCTTCATGCGTGAGAGTGTATCAGCTATGTGCTCGTAGGAGTAGAGCATCGCCTGTGTCCAGTTCTCACCCCTAACTTCTTCCCCGCGGATTCTTATGGCAACGGGGCTCTTTCTTTCTTCGTACTCGATGGGTCTATCGCCTTTGCCATCTTTAACGTAAACTATGTCGCCTGGCTGGTAGGCGTGGAAGTGGTGGGCGTACTTCATCTCCATTGTCTCACCGAGAGTGATACATCGCCGGCACTTATTTGGGTTTCGGAAGAATTAAAGGACATTTTTACCCACACCTGCCCGATAGGTTAATAAACCTGTGCATTGAGATACCGGCGGTGAGATGATGGAGCGCGAATTCAGGAAGATTCTGGGCGAAGACCTGGCGAACTACCTCGAACTCATGAGGGCCAAGCTGGCCTTTGCCGAGGAGCTCTACGGGATAAAGATGAACTACGTGCCTCTCATAACCGATGGAGAGATAGTCGTCCTCGACAAGAACGACGGGAAGATCAAGTGGCTTAAAACGAAGAGGCCACTCACATTGGACGAGTTCAAATCGCTGGCAGACAAGATAAAGGAAAACCTAGAAAGCGGTTTCGTCGAGATGCTCTTAGCCATGAACATGTCCTGCATCCACGGGCCCGGGGAGTGATCAGCCTCCATAGACCACGGGGAGGATTTTAAGGACGTCGCCGTCTTTTAGGACGTGGCTTTCATCGACCTTTATCTCATTCACGAGTATGTGGTGCTCACTCGTGCTTATCCCGAGCTCCCTAAGCAGTTCCCCAACGGTCTTGCCCTCCTCAACTTCGAGCTCAAGTTTAGAGCCGTGCCTTAAGGCGTGCTCGCCGTAGAGAACCAGCCTCACCTTCATAGCCACCACCAAAAAGGAAATCAAAGGCCGAGGCGCTTCCTTATGCGCCTGACTTCGCGCTCTGCTTCCCCAAGGCCGAGCTCTTCCAGGACTTCCTCCCTCGGGATTCCATGCTCGTCGTAGCCAACCTCCTCGTAGTACTGCCTCACCTTAGCCATTATCTCCTCCCTGCTCGGCGCTTTGCCCTTGACCGGTCCGGTCGGGAGGGGCTCGTAGAACCTCGGCGGGTTGTCGTCGTCTTCTGGCCCCCAGTAAACATCCGGCCCACCGAGGAGGAGCAGAATCCTCTGGAGGTGGATTATCCTCAGGCCGGTCTCGTTGAACCACTTCTCAGGGGTTAAATCAAAGCCTGTAACCGCGTTTCCGAACTCTATGATCCTCTCGAAGCCCGGCCTCGTCGTGAACATGCAGATAACGGCCGAGTCGTAGAAGGCATTCACCAGCTCGCCCTCGTAGCTCCTCGCCGGCAAACCAGCGGTCGCCGTGTGGTCGCCGCCCTGAACTGAGACGGCGTAGCTTATGTCCCTCGTATAGTCGAGGTCGCTTCTTATTCCGTGGGCACCGACGCCGATGCCCTTGACGTGGACGGCGTACTTGAGGGCATCAACACCCTTCATCTCGGAAATCCTGAGAGCGGCCCTGTAGGTTCCCTCCGCTAAAACCTCCCCGATGCCCTTTCTTTCGACTATCAGCTCAAGTAACCTCGCGAAGGCCTTCTCATCACCCCACTCAAGCTTGAAGCCGATGTCCTCCTCCGTGAGGATCCCGCGCTGGTAAAGCTCCGCTGTAAAGCCGAGGACGTTGCCCGCGTTTATGCCGTCGAGACCAAGCTCATCGACGAGGTAGGAGAGGTAGACGACCTTCTCGGGCTCGAAGATGCCCAGGTTCGTGCCCATGTAGGCCATCAGCTCGTAGTCAGGCGCGTCCGTTATCGACCCCTTGTACTCGCCGCAGCGGAGGTAGGATATCTTCATGCAGTTGACAGGGCAACCGTAGTCGGCCCAGTACTTCTTGACCCAGGCCTTCAGCTCGAAGTTCACCACACTTATCCTCTCGTCGTCGTGGTACTCCTCCTGCCAGTTCCTGACCGGCTGGCTTGAGCGGTCTTTCCCTACGCTGTAGCCGCCGGCACCGGTTCCCCACTGGCGGAAGGTGGTGAGGGTTAAGAGCTCCCTCTGGAACTCACGGAGCATGGACTTAAACTTCTCTGGGTCGTGGACTTTTGGCAGGGCCTTGTTGCCCTTAACCAGAACCGCCTTGAGGTTCTTGCTCCCCATCACCGCACCGAAGCCGCCGTAGCCGGCAGCGTGCATAAGCTTGCTCATTATGGCGGCGAAGCGCACCTTCTTCTCTCCACCCCTTCCGATGTACATCATGGCGGGCTCCTTGGGAACGCCCTTCAGCTTGGCCTTCTTCCTGAGCTCGTCGTGGACTTCCTTGAGGAGGGTCTTGTGGAGCTCGACGCCGCCCATTCCCCAGTACTTTGAGGCGTCGCGTATCTCTACCTCGTCGTCGTTTATGAAGAGGTAAACAGGCTCCTTCGCCCTCCCGCGGATTATTATCCCGTCGTAACCGCTCGCTTTGAGCTCTATCCCCACCTCACTGCTCAGGACGCTGCCAACGATCCCGTTGCTCTCCGGTGATTTGGCTACCACAGACGTTTTTATTCCCGGGTAGTAGCCCGTCAGCGGGCCGGTGAGGATCAGCAGGAGGTTCTCCTCACCGAGGGGGTCTACCTTTTCCCACCTCTCTCCAAGCTCCCTCCACAGAAGGTACGTGCCGAGCCCCCTGCCGCCGTAGAAGCGGAGCATTTCTTCATCTAGTTCGACGGTTTTAACCTTTCCAGTGCTCAGATCAACGTCCAGAAGCTTTCCAGCGTAGCCGTACATGATATCACCCCAGGAACTCCTCACCGTAAAGCTTTCTCGCCAGTTCTACGCTTTTCTCAAACGGATCCTTCGCGAAGGTTCTGTAGACGGAGCGGTACTGGCCCTTCACGAGAACCAGAGCATCGTGCCCGGCCTCGTGGCAGACCTCGACGCACTTTGGACTTCCTCCGCAGAGGTCGCAGATTACCACGCTTCCCTTGCCCACCGGAATCCTCGGGACGTTGCCGGGACAGGCAAGGTAGCACGCGCCGCACTCGGTGCAGTTTTCTTCCTTGACGAGAACGGCACCCGTTGCCTCGTCCACGCTCAGCGCATCGAAGTTGCACGCCTTTACGCACGGGTAGTCGGGGCACTGGACGCATGTGTGGGGGACGTTGACTCCCGGAAGGAGCTCGTATATCCTTATACGCGATGCTTCCGGCCAGATTATGCCCTCGTGCTCCAGGGAGCAGGCAATTTCGCACAGCCTGCAGCCGCTGCACTTGTCAGGGGTTATCAGAATCCAGATCTTCTCCACCGCTTCATCACCCATCGGGAACACCTGATTCCATGGTTGAAACTTCATCTATATAACTCTTGTGAAACCAAGGTAAAAACGTGAAGATGTAAGTTTATACGAAGGGAAGGCCTTATAAACGAGGGCAGACTACAGACGGCGATGAACCGCTCCGAGCTCGTACTCCTCGGCATCACCGCAATATGGGGGTTTACCTTTCCGGCCATGAAGGTTAGCCTCGACTATTTGCCCCCGATACTCTTTTTGGCTTACCGTTTCGGCATAGCGTCGCTCCTCATGCTCTTCCTTTTCCGCTCGAAGGTTTTGAGGCGGGAGACTTTCAGGGAGGGCTTCATCCTCGGGCTGACACTCTTCTTCGGCCACGGCTTCCAGATAGTCGGGCTGAAGTACACGACCGCCTCCAACTCGGCCTTCATAACGTCGCTCTACGTCGTATTCACGCCGTTCATAGCGTATTTCATTCTCCGGGACAGGCTCAAACTCAGGGACATTCTCTCACTCGCAATAGCCCTAACCGGCCTCTACCTCATCTCCGGGGCGAGCCTGAACTTCAACTACGGTGACCTGCTTACAGTTCTCTGCGCCCTCAGCTTTGCCTTTCAGATAGTCCTCGTCCAGCGCTTTGGAGAGAAGGACTACCTCAGCTTAGCCTTCTGGCAGATAACCTGGAACTTTGTCTTTTCGCTGGCCTTCGCCCTCCTGTTTGAGCCCTTCATCGTTCCCATGGACCCGCTGCCCTGGGCGGGGGTGCTGTACACGTCAATCTTCGCCACTGTGATAGCCTTTACCCTCCAGGTGAAACACCAGAGGAACACGAAGGCCCACAAGGCGGCGCTGATTTACTCCGCCGAGCCGATATTCGGGCATATAGCGGCGTTCTTAACAATAGGAGAGATCCTAAGCGCCAAGGGCTACTTGGGCGCCGCCCTGATAATGACGGGGATATGGAACGAGGTCAGGAACCAAGATTAACACTGGAATCAATTGAAATCTTCCCCGTTCCTACCGGGATCTTTGATGGACGTTTAGAAACAAAAGGTTAATAAATTCTTGGGGAGAATTATTCTCCGGGGGTGGTGGCCATGGTGCACGCGTACATCAAGGAGAGGACCAAGGAGTTCTCGAAGGAGGACAAGGAGAAGCGCTATAAGTACCTCGGAAAGGAGGTCATAGACGTCAATGCTCCCGGCCTCGACAGCATCCCGGAGTTCTACGGGATAGCGAACGCCATCTGGCACGACTGGAAGGAGGGGAAGATAAGCACCAGGACCGCCCTCGGGAGGCTTGCACTTCTAAAGCTACTCACCTACAAGACCAAGAACAGGAAGATAGCCAACATCCCGGAAGAAGACCTTGAAGAGGTCAGGAAGTTCATAGACTACGTGAGACAGGTCATAAAGAACGAGAGCAGGAGGAAGGGCGAGCCCGAGGAAGAGCGTCAGGTTTAAATCATCCTCACCCTAAATTCAACCGGGCCCTCCCCCTCACGCCCCTGGGAGAAGTGACCTGGGGTCGGTCGGGGAGGGCACAACCCTATATTCTGCAGTTCTCCATCCAAAAACCTTATAAGGGAAGTTCCCAATTCTGCCCCGATGCCCATGAGGGGGGAGTGTTTTATCCTTCGCTTCGCCCGTTTCGCGGCTTGAGCCCCCCTGTTCTAGGGTAGTCCATCCTAAAGATCATTTCTGGAGGGTTTTGACATGATAAAGGAACCGGAGTTTAGGGAGTATAACCCAGGGAAGCTTGAGGAAAAGGTCGAGCGCTTTTGGAGGGAGAAGGGCACCTATGAGAAGGTTAAGGAAAGCAGGGCAAACGGCCCGAAGTACTACTTCCTCGACGGGCCGCCCTACGTCAGCGGTGCAATACACCTCGGAACGGCTTGGAACAAGATAATCAAGGACATGGTGATAAGGTTCAGGACCATGCAGGGCTACAACGTCCGCAGGCAGCCGGGCTTCGACATGCACGGCCTCCCGATAGAGGTCAAGGTCGAGCAGGCCCTCGGCCTCAAGACCAAGAAAGACATAGAGACAGAGATAGGCGTCGACAATTTCATACGGAAGTGTAAGGAGTTCGCCCTCAACAACCTCAAAATCATGACCGAGCAGTTCAAGATGCTTGGGGTATGGATGGACTGGGACAACCCCTACATGACAATAAAGAACGAGTACATAGAATCGGGCTGGTTCACGCTCAAGAGGGCCTGGGAAAAGGGCCTCCTTGAGAAGGACAAAAGGGTTTTACACTGGTGCCCGCGCTGTGAGACGGCCTTAGCTGAACACGAGGTCCGCGGCGAGTACAAGGTAAGGGAGGATCCGAGCATATACGTCAAGTTCCCTGTTGAGGGCAGGGAGAAGGAGTACCTCCTCATCTGGACGACTACCCCCTGGACGCTCCCGGCGAACTTAGCGGTTGCCGTTCACCCGGAGTATGACTACGCCAAGGTCAGGGTCGAGACCGAGAACGGAGAGGAGTACTGGATAATAGCGAAGGCCCTCGTTGAGAGGGTTCTGAGCGAGGTCGGCGTTAAGGGGGAGATAGTCGAGGAGTTCAGGGGTGAGAAGCTTGAGGGACTCCGCTACGTTCATGTGCTGATGGATGAGTACCCTGCACAGAAGGAGTTCCGCGAGAGGTACGAGTGGGCTCACAGGGTTATCCTCGGCGAGCACGTGACCCTCGGAGAAGGTACCGGCCTCGTCCATACTGCCCCAGGCCACGGTGAGGAGGACTTCGAGATAGGCAGGGAATACGGCCTGCCAGTTTACAGCCCGGTCGACGACGAGGGACGCTACACCGAGGGAAGGTGGAAGGGAACCTACGTTAAAGATGCAGACCCGGAGATAATAGAGCACCTCAAAGCCAAGGGCTACCTTGTGAAGGCCGGAACGATAGAGCACAAGTACCCGCACTGCTGGCGCTGCAAGACCCCGCTCATATTCCGCGCCACCGACCAGTGGTTCCTCAAGGTCAGCAGGGTGAAGGACAGGATAATCAAAGAGAACGACGATAAGGTGACCTGGTATCCGGACTGGGTCAAGGTGCGCTACGACAACGGCGTCATGAACTCGGGCGACTGGGTCATAAGCAGGCAGCGCTACTGGGGAATACCGCTACCGATATGGCAGAGCGAGGACGGCGATATACACGTCGTTGGCTCCTTCAAGGAGTTAGTTGAGTTAGCAGTTGCGATAGAGGTCAACGGCAAGAGGATAGAGCTTCCCGAGATCTATGAGGAGAAGCTCAAGCTTATAGAGGAGAAGCTCGGCCCGGAGGATTTACACAGGCCCTACGTCGATGCATTCATCATAAAGGTCAACGGCAAGGAGATGCGCCGCGTCAAGGACGTCGTTGACGTCTGGTTTGACAGCGGAATAGCGAGCTGGGCTTCGCTGGATTATCCGCGCAACAAGGAGCTTTTCGAGAAGCTCTGGCCGGCAGATTTCATAGTCGAGGGCGAGGACCAGGTCACCAAGTGGTTCTACTCCCAGCAGGCCGCCAGCGTTATAGCCTTTGACACAGTCCCATACAGGCACGTGGCGATGCACGGCTACGTCCTCGATGAGAAGGGCGACAAGATGAGCAAGAGCCTCGGCAACATCATACGGCCAGAGGAGGTCGTCCAGAGGGAGGGAAGGGATCCCTTCAGGTTCTACATGCTCTGGGCGACGAACCCGTGGGAGAACCTGCGCTTCAGCTGGAAAGGATTAGCACAGGTCAAGAGGATGCTCAACATACTCTGGAACGTGTATGTGCTGTCAGCGACCTACATGAGCCTCGACAGCTTTGACCCGACGAAGCTCAAGCAGGAGGAGCTTCCATTCCGCGAGGAAGATAAGTGGATACTCAGCAGGGTCAACGGGCTCATAGGCGACGTCACCGAGGGAATTGAGACCTTCAGGCTCACAAGGGCCACCAGGGCGATATACCACTTCGTCGTTGAGGACCTCAGCAGGTGGTACGTGAGGCTCATCAGGAAGCGCATGTGGGTCGAGGGCGATGACCCTGACAAGCTGGCGGCATACTACACCGTCTGGAAGGTCTTCGACGTCCTGCTGAGGCTCATGGCACCGTTTACCCCGTACATAGCCGAGGAGATATACCAGAACATGCTGAGGCCGTTCCTTGGCGTTGAGAGCGTCCACATGCTCGACTGGCCCAAGGCTGATGAGGGGGCAAGGGACGAGGAGCTTGAGCGCGAGATGGAGGCGGTAAGGAAGATGGTCGAGGCAGGCTCTTCGGCAAGGCAGAGGGCCAAGATAAAGCTCCGCTACCCGGTCAGGAGGATAATCATAGAGACGGAGGATGAAACCGTCGCCAAGGCAGTCGATAGGCTTAACAGAATCCTGCGCGACCAGCTCAACGCCAAGGAAGTTGTTGTAGGAAAGGTGGAGCGCGAGCTCGTCATAAAGCCCAACTTCGCCAAGGTTGGCCCTGAGTTCAAGGGCGACGCGAAGCTCGTAATAGCATGGATAGGCGAGCACGGCAGGGAGCTCTACGAGAGGGGCGAGATGGACGTCGAGATTGAAGGAAAGACCTTCCACCTCACGAGGGAGCACCTGAGCATAGAGGAGAAGCTGCCGGACTTCTTCGTTGCTGAGGACTTCGAGGGCGGAAGGGTCTTCGTGGACAAGACACTCACGAGGGAGCTCCTCGCTGAAGGTCTCGCCAGGGAGTTCGTGCGCAGGATACAGGAGATGAGGAAGAGGCTTGATTTGGACGTCAACGACAGAATCGTCGTAACCATAGAGACCACCGACGAGAACCGCGAGCTGCTCAGCGAGAACCTCAACTACGTGAAGAAGGAGACGAGGGCAACAGAGGTAATCTTCGGCGAGGCGAAGGGCTACGTGGTTGAGTGGCCAGAAGTCCAGGCGAAGATAGGGATTGAGAGGGTTTAGTCCCTCCCACTTTTCCATGAGTTTTATCTTTAGCCACTTCTTTCAGTCTTTATCAATTGTTACTGGGGTTCACTCATTCATCCACTCTTCAACTTCTTTCAGCATTTCCCTGAATCTCTCAACTTCTTCCTCACTCATAGTTCCAAATGCAATCATCAGAACATCAAGGTTGCCTTTCATCTCCCTCCTTGAAGTGGGCTCCTTGCCTGCCATGTTGAAACCTTGGCCTCCCACTACTTAACCTTTACCTCCCCCAAGAACAATCCTCCACGCAACCCACAGCTGGGCAACAACGATGAGCGTTAAGATCAAAGCAGCCAACTTTCTGCTTTTCTTTGGCCCGTAGAGGCCAGCAAGTCCAAAGAGCAAGTTTAACCCGGAAAGCTCAAGGAGAAATGTTACAAGTTCCGTTTTCCGCCCAAAGGCCATAAGCTCCCCTATAGGGTCACCACCGGATGAATAACCAGAGTGGAGCGCTATTAGCCTGACTGCAACCAGGACTGCCGTGTAAAAAAGGTTCTGTCTTATTGTTAGCTCAATCAAGAAACCTCTATTCGGTTCCTTCCCCTTGAATAACTCGTAGAGGGCAAAGGGAAGCCCCATAACCCAGATGACCATGGAAACGAGGAGAACGAAGAAGGCAAAGATTCTGGCGAATATAGCAACCCCGTTCAGGATTCCTTTCACCGGGTCTCCGGTCATCATCAGGGCGCTCGCGAATAGGCCCCAGAAGACAAATGTTTTTCCGATTATGTTAAAGATTTCCTTCGAAAGATAGAGCCTCCCGTGGGTCTTTTCGATTATCTCGGGCAGTCTTTTGATGTCCTCCCGCGAGTATCCGTAGCGTTCAAGGGCCTTTCCAACGAAATATAGGGCAGTCAAGAGAAAGGGAACCAGCAGAAGGAGAACCGCGAAAAGAGTTACGGCGTTGAGGTTCTTCCTCGTTTGGGAGGAGAGAGTCCACAGGGCGAACCAGAAGCCCGGAACGAGAACCACGGGATGAGGTAGTCCTTGAGGAAGACCCGCATGGCGGTTAATATCCTCCTGAGTAAATAAGCCTTTCGAAACCCTTGCAACTTATGCCCCCGTAAGTTACCTACGCCCCCAGAACCTGCAACTCAAAAGAGTAAACCACAAAGAAACGGGAATGAACTAAGGCAGCGGAACCCTCTCCACCTCAAGCCTGTCGAAGGTCGGGTACTCCTCAACGATGAAGAACCGCACGTCGCCTTCAATCGCCTCTGCCAGCTCGACGGCAACCTCTTCAGGCATCTCTATCCTTCCTTTCTCACGGTTGAGGTAGAGCCACTCCGCAGGAACCTCCGCCTCCTCAACGAGGAGCGTGTAGAGCTCGTCGAGGTCGTCGTATTCAGCAATCCCAAACCGGAGCGTCCCGTCCTCGGTTATCTCCATGTAGGGCCTAGCGACGTTCCCCGCCATCCTCCTCAGCCTGTTCTTGAGCTGGACGGCGTCCTTCAGCCTGGCAGTGCACAGGTGGTAGCTCAGCGATGTGTTCTCCTCACCCCACTCTAAGAGCTTCAGGCCCAGCTCAAGGGAGCCCTTTATGGCGGCGCTCTCGTCGCTTATCGGCCTGTACCCCCTGTCGAGGATCGCCCTAAGGTTCGTCTCGCTGAACTCAAGCTCGTTCACGTTGAGAAACTTCGCTCCGAGATTGTCGAGGAAGTCAGCGTACCACCTCATCCTCTCGAACTGCCCCGGGATCGAGGGTATCTCACCCCCCACGTCCCAGGCGAAGTCGAAGGCGTTGCGAATGTTCTCGATTTCGACCTTGAAGAGCCTTGAGTTCGGATTGAATAGGTCAGGGTGGAAGCGTATCTCGTCCAGGCCAGCGTCGTAGAGCTTTTCGAGGTTCTTTTTGGTGGCCAAGGCACCGGTGGTGTAGAGGTGGACGTGGAAGTCCTCGCCAAAGCGCTCCTTCAGGAGTTTTATGTACTCCACAGTTCTGTCGAGCCTCGTCAGCGGGTCGCCGCCGGTGACGCCAGCCCCCCTGGCCTCCATCAGAAGGGCTTCCTCACTGATGTCATCAAGGGTTTTTACGGGTCTCTCGTTGGCGTAGACGACGTCTCCCCTCCGCGTCTCGCTCAGCGGGCAGTAGAAGCAGTCCCTCGGGCAGGCCCCGGTCGTGAAGAGGACGAGCTTCTCACCCCTAACGCAGAGCTGACAGCCTTTGGGAAGCTCGCGAACGGCGTATGAAAAGTAAGGCGTCTCCCAGACCAACCAACTCACCTCGCTAACCCTACACGGGGCAAGGGATTTAAAAAGGTTGGCGGACAAAGTTGAGCAGATGCCTATGAGAGAGAAGCCGAAGTACCTGCCTCCCACGCTCAGGGACAAGCACCGCTACATAGCCTTTCAGGTAGTCGGGGAGAGGCCGTTTAAGAAGGAGGAGGTAAAGAGGGCCATATGGGACGCGAGCCTTTCCGCCCTCGGAACCCTAGGCTCCGCCAAAGCCAAGCCCTGGTTCATCAAGTTCGACGAGAAGAGCCAGACCGGAATCGTCCGGGTTGACAGGAAGCACGTGGAGGAGCTCCGCTTCGCCCTGGCGCTGGTCACCCATATAAACGGCTCAAGGGCCATTTTCAGGACGCTGGGAGTTTCCGGGACGATAAAAAGACTGAAAAAGAAATTTTTGGCGGAATACGGCTGGCGTTAGCGAAGGAAGGGGACGGCCTTGTCAACGGCGCCCTCGTAAACCCTCATGTATCTTCTGCAGGCGTTCTCCCACGTGAAGTCCTCCCTCGCCCTCCTCTTTCCGTTCTCACGGAGCTTTCTCAAGGTCTCTTCGTCCAGCTCTTTGGCAAACACCATCGCCCTGGCTAGGGCAAAGGCGTCCCTCGGGGGGACGAGGATCCCGGTGGCGTTCTGGCCGGAGTTGATGTCTATCACCGTGTCTTTTATACCCCCAACGGCACTGCCTATTGGTACTGCCCCAAGGCACATCGCCTCAAGCTGGACTAAACCGAAGGGCTCGAAGTACGACGGGATTATAACAAAGTCTACCGAGCCGTAGAGCTCTCTGACGGTCTCTCTGCTGAGGAGCTCGGTAATCACCCTGACGTTCTCGGGGAAGCGGTTCCCGACGGCTTTTGCCCAGCGCTCCAGTTCGGGGTCGCCCTTGCCGATTATGATGAACCTCATCTCCCTAAAGGCCGGATCAGCAGAGAGAACCTCTATAGCCCTTAGAAGGGTGTCAACGCCCTTCTGGGCCCTGTCAAAGCGCCCTATGAACATGAACGCCTTCCCATCGCTCAGGCCGAAGCGCTCCAGAACGAGCCTCCTCCGCTCCTCTCTGGGAATATCCTTCGTCTCCATGAGCTCCTCGTTCCAGAAGGAGCAGTCTATGCCGTTGAAGACGTGAGTAACCTTGCCCTCGAAGTGCCTGAAGAACCCCCATTCCTCCCACAGATAGCTCCTGCTGACGGTCGTTACGGCGTCCGCTATGTACCCGGCGGTGTGCTCGGGATCTATATCGGGGTATGGGGCGAGTTCAGGGAGGTTTGCATCGTGGAAGTAGTGGGCTGGAATTTTCGCCTTGTTGAGCCTGTGGACGGTGAAGACACTCCTTATACCGAAGTACTTCTTCAAAAGGCCGAGGGCAAAGACCGTGTGCCAGTCGTGGGCGTGGATCACGTCCGGCTTAAAGGTTTCAATAAGCCCGTTCATAAGCCCCACGCTGGCCTTACCAAAGAGCACGGTTTTTCGTAACAGGTTCTCCCAGTTCGGGCCGTAGACATCTCTCTCGCTGAGAAGCCCTCCACCGAAAGAGTAGACAGTAACGCCGTTCTGCTCCCTCATCCTGACGGTTATATGGACAGACCTCCCGAACGCCGAGACCTTAAAAGAACCGGCGGGTTCACCAAGGTTGCTACCGTGATCGGGGGTGAAGACGACGACCTCGTTTCCCAGTTTGGCGAGCCCCTCCGCTATGCTGGTTATCGCCTCTGCAAGGCCGCCCACCTTGACGGGCAGGTACTCAAAGCCTATGATCAGAATCCTCATCAACATCACCCCGGCTTCTATAAGAAAATTTAACGAATTGAAAAGAAAGAACGGCCTCACTCAAGTAGGATGAACTTCTCCCCCTCAACGTCCTCGAAGTAGCTGCCGATACCGCCGACCTTAAGCTCATTTCCGTTGTACTTGAACGTTATGTTCGCCGTTAGCGGGGTGTATTCGTAGTCAACTATGGTGCCATCGAGAGTTACCTTCTCTTTGGTGTCTATCATCCTGCCCACTATCTCAGCTTTTCTCGGCATTCCTGCCATTTTCAGTACCGTTATCAGTGTTCTTATGTTGACCAGGGAGAGCGGCTTGGGGAGGGACTCATAGTCAAGAGGCTTAATGATCTCACTGTTGTCGAGATATATGGTATAGAACCAGTGCATGTAGTTCTGGATTATCTTGGGGCTCTTTGCCCAGAAGGAATAGAACTTCTCGCGCCTCCTGTCCCTTGGAAGGGCACCGAAGAATAGGGCGTAGTTGAGGTCGCCGATTATCCAGCTGGCCATGAGCCAGGGGGCACCGCCGGTTCTGGCAAGTATTATGTTGTCCCTCTTCAGCCAGTCGGGTATCTCATCGAAGTTGCTTATAATGACGAAGACAATGTCCTTCCTCGCGCGTATCTCGCCCTTGAGGAGCTTGAGGAACTCGAAGGGCGTATTTATGAGAACTTCATGATTGGCGGTTCTTATGACGTATTCAGCGCGCTCGACGGTGTTGTCGAATCCCTGAATCGTCCAGATTTCGGGCAGGTCCTCCCCGTGAACCTCGCGGTAGAGGTCGAGAAAGGCCACCTTGAGGTTCTCAATGTCTTCTATGAAGTCCTCCTTTATCTTTTCAAGCACTACCTCCGGGTTGACCGGCTTGTATAGCCTTGGAGAACCGTGCATGACGTCAACAAAGCCCTTCCTGTGGAGGGAGCTCAGAACGTCGTAAACCCTCGTGTGGGGAATGCCGCTCTCCTTGGTTATGTCCGTGGCCTTGCTCGGGCCGAGCTTGAGAAGGGTTATGTAGGCAAGGCTCTCGTACTTGGTGAGGCCAAGCCTCTGGAGTTTCTCAATGATTTCCTCTTCCTTCATGCCGAGACCTCCAAACTTTTAAGTTTCACTCGCAATAGTTTATTCATCAGTAGTGATACTTGGGTGGGAAAGGTGTATAAAATTTTCGGGTTCAAGCCCGACTGGAGGTTCGGCAGGGTCGCGGAGGTGGAGTTCTCGATACCGAGAGGGGGGAGCTACGCGTACCTCGTGGGGAACTTCAACGCATTCAACGAAGGCAGCTTTCGAATGATGCAGAAAGGAAAAAGGTGGATCATAAGGCTGGAGCTCCCCGAGGGAACCTGGTACTACGGCTTCTCGGTGGACGGGGAGTTCCTGCCCGACCCGGAAAATCAGGAAAGGGAAACCTACAGAAGGCTATCGTACAAGTTCGAGAGGAAGGTCAGCGTGGCGAGGATAATTGGGAAGGGCGAGTTCTTCCACAGGCCGAGCGCCACATACCTCTACTCCTTCGCCGGGAGAACCCATGTGATTTTTCGCTCACTTAGGGGGAAGGTCTCAAGGGCAGTCCTAAGGGCCGGGAACAGGGAAATCGTGATGAGACCGAAGACCCACGATGACATCTTCGAGTACTTCGAGGCGGTTCTTCCCGGTAAGGGGTCAATTGAATACTCCTTCCTCGTAGAGTCCGAAGGGGAAACCATCGAATACGGCCCGTTTGATGCCGAACCCTACAGGTCAGAGACCCCCGAGTGGGTCTTTGGGAGGGTGTTCTACCAGATAATGCCCGACCGATTCGAGAAAGGCATGTCGGGAACACCCAGAGGTGAGGCACTCAGGAGCGAGGAGTTCCACAGAGGGGATCTGGCGGGGATAATGGAGAGGCTCGACCACATCGAAGGCCTCGGTGTAAACGCCCTCTACCTCACCCCGGTATTCGAGTCCATGACGTACCACCGCTACGATGTTACGGACTACTTCATGGTCGACAGAAAGCTCGGCGGAGGGGTGGTCTTCAGGGAGCTGGTGAGGGAACTCAAAAAGCGGGACATCAAGCTGATTCTCGACGGAGTTTTCCACCACACGAGCTTTTTCCACCCCTACTTCCAGGACGTGATTGGAAAAGGTGGGGAAAGTAAGTACCGGGAGTTTTACCGTATCACAGGATTCCCAGTCATCTCCCAAGAATTTCTAAACACTCTGAAATCGGAAGAACCATGGCCAAAGAAATACAGAAAGCTCAAAGAAATGGAATGGAACTACGAGAGCTTTTACTCAGTTTGGATGATGCCGAGACTGAACCACGATACCCCTGAGGTATGGCGGTTCATAACGGAAGTAATGAAGTACTGGCTTGAGAAGGGCGCCGACGGCTGGCGGCTCGATGTCGCCCACGGTGTCCCTCCAGAACTGTGGAGAGGGATAAGAAAAGCCATGCCGAGAAATGCGTACCTCGTCGGGGAGGTCATGGACGACGCGAGGCTCTGGCTCTTCGAAAAGTTCCACGGCACCATGAACTACCCCCTGTATGAGCTCATCCTGCGGTTCTTCGTCGAGGGGAGCATGGACGCGGGGGACTTCCTCAACGGGCTGGAGCTTCTGAGCGCCTACTACGGGCCGGCAGAGTACACAATGTACAACTTCCTCGACAACCACGACACAGAGCGCTTCATAGACCTCGTGGGCGACAAAAATAGATACCTCTGCGCGCTGGCGTTTCTGATGACCTACAAGGGAATTCCCTCGATTTTCTACGGCGACGAGGTCGGACTCAGGGGCACAAGGAGTAGCGGGCTGGACTCCGGCAGGACGCCCATGGTGTGGGACGAGAAACTTTGGGACTGGGAGATACTGAAAACAACAAAGGCGCTGATACGGCTCAGGAGGGCAAGCAGGGCGCTCCAGGTCGGGGAGTTCAGACCCATATCTTTCAAGGACGGGCTTCTTCTCTACGAGAGGGTTCATGGTAGTGAAAGCGTCTTCATCGGGATAAACTACTCCGGGGAGAGGAGAGCCGTCGAAGTGCCCGAAAGGTACATCCCCGAAGGAAGGGCGAAGGTGGAGCTGGCCCCCTGGTCTTTCCTCGTGCTCGAAGGATGAACCCACCTTTTCACCGGAGTCCCATAATGGTCATGCCACACAGGATTGAACAGGAAAGCGCAAGGTATATATATCACTGCCGATGATACTATATCACCCAAAATCTAGGCGGGTGATAAGGATATGAAGAAGGGATTGTTTGCCCTGCTTTTGGTTGGAGTTCTGGTTCTGAGCGTCGTGGCCAGCGGCTGTATAGGCGGCGGTGGAGAGACCACCACTTCTCCAAGTCCAACAACCAGCTCCCCCAGCCCAACGGAAACAACGTCCCCAAGCGAGACGGCAACCACACCAAGCGAAACAGCCACCACCCCTGCCACCACAACTACTCCAGAGACTGAGTGCGGCAGTGGAAAGGTTGTCATCTGGCACGCCATGCAGCCCAACGAGCTCCAGGTCTTCCAGAGCCTCGCCGAGGAGTACATGGCTATGTGCCCCGACGTCGAGATAGTCTTCGAGCAGAAGCCCAACCTCGAAGACGCCCTTAAGGCGGCAATTCCCGCCGGCCAGGGGCCGGACCTCTTCATCTGGGCCCACGACTGGATAGGGAAGTTCGCGGATGCAGGCCTTCTTGAGCCCATCGATGACCTCGTTACTGATGACATCCTCAACCAGTTCGCCCCCGCTGCACAGGAGGCAATCCAGTACAAGAGACACTTCTACGCCATGCCGTTTGCAGCTGAGACCGTCGCAATAATATACAACAAGGACATGGTGAGCGAGGCTCCAAAGACCTTTGACGAGATGAAGGCCATAATGGAGAAGTACAACGACCCGAACAACGAGAAGTACGGTATAGCGTATCCAGTTAACGCCTACTTCATCTCCGCCTGGGCCCAGGCCTTTGGAGGCTACTACTTCGACGACAAGACCGAGATGCCCGGCCTTGACAAGCCTGAGACTATTGAGGGCTTCCAGTTCTTCTTCCAGAACATCTGGCCTTACATGGCCCCGACCGCTGACTACAACACCCAGCAGAGCATCTTCCTTGAGAAGAGGGCCCCGATGATGGTCAACGGCCCGTGGAGCATAGCCAGTGTTAAGGACGCGGGCATCAACTTCGGCGTCGCTCCGCTTCCGCCCATAACCAAGGACGGCAAGGAGTACTGGCCCAGGCCCTACGGTGGCGTCAAGGACATCTACTTCGCGGCCGGAATCAAGAACAAGGACGCCGCCTGGAAGTTCGTCAAGTGGTTCACCACCAGCCCGGAGGTCATCAAGGAGCTCGCCCTCCAGCTCGGATACATCCCAGTTCTCACACCGGTTCTCAACGACCCAGACATCAAGAACGACCCGGTCATCTACGGCTTCGGACAGGCGGTTCAGCATATGTATCTCATGCCCAAGAGCGCAAAGATGGGAGCAGTGTGGGGCGGTGTTGACGGAGCCATCAACGAGATACTCCAGGACCCAGCCAACGCTGACATACCGGCCATACTCCAGAAGTACCAGCAGGAGATTCTTAACAACATCGGAGGCTGAAGTATTTTTCCCTTTTCCTACCTTTTTGGAGGGATCGGGATGAAAAAGATCACAACAATCGCCCTGTTTTTAATCCTCCCAGGGATGGCAGCGTTCCTGTTCTTCAACCTGTGGCCGATAGTGTACTCCATATACCTTGCCTTCACCAACGCCCAGCTCGGAAACTTCCCCATACAGGCACCGCAGGCACCGAAGCTGACGTTCGTGGGGCTGGAGAACTTCAGGTGGATCCTCAGCGACGAGAAGTTCAGGAGCGCGTTCCTATGGACGTGGCTGTTTGTGCTGACGAGCGTCACCCTCAAGGTCCTCGCTGGAATCTTCCTCAGCCTGCTCTACAACAGCAAGTACGTTAAGGGGAAGATGGTTTACCGCTCGCTTTTGATAATCCCCTGGGCGCTCCCTCTCCTGTTCTCCGTTACCGTGTGGAAGTTCATGTTTGATCCGATTTTTGGCCCCATAAACCAGATGCTCAAATCCCTCGGGGTTCAAACTCTCCCCAACTGGATTAACGACCCGCTCTGGGGCTTTCTTGCCCTCAACATAATCGAGGTCTGGCTCGCCTATCCTTTCATGATAACGGTCATAACAGCCGCCCTCCAGTCGGTTCCCGAGACGCTGGTAGAGGCGGCGATAATAGATGGCGCCAGCTACTGGCAGAGGATAAGGCACGTGGTTCTTCCCATAGTGGGCAAGCCCATAGCCTTTGCCACGATACTGACCAGCGCGGCCAGCTTCCAGTACTTCATGGTGCCCTACATCTACAACGCAGGCCTCTTCGAGGATAAGTTCATACTGCTCTACGGTTTCAGGAAGGCCTTCGGTGCGACGCCCCACTACGGCAGGGCAGCGGCGGTGATGATAATAGCGACCCTCGTTCTGGCGGTGTACATGTACGTCAACGTTAGGATAACCAAGCTTCAGGAGGGTGCTAAAGGATGAGGCACATGAGAAAGGGCGAACTTGTGAGGAGCCTCGTTCTCACGGCACTGGCAGTGTTCGTCATGTTCATAATACTCTTCCCGGTCTACTACATCTTTGTGGTCTCAATAAGTCCGGGCTCAACACTCGCAACCACCGAGTTTCATCTGATTCCCCAGAACGTCAGCCTCGACTCGTACAGGGAGGTGCTCTTCGGGTTCAAGGGCAGCAAGATAAGCGAGAACTTCACGGGAACCATTGAAGGCAGCGCCAACATCCAGGACGGAAAGCTCTACATTACCAACGGCAGGCTCATCGGAAAGGTCAGGTACGGGCCTTTCACAGGGCTTACCTTTGAGATACCACTGTCCAGTGCGGTATTCGAGGTTTCTGCAGGCGAAAACGTACAGGGACAGCTGAAAGGGAACGTTAAGGGGCTGTTCGTCCTCACCAGAGTCAACGATGACGGGAGCATTGGCTTCGGACTTGTGAGAAATCTAGAGATCACAAGCGGCGAGCTCGGAGGAGCTTCATTCTCAGGAATACTCCTCCAGGGGCCGACGGGGAAGAACTACATAGTCATCAGGAACGGCGGAAAGGTCACCTTCACAAGGGTGGGAATGTTCGTCAACTCGGTGTTCTTTGGCTACCTCAAGAACAGCCTCATAATAGCCGGTCTGGCGGTGCTGTTGACCCTCATTTTCGTCGTCCCGGCGGCCTATGCATTCTCGCGCATGAAGTTCTTTGGAAGGGATCACGTCCTGTACTTCTACCTGATGTTCACACAGGTCGCTGGAGGTCTCGGCATAGCGGGCCTTATAGCGCTCTACGGCATGATAGTCAAGCTCGGCCTCTACGACAAGCTGCCAGTGCTGTCCTTCATCTACGCGGCTGGGGGGGTGCCATTCAACACGTGGCTCCTGAAGGGCTACATTGACTCAATCAGCCCGGACTTCGATGAGGCGGCACTCGTTGACGGCGCCAGCTACCTCCAGATAATCAGGTACGTGCTCCTTCCGATGGCCCTGCCGGGAATAGCGACCGTTGCGATATTCGCCTTCATAGGGGGCTGGACAGAGTTCATCCTGGCGAGCCTCCTCCTGACCGAGAAGAACCAGCCCCTCGCAGTCTGGATATACCTGCTCATGGGCGGCATCGGCAGGGGCATTGACTGGAGCTACTTTGGAGCGGCTGCCCTGCTCTTCGCCCTGCCGGTGTTCATAATGTTCATGCTCGCCCAGAACTACATAAGGAGCGGCCTCACGATCGGAGGCCTGAAGGAATGAGGTGATAGTATGAAGAGATGGATTGCCCTGCTGCTGGCAATACTCGTTGTTGGGAGCATCGTTGGAGCGAACGTTAAGACCGTTGGAGCGGCCGAACCAAAGCCGCTGAACGTGATAATAGTCTGGCACCAGCACCAGCCCTACTACTACGACCCGATCCAGGACATCTATACCAGACCGTGGGTCAGGCTCCACGCGGCAAACAACTACTGGAAAATGGCCTACTACCTCAGCCAGTACCCGGACGTCCACGCCACCATTGATTTATCGGGCTCGCTCATAGCCCAGCTCGCCGACTACATGAACGGGAAGAAGGACACATATCAGATTGTGACGGAGAAGATAGCCAATGGTGAGCCCTTAACCGTTGACGAGAAGTGGTTCATGCTCCAGGCACCTGGAGGGTTCTTCGACCACACCATCCCCTGGAACGGCGAGCCGATAACCGACCCCAACGGCAACCCGATAAGGGACTTCTGGGACCGCTATACCGAGCTGAAGAACAAGATGATGGCGGCCAAGGCCAAGTACGCGAATTTACCGCTCGAGGAGCAGAAGGTTGCGGTAACCAACGAGTTCACCGAGCAGGACTACATAGACCTCGCTGTGCTCTTCAACCTCGCCTGGATAGACTACAACTACATAATGACCCACCCCGAGCTCAAGGCCCTCTACGACAAGGTAGATGAGGGCGGTTACACGAGGGAGGACGTCAAAACCGTTCTCGACGCCCAGATGTGGCTCCTCAACCACACTTTCGAGGAGCACGAGAAGATAAACCTCCTCCTCGGAAACGGCAACGTCGAGGTTACGGTCGTTCCCTACGCCCATCCGATAGGGCCGATACTCAACGACTTCGGCTGGGAGAGCGACTTTGATGAGCACGTCAAGAAGGCGGACGAGCTGTACAAACAGTACCTCGGCGGTGGAACGGCTCTTCCGAAGGGTGGATGGGCGGCTGAGAGTGCACTGAACGACAAGACCCTCGAAATACTAGCCGAGAACGGCTGGCAGTGGGTCATGACCGACCAGATGGTTCTCGGGAAGCTCGGAATAGAGGGAACCGTCGAGAACTACTATAAACCCTGGGTTTCCGAGTTCAACGGAAAGAAAATCTACCTATTCCCGCGCGACCACGCGCTGAGCGACAGGGTTGGCTTCACATACAGCGGAATGAACCAGTACCAGGCCGTTGAGGACTTCGTCAACGAGCTCCTCAAGCTCCAGAAGGAAAACTACGATGGTTCTCTGGTTTATGTCGTCACCCTCGACGGCGAGAACCCGTGGGAGCACTACCCATACGACGGCAAGCTCTTCCTCACCGAGCTCTACAAGAAGCTGACCGAACTCCAGGAACAGGGGCTCATAAGAACCCTCACCCCGAGCGAGTACATCCAGCTCTACGGAGACAAGGCAAACAAGCTCACCCCCCAGATGATGGAGCGCCTTGATTTGACCGGCGACAAGGTTAACGCCCTCCTCAAGGCCCAGAGCCTCGGCGAGCTCTACGACATGGTCGGCGTGAAGGAGGAGATGCAGTGGCCCGAAAGCAGCTGGATAGACGGAACCCTCTCCACGTGGATTGGCGAGCCCCAGGAGAACTACGGCTGGTACTGGCTCTACCTGGCGAGAAAGACCCTCATGGAGAACAAGGATAAGATGAGCCAGACCGACTGGGAGAAGGCCTACGAGTACCTGCTCCGCGCCGAAGCGAGCGACTGGTTCTGGTGGTACGGAAGCGACCAGGACAGCGGGCAGGACTACACCTTCGACCGCTACCTGAAGACCTACCTCTATGAGATGTACAAGCTAGCGGGAGTCGAGCCGCCGAGCTACCTCTTCGGAAACTACTTCCCGGACGGCGAGCCCTACACCACGAGGGGCCTCGTCGGACTCAAGGAAGGGGAGGTAAAGAACTTCTCCAGCATGTCGCCAAGCTCAAGCGGCGTGAGCGTTTACTTCGACGGTGATGGGGTGCACTTCATCGTTAAGGGCAACCTCGACGAGTTCGAGGTGAGCATCTGGGAGAAGGGCAAGCGCGTCGGAAACACCTTCACGCTCCTCCAGGAGAAGCCCAACGAGCTTCGCTACTCAATGTTCCCGTTCTCCAAGGACAGCGTCGGGCTGATGATAACCAAGCACATCGTTTACCGGAACGGCAGGGCGGAAATCTACGGTGCAACCGACTACGAGAGCAATGAGAAGCTTGGGGAGGCGGCCGTCAAGGAGACGAGCGGGGGAATCGAGGTCGTCGTCCCCTTTGACTACATAGAGACCCCCGATGACTTCTACTTCGCGGTCTCGACCGTCAAGGACGGAAACCTTGAGGTGATAAGCACCCCGGTGGAGCTCAGGCTCCCGACGGAGGTCAAGGGAGTCCCCATAGTTGACATAACCGACCCGGAGGGGGACGATCACGGGCCTGGAACCTACACCTACCCGACCGACAAGGTCTTCGTTGAGGGAGCCTTCGACCTCCTCCGCTTCAGGATGCTTGAGCAAACCGACAGCTACGTCATGGAGTTCTACTTCAAAGACCTTGGAGGCAACCCGTGGAACGGGCCCAACGGCTTCAGCCTCCAGATAATCGAGGTCTACCTCGACTTCAAGGACGGTGGAAACACGAGCGCCATCAAGATGTTCCCCGATGGACCGGGAAGCAACGTAAACCTCGACCCAGACCACCCGTGGGACTTGGCTCTTAGAATAGCCGGCTGGGACTACGGAAACCTCATAGTCCTGCCGAATGGAACTGCCCTCCAGGGTGAGATGCAAATCTCGGCCGACCCGGTCAAGAACGCGATAATAGTCAAGGTCCCGAAGAAGTACATCCAGATAAACGAGGACTACGGTCTCTGGGGCGTTGTTCTCACAGGGAGCCAGGACGGCTTCGGGCCGGACAAGTGGAGACCGGTGGCAGTCGAAGCCGAGCAGTGGAAGGTCGGTGGAGCAGACCCACAGGCAGTCATCAACAACGTTGCCCCGCGCGTCATGGATCTGCTCGCTCCTGCCGACTTCAAGCCAACCCAGGAGGAACAGCTAAGCTCCTATGACGCCAACGAGATAAAGCTCGCCACGGTCAAGGCGCTTCCGCTCCTCAAGAAGGGCATAGTCGTGAACGACCCGGAGGGAGACGACCACGGGCCTGGAACCTACACCTACGCCACAGATAAAGTCTTCGTTCCGGGCCACCTCGACCTGCTCAAGTTCAAGATGGTCGAGGGAAGCGACGACTGGACGCTGGAGTTCTACTTCAAAGACCTTGGAGGCAACCCGTGGAACGGGCCCAACGGCTTCAGCCTCCAGATAATCGAGGTCTACCTCGACTTCAAGGACGGTGGAAACACGAGCGCCATCAAGATGTTCCCCGATGGACCGGGAAGCAACGTAAACCTCGACCCAGACCACCCGTGGGACTTGGCTCTTAGAATAGCCGGCTGGGACTACGGAAACCTCATAGTCCTCCCCGATGGAACCTCAATACAGGGAGAGCTCCAGATATCCGCGGATCCCACAAGGAACGCTATAGTGGTCAAAGTCCCGAAGAAGTACCTCAGCATCACAGACTACGGCCTCTACGCTTCAATCCTCGTCGGCTCCCAGGACGGCTTCGGGCCGGACAAGTGGAGGCCCGTCGCCGTTCAGGCAGAGCAGTGGAAGCTCGGCGGGGCAGATCCGCAGGCCGTCATCGACAACCTCGCGCCGAGGGTCGTTGACATGCTCGTCCCGGAGGGCTTCAAGCCGACCCAGGAGGAGCAGCTAAGCTCCTACGACCTTGAGAAGAAGACCCTGGCGACGGTGCTCATGATACCGCTCGTTGAAGGAACTGGCGAGGAGCAGCCGACACCAACAGAGACCCAGACGGAGACCGCCACCGAGACCACATCAACACACAGCGAGACGACGACAGCCACCCCGAGCGAAACAACGAGCACCCCATCAACAACCAGTCCAAGTGAAACCACCACAACGACCACCCCCGAAGAAGGCGGCGGAATCTGCGGTCCGGGAATCATAGTTGGCCTCGCAGTGGCGCCGCTCCTCCTCAGAAGGAGGCGCTGATCCCCAATTTTTTCCTTTTGAGAGGTGAGAACATGGCGGAAGTAAAGCTCATCAACGTCTGGAAGCAGTTTGGGGAGTTCACCGCCGTCAAAGACATGAATCTCCACGTTAAGGATGGGGAGTTCATGATCCTCCTAGGCCCGAGTGGCTGCGGAAAAACAACCACGCTCAGAATGATATCCGGGCTGGAAGAACCAACCAAAGGCCAAATCTACATTGGCGACAAACTCGTCGCAGACCCGGAAAAAGGAGTATTCACCCCCCCAAAGGACAGGGACATTGCAATGGTCTTCCAGAGCTACGCCCTCTACCCGCACATGACGGTTTACGACAACATCGCCTTTCCGCTTAAACTGAGAAAAGTCCCCAAGCAGGAAATCGACCAGCGCGTCAGAGAAGTCGCGGAAATGCTTGGACTAACGGAGTTACTCAAAAGAAAACCCAGAGAACTAAGCGGCGGCCAGAGGCAAAGAGTCGCTCTAGGCAGGGCAATCGTGAGAAAACCCCAGGTTTTCCTCATGGACGAGCCACTCAGCAACCTGGACGCGAAACTAAGGGTGAAAATGCGCGCCGAACTGAAGAGGCTCCAGAAGCAGCTGGGAGTCACGACGATATACGTCACCCACGACCAGGTCGAGGCAATGACCATGGGCGACAGGATTGCAGTCATAAACGCCGGCGTTTTACAGCAGGTTGGAACTCCAGAGGAAGTCTACGACAGGCCGGCCAACACTTTTGTTGCAGGCTTCATCGGAAGTCCTCCGATGAACTTCATTGACGCGACGGTAACCGAGGACGGCTTTGCCGACTTTGGAGAGTTCAAGCTCAAACTCCTCCCAGACCAGGTTGAAGTGCTCGAAGATAGGAACCTGATCGGGAAGGAGGCAATATTCGGCATAAGGCCAGAAGACCTCTACGATGCAATGTTCGCTCAAGTCAAGATTCCTGGAGAGAACATGGTCAGGGCAATGGTCGACATCATTGAGAACCTGGGAAGCGAAAAAATCGTGCACCTCCGCGTTGGTGACGTGACGTTCCTCGGAGCCTTCCGCTCGGAGTCAAAAGTGAAGGAAGGCCAGGAGATTGACGTGGTATTCGACATGTGCAAAGCCCACATCTTTGAGAAAAACACAGGAAAAGCAGTATTCTGAAGCTTTTTAAACTTCCCCCCCCATTTTCTTCCATGCCGGTTGAGGACTTCGCGGAGTTTCTGGCTAATGAAGTGCCCAAAGGAAAAATTGTGGAGCTGGGGATAGGCTTCCAGTTCAAGGTGGCGCTTAGACTGAAGGAGCTCGGCTATGACGTTCTTGCTGTAGACTGGAACCCGGACTCCGTTAAGAAAGCCGGGGAGTTGGGTATAAAGGCGGCTCGCGACGACCTCTTCAGCCCGAGGCCTGAGCTCTACAGGGACGCTAAAGCTCTCTACTCGGTCAGGCCCACACCGGAGATAGTGGGGCCTATCCTGAGCCTCGGAGAAAGGCTCAGGCTTCCGGTGTATATCCTCCCCCTAACGGGCGATGCGATGCCCAGGGGGATGAAGCTGGTGAACTACCGGGGACTGCCCATATACGTAGCCAAACCTATTTAAACCGCCTCCCAAGTAGTTACGGTGGTGATATGAAGCTCTTCGGAACGGCTGGAATTAGGGGCACCCTGTGGGAGAAGGTCACGCCTGAACTTGCAATGGACATCGGAAGGGCCGTGGGGACGTACGTCGATGGAGAAACGGTAGCCGTTGCGAGGGACGGAAGAACCTCAAGCGTAATGCTCCAGAGCGCCCTCATCTCGGGGCTCCTCTCGACGGGAAAGGAGGTTCTCGACTTTGGACTCATACCAACGCCAGCCCTTGCCTGGGGAACGCGGGAATACGGGGACGCTGGAGTCATGATTACAGCGAGCCACAACCCACCGACCGACAACGGCATAAAGGTCTTCAATGGCGATGGAACGGAGTTCTACGTCGAGCAGGAGAGGGAGCTGGAGGAGCTCGTTTTCTCTGGGAGATTCAAAAAGGCCGAGTGGGACGAGATAAAGACGGTGAAACCCACTGACATCACAGACGGCTACATTGGAGCAGTTCTCGACTTCGTAAACCACGAGACTAACCTGAAAGTCCTGTACGACGGCGCCAACGGTGCCGGGAGCGTTGTGGCACCCCACATGCTCCGCGAGATGGGGGCGAGGGTGATAAGCGTCAACGCCCACGTGGACGGTCACTTCCCGGGAAGGAAGCCGGAGCCGAGGTACGAGAACATAGCCTACCTCGGTGAGCTGGCGAGGGAGCTCGGCGTCGACCTCGTAATCGTCCAGGACGGCGACGCCGACAGGATAGCTGTCTTTGACGAGAAGGGGAACTACATCAACGAGGACACCGTTATAGCGCTCTTCGCAAAGCTCTACGTGGAGGAGCACGGGGGAGGGACTGTCGTCGTTTCCATAGACACCGGCTCAAGGATAGACCACGTCGTCGAGAAGGCCGGCGGAAAGGTGGTGAGGATTCCCCTCGGCCAGCCCCACGATGGGATAAAGAGGTACGGGGCAATCTTCGCGGCCGAGCCCTGGAAGCTGGTCCACCCGAGGTTCGGGCCCTGGATAGACAGCTTCGTGACCATGGGGCTCCTCATAAAGCTCATAGACGAGCGCGGAAAGCCGCTCTCGGAGATAATCAGGGAGGAGATACCGACATACTACCTCACCAAGAAGAACGTGAAGTGCCCGGACGAGTTCAAGGGTATTGCTCTTGAGAGGGCATACAATGCCCTCAAAGAGAAGCTGGGGGGAGAAGTGAAGGAGGTTCTCACGATCTCCGGCTACCGCTTCCAGCTGAAAGACGGCTCGTGGGTTCTCGTAAGGCCGAGCGGAACGGAGCCAAAGATCCGCGTCGTGGTCGAGGCACCGAGCGAGAAGAGGCGCGACGAGCTCTTTGAGCTGGCCTACGGAACTGTCAGAAAGGCCGTTGAGGAAGTAATGAAAAAATAAAGGGCTAAACGAACCTCGCGGGCCGCAGAGTCCTAACCGATATTTCGTTCTTTTCCACCATGAGTTTGAAGCCCTCTTTTGCAACGTATGTCTTAACGCCGGTGACGGTCTCTATGTATTTGGCCTCCTTGTAGGGGTTCGCGAAGTGCATCTTCATTCCTATGTGGCTCATCACAAGAACTTCCGGCTTCTCGTTCATCTTCTTGAGCATCATGACGATGTCGTCGGTGCTGAGGTGGTATGGAATCCCCATATCCCTAGGCCTCGTCACGGCGGCTATCAGAAGCTTTGAACCGTCGTGCCACTCTATGAGCTCATCGAAGTAAGCCGTGTCCGGGATGTAGGATATGTCGCCGTAGTGGGTTCTCATGCGGAAGCCTATCGTCGTGGGGTCTGAGTGGACGGTGGGGGTTATTATCAGCTCTTCATCGCCGATGGCTATCTTGCTTCCCGGTTCGGGTATGTGGATGCTCTCAAGGACGTCCATGTGGTACTTGCTGACCGCGGGAGTGTGTGTCTCATCGCCGTACACGACGCTCTTCGATGCTATGAGCATGCCCCTCTTTTTCAGTGCGCCGCCGGTCATGGCCTCTATCATTACCTCGACGTCGTTGCAGTGGTCGACGTGTCTGTGGGAGACGAATATTGCGTCCAGCCTCCTTGGGTCGAGCTTGTATCTCCAGGAGCGAACCAGCGCACCCGGCCCCGGGTCGACGTATATATTCCTGCTGGCGCGGATATGGAAACCGCCGGTGGAGCGGAACTGCGTTATGGTGATGAACCTTCCACCACCGCTGCCAAGGAAGGTAATCTCTATCAAACCGCCACCCCCGCTTTCTTTTGCAGACGTAGGAGTATCACTCCAGGAGTATATAAGGCATTGCCCCACCACCCTATGCACTTCCCGGCCACAGGTGTATGATTGCAGGTTCATACAAGTCGACTGGAACACAACGTCCATCAGATGGGAACACGCAGGAAGTCTCTATAACCTTTCGTAATAAAAGAACGTAAAGGTTCGACTTTAGAATTTTAAAAACTGGAACTCGGCAAAATGTTTTTAATTTGGTAGTAATTAGTTACTATGCTCAACCCATGGGGGTGCAGCCATGGAGTTTAAACCGTACATACCACCCGAAAAGTCCCTGCCGGAGTACACCATCAAGGCCTTTGTTTTGGGTGTTATTTTATCGATAGTGATGGGTGCAGCGAACGCATACCTCGGCATGTACGCCGGTATGACCGTCAGTGCCAGCATCCCGGCGGCAGTCATATCGATGGCAATACTCTTTGCCTTCAAGGACAGGAACATCCTTGAGAACAACATGGTCCAGACCGCCGCTTCAGCCGGTGAGTCCCTCGCAGCCGGAGTCATCTTCACCTTCCCAGCCCTGGTAGTCCTCGGGTACTACACGACCTTCCCGTACTACCTGGTGACCATAATAGCGGCCCTTGGAGGTTCCCTCGGTGCACTCTTCACAGTCGTACTCAGGAGGGCGTTCATAGTCGAGGAGAAGCTCCCATATCCTGAAGGTACCGCCTGTGCCGAGGTGCTCATAGCCGGAGACAAAGGCGGAAGCCACGCAAAGCCCATTCTCTACGGCGGAATCTTCGGCGGCCTCTTTAAGCTCCTCGGAAGCTCTGGCCTCTGGAAGGGCACGGTTGAAGCAGCAAAGATGGTCGGCTCCCGCGTCTACTACTTCGGAAGCGACCTCTCGGCGGCGCTTATCGCCGTCGGCTACATCGTCGGGCTCAACATAGCCTTCCTCGTCTTCCTCGGCGGTGCAATAGCCTGGTTCATAGCCATACCCATATACGCGGGCCAGATGGGCGCCACCGACCTCAGCCCGGTTGATATGGCGTGGGTAATTTGGAGCACCAAGATCAGGTACATGGGCGTTGGTGCAATGGTCGTCGGTGGAATCTGGAGCCTCATCAAGCTAAGGAACCCGATAAAGAGGGGCATCAAGGCCGGTCTTGAGGTCGCCAAGAGGAGGCAGGCGGGGGAGGCTGTCATCAGGACGGAGGAGGACCTTCCGCTCAACTACGTGCTGATACTCATAGCAGCCTTCGTGATACCGCTCTTCCTGCTGTACTTCCACATAATCGGCTCGATAGGGATCGCGGCAGTTATGGCAGTGATACTCCTCATCGTCGGCTTCCTCGGAAGCTCGATAGCCGGCTACCTCGCGGGTGTCGTCGGTTCCTCCAACAACCCGGTCTCAGGAATCACCATCATGAGCCTGCTCTTCACGGCCTTCGTGCTCAAGGCCCTGGGCCTCAGCGGGATGGAGGGAATGGCGGCGACCATTCTTGTCGCAGCGGTCATATGTACCGCGGCAGCAATAGCAGGTGACACCATGCAGGACCTCGCCACCGGTTACCTCGTCGGAGCCACGCCAAAGAGACAGCAGGTCTTCGAGATAGTCGGAACGTTCTTCGCGGCCCTCGTCATGGCCCCGGTGCTCAACCTCCTCATCCAGGCCTACGGCATAGCCGGAACCCCAACCGCCAAAGAGAACGCTTTGGCTGCCCCGCAGGCCTTCCTCATGGCCAAGGTCACCGAGGGCGTCTTTACAGGCAACCTTGAGTGGAACATGATCTACATCGGAGCCGGAATAGCGGTAGCCCTCATAATCCTCGACGAGATACTCGCCATGAAAGGCTCCAAGTTCAGAACCCCTGTCATGCCCGTTGCCGTCGGCATTTACCTGCCGCTCAGCCTCGGCGTCCCGATATTCATCGGCGGCCTCATCAGGTACTTCGTCGGCAAGGCCAGAGGGGACACCGAGGAGAAGCCGACCGACCCGGGTGTCCTCGGCGCCGCAGGACTCATAGCCGGTGAGGCCCTCATGGGCATATTCTTCGCGGCACTGATAGTTGGGGGCGTAGCACCGAGCGTTGGCTTCAGCAGCAACGTCCTTGGAGTTCTCTTCCTCGCAGGAATAGCCGTCTGGCTATACATGACGGGCAAGAAGAAGTGATTTTCCCTCTTTTTTCCCAACTTTTAAATTTTAAACGCCGGAGGAATAACCATGGAGAACTATCTGAACCTCATACCAGTCCGCAACGAAAAGATCGAGCTGAAAAAAATCGATGGGAAGTACTATCTTCTCGTCCCGATGGACTCAAAGCTTGACTTTCTCGCGAGGAAGCTCCACGGCGAGTACAGAAGGATAGAACTCGACGAGGTTGGAGTCTACATATGGGAGCTCTGCGACGGAAGGAGAACCGTGAGGGAAATAGGAAAGGCCCTAAAGGCACGCTTTGGAAATGAAGTTGAACCTCTCTACGAACGCCTGATAACGTTTCTCATCGAACTGGGGAAGAGATACCTGATTGAATTTAAAAAGACGGATGAGATATTTTAGGTGGTGGTATCTATGAGCGAAACCCTCGGAAAAGTCTCCCAAGAGATAGAAAAGCTCCGCGATGAGATGGTCGAAACCCTCGTCGAACTCATAAAAATCCCCGCCATAAGCCCAGACTACGGCTACGAGGGGGAATACGACAAGGCCCAGAAGTTGCTTGAGATAATCAAGGACTGGCCCTTCGACAAGGTTGAGGTCTACAACGCGCCGGACGAGAGGGCGAAAAATGGAGTCAGACCGAGCATTTTAGCGTACTACTACGGTGAAAAACCTGACGCCCCGAGGATATGGATCCTCACCCACATAGACGTCGTCCCACCGGGAGACCTGAGCAAGTGGACGGTCACGGAGCCCTTCAAGCCGGTCGTCAAGGACGGGAAGGTCTACGGGCGCGGAAGCGAGGACAACGGGCAGAGCCTCGTGGCTTCGCTTTACGCTGTAAGGGCCATGATGAACCTCGGAATAAGGCCGAAGAGGACAGTAATCCTCGCCTTTGTCAGCGACGAGGAAACCGGCAGCAAGTACGGAGTTGAATGGCTGATGAAAAACCATCCGGAGCTCTTCAGGAAGGACGACCTCGTCCTTGTCCCGGACGGCGGGAACGAGGAAGGCACTTTCATCGAGGTTGCCGAGAAGAGCATCCTCTGGCTCAGGGTTAGGGTTAAGGGCAAGCAGGTTCACGCCAGCATGCCGGACAAGGGATTAAACGCCCACCGCGTGGCGCTCGACTTTGCTTACCACCTCGACAGGCTCCTCCACGAGAAGTACGGCGAGAGGGACGAGCTCTTCGACCCGCCGGAGAGTACCTTCGAGCCGACAATGGTTAAAAATCCAGCGGACAGTCCGAACATAGCCCCCGGCGAACACGAGGTGGTTTTCGACTGCAGGATTCTGCCGAGGTACGGGGTAGACGATATCCTCACCGACGCCAAGGCCATTGCCGAGGAGATCAAGGAGAAATACCGGAAGGAGTTCGACGGCGAAGTTCTGCCGGAGATAGAGTTTGAGGTTCTCCAGCGCATGGACGCTCCGGCCCCAACCGACCCGAACAGCAAGATAGTGGTTCTTCTTAAAGAGGCCCTGAAAAAGCTCCGCGGAAAGGAAGCTAAGGTCGGCGGAATAGGCGGCGGAACCTTCGCGGCCTACTTCAGGAAGCTCGGGATTCCAGCTGTGGTTTGGGCGACCCTCGACGAGACGGCACACCAGCCCAACGAGTACGCGAAGATAGACAACATGGTGGAAGACGCCAAGGTCATGGCGGCCCTGGCTCTTCTCTGAGCGAAACTCTTTTCTTTTCCACGCTTACTTTTCTCCATGCACGCATGGAAGGACGGAAAGCTGGGACTGCCAGTTAGGGAGGCCGTTAGACTTTTCCCCGGGCTGGAAAAATACTTAGACGAGCGCGGAAGGCTCGACTTCTCGAACAGGGAGGCAAGAATACTCTACAACAGGGCGATAGCGAAGGCCCTCTTCGGGCTGGAGATAGAGTACCACCCGCACGGGCTGGTGACCACCCCCATCTCGCGCTACCTCTTCCTGAAGACGTTTCTCCGCGACGGCGAGAAGGTTCTTGAGATTGGAACCGGGCACACCGCGATGATGGCCCTCATTGCTGAGAAGCTCTTCAAGTGCGACGTTACCGCGACGGAACTTGACGACGAGTTCTTCAATTATGCCATGAAGAACATCGAGCGGAACGGGAGAAGAGTCAGGTTAATCAAGAGCAGCGGTGGAATAATCCAGGGAGTGATACCTGAAGAGGAAAAGTTCGACGTAATCTTCTCCGCTCCGCCCTACTACGAGAGGCCTACAAAGGGAGTTCTGACGGAGAGGGAAGGCGTTGGAGGGGGTAAATACGGAGAGGCCTTCTCGGTGATGCTCATTGAGGAGGCGATGGAATATCTGAAGCCCGATGGAAAAGTCGCCCTCTTTCTTCCGGACAAGGAGCCGCTAATAAATGCCATAACGGAAAAGGGAGAAGAGCTGGGCTACCAAGTCAAGGACGTGAAGTTCAAGGTCGGAACCCGGTGGAGGCACAGTCTGATACTGAGGCTGTAAGCGGTCGTTGTAATGACCATAACTTCTGCGATTTTGGTCGTTCAAACGATCAAATAAAAAAGGATTTCGGTCGGCAGAGCGACCTGTTTAGGGACTCGGACCGTGGGCGTCTCATCACTCACGCCGGTTTCAGAGGAGGTGCTTTCTCCTCATCGTCCCCCAAACTCATTTCATGTCCTCAACGTAGAGGAAGAGCGCCTTGAGGTACTCCGTATCTTTCGAGGCCATGAGTATCGGGTGATCCGGCGCCTGCGTCCTATACGGTTCGAGGAGCCTGAGGAACTTGCCCGCCTTTGCAGCAGCCGCTATGACCATATCCTTAAAGGTCTGCATGTCGACGTGCTGGGAGCAGGAGGCAGTGACGAGTATTCCCCCCTCCTTCACGAGCTGTAGGCCAGCGTAGTTCACGTTGAAGTAAGCGCGGAGACCCCGCTTTAAGTCCTTCTCGTGCTGGACAAAGGCCGGCGGATCGAGGATAACGATATCAAACTTCTCACCCCTCTTTATCATCTCCTCCA
This sequence comes from Thermococcus thioreducens, assembly GCF_002214545.1. Lineage (NCBI taxonomy): Archaea > Methanobacteriati > Methanobacteriota > Thermococci > Thermococcales > Thermococcaceae > Thermococcus > Thermococcus thioreducens. Next base: position 180,027 of record NZ_CP015105.1, on the reverse strand, counting down.
TCACCGGGAAGGCCGAGCCAACGACGTACTTCATCCTGTCCTCTACGCCATTGAGCTTGGCGTTCTCCTTCACCATGTTGATGGCCCAGGGAGACTTGTCGACGGCGACGACCTCATCAGCTCCAGCAACAGCCGCGTGTATAGCAAAGCCGCCGGTGTATGTGAAAACATCGAGGACCCTCATTCCCGGCTTGACGTACTTCTCAAGGGCTATCCTGTTCTCCCTCTGGTCAAGGAAGAAGCCGGTCTTCTGGCCGCGCATATCAACGATGAACTTGGCTTTGCCTTCCTCGATCACCGTCCGGTACTTCTCCTTGCCGAGCAAAACCCTCTCTATCTCGGGCAAACCTTCCCTCCTCCTTGAGCGTCCGGTGTTTTTCTCGAAGACCGTCTCGATTTCCGGCTCGGCCTCCATTATTGCCTCGGCAAGGTCGAGCTTGAACCTCTCCATCCCTACGCTCGAAATTTGAAGGGAGGCTATCTCGTTGAAGCGGTCAACTATAAGGCCAGGCAGATAATCCGCCTCGCCGTACACCATGCGGTAGGCCCTGTCGTAGCCGAGGACCTTCTTGCGGTACTCGTTGGCCTTCCTGATCCTTTCGCGGAAGAGCTCCTTGTTTATCTCCGTATCGCGATCCTTGGTTACGAGCCTGATCATGATGTTGGAGTTGGGATTGACAAAGCCCTTTCCAAGGAACTTGCCTCCTCTGGTGTAGACCTCAACAATATCGCCGGGCTCGAACTGACCCTCCGTTCTCACGACACCCTTTTTGAAGACTATCATCGCGCCCTTTCCTATGGCTCTCGCGGCCTGAGCGTCAACGATTACCCTCGCCATCTCTCACCACCGTTTGAAGTTCGGCGATAGGTATATAACCCTTAGCGTCCTATATTATGCCGGTGGTTCTATGCACTTCGAGGTAGTGAAAGAGTTTCTTGAGGAGATAGGGGCGGATTGGATAGAAATCGATGGAGAAATCCACCTTGAGCCCGAGGTCTTCTATGAGGTCTGGAAGTACGTGGGTCAGCCCGACCTCGGCATGTACACGGTCGAAGATGAGGTCGTGGAGCCCGGTTCTTACGATCCGCCTGAGATGAAGTATACAGACATCAAGAAGGTCAAAAGGAAAAAAGCATACTTTACGACCCTAGACAACAAGAGGATAGTAACAGACTACGCCGAGCTTCAGAGGATTCTGAAGGAGAAGTCCATCTAATCCTCTCTTCTTATCCGATTATTATTTGGAGCATGAGAACCCCCATGCAGTTCGTCCTTTTGACACCAAAGAGCACCGCCAGGAAACCCACCATACCGCCTCCCGCCAAGACAAGAAGTCCGAGAAGTCCGTCGAAGTGCAGGGACAGGAGCACGAGGAGAGTTACTACCACACCGTTCATAAACCTGTAGGGCACGTAAGCCAGAACTCTGAGTACAGCACCCGCCAAAGCATCCCCATAACTCAGAACTAAGAGGGAAACAAAGACCGCCGCCAGGGCGTAGTACGGCAGAAACCCCCGGGCAGAGGGAGCCATGAGTGCCACAATGCCGTTTCTCACCCTCCCGGTTTCCAGGAAGTTCATGAAGGAGAACAGAAAGTTGGACGTGTTGACCGAAAATACAACTGCCAGGAACGAACGCTCGTCCTTTGAGAAAAAAGAGCCTATGAGGGCAGCCTGGGAGGCTGTAAAAGCTGGAATCAGCGAGGCCACCATTCCAAGGAACGTTCCCAGAAGGGAAAAGCCGATAAAGCGCTTTGCCTCCATTTCAATTTCCCCACTACCCGGGACAACATGTCCACCCCCGTCCACAAGCGCTGCAGCCAGCACGGGGATGCCAAAGAGCCCCGTGAAGAGGTGATAGTACGGCTCCTTCAGCGGAAGCCTGAACGCCAGAATCCCGAGCAGGCCGGATAGGAGGAACACCAGCACCGCATAGAGCCTCTTCAGACCGCTCTCAGTGAGGATTAAGAGAAGGGCCAGAGCCCCTACGGCCACCCTTCCGATCCGCGGAGCGTACAGCCGGGCCAGGATGGGATAGACCAGAGAGAGCGGTATCGCCATGAGCACCGCAAGGAAGCTCGCCCACAGCGCTATTCTGACGACCTCCATTGCCTTTCCACGAATAACGAGCCTGTGTGCAGGAAGAATCCCAAGGGCCGTCCCCTCGTCGGGAACACCGAGAAAGGCTGATGGGATAACATCAAGAAAAGTGTGTGTTAAACCCATCGAGAACAGCAACAGGTTATCGCCTGCACCGATCCCCGCCAGAAACGCCCCCAGCGTGTTCACATGGATTCCAGGGAGGGTACCGCTGATGGTTCCCGCAATAATCCCCTTCAGCATCTCCCCGAGCAAAGGTCATCACCCGACGGGACTTCAAAGGCGGGCATGCCCCTGTAGGTTGTGAAGAACCCATAGGCGGTAACGGTCTGGTTAACCTTTAGGGAAACGTTGAGGGACTTTCTGAGTTTAATAAGAACCCAGCAATTGCCATCTGTAACGTTCGCCAGTCCGAAGCCGTTTTTATACACTCTGACCCACTTTACACGTCCGAATACTCTGGCAAGCTCTCCCGAGGAGAACGAGCATATTCCATTAGGAATCTCCTCTCTGCTCTCAATGACGCGACAATCAATACAGTAGAGCGAAGACCTCCTCCTGACGGCTTCGAAGTAAATCCTATCGCCTACTCTCGCCTTGAAGTTGCGGAGCTTCAGTTCTGTGCAGTTGAGCTTGAGAGAACGGCCGGCACCAACCACGGTACAGTTTCCAAAGGCAATATCGCCAACGGACGCCTCAGAAACGGGAACCTTCTCACCGTATCCCACGAAGGATATATCATCCGGCGAGTCAACAATAAGGGAAAGCCTTGAGTAGAACCTGACTATGCCCACCACCCTAACGCGCCTTCCAGCCTCGACTTTCGTTCCGTAGGGGAGATAGAGGACTATCTCCTCACTTCCGTTCCAGATTACGGCTTTAGTACCGCCGTAAATGACCGTTCCGTCAATCCGCCAGGGCATGCCGTCTCTGGGCTCTTCCGGAAAACCTAAAACCCGGTGCCTTACGGGATAGAACCCGTTTCGATACCATATTCCATCCACCTCAACGAGCTCACCCTTCTCAGCGGACAATGGTAAGGCCAGTCTCACCCGATCCGGGGTTAATATGTAGTAGCCGGAGGATACCCAGTAGGCCCCTTTTACGGCTGATAACGGAAAAGTGGCCTCCGCCCGCTCTATCCGTACGTGCCTGATTCTCAAACCAGAGCTCGTGTTGTACATCCTCCCCTCCACCCGGTAGACCACGCCCTCCTGCAGGGATGAGTACACCCCAACGGAAGTACTGCCGTTGCTCAGGATGGAGAAGGAATCCGATGAATACACACAGACCCCGGTAAACTCATCGAGATCTCTGGGGGCGGCATCTATGGTGGCCATCATAATCAAAACCACTACCGAACCAATTAAAAGGACAATTTTAAGTTCTCTGTCTGTGACCATGATTAATGGTAAGAACCGGGACTTAAAAAGTTTACCCATAACGGGCGGGAATAAAGAAAAGATGTCAGTAGACCTCGCCGCTCGGGTAGACAACGATGCCTTCCTCGTTAATTTCGAAGGGATACTTCTTCATTGAGTGCTTGGTTTCGCGCATTTTTCTGATGAGGAGATAGCGCTTCAGTTCGACCTCTTTTTCCACGAAGTCCAGAAGAACAACACCCCTTGCTATGTACTCCTCCATTCCATAGCGGCTGATTCTACCTCTGCTGGGGTCTGGGGCTTCCGTTGTCAGTATCGACGTTACACCCATCTCAAGGAGTATCGTGTTCAGCTGGAGAAGAACTTCCCTTATCTTGCTCTCCTCCTGGAGCCTGAATGCAATGGATGGAATCGAGTCGATAACAAGTCTCTTGGCATTTATGGCCTTAACGACGCGGTAGATATAGCGGAGGAAGTCCTCGGCGTTGAGGTTGCCTTCGAGAACGTACTGCTCTTCGGATGGGAGGCCCACGACAGCGCTCACTCCATCAACTATGGCTATTTTTCTCTCCCTCTCGTACTGTTCAAGGTCCCATCCAAAGGCCAGCATTTCCTTTCTCAGATCCTGCGCCCTCTCCTCAAGAGTGACTATGACTCCAGGTTCACCGTACTCTGCAGCCCCCTTGTAGACAAACTGGACTCCGAAAGTAGTCTTACCGCTGCCTGTTGGGCCCGTAACCAAAACTGTGGTTCCCAGTGGAAAGCCACCCTGGATTAGATCATCAAAACCAGGAATGCCACTTTTTACTCTTTCGACAGTATACTTCATGACCATCCAAATCACCCATGAAATCTTTGCAAACTCTCTCTTTCCATCTAATATAACATGTGGAACCAAAAGGATATAAAACTTTTGGGGTTCAAGTGGTCACTCCACTTAAAATCAATATGGCTGAGGGATTGTTCGGGAGTTTACGTTATTATGGGTCACAACTGCCATAAACGACCGCTCTAAGGCTTTCTGGCGAATGCTCAAACGGGAGGATATATAATCCATGAACATCACGGAAACCGTTTTATGCCCCAAAGTCCACTTATCGGTGAGAGGTGAAGCCATGCTTGATCCTTTCAGTGATAAAGCCAAAAGGCTCGTGAAGGAGGAATTTGGTGGAATAACGGAATTACTGTTAATAATCCCGTCCTACGTTGGGATAGACCAGGCTTTGGAAAGGGTTTTATGGGTAAAGTCGGGCGAAATGCCAAGAGACCTCCTTGAGATGGGTGATATTCAGGATTTGCTGACGTTTTATGCGCTCCTTGGTGCCCTTGCGTTTTCCCCATACGGCATCGAGATGGAGCTCGTAAAGGAAGCAAACTCAAGGATATATGCCAAGAGGCTTAGGAGAGCAGGAAGGATAAGCGGAACCGCAACCGAGCTGAGAACGGTTGATGCTGGAGAGATACCCTCACGAGACAGAACGATACTCGAAAGAACCCATCACCACGAACTTCCACCTGATGAGAGGGACAAGCTGAGGTTGAGGTACAAGATACATCTTGGAAAGTTCCTGGAACTGTGGGAGGGAAGCCTCAAAGAGGTGTACATTAGGGAGGGATACGTCTACCTGACCACGGAGCAAGCGCTAAAGCTCTGGGAGAAATCATTTGAAAGGAACTTTGAGAGGGCAGTGAATCTCCTCTACGAGGTAAGGGATGAGCTACCAAGCTACTACCTCCAGCTCTACGAAAGGCTGGGTGAGATAGCGAGGGAATACTTCAAAGAAAGGCTTGAGAGGATGGGTTCAGCAGAGGCAGGGCTACTGCGCTTTGAACTCTTCCCCCCATGCGTGAAAATCGCCCTTGGGGGTGTTCCCGCAGGCCTGAGGAACTACGCCATAACTGTTCTCCTTACGAGTTTCCTCAGCTACGCGAGGCTGTGCCCAAGCCCATCCAGGAGGGACGTCAGAATACGGGACTGCGTGGGTGACCTGAGCGTGGTCGAGAAGGAAATACTGCCGGTCATAATCGAGGCAGGCAACCGTTGCTCCCCTCCCCTCTTCGAAGACCAGCCACACGAGGTCAAGAACATCTGGTACCATCTCGGCTTCGGTCTTACGGACAAACCCCGCCTGGAGGACAGCGGAAACTCCACGTGGTACTTCCCGCCGAACTGCTCCAAGATACGGGCAAACGCTCCCCAGCTCTGCAAGCCGGACAGGCACTGCAGGAACATCAAAAATCCACTGACGTACTACCTGAGGCGCCTCTATATCGAGAGCAGAAAGGGCAAGCAGAGCACAGAGGGTGGTGAGAATGGCTGAGCTGTTTAGAGAAGTTACCGAAAGGGAGCGGAAGCACTACTATTCAAAGGAATGGAGCGCCAAAAAACTCCCAGAGTTTATAGTCAGAACCCTTGAGGAGAGGGAGTTTGGGTTTGACCACACCGGAGAGGGACCGAACGACAGAAAGAACGTTTTCATGGACGTCCGCGACCTGGAAGACTATGTGAGGGCTACTGCCCCCTACGCAATCTATTCTTCGGTTGCCCTCTACGAAGAGCCCAAGGATATGAGCGGCTGGCTGGGAGCTGAACTTGTCTTCGACATAGACGCGAAAGATTTGCCCCTGAGAAGATGTGCTCACCTCCACGAGCACGGGCAGGTGTGTCCGATATGCCTGGAGGACGCCAAAGAGCTCGCAAGGGACACTCTGATAATCCTAAAGGAAGACTTCGGCTTTGAGAACGTTCACGTCGTTTATTCGGGGAGGGGTTACCACATAAGGGTTCTCGATGAGTGGGCGTTAAGGCTCGATGGAAAGGCAAGGGAGAAGATACTGGCATACATCAGTGCTGCGGAGGAGCTAAACTATAAAAGGGATATTGACAGTAATATGATAATGCTCTCTTCCGGCTACTACCGAGTATTTCGGTTGAGATTTGGATACTTTATAAAAAGAATTAGCAAAAGCCACTTGGAGAACTTTGGATTGAGTCCCCGGCAGATCCAGGATACCATTGAAAACAAAGAAAAAATCTATCAGGAATTTGTACTAAACGCAAAGTCCCCCAATGTCTCTTTTCCCAGTTCCCTTAAAAGACCTCCCAGAAAAGGCAAAAAAAGAAGCGGTCTAATGATACTCCTTAATGCATCGAGCACCTTCTCAAAGGCCTACTTCGACGGCCGCGTTACGGTTGACGTCAAAAGAATCCTTCGCCTGCCGTCAAGCCTTCATTCCAAGGTAGGGCTTATAGCAACTTACATCGGCCCAAGCGAGAAAAAGCTCGAAAGGTTCAACCCCTTCAAGGATGCAGTTCCCGGGTTCAGGAAGGAAGAGGTCAGGGAAGCCTACGAGGAATGGGTGGAAGAGCACGGGGATGAGATGTGAACGGAAGGCTGAAAATCATAATTTCAATGCTCATCTGGGGGAGCGTTGGAATATTCGCCCGCTTCTCAAACCTGTCCGGCTTAGGGGTCGCTTTCTTCAGGGTGTCACTTGGGGCGTTGCTACTGTTTCCCATTCTGGCCAGCAGTAAGGGGTGGGCGTCATCTCTTTTTTCGATTGTGGGGGCTAAATGGAAGCCCCTCCTTGCTCTGGGGGTTTCTCTGGCTTTAAACTGGGTCTTCCTCTTCACGGCGTTCAGCTACACCACCATAGCAAACGCGGTTCTCGTCTATTACATGGCTCCGATAGTAGCGACCCTCATCTCGTGGAGGTTCCTCGGGGAGAACCTAAGAATGAAAAGGTGGCTCCTGATAGGGACCGCCTTTGCAGGGCTCATCCTGATAATGAGCGGACAGGATGTCGACCTTGGAAACAGCGACTTCGTTGGAATCTTGCTCGCTCTAATAGCGGCCTTCTTCTATTCGCTGATTCCAAACCTCGGACGGTTTCTGCGCGATGTGGACGGGAAGACCCTGACCTTCCTCCAGCTCGCCGTGGCGTCGGTTGTTTTAGCGCCGTTCATTGCCGCATCGGGCGTTGGAGAGCCCGCCTGGTGGGCGGTTTTTATCCTTGTGAGCGTTCACACAGTACTGGCACTCTTCCTGTACATGGACGGGCTGAAGGAGGTTGAGGTCAACGAGGCGGCTCTGCTGAGCTACCTCGACCCCATGAGCGCGGTGGTCTATGCGTTTCTGATATTCGGAGAGGTTCCAGGGGTTAGAACAGCACTCGGAGGGGCCCTGATACTCCTCGCATCCCTGCTGGATATTAAGGCGAGGGGGTCGTAGCCCGCCTTCTGTCTCAAGGGAGCATTCGACTGAGCGGCCTACCACGGGGCTCCCACCGGGAACTCATCGCCCCTCCCTCGGCCTTGCACCCCGCGGGACGGCCGTTTCACCGCTCCCCGACGGGTCGTCTGCGGGTTAGCTCGGGCACCGTCGCCGGGCCCTTCGCCGCTTTCATCCCCATATCCGCCGGGACGTGTCGTTTCTGCGCCGTTGCCCTCCCTCTCGGGAGGTGCCTTGCGGCACCGCGGCCCCGGTGCGGTGGGCGGAACTTCCTCGGGAGCACCCCGAGGGCCCCCAACCCCCTCGCCTAGATGGGGTGGAGAAAATAGGGATAAAAAAGTTTGGTATTCACTTCTTCTTTGGAAGTTCTCTGTTCTCCCTGAACTTGGGCTCCTTGGGCCTCTTAAACCTTCCAAGGGGCGAACGCCTCTTGGGCTTGGGCCGGACGCGTTTTCTGGATTTTCCACCCCCGCGGGTGTTGTAGTAGAACGCCCCGACAGCCAGCAGGAGGAAGGCCACTACGAGGATCCCCACCCAGAGGCCCGCCGATGTTCCAGCGGGGGTCGTTGTCGTGGTATTTGACGCGGTTGTAGTGGTGGTTGTTGTAGCTGTCGTAGGTGGAGCTGGAGGTTCCAGATACAACTCACCTTTGGAAACGCTGGTTTCACCCATGGCGCTGAGCGTAAATTCATAACCAACTGCCAGTCCCACTGGAAGATTGAACCTCAGAGAGACCTCGTTGATTCCGGGCTTTATTGTGCTTTCCAGGGAGTCCTTATAGAGAACGCTTCCATTGGACACTATCCTGTAGGAAAGCTGCCCCTCAAAGGGTTCGGAGTTAGGGTTCTCAATGAGTATCTTGAAGACGACCTCGTTGTCGGGGACTTTCTCATAGGTTACGTCCTTTATAGTGGGGGGTGCGAGAACCTTGTACGAAACGTTGCTCTTCCCTATAACCCTTCTATCAAAGGTCAGCTCTATGAGGGACGTCAGCCCTCCGGACACGTTGGTTGGGAGGCTCACCTCAATGACGTTCGTACCTCCCCTGATCACGGTGGGTTCAACGGTTCTTGCAACCAGCGTCCCGTTCCTGTAGGTCTCCACGGTGAGATTCAGGTTAACGTTTCTCTCTGATAGGAGGGTTAGATATGCTCTGTTCTCCCCCCCAAGCTTTACCGTGTCCGACTGAAGGGAGGCCCCTACAAGCTTCACCCCAAACTTGACGGGAATCTCCCGCGAGTATCTGTATGTCCCATCATCATACTTGAGCACGTACTCCAGCCTGTACGTGCCCTCGGGCAGTTCATACCCTACAGGCACTTCAAAGCGAACTAAGTTGTCCCCAGGGGCCATGTTGAGGGTTCTGTTTTCGAGGAAATACACCTTCCCCCCAAGGGAAAAGGAGACGGTAGCATGAACGGGAACTCTTGAGTGCCCTATGTTGTTAACATGGGAAAACACCACTATAGTCTCTCCGTTGAGAACATAAGGGGAACCTGGACGCTCCTTAACATAGGCATCCGCCACCCCAAAATCCAGAGCCCCCTCAATCACATGGAGCGGCACTGTGGCGTGGACTATGTACATGGAGTTGTCAGAGGTAAACGCCAGGAAACGCAGATAGAGTGTGTATGTTCCACCTGAAACATTGGAGGCGCAGGATATGTTGTATGACACAGAATAGGTCTTCTGGGATGTCCAATCACTGAAAATAGTTGGAGTCAAGGTGAGATTAAAGCCCGGAACAACGTTGCCGTTATCATCTTCCACCCAGAATTTCTGATAGCTGACTATTTTAAAACTGAAGCCACCGGCATTCGTCAGCATTATCGTCCCGATACTGTAGTCCCCGCGGAGCAGGGTAATTTCGTCGTTTGTTGTAAAAGTGACAAACTGGGCGGAGGAGCCCGGGAGAAGTGCCATGACCAGAGTTAGGAGGATCAACGCAACCACTGCCTTCCGCATACGTTCTCACCATGTTTAGTTGTTCCTTTTCCCATATAAAGGCTACTCTCCATACAACAGAAGAACGACCCCCAGGAGCATCAAAAAGGCAAAAAAGACCATCATAAGCCGGTACCAGAGCACTTTGGAAAAGTGAGGGCCTATCACCAGGCCAAGGACGAAGAGCATGAACCCGTAAAAGACGGCGAATATCCCGAGAGCGGTGTTGACCTGTACCCCCATTATCATGAGAAGTCCCAGGAGTGCACCGGCAAGCACCGTAACGTGGGGGACGGTGAACATCAGGTAGTCGCGCAGAACCTTTAGGTCTTCGTCCATATCCATCACTCCGTTATGAACGCATACGTCGTTGTCGTCGGGAGGGCTTTTCTGATTTTCGGAAGGAGATATCTCGGATAGAGCCCCTCTATTTTTTCATCCAGGATATCGTAGGTACCGAGGATTTTCTCAATGACCTTAACCTCTGTTCTTCCCCTCACCCTGAAGTAGCCCCGGTACAGCGTGCTTATTTCAAGTACTATCGGTATCCTCAAACGTTCTTCCTCTCCCTCATCGAGGAGTGAGATGAGATACTCCAGCTCGGAACGCCTGAAGTGGTGATAGCTCCCATCGCGCAACCTGACCCTCGGTTCCTTTTCCCCCAACAGCTGTTTCAGAGTGGGCCTGTCCGCTGGAAGGTGAAGGTTTACCCGAGCTATCTCCCTGTTCAGTATGTCTTCAGCTTTCGGCATGTTCCCCCATACTCGCGGATCCAATAAACCTTTGCTTAACTTATATTTGTTGAAATTAAAAAGGATAAACGGCAAAAATAACAATTTTTTGTCAGTCAGCGGGAACTCAGACCACACAGTTGTCACAATGACAAAAATCCAGTAAAAAGGCTTTTATTGGAATAATCGTTCAATAAGATGGCATAAACACTGAACATTAGAGCAATAATAGGTGATAAATATGAACAGTTTGAGCGCGTCAGAAAAGGGAACCCTCTTCGAACCCAAGAAGGTGAAATTTATCCAGCTTATTTTCGTGGACATTAACGGAGTTCCAAAAGGCATGGAAGTTCCCATAGGGAGATACGACGAGGCCATAGAAGACGGCATAGCCTTTGACGGCTCCTCAATCCCAGGATTTGAAGGGATAGAGGACAGCGACTTGATATTCAAAGCGGACCCATCAGCCTACGCGGAGATACCATGGGAAGGAATTTCAAGGGTCTATGGATATATATACAAGGGCAGAAAGCCCTATCCAGCCGACCCCAGAGGTGTCCTCAGGGGTGCCCTTGAAGAACTCGAAAAGGCCGGATTCAGGGCGTACATAGGGCCGGAACCGGAGTTCTACCTCTTCAAGAAGAACGGTTCCTGGGAGCTCCAGATACCCGACAGCGGTGGTTATTTTGACCTCGTGACCCTTGACAGGGCCAGGGAGTTAAAGAGGGAGATAGCGCTCCACATGCCGGCCCTCGGACTCGTTCCCGAGGTTCTCCACCACGAGGTTGGGAAGGCACAGCACGAGATAGACTTCCGCTATGATGAAGCCCTAAGGACGGCAGACAACATAGTCAGCTTCAAGTACATCGTAAAGGCTATATCGGAGATGCACGGGCTCTACGCCACGTTCATGCCAAAGCCCCTCTACGGCTTTCCCGGAAACGGAATGCACCTCCACATAAGCCTCTGGAAAGACGGGGAGAACGCATTTATTGGTGATGAAGGGCTCAGCGAGACCGCACTTTACTTCGTAGGGGGTATACTCGCCCACGCAAAGGCCCTGACAGCAGTAACCAACCCCACTGTGAACAGCTACAAGCGTCTCGTCCCGGGCTACGAGGCCCCGGTATACATAAGCTGGGGCTACAGGAACAGAAGTGCGCTGATAAGGGTTCCGGCCTTCTGGGGCAACGGTGCCAGGATAGAGTACCGCTGTCCCGATCCGAGTGCCAACCCATACCTGGCATTTGCAGCGATACTGATGGCCGGGCTGGACGGAATAAGGAGAAAAATCGAGCCCGACGCGTATGTTGAGGAAAACGTCTATGAGATGGGCGATTCCAAGCGGAAAAGCCTGGGCATAGACACACTACCTGAAAGCCTTGGCGAAGCCTTGGAGGAACTCAAGAAGGACGGGGTCGTCAGGGAAGCCCTGGGCGGTGCATACAGGAACTTCATAGCATACAAGGAGCGTGAGTGGGAGGGGTATCTCGAATACCTGGGCGCTAAGGGTCTTCCCGAGGATACGAAGAAGGTTACTGAATGGGAGCTGGAGAGGTACTTCCACGTCTAATGAACCTCTTCGAGCACCTCTTCAATAATGCTCTCTTCCGGCTTTTCTTCCTCTTTTAGATGCACCAGGGCAGAACCCCCAATTATGAGAGCCGCTCCAACCAGCTGTTTGGCCGTAAGGGACTCACCAAATAAAAGGAACGCCAGTGCTATCGCCACGACAGGTTCAATCGTGGCGACTATGCTGGCCCTGCTCACCTCAATCTCCTTTAGGGCGTGGTTGTAGAGTATGTAGCCCAAGAATGTCGGGAAGAACGCCAGGGCAAAGAGGTAAGGAAGGGCGCCCGAGGGCACCGAGAAGGCCGTGAACGGAAGGAGGTAAATCATGCCGAAGAGGAGCGTGTAGAAGAGCGCTTTCTCGGGCTCGTCGTCCCTAACGGCGAACTTCGCCAGAACACCGTAAAGTGCGTAGGTTAAACCCGTCAGCAGTCCGAAGAGCAGAGCCTTTGTGGAAAACCGCACATCCCCCCAGTTCACAAGGAGAACGCCAAGCATAACCATTCCCAGGGCGGTGACCTTCTCCCTCACCAACGGCTCGTTGAAGACCAGCCTGCCGAGGACTATTGAATATACCGGGGCAGTATAGAGGAGCAGAACGGCAAATGAAACCGACGATATCGTTACCGTGTAGAAGTAGAGGGTGTAAAATAGGAAGATGCTGAAGAAGCCGTAGAGGGCGTAGAATCTGAGGCGGGAGCGCTCAAGGGAGAAATCTATGCCCCTGAGGCGGAGATACAGTGCCAGGAGGACTATGGCGAAGAAAACCCTGTAGAACACCATCGTGAAGGGCGTTAATCCAAAACCGTCAAGGTACTTGGCGAATATGCCCAGAGTCCCCCACATGGAGGCGGCTAGAAAAACGAAAATGTAGCCTCGCTTCATGAACCCACCTCAGAAGACCGGGCCGACCGGGAGGCGCCTCTTGTGTTCACTGCCCCTTATCAGCTTCTCGACGTACTCAACCCTTTCCAATGGTATTCCGAGCTCCTCAGCGATTTCACTCTTTTCCTTTCCGAGGTCAACCATGCGCCAGAGTATCTCATCGAGGAGGCGGTAGCTTATTCCAAGCTCGTCCTCGTCGGTCTGCCCCTCCCACAGCCCGGCTGTAGGCTTCTTCTTGATTATTCTCTCCGGAACTCCAAGAAGTTTCGCTATCTCCCAGACCTCTGTCTTGTAGAGGTTTATGAGCGGCGCGTAGTCGCTCGCACCGTCGCCCCACTTGGTGAAGTACCCCGTGAGAACCTCGCTCCTGTTGCTGGTTCCGAGGACGAGGCGGTTCATGGCGTTGGCGTGCGCGTACAGCAGAACCATCCTGGTCCTGGCCATTACGTTGCCCCTGCTCTTAACGTCAAGTCCACCGACTGCCCTCTCGAACTCATCCACAATGGGCTTTATACTGATCACCCTGTAATCAATTCCCAGGGCCTCACATACGAGCCTGGCATCCTCAAGGTCGCCGTTCTCGTAGTACGGCATTATCAGGCCGAGAACCTTATCCTTTCCAAGTGCCCTTACGGCGAGGTGTGCAACTGTAGCGCTGTCTATGCCCCCGCTTATCCCGACGACAACTCCGTCAGCACCTGCTTCCCCAACCTTTTCACGGATAAACCAGGTTATCCTATCGATAGCCGCGCCGTAATCAAGTACTCTCATTTTTTACCCTCCTTCACGTCCCTCAGGAACTGGGTGTATCCAATAAAGGAAATAACTATGCCTACAAGCATCAGCACGAAAGCGAGGAGGGAGTAGACGGCATAGGGGTAGTCAACGGCGGTCGCCCCATATGTATAATTCACGCTCCCATTAAAAACATATATCACTGGCCTCTCCTCGGGATGAAGCGTTATCTCACGGTTAGCAAGGGTGTAGTTCGTTATTTTGGTCCCCTGGATAAGTGAGAGGTTTGCACCGGATGATGAAAGGATCAGGGTCCTGTTATGGTAGAGGTATTCACTTTCAAATTTATCGTCTCCCAGGTAGTGCATACCCTCTCCAAGCGTCCCACTAGTGGAATAAGACTCGTTAACACGGTAGAAACCGGCAACCGATATCAGCAGTGCCAGAATGAGCATTATCAGGCCAGCCCTCAGAAGAGGATATCCCATCGCATCCCTGAGCGTTCCCATCGTCACCACCTAAGGAAAGAAAAAGAGAAGTCAGTACTTGCCAACGAGGTGGCACTCGGCCCAGTGGTTGTGCTCGTACTCGACGAGCTGCGGGTGTTTGGTGTCGCAGAGTCCCTTCTGGGCGTAGATACACCTCGGGTGGAAGCGGCACCCGGGCGGTATGTCGACGGCGTTGGGCACCTCACCCCTGATCGGCAGCTCCTTGATGACGTTTCTCCTTTCTGGCTTCGGCTCGGGAACCGCCGCCAGCAACGCTCTGGTGTAGGGGTGAAGCGGGTTGTCAATGACCTTCTCGACCGGACCCATCTCGACTATCCTTCCGAGGTACATGACCGCCATCCAGTCGGCGAAGTACCTGGCCGTAGACATGTCGTGGGTGATGTAGAGGTAGGTGACGCCCATCTTCTCCTTGAGCTCCTTCATCAGCTCAAGGATCTCGGCACGGATGGACACGTCGAGCATCGAGACCGGCTCGTCGGCAACGATGAAGGTCGGGTTCAGGATGAGGGCCCTTGCAATAGCGACACGCTGCCTCTGACCACCGGACAGCATGTGCGGGAACCTGCCGACGTAGTCCTCCGGTGGGGTTATCTTGACCATCTCAAGGGCCTTGTAGATGAGCTCCTCACGCTCGGCCTTGGTTTCGCCGATGCCGTGTATGAGAAGCGGTTCCTCAAGGATGTCGAATATCCTGAACCTCGGGTTCATTGAGCTGAACGGATCCTGGAATATCATCTGCACGTGCCTTCTGTAGTCGAGTATCTCCTCCTTGGTCTTGACGTTGGTCACGTCCTTGCCCTCAAGGTATATCCTTCCATCGGTGGGCTCCAGCAGTTTAACGATCAGCTTTCCTGTGGTGGACTTACCACACCCGCTCTCACCAACGAGGGCAAAGACCTGCTGCTTGTATATCTCAAAGCTAATGCCGTCCACCGCGTGAACCTTTTTCTGGGGGGCGCCCTTGATCGTGTCGATGAAGCCCCTCTTGATCGGGAAGTACTTCTTGAGGTTTTCAACCTTGAGTATCGGCTCCGCCATCTCTCACACCTCACAGCAGCCAGCATGCGGCATAGTGATCCTTATCAACTTCCTTAAGCTCGGGTTCCTGCTCCTTACAAACCTGCATTGCGTACGGGCACCTCGGGTGGAAGCGGCATCCTTTGGGCGGGTTGATGAGGTTGGGCGGCTGTCCCGGGATGAACTCCAGCTTCTCCACGTCCTCATGCAGTCTCGGTATTGCCGAGAGAAGCTTCTGGGTGTACGGGTGGGCCGGCTCGTAGTAGACCTTCTCGCTGTCTCCTATCTCAACGATCTTACCTGCGTACATGATGGCAACGCGGTCGCTGATCTCGGCGAGTATACTAAGGTCGTGGGTGATGAATATCATTGAAAGGCCAAGCTCCTTCTTCAGCTTCTTCATGAGGTTGATGATCTGAGCCTGAACAACGACGTCGAGAGCAGTCGTTGGCTCATCAGCGATAACGACGTCGGGCTCAAGGAGGAGGGCCGTGGCGATGATGACACGCTGCTTCATACCACCTGAAAGCTCGTGCGGGTAGCGGTAGACTATCTCGGGGTCGAGACCGACGAGCTCAAGGTACTTCTGGGCCCTGTCAAGGGCCTCATCCTTGCTCATACCCTTGTGGAGTATCAGCGGCTCGGTCATCTGATATCCGACGGTATAGACGGGGTTGAGGGCGTTCATTGCACCCTGGAAGATCATGGATATCTTCTGCCAGCGTATCTCCTTCCTAAGGACATCCTCCGGGAGACCAACTATTTCCCTCCCGTCAATCTTCACGCTACCGCTGACGATTTTGCCCGGCGGAGTCGGCATTCCCATAAGGGTAAAACCAAGGGAGGACTTGCCGCATCCGCTCTCACCGGCAAGTCCCAGCACTTCACCCTTCCTGAGGTTGAACGAGATGTTGTCGACGGCCTTGACGACACCCTTGCTGGTGAAGTAATACATCTTGAGGTCTTTAACTTCGAGTACGTTCCTAGCCATTTATACCACCTCACAGCCTCCTGAGCCTCGGGTTGAGTATCTTATCGAGGGCCGTACCTATGAGGACGAAGGTAAGGCCGACGACAGCGATTCCAAGCCCGGGCGGGAGAACCCACCACCAGTAGCCCTTGGTCGTTGCCGCCTGATTCTGGGCCGCGTTGAGTATCTGACCCCACGTAACGGCCGTCGGGTCACCGATACCGAGGAAGCTCAGTGAAGCCTCGGCGATAACCGCGCTCGGAACGCTGAGGGCTATGACCGCGAAGGCATAGGGAAGGAGCTGGGGCAGGATGTGCTTGAAGATTATCCTGCCGTTGCCGGCACCGAGTGCCCTAGCCGCCTCAATGTACGTCTGCTCCTTGATCTGGAGCGCCATACTTCTCGAAATCCTTGCTATTCCCATCCATCCGAAGATGACCAACAGCAGCACTATGAACATTAGTGTTATGTGTCCCATTGTGGCTCCGATGAGGATAAGTATCGGCAGGCTCGGAATTGAGGCAAATATCTCGTTGATACGCATCATGAACTCGTCGGCGTTTCCACCGAGGTATGCACTGGTAACTCCGTATACAAGGCCGATGACGGTGCTTAGGACGGAGACGAGCACACCAATGGTCAGCGAAACTCTGCTACCCCAGATGATGCCGGCCCAGAGATCCCTGCCAAGGTAGTCGGTACCCATTGTTCCGTAGCTCCTTCCAAGGAAGGTCACCTTTATGTTATCAAGCATAATCTTGTTCTTGTCGGGTGCGGGGTTGTTTATATCGAGGACAAGCTTGTAATTGCCCCAGAGGGGCTCGGGGTTTTCTATTATCTGGGTCACGTTCATCCCGGGCTCAACCTTGGCAAACATTGGGGCGACCATGTCGCTGATAAGGATCGTCTGAAGTGGAACTTCAAACATGGTTATCTCCCTGCCCTCTGTGACGTTGACGAGCCATATGTAGACGTTGGCCGATATCGTACTGTCCCTGCCCACGGAGATCGTGCCTGCGCTCAGGGGCTTGTTTTTGAGTAGGGGGATTTTCTTCCCATCCGGCCTCAGGAGGTACAGGTCAAATACTGGGGCATTCATTGGATCGCCAACAGATACGTTCAGCCCACGTATAATTATGCCCTGCGGCCCCAGGATATAGCGGTTGGGGAAGTTGTAATCAGCTTCAATTACAGTCCTTGTATCGGAGGGGTGAGTTATCTTCAGGTCGTTGATGTAGTATACTTCCTGAGGAACAAGCTTCTGGGAGGTGAACATATTGTACCAGGTCGGAGGAACGTTCTTGGGGTTGTCCTCCCAGTAGGCGGAGCTCCTCCACTTCTCTGGCAGATCCGGTATGGTGGTGTACGGTGCAGTGAGTGCAACAAGGACAAGGATAACAAGGAGAATGACACCGGCTATGCCGGTCTTCTCCCTCTTGAATTCTTCAAGGAATTCCTTAAATCCTTCTTTGACGTCGACCCATCTCATCGTGAATCACCTCACATCCTGGCGGAAGCACCGACCTTGACACGCGGGTCGAGGAATCCGTAGATCATGTCAGCCAGAACCACTCCTGCCAGGTAGAGCACCGTGAAGAAGTACGTCAGCCCTATGAGGAGGTTGGTCTCGTTCTGCTGGAGGGCAACCCAGTAGAGCCTGCCCATTCCGGGGTAGTTGAAGACGAGCTCGCTGATGATTGCACCGCCGAGCGATCCAAGGAGGGCGAAGATTATCATGGTGACTATCGGCGGGGCAGCGGCACGGAGGGCGTGGCCGTAGATGATCTTGTGCTCGGGAACACCCTTGGCCTTGGCGGCCATGATGAAGTCCTCCTGAAGGGTTCCTATCATGATGTTTCTGGTTGTCCACGCCCAGCCTCCAAAGACGACGAAGACGTAGGTGAACACCGGGAGGGCAAGCTTCCAGAGGACGTCCTTAACGTGGGCCCAGCCGGTGAGCTGTGGGTCGAACATTGAACTGAGCGGGAACCAGCCGAGCTTGAATGCGAATATCAGGAGGAACATCATTCCGGTCCACCACATCGGCAGACTGTACGTGAGCAGTGCAAAGATAGAAAGGCCCCTGTCAAAGACACTGCCCGCGTGCCTTGCAGCCCTAACCCCAAGGAAGATACCAAGTATGATGACTATTATCGTTGCCGTTGTGAAGAGCAGGATACTCCTTGGGACGGCGACCTTAATGATGTCGGAGACGTTGTTCGTACCGAAAATCGGCATGCTCGTCGTTCCGAAGTCAAGCTTGAGAGTACGAACGGCCTTTCTGTAAACCTTCTGCCAGTACGGGATGTTCAGTTCGTACTTCTCCTCAAGAGATGCCTGCTTTGCAGCCTTTGCCTGTTCAAAGGCCTCAAGGCCCTGGCTCTGCTTGATTTTAGCACCTTCAGTTCTTTCCCAAAGCATTAGTTCTTCATACATCTTCGACCTGTTGCTTTCTTCGGCAACCCTAACGAACAATGCTGAAATAATAAAGGTTACTATCAACAAAACAAGAAGGGCATTCACAATTCTAAATGCAAGGTACTTGAGATACCCCATTTTTTCACCCCCACGTAGGTTGCTCGTGTTTAATGTATCTTTTTCAGCATTGTAAAACTGACTTTATATATCTTACTGCATAGATGTGCACATTTTCATAAGAGTGCATTGCAGAAACCCGCAGTTAAAGCCCCAAGAGGTGAGGACAAAATTTCAAAAAAGAAGGAAAAGATCGAAACTGCTTCACTTCTTCTTGGTGAAGTACCAGGCGGCTCCTGCTATGATGATTATCACCAGGCCGACAACGACGTAGGTGGTTGTGCTGGTTCCGCCGGTCGGGGTCGTGGTGGTCTCGGTCGGGCTCTGGGTCGGGCTCGGACTGCTGGTGGTCTCGGTCGGGCTCGGACTGCTGGTGGTGGGCGGCTGAGTGGTCGTGGGGGTCTTAGTTACGTCGTCCCATGTAAGGCCTGAGATCTTGAGCATGACATTGGCGAGGTCGTCGACGTGCTCCTTGGTGAGGAGGTCGAGCCAGAGGACTCCCTCGGCACCGCTGCTGAAGGAGTAGGTCTTGTCAATTCCGTACTCCTTGCTCTTGGCGACGAGCTCTCCCATGGCCCAGTAGAGCTCCCACGGCAGGGTCGGGTAGAACACGTAGAATCCTGCGGTCATGTCGTCGGCGAGCGGGTGCTCGTAGGTACCGTAGACGACGTAGCCGTCATCTGTCCACTGCCAGCCGAGGATGTTGCCGAGCGTTCCAGCGGTTCCACCAAGACCCTCATCGTAGTACGGGTCGTCGGCACCGTCCTTGTAGGCCCAGGTGTAGAGGAAGGCTATGTAGTACTTGAGGTCGTCGATGTTGCCCTTAACACCGTTGTGCCACTCGCCAAAGTCACAGGTGACGGTAACCTTAACCTTGGCGGTCTTGCCAGCGTTCTCGGCTATCCAGCCCTGGGTCTGGTTGTAGATAACTGCATCGTCCGGGACAGTGAAATCACCGCGCTCAAGGTTCCACTTGCACCTGTACGGGGTGACGATACCGTCGAAGTTGGTGGTGGCACCGTAGTCCCTGATAAGGTTCCAGACCCTGACGCTGTAAACATCGCTCAGACCACCAACCGGGTTGAAGGCGCTCATGAACATGGCACCGGTTGAGGCGAACTGGGCGATCTTGAGGTGCTTGTCCGGAGTCTGGGCGGTCATGATGCTCCAGCGCTGGCCGATACCGGTGCTGGCCTCGGGGACGATCTTAACGACCCTCTGCTTGTTGGCCGGGTAGAACTCCCAGGTCTCGATCATGAAGACCCTCTCGCTCTCGAGGAGGCCTATGAGCATGCTTATCTTCTGGAGGTCCCAGTACTGCTCCTTGGTGGTTATCTTGATCGGGTCGGTCGGAACAAGGTCGGCGTTGATGTGCGGGGTTCCCTCGACAGCATCCTTGCTGATAACGAAGTAGGTCAGCAGGTAGGTGAGCTCCTCCTCGGTCCACTTAAGCATCGGACCGAGCTTGTCTGCGTTGGTGTAGTACTCGGCGCCTATCTTCTGGAGACCGGCGTTAACATCGCCGTTGCCTATGTACTTGAGTGCCTCCTCAACGGTAACGGTGTTGACGTGCTTGGGCTCAACTGCACCCGGAACGTATCCGTACCAGGCGGCGTAGAACCAGGCGGTGTAGTCGTCAATCCAGACGCTCGGGATACCGCTGGTACCCCATCCGCCGGTGTAGATGTTCCACTCGTAGTTGCTCGGCGGCTTGGCGAAGACGACCTGACCGGCCTTCTGCCTGTCCCAGAGGAGCCTGTCAACCTTGAAGCCAACCTTCTTCTCAAGCAGGTCGGCAACGTAGAGACCAATCTCCTTCCTCTCGTCCTCGATACGGATGATGAACTTGACGGTAACCGGCTGGCCGTCAAAGTACCACATTCCATCCTTCTTCTCAAGGGTGTGGCCGTAGTTGGCAACCTCCTGAGCGGCTTTCTGCATGGCCTGGTCAATCATCTGGAGGGCCAACTGCTCGTTGCCGGCGCCGGTTATTCCAAGGGCCTTGTAAACCGGCTCGAAGTACTTGTTGGCCGGGTGGCTGGGCCTTATACAGCCGAGCATCGGGGCACCGCTACCCTGGTAGATGTTCTGGACGATGTAGTCCCTGCTGACGAGGAAGTTCATCGCAAACCTAACTTCCCTGATGGCGAACGGGTTGAAGTAGACCTGGTCACCAACGGTAACGAGCGGAGCGTCCTTGTCCGGGTCGTGGTAGGTGTTGAAGGTCAACTCATTGTAGGAGCTGGCACTCTTATAGAGGTTAAGGTTCGCGAGAACATCGGCACCAAGACCCTGGTACTTTCCAGCAGCGAAGGCAAACATACCGAGGTCGTACTCACCCTTGGCGATCTGGAGGATAACGTTCTCGGGGTTCTGGACACCCTGGTACTCAATGACGTCGGCATAACCGTCCTTCGGGAGGGTGTTGGTGTAGATGGTCCTCGCACCGGTGAACTTCTCAAGCTTGAGGTAGAGGTTCTCCGGGGAGTACATGACGAGCATGTACGGACCATTGCTGATAACGAAGTGGCCGTACTGGAGGTACCACTGGAGGTCGGCCTTGAAGCGGGCCTTGGCCTCGTCGCTGTTCAGGGGTATGTCCTTGGGGGTGTAGTCAGCGGCGCTGACTGCATGGACTGAAAAAATACTAAACAACATCAAACCCATAATAAACAATCCCAAAGCCTTCTTCATACTCCACTGCCTCCTTCACTTTTTGGCAATGTTGCCACATATGGTGTATAATGGCATGAAGATATACATTGAAAGCCTATTTAAGGGTTACGTTCTTGTAAAAGTAGTGGCTTTAGAAAAGCCACCTACAGGCCCTAAAAGATTTCACAACTCTTATCTGTCTCTCAATGACATCTTGCGTTGTTTGTCATGTTCTAATTTTAACAATAACTGAGAAAAAGCCACCAAATATATTAAGAAGACCACATATGATTGGGGAAAGCCGTAAAAATCGTTAGCACCCGATTTTTATTCCCCAATTGAAGGTGTGGATGCAAAAAACTTAAAATAGAGTAGCATCCATCCCGGTGCGGGCGCTATGTACGACCTTGTCCTGAAAGGCAAATTCTTAAAGGGTAGGAAACTGATAGACGGGAGCATAGGGGTTCTTGACGGCAAAATTTCCAGAATATCCACCGGAGAATTAAAGGGAGAAGAAACGGTTAGGATCGGGCGTGGAAAGGTCATTCTTCCAGGCCTCATAGACGTTCACGTCCATCTCAGAGACTTTCGGCAGCGTTCCAAAGAGACAATCCGAACCGGTACTATGTCGGCGCTTCACGGCGGCATAACGGCTGTTTTTGACATGCCGAACACTGACCCACCGGTACTCGACTCATCGACATTTCGGAGAAGAGAAGCGGCATTCTCCGGTAGGGCATACACAGATTACGCGCTAAGTTTTCTCCTGAACGGTAACTGCGATGAAGCCAAAAAGGCGCAGGCAGACTTTTATAAAATATTCATGGGCGCCTCAACGGGTGGGATTTTTTCCAGCGACTTTGAAAGCGATTACTTCTGCGCCCCAGGGATCGTCAGCGTTCATGCCGAGGACGCCGGACTAATCCAGAAAAAACCTGAAAGACCACCAGAGGCCGAGATAACCGCCATAAAACGCGCCCTGAAAGCCGCCGAGAAATTCAGAAAACCCCTCAACATCTGCCATGTCTCCACTGGGGGCGGAATAAGCTCCATACTTAGAGCCAGCCTGCCGTGGGTCAGCTTCGAGGTCACACCACACCACCTCTTCCTGACGAAGAAGGACTACGAAAGGAACCCGCTCCTAAAGGTCTATCCTCCGCTGAGGGCCGAGGAACACAGGAGAGCACTCTGGGAGAACTTTTCCCGGATTCCAATAATAGCAAGCGATCACGCGCCCCACACACCGGAGGACAAGGAAAACGGAGCCGCTGGAATTCCCGGGCTGGAGACAGAGGTGGCACTTCTCCTCGATGCGGTGAACAGGGGGATGCTGGAGCTCCAAGATATAGTGGAAAAGATGCACGGGAATCCAGTTAGAATATTTGGAATAAGAAACAAGGGTCTCGAAGCCGGCAAAGACGCCGACTTCACGGTGGTGGATCTCAAGAAAGAGTGGATGGTTAAGCCGGAGGAATTTTACACAAAGGCCAAATGGAGCCCGTGGGAGGGCAGAAAGCTGAGGGGGAAGGTCGTGATGACGGTTCTCAGGGGAAACGTCGTCATGGAAGAGGACGAAATCATAGGAAATCCCCAGGGGGGCAGGGTAGATGCTGGAAAGGGTAGAGCTTAGGGAAGTTTGGAACGTTGCAGAGGACGTTAAAGCGTTCCGCTTCGATAAGAAGCTGGAATTCAGGGCGGGACAGTTCATAATGGTCTGGCTTCCCGGAGTCGGTGAGAAGCCCTTCAGCCTGGCGTGGAGAGACCTGATAGTGGTCAAGCGCGTCGGCCCGTTCACATCAAGGCTCTTCGAGATCGAGGAAGGTGACCACGTCTGGATCCGCGGGCCGTACGGCAGGGGCTTCGAGCCCAGGGGGGAGAGGATAGCCCTCGTGGGTGGCGGGATAGGGATTCCCCCACTATACGCCTTCGCAAGGCAGAACAGGAAAAAGTTGGGAGGTATCACGCTCATCTATGGTGCCCGCTCAAGGGACGAGCTGGCACTGATGGACGTTGAGGATTATGTTGACGAGGTCATCATAACCACAGACGACGGCTCGGCCGGAAGGAGGGGCTTTCCAACAGAGGTTCTCGCCGAAAGAAAGGGAGAATTTGACTGGGCCTATGCCTGCGGCCCGGAGCCGATGCTCAAGACCGTTCTCAGGGTCATGAACTATGAGAACGTCCAGATATCGGCTGAACGCTACATGAAGTGTGGAATCGGCGTATGCGGTTCCTGCAACCTCGGAAAGTACCTCGTCTGCAGAGACGGCCCTGTCTTCGACGGCTTCCAGCTGAGGGGACTGCTCTGACCAATCATCTTTTTAAACCCCTTTTCTCCGTTTCGGCCGGTGAGAGAATGAAGCGGATGAGCTGGGAGGAGTTCGCAAGGAGCATGGGCGTGGAGCCCCAGATCCTTGAGAACAAGGAGGCGAGGCTCTTAAAGGAGTTCGTGATGGACTTAAGGTTCCCCACTCACTGTCAGGGCTGTCAGGGGCTTGATTTAAGCAACCCAAATCCCGTTCACCACCCGAGCTATGAGCTAACCCCAGCCTGCAACCACGACTGCATATTCTGCTATTCAAACGTCGCGGTCAAGCTCGGGAAGGCCCCAAAGCCGGGCTACTACGGCTGGGAGGGGCCGTACGCCATAACGGTCTCCCAGTACGGTGAGCCATTGCTCAGCAAAAGGATAGTCGAAGTAAACAGGATGCTCCGCGAGAGGTTTCCGGAGGCGAGGCTCGACCTTCAGACCAACGGCTCGCTTTTGACGGAGGAGCTGTGGAAGAAGCTCGATTTTGACCTGGTCATGATAAGCCTCGACGCTTCAACGAGAGAGAAGCATTTGATGATAACGAACGCCGACACTTTCGACGCAGTCGTCAACGCCCTTAGAATAGTCGGAAGGGACAAAAGCGTCCGCTCGATTGTCAGGACGATATTCATGCCAGGTATAAACGACGAAGACATACCCAGGATAGCCGAGCTGGCCGCTTCGCTTGGTGTGGACGAGATGATGCTCCAGCCCCTCACGATTCACGAGCTGAACGTTGAGAGGCTTAAAAAAGCCGGGCTGGATTTTGACAGGGCCGAGAGCATAAGGGAATATCTGAAAAAGGCAATGGAGGCCAAGAGGTACATCGACGTCCGTATAAGCGGCTGTCAGCTGGCCATATACCGGACAATGGATCCGCTGACGCTGTTCAGCGCGAGGCGCGTTGCGAGGGATGTTGCCCCAATAGTGAAGAGGAAGAGGGCGGAGATAGAGGAAACCTGCGACGGGGCCTTCAGGCTCAATATTGATGGACTGAACCTGGAAGAGCTCGCGATGAAACTGAGCTCCCGCAGGATTGGATACACAATGAAAAACGGCACCCTCCGGTTTAAGGATGGCGATGCGGAAGTTGTGGTCTTTAAAAGCGGGAAGGTGCTGATAAAGGGCGTTGGAGAGGAGAAGGCGAGGGAGCTTTACAGGGAGTACTTTGAGAGATAGCACCCATATTTGGTTTGGAACAATCGGGCGTGAGTATCTCCACCGGGAGGAAACGTTAAATATTCCATTACCCATCTTTTATGGTTGGATAGCTATGATACGTGAGATATTGGCCTTCGTATTCCTCATCGCGTTCCTCTTCATCAACCTGGTTCTAATGCTTATGCGGACTTTTGGAAGCCTGGCCGGCATGACATGGAGGAAGGTCTTAAGGCTGGAGATACCGGAGAACAAAAAGAAGGGTTTAGAAAAGCTCTACACCCTCTTTTGGCTCACTGTTGGTATCTGGGCCTTCTGGAAGCTCTGGGGGACTTCCGGGGCCGCGGCAATATTCGGCTTCCTCGCCTTCAGGAGCGGGGCCAACATTACCAAAACTCTAATCTACGGCCTCCACGACCAGAGGATCATAGAGAAGTACACGGAAGACAGCAGGCTTTTGGGAATAATCGGAACGGCCACTAAGCTGACGATAATGCTCGAAACGGTCTTCGTTGTCGCCTTTGCGCTCGCCTACAAGGCTTTCTCAGTGACCCTCAGCCCCGGCGGAGTGAGCGCGAACACCTTCATCCTATCCCTCTGGGTTCTCGGACTTATCTTTGGACTGCTCTTCGGCCGGTTCATAGCAAGGAACAACGACGGAATACTCCTCCAGAACGCCGTAGCGGTTGTTGGGTTCTTCACAACCAGAAAGGGGAAGAAGAAAACCGAGGAAACCGTTGAGAAGGCCAAGAAAGCCCCCAGAAAACTTCGTTCAAAGTTCCCAAAGCTGGAAAAATAACTTTTTAAACCGCCCTTCGTTCCCCTCACTATGCTCAAGTGCTCACTCTGCATCCACGATGAGAGAACCGCAAAGATAGACATAATCGACGGCAGGCCAATCTGCAGGGAATGCCAGGTCTACCTAAAGCACCCCCTCAACAGGCAGAAAATCCGCGCCGAGCTTGAGGAGCTTATGAAGAAAGTTGACAGGGCAATCGTTGCCTACTCCGGCGGCAAAGACAGCACGGTAGCGCTGTATCTGGCAAAGGAGGTGTACAATGTCCCGGAACTGGAGGCGGTCATGGTCGACCACGGGTTTATGGCGAAAGAAGCCATAGAAAACGCGGAGAGGATTGCCAGGGCACTTGACGTCCCGTTCACGGTTCTGCGCTATGATTACTCAGACATTTTCCGCGAGGCCCTTCTCAAAGGGGATTCCCCCTGCAGGCGCTGTTCCAGGAGAACCCTGAAAAAACTTCACAAATACGCCCTCAGAAACGGCTACCGGTACATCATAACGGGCCACGAGCTTCCCTTCGGACACCGCCCCTACCGGCCCATGAAGGGGGGAGTGGTTCAGATAAGGCTCCTCTCCATGATGCCCGAGAAGGAGAGGCTTGAACTCCTCAAAGGCCTCCCCTTCGAGTTCCCAAAGCTACCGGGATACACCACCAACTGCCTCGTCCTCGGCCCGGCGCTTGAGAGGTACTGGGAGAAGCACGGCCACAGCTTTGAGCAGAGGAGGATAGCAGCGCTCGTGAGATACGGTCTCATGGACAGGGAAAAGGCCGAGAGGGAGCTCTCAAGGCCCATTGTGCCGGAGTTCCAGAGAAAGATTGTACTGCAACGTTTGGGTCTTGGGTATGCCCTTAACCTCCAGTCGTGTGCACACTATTTGTAACTCCCCGTTACGATTTATTTTAGGCCTGTTCTTCAGACGTTCATGTGTTACAACGTTAATACTTCTGTGCATTAGATTTTAAAGGTTTACACCAACGTAAAACAGGGGGTATAGATGCGCGGAAGATGGCATTTATACCTTGGAGTGCTCATTAAAAACCTAGTCCTGTTCCTGATCGGAGTACTGATTCTTGATTATATGGCCGTCCTCGGGCACATCAACGCAGAGCTGTACAACAGCGATGTCTATGGGGATTACCTTGACATGGTGAGCCACCTTCCGGAGAGCGTCAAAAAGGTCATAGAAAAACACGTCAGCCTCGAACAGCTGGCTAGAGAAATGGCCATGGACGCCCTCGGGCTCTCCAGCATACGGGAGCTCATGAAAGACCATCTCCAGGTGGCGTACGACTTCCTCAGCAACCCCTTTGAAAAAACGGGGAGCGGGTACGAGTACTACACATACATCCTGAAGAGCCTTCTGCTCGTGGTCCTGACCGAACTGTTCATACTGACGTTCGGCCTCTATCTGGGGCTGAGGGCGGGCTATAAGGGCGGCAAGACGGACAGGCTCCTATCCCTCCTCACCCCGCTCTTCTCGGCGATTCCTTCATGGTTCATAGCCGTTGTGCTCCTCTACATGCTGTACTGGAAGGTATCTCTCCTCCCAATAGACTTTGAGGGCTACCTACGGAGGACCTCTATTGATGGAGGCTCCCTGCCCGTTGTATATATCATCGGGCTTCTCCTACCGGTTTTCACCCTGGTTGTGGCGATGATATGGGAGTATGCATTCAACGTAAGGAACCTCGTCAGGTTTGAGAGCAACGAAGGTCACGTCCTGTACGACCGGGCGAAGGGCCTGCCAGATAGGAGGATAATGAAGAAACTCCTGAGAACCGCGCTGCCGGCGTTTCTGACGTTTACCACCTACAACTTCCTGGAGATCATGATGAGCGCCTTTGTAGTTGAGGTCATATTCGACATCCACGGCGTGGGCTGGATACTCGCCTACTCCTTCAGGCTGGGGCACGGTGTGAACGGTGTGGCATTTCGCTACAACAGCTACGGGGTCTTCTTCGCGGCTTTCGTTATGATGCTGTTCTACTTCATAAACGCCGTTGTTATGGAGTCGCTCTACATACACCTCGACCCCAGGGTAGGAAAGGAGGGACGCGAATGAAAAAGATTCCCAACAAGGTAAAGATTGCCGCGAGCATACTCCTCTTCTACCTCCTAGCAGCAGCGGTGGGACCGAGCCTTGCCAACGAGGAGGCAATACACAACTGGAACAACAAGATGTACTGGGCCGACAACCCGAAGCTCGTCCCGCCGAGCTGGATCAACCTTTTTGGAAAAAACCTGCCCCCAACGGAGAACCTGGCCCCCACGAAAATCGAGGGAAACCTCTACGTCTACGAATACGACTTCCGCTACTCCGAGGCTCCACAGGACATAATAGTTTACTCGGAGTTCCCGTGCGATATGACCATAAACATAACCCTCCCCGACGGCAGGGAGTATACTCTCTACCGGGGGCTGTCGAGGAGCAAGATAAGGCTCGGCATGATGTTTATGGTAATGGGAAAGATAGCCCAAGACAAGGGGCTGAACTACACGGACTCCGATCTCATTTTCAGAGGGGGCTTAGATCCAATATTCATGGGTAAAGATGGGGTGGAAAAGGGCACCTACATCATTGAGATAACCTCCGAAAATGAACCGAAGGTCAGAGTACTTGGGAGGGTCTACGGAATCCTCGGGACGGACTCGACCGGAAGGGACATCTGGCAGGGCTTTGTCTGGGGCTTCAGGGAGACGATGGTTATGGTGGTCACCGTTGGCTTCACCGCAGTCGCCATCGGCGCTGTTCTGGGCGTGCTGAGCGCCCTGTATGGAATCGCAGGCACAGTAACTGATGCCCTTACAAAGCTCTCGACAATACTGCCCCTCGTTCCGGTAATGGTGATGATGGTCCCGATTACCGGCAAGGTCACCTATGGCGGCCATCTGGAGGTGCCGTTCTGGAGCTTCGTCCTTCTGATGGGACTGCTCCTCTTCGGAAAAATAGCGAGAAACGTCAGGGCGCTCGTTGAGACGGAGCTGGGCAAGGAGTACGTGGAATCGGCGATAAGCCTCGGGGGCTCAAGGTGGTGGATATTGAGGCACCACGTATCCCGGGCGGTTCTGCCGTACAGCGTCTACCAGTTCTCAATAGTCATGCCGAAGGTTGTCGCGCTGGTGTCCCTCCTGGGCTTCTTTGAGGCAATACCTGGATTCAACTGGGGAACACTGCTGGGCAACATGATAACGGAGAACCAGCTCTTCAGCATGGCGTGGTGGATAGTGGTTCCCATTGGAGCCGCGCTGGCGGTGTTTGCGATGGCCTTCGTGCTGATAAACCTGAGCATAGAGGATAGGTTCCTAACCAGATGAGCCGCTAAGCAGGGTTAAACTCACACTCACCAGAACTATCGCCACAGAGGGAGAGAGCGGCCACCACCAGAGGGTGTAAATGGCGTTTTGAGAGAAGGCTTCGGCCACAAAGGAGCCCCAGTTAACGCCAGGGATTATCCCGAAGAGGCCGAGTACAGAAACCACCGCTATCATCTGGGCGAAGAGAAGCGTGGAGTACGAGAGGGCGTAGGGGACGACTGCCTTCATTATATGCCTCACGATTATCGCCAGGTCGCCCGCACCCAGGGCCCTCGCGGATTCTATGTACTCCTGAACCTTCTCGTGCATGACGATGCCCTTAACGGCACTCGCAAACTTCCCGACGAGGAGCAGGGACAGCACGAGGGCCAGTTCGACGGTTCCCATCTCAAGCTTGCCGTGGGAACCCGTCGAGGAGAGGACGAATATTATCACTATCGCCAGGGGGAGGTAGGGAATGGAGTTCAGGGCCTCCAGCAGAACCGAAACTGCATCCCCAAACCGGTTCTCGTAATAGCCTGAACCAATGCCCAGGAGGAGGCCGACGATTATTATCAGCAGGGTCGTTAAAGATGCCAGGATCAGCGTGTTCACAGTCGAACCGATGAAACCCACCCACAGGTCCCTTCCCTTGTAGTCCGTGCCGAGGGAACCGTAGGTGTCGCCAATTATCGCCGCCTTAACTCCCGCCGGATCGACCTGAACGGTGTAGTTTCCGGGAAGGGGCTTCTTAGCCCCGTCCATGAACAGAGCCTGGGTCGGCGTTATGAACGCCAGATCCTCCCTTCTCATTCCGAGCTCCTCAATGGCAAAGCGCCTCGCCTGGAGTGCCAGCTCAACGTTCGAGTTAACGCTCGTGGTGCCGTTTATCGTCCCTCCAAGTCTAACGACCTTCCCATCGGGGCGGAATATCGTTATGGACACCCTTCCGTCCCCCTCAAGCAGGATGTTGGAGGGGGCTGTTTGGGTCACGATGTAGTCAAGGGTCCCACTAAAGGCGACGGTTTTGGACGAGTCGGCAAGCCACACCGGTTTAGCGCCCCGGGGGTAGTCAACCCAGAAGATGTAGTTGTCCCAGTTGTCGAGCTTGACCTTATCCAGGGTGGCGTAAGAGAATGCCGTGAAAAGGAGGAACGCAACTAATATCGCCGCGCCGAGCGTTCTTCTCCTCATTTCCCACCCCTCGGTTCCAGCTTTATCGAGAGAACCTCAACGGTCATCGAGACCAGGAAGTTCAGGAGGACCAGCACCATGACAACGAAGGCGAACGTCCCAGGGAAGAAAAACACGCTGTCGGGGGTTATGATGAGCGTTGATGCGAGTACAGTCCCCAGGCCGTTGAGTTTGAAGAGGTAGTCAACGACAAGGACGAGCGTTTGTACTTCGATGAAGTTCTGGAGCCAGACGTGCATTACCGGGACTATGGAGGCCCTCACGATGTGCCTCTTCACCCTACTCTCGGGCAGACCCATCGCCCTCTTTGCTTCAACGTAGAACTGCCCGAACTCCTCCCTCATAACGACCGTTATGCCCTCCGCGAGCCCCCATGAGGCAACGAGGAGCACGGAGAGGACGGGGAAGACGAAATAGGCGAGCATTCTCAAGCCGGAGCCTTTGAGGCCGTTCGCCAGATCTGACGGAATGGGAGAGTAGATTATGAGCAGGAAAAAGAGTACTACAAAGAACCACACCGGGATGCCGTTGAAGGCTCTGGCGGCAGTTTGGAGGAAGCCGGAGAAGCGCTCGCTCTTCACGGCCCTAAACGACAGCAGAAGTGCCAGAAGAACGACGGCTACCTCAGCCATGACGAGGAAAATAAGGGTGTTGTAAACGAAGTCCCAGCTTGGCTTGATGAAACCGCAGAGGTAGCTCCAGCCCCGTTCCCGGGAAGGTCCGAGAAGGCCCTTAAAGGTGAGCACCAGGTACTCCAGACCGACCCTGAGGCTCGACTTTCCCAGCTCGGGATGGTTTTTAGGGGCGATGTATTTAACGTAATATTCAAAGGGATCCATACCGAGCTTTTCTGCCGCAGCCACAACCTTCCCCGCGTTGGGATTGTACTGGAAGAAATCTATAGCCTCCAGGTATGCCCTCTTCTCCACGACACCCTTTATGGCGTATCCAAGCACAAACGCGACCAGGAGGGTTACTATGGTATATCTTATTACTATCCGCCGCAGGGACAAAAGCACACCCCCGCAGGAAGGTGCGTACAGTCTTAACGCATTACAGTAAAAATTTCCGACAGTCTTTAAAAAGTTTTACTTTCAATTAAAGCCTGGCACCATCCCAAAAGAGAGGACCATAAAGGAGGCATCACCCAAGGTGGGCACT
Source organism: Thermococcus thioreducens (assembly GCF_002214545.1). Lineage (NCBI taxonomy): Archaea > Methanobacteriati > Methanobacteriota > Thermococci > Thermococcales > Thermococcaceae > Thermococcus > Thermococcus thioreducens. The sequence continues at coordinate 148,844 of NZ_CP015105.1, read as the reverse complement.
CAGAGCCCTGCGAGCGGTTTCTAGAACCTCTTCGGGCCTCACCTTGAACCCTCCCCCTCTCGCAAGGGTCTCACTTCCGCCCCCACCCCCGCCGACTTCCGAAAGAACCTTCCCCAGGAGGTCTCTCATCGAGATGCCTCCAACTTCCCTGTTCTTGGCGAATATGGCGTAGTTCTCGCCGGCCACCAGGGCCACAGTGCCGGGGTTCTTATCAACGAGGTAAACCACGAAGGCCTGGGCGTCTTTCATCGGGGCGTCCTCGATGTACGAGACGACTCTGATTCCATTGATTTCCTCTGCGTTGTCCAGCAGGGCCTTTGCCTTCCATCTCCAGAGCTCTCTTCTAAGGCCGTCCTTTTCCTCCTCAAGTTTCTCCATTTCGGCCTTGAGCTCCTTCACGCGCTCGACGAGCGGGCGGTTCTTGTTCGACATCTCATCGAGGCTCAGCCAGTAGTCAGCCATAAGCTCGTCCAGGTACTTCAGCGCCCTGTTTCCGCAGACGAACTCTATCCTCCACAGCTTCCTGCTCTTCCGGTAGAAGTTGACCACCTTTATGATACCGACCTCACGGGTGCTCCTCACGTGGGTTCCGCCGCAGGGGATGACGTCAACCCCGGGAATGGAGACTATCCTTATCGGGGGCTGGACTTTATCGGAGAGCTCCTTCCGGAGCTTTTTTCTGAGCTCATCGGGAAGCTCCTCGTAAACCTCCACCTCAACCGGAAGGTCCGACCAGACGATTCCGTTGGCAGCTTTCTCAACCTCAAAAATCATCTCCCATGTGAGCTCACCGAGATAGTCTATCTCTATCTTGTTGTAGGCCTCGAATATCTGGAAGCCCGTCGTGTTGGCGTCGTAGAGGTCCTTGAAGACCGCGGAGAGTATGTGCTGTCCAGTATGCTGGCGCATGTTCTCGTAGCGCCACTCGGCATCAAGGATTAACCTCACCGGTTCACCTGCCTCGGGAAGGCGGCCTTCAAGTTTCCCCTCGTGCCATATCTCGTCCTTTCCATCGACCTTTTCAACGATTATCCTGAAGCCCTCGCCGACTATAATCCCCCTATCTGAGGGCTGGCCACCGCCTTCGGGGTAGAAAATCGTCCTGTCAAGGAGCAATTTCACGTTTTTGCCGTCTCTCTCAGCCTTTTGAACAGTGGCCCCGGCCTCCCAGAGGTAAGCGTTGGCATAGAACAGCTTCTCGGTCATGTCACCACCGGAGGAAAAAGGAAGGCAGGAAATAAAAGGGTTGTTCCTCACGAACCCTCTGCATGGGTTCTTGCCTCTATCAGCGCCTTGACCCTCTTCAGCCTGAAGAAGTTCTCGCGCTCCATTTCGTCGAGGCGCTGCTTGATGAACTTGACGGTGGCTTCCATCCTGGGGATTATGATGTACTCAAGGGCATTGACGCGCCTCTTGGTGACCTCTATCTCCTTCGCGAGCCTCTTGAGTGTCTCCTCCACCTCGGCCAGGCGGACGGCCAGGTCAAGAACCTCCTCGAACTTCCCGGCGGCGAGATCCACCTTGGCCGAGCTGGAAACGAAGGCGTAGCCGCGCTCGTCCGCGCTCCTCCTGAAGGATTCTGCCTCGATGAGAGGAACCGGGACGCCCATGACGTTCCTCCGCTTTATCTCGACCTCCCTGTTGGGCTTCACGGAGAGGCCTATCTCCCTGAGGCGCAGGGTTCCAACGTCTATCTCAGCACTCTGAAGGGCAGAGAAGGCCTCAGCCATCTTCCTGCCCAGCTCTTCCCTAAGCTGGAGCGCCTCGTCGTATATCGTGAAGAACTCCATGACCAAGGCGTCCTGCTTGTCCTTGAGGAGCTTGTGGCCCTTTTTTGCCAGCTTAATGCGCCTCTTGAGGTTCAGGAGCTCCATACGGGTGGGCTTGACGTTGAGAAGCTCTGCCATCTCGACCACCTAAATGTTGAAGGGAGGTCAGCCCTCCCTCTTCCGGTACTTCGGGTGGTACTTGAGGATGTACTCCTTCCTGACACGCTTGAGCTCGCTCTCCGGAAGTTCAGCTAGGAGCTCCCAGCCGAGGTCGAGGGTCTCCTCGATGCTCCTGTCCTCGTCGTAGCGCTGGGCGACGAATTCACGCTCAAACCTGTCAGCGAACTTGAGGTACTTCCTGTCGGTCTCGCTGAGTGCCTCCTCACCAACAACGGCGACGAGGTCCCTCAGGGAACGTCCCTCAGCGTAGGCAGCGTAGAGCTGCTGGCTGAGCTGCGGGTGGTCTTCCCTGGTCATTCCCTTACCTATACCGTCCTTCATCAGACGGCTGAGGCTCGGGAGAACGTCAATGGGCGGGTAGATACCCTTTCTGTGCAGCTCCCTGCTGAGGACTATCTGTCCCTCGGTGATGTAACCGGTCAAATCTGGAATCGGGTGGGTGATGTCGTCGTCCGGCATCGTCAGGATGGGCACCTGGGTGATGGAACCCTTCCTGCCCCTGACACGGCCGGCACGCTCATAGATGGTCGCCAAGTCGGTGTACATGTAACCGGGATAACCGCGCCTTCCTGGAACCTCTTCCCTCGCCGCGGAAATCTCACGCAAAGCTTCCGCGTAGTTGGTCATGTCGGTGAGTATAACCAGAACCTGCATGTCGTAGTCGAAGGCGAGGTATTCGGCAACCGTCAGCGCCATACGTGGGGTGATGATGCGCTCGATGGCAGGGTCGTCTGCCAGGTTAAGGAAGAGGACGGCCCTTTCGATAGCCCCGGTCTCCTCGAAGCTCTTCTTGAAGAAGTTGGCCTCCTCATAGGTGATACCCATGGCCGCGAAAACTACCGCGAACTGCTCCTCTTCACCAAGGACCTTCGCCTGCCTGGCTATCTGGGCAGCGAGCATGTTGTGTGGAAGACCTGAACCGCTGAAGATGGGCAGCTTCTGACCGCGGATGAGGGTGTTCATTCCGTCTATAGCGGAAACACCGGTCTGGATGAAGTCCCTCGGGTAGGCCCTCGCGACGGGATTGAGGGGAGCGCCGTGGACGTCGCGCCTGTCCTCCGGGATTATATCCGGACCTCCGTCTATCGGCTTTCCGATACCGTTGAAGACCCTGCCGAGCATGTCCATGCTGACCGGAACCTTGAGAGTCTCGCCGGTGAAGCGGACGCGGGTGCTCTTTATGTCGAGGTCTCTAGTCCCCTCGAAGACCTGAACGATTGCCATGTCCTCCCTGGCCTCAAGCACCTGTCCCTTCCTCTTCTCCCCGCTCTCGGTCTCTATCTCGACGACCTCACCGTATGCCACACCTTTGACGCCCTGGACGATCATGAGCGGCCCGTAAATCTTGCTAACGGTCGAGTACTCCATTCCCGGCATCGGAATCACGCTCCGTACCTCTTAAAGAGCTCTTCAAACTGCTCGTTCGTCTCATCGATGAGGGCTTTGACCTTCTCTATCTCCGGCTCGAACTTCATACGGCCTATTTTCTCCCTGACCGGGAGCCTGGCTATCTCGTCGACCGGAATCCCCCTGTCGACGGCCTCCATGGTCTTCTCGTAGAAGTTGAGGATAACCCTCATCATGGTGACCTGCTTCTTCGGCGGGCAGTAGGTGTCCACCTCGTCAAACGCATCCTGCTGGAGGTAGTCCTCACGGAGCATCCTTGTGACTATGAGCACCGCCTTCTCCCTGTCGGGCAACGCGTCCGGACCGACGATTCTGACTATCTCCTGCAGTTCCGCCTCCTTCTGGAGGAGCGCCATTGCCGTGTCGCGCATCTTCCTCCACTCGGGATCAACGTTCTTGTGCCACCAGTCCTGAATTGAGTCGAGGTAGAGGGAGTAGCTCCTGAGCCAGTTGATTGCCGGGAAGTGTCTCCTCCTGGCCAAGTCAGCATCGAGCGCCCAGAAGACCTTGACGACCCTCAACGTGTTCTGGACGACGGGCTCGCTGAAGTCTCCACCGGGCGGTGAAACGGCACCTATGACGGAAACACTTCCAATCCTCTCGTCGCTTCCGAGGGTGACCACACGGCCGGCACGCTCGTAGAACTCGGCAATCTTACTGGCGAGGGAAGCTGGATAGCCCTCCTCACCGGGCATCTCCTCAAGCCTTCCGGAGATTTCACGCAAAGCTTCAGCCCACCTGCTCGTCGAGTCTGCCATCAGAGCGACATCGTAGCCCTGGTCGCGGAAGTACTCGGCGATGGTGATTCCGGTGTAGATTGAGGCCTCCCTTGCCGCGACCGGCATGTTCGAGGTGTTGGCTATGAGAACCGTCCTCTCCATGAGCGGCTTCCCGGTCTTCGGGTCCTTGAGCTTCGGGAACTCCTCAAGGACATCGGTCATCTCGTTTCCGCGCTCACCACAGCCTATGTAAACTACCACCTGGGCGTCGCTCCACTTGGCGAGCTGGTGCTGGGTGACGGTCTTTCCTGAACCGAAGGGGCCCGGAATTGCCGCGGTTCCGCCCTTGGCCTGGCTGAAGAAGGTGTCAATGGTTCTTTGTCCGGTGATGAGCGGAACCTCCGGCGGGAGCTTCCTCTTGTAGGGCCTCTTAACACGGACGGGCCACTTGTGGTACATCTTGAGCTCCTCTATGCTCCCGTCCGGCTTCTTGACCTTTGCTATGACCTCCTCTATGGTGTAGTCGCCTTCCTCGGCAATCTCGATTATCTCACCCTCGACCCACGGCGGGACGAGGATTCTGTGCTCTATGATGCTGGTTTCAGGAACGAGGCCGAGGATGTCGCCGCCGGTAACCTTATCTCCGACCTTGACCTTCGGTGTAAAGTGCCACTTCTTGTCCCGGGGCAGAGCCGGGGCGGTGAGGCCCCTCGCTATGAAGTCGCCGCTGAGCTCCCTGAGAACGTTGAGCGGCCTCTGAATTCCATCGTACATCGCGGTAAGAAGTCCGGGACCGAGCTCGACGCTCAGTGAAGCCCCGGTTCCTTCAACAGGCTCACCCGGTCTTATACCTGCAGTCTCCTCATAGACCTGAATGACCGCTTTGTCCCCCTCAAGGCGGATGATTTCTCCTATGAGCCCCATTTCGCCGACGCGGACGACCTCGTACATCTTCGAGCCTTTCATTCCGTCGGCAACGACGAGCGGACCGGTAACACGAATTATCCTTCCCATTTCCCTTCACCTCTTCAGCTCAACACCAATTGCCCTTCTAACTATCTCCTTGATCGCTTCTTCACCAAGCCTGGAGCCGGACTTGTCCGGCACCTGAAGGATGATTGGAAGGGTAACCTCCGGAAGTTCAACTTTCTGGACGAATCTCTCAGTTATCAGGATTATCCCTATATCGTCCCTCTCCACGAGCTCCTTCAGCTTGTTCTTCAGGCGCTCCATATCAAGTGGGGTGTCGTCGAAGGAATAAACCTCGTGGGCACCGGCGAGCTTGAAGCCGAGCGCGGTGTCCTTGTCCCCAAGCACGGCTATCTTCATGCAACATCACCCGCGAGTTCCTTTATTCTCTCAGGGTGAACTCCGTCCTCGATGAGCTTCGCTATGGCCCTGAGCTTCCTGACTTCCCTCTCCTTCTGGAGGATGTAGCTTAACGGAGCCGCGACGCTGAGCGGGTAGAACCTGTTGAGCTCGTTCATCCTCTCAATGATGTGCCTCTCAAGGGCCCTCTCAAGGACGCTGAGATCCCTCTCGACTTCCTCCCTGACGTCCCTGATGACCTTGCCGTACTTGGTAGAGTCCAGCTCGGCCAAGGCCATGCCCAGGTCGTCAACGTGGAGGAGGGGGTCAAGTTTTATACTCCCGCCTGGGATTATCAGCGGCCTTATTTCCTCCGCGGTCATTCCGGCGGACTTTGCCCTGAGAACGGTGAGTATGTTGGCTTTGTCGATTTTGAGCCTGACGAACTCCTCAAGGATGACGCGCTCGTCGTCTTTCCTTGAGAGGGCGTAGCTGAGGAGCTTTCCATAGTGCATCCTGTAGAGCTCTGTCTCGAACTCCTGGAGCGAGATCTCCCCAAGGAGCAACCTCTGGTAGGGCTCCTCGTAGGGAGTGCCCTCAAGGATAACGAGTATCTCCTCCATGGTCTTTGCCTCTGCCATGGCCTTGACCTTTGGAAGCATCGGACCTATCTCCATGACGTAGTCGCCCGCAACCTCGCCGGCGAACTTGGCCTTGACGACACTCGCTATGTTCCTGACGTCCCACTCCTCGAGCATGAACCTGAAGAACGGGTTAACCCTCTTCGGGAGGATCTTAATCATCAGCTCGTAGGTTCCGGCAAGGGCCTTTTCTAGGGCTCTCTCTATCTCCTCGACGGTGTAGACCGAAACGTCGGTGAGGTAGTCCTTGTAGTCGGTGTCCTCTAGACCAACGATGAAGTTCTGGAGCGTTCTGCTCTCGGCGAGCTCGTTGAACCTCTGCTCGCTCAGGAGCTTCGCCTCCATGGCCTTTATCCTGGCGTTGGGGTATGAATATGGGGTGTACTTCCACACTATCCTTGCCGTCTTATATCCCACCCAGGCGAACACCACAGCCAGCGTCGTGTTTAGGATTCCGCTTACGGCTCCTGCTTCCATTAACCTCACCCGAAGAGAGCCTTGGCTATCTCTGCCCTCAGTTCACTCTCAAACCTTTCTATCCTTGACTCGAAGGTGTTGTCGACCCTAACGGAGCCGTCGGGGGCCTCCACAAGAACGCCGCCTATGGTCGATATCGGCTCACCGAGGCTTATCTCCACGTCCCTTCCGAGCTTTGCCGCAACGGCCTTCCTGAACTCTCCCAGCTTGCTCTCAAGGAGCTTCAGGGTCTTCTCGTTGGAGCGAACAATGCAGGCATCTCCACCGAGCTCCTCAAGGGCCCTAACGGTAAGGTCGATGAGCATCGGGAAGTACTCTTCCTCGGAAAGCTCCGCGAGCCTTTCCCTGAGTGCAGTTATTACCTCCTGAATGAGCTCCTCCTGGACCTCAAGGCGCTTCTTCCGAACCTCAAGCCTCGCGTTGGCTATTATGCGCTGCCTCTCCGTCTCCGCCTGGGTCTGGGCCTTCCTGAGTATCCACTCGGCCCTCGCTTCGGCCCTCTTTCTCGCCTCTTCCTTAATCTTCTCCGCCTCCTTCTGGGCCTCGCTGAGTATGTACTGTATCTTCTGCTCCGCTTCCCTGTTTATCTCCTGAATTATCAGCTCTGCTCCATCCATCTTCCTTCCTCCTTGACCTATAAAGAAAGTTGTGGGAGTCAGAAGCCGACTCCGGTAACTATCATGATCAGAGCGCCGACGAGACCGAAGATGGCCATAGTTTCTGCCATAGCGGAGAATATGATTCCCTGGGTGAAGGTCTTCGGATTCTTGGCGACGGCACCGATGCTCGCGCTGGCGATGATTCCCTGGGGTATTGCGGAGAGGCCGGTGAGACCAACCACGAGACCTGCACCGAGGAGTATGGCACTCTTAACTATGTTGTCCATGCTGTTAGGGTCGGTGAACTTGAAGCCGCCACCGAGGATTCCAGAGACCATCAGGATGAGGAACAGCGTAATGAGGCCGTATATGCTCTGGGTCATTGGCAGACCCTCAAGGATGAGGGCGTTCTTAAAGTTCCTCTCATCCTCGGCGACGACTCCGGCCGCTGCGGCACCGGCTATACCGACACCAAAGGCCGAAGCTGCTCCAGCTATTCCTGCGGCAAGGGCCGCACCGAGGGATACGTAAACTATCGGGTCCATCTTTCATGCACCTCCTTAAGCTTCAAACTCCAGCTCGGAAACTTCTCTTTTTGCCCTGAAGGGCTGGAAGGGTTTACCTTCACCTGAGTAGAACGTTCCGAAAAATTCAACGTACTGAAGACGGAGCGAGTGAACGAACGCTCCGAGGGCGTTGATGGCGACCGAAAACAGCTGGCCGCCGGCAAACAGTATGATCCCGACGACTATGCCTATTGGGACGGGGCCGATGCTTATGCCCCAGACCATCTGGGCCAGTATGTTGACGACCATCGCGATTCCCGCCGTCGCTAGGGCCAGTGCCATGAGCCTCGCGTAGCTGAGCCAGCTGCCCACGAAGCCGAAGAAGTCCGAGATAACCAGGAGAACTGCCAGTGCACCGTTCTTGAGCTCGCTGAGTACGAAGAGCACCAGACCGACTCCGAAGAGTGCCTTCCCAGGCATGTCCAGCGCCGGATCTCTGCCCGCCAGGAACAGGAAGGTTATTCCGAGTATTATGAGCATCCAGGAGAGCTGGTCGAGTATCGCGTCCTTAACCTCGCCGTTCCTGAGCTTGACTATGAAGCCGAGGGTGTAGCCGGTGAAGAGGTGGGCTATACCTATCGCCAGGGCCAGCTGGAGCACCACGAGGGCATCCTGGAAGGTGTCCCAGACGCGCGGGACCGTGAAGCCTGCCAAATCGAGGGCGTTGCCGAAGTAGCTGCCGAAGATAACACCCATCGCCATTGTGAAGAACGAGCTTATAAGCAGGGTGTAGGCGAACTTGTAGGTGCCGTCGTTGAACTTCCTGTGCCCCTTGACGAGGAGCGCGGCTATTATCGCTATTATGAGGCCGTACATGAAGTCCGTGAGCATGAATCCAAAGAAGAACGAGTAGGTGAAGGTTATTATCGGAGTCGGGTCTATCTCGTTGTACTTGGGGACGCCGTACATCTCGGTGAGCATCTCGAAGGGCCTGGCCCAGCCCGGGTTCTTGAGCTTTATCGGAATCTCGTCGAGTTCCTCATCTGTGGGCTCCCTGACGTTGATGTAGGCGGTGCCGTTGGTCACCCTCTTGATGCCCTCCAGAACCTTGGGGACATCACTCCTGGGAAGCCAGCCGGTCAAAGCAAATGTCATGTTCGTCCTGGCCAGCATCGGCAGTACGGTTGACTTGTCGCGCTCGTTCTCCATGAGCTCCTGGTAGAAGAGGACATCCTCGTAGTACTTCTCGGCAAGCATCTCCGCGTCTTTCCTGGCGCTCTCAAGCTCCTCCTCCTTTCTCCTGAGCTTCTCCTCGTAGACGGCTATGAGCTCCCTGGGAGTCCCCTCACCTTCCGGAATCTCAAGCCTCTCAAGGGAGTACTTGGCCAGAATAGGGTTGGCCCTGTCGTAGTCGGCCTTGAGGAAGACGAAAACCGCCAGAACCTTGTCCTTCAGTTCCCTTGAAACTATGACAGCTCTGTTCTCCGTAGCCTTGGTTACCTCCTCAACTAGGGGCTTAAACCGGTTTCTGTCAACGGTTCCGACGACGATTTCCAGCATTTGGGTTGATCTGAGGTACGACACATCAAGGTTGAGAGCCGAAAGAAGCTCCAGTATCGCTATGTCGCCCTTTATCCTCTCGATTTCAGTCTGGGTGGAGGTTATCTTGCCCTCAACTGCCTTTATCTCGGGCTCAACTTGAGCAAGGAACGCTTCAACGTCCCTTATGAGCCTCTCGATTCCCTCGTACCTGTACCTCTTCCTTGCCCGCTCCTTCGGGAATATGAACTCCCTGATGCCGCCCCCGGTGGACTTTCTGTAGGCCTTAAGGAAATCTGCAAGCCTTGAGATGGTTATGCTGTACGAGGCGGCCTTCCTGTGGTACTCGTTGGGAGAATCACTCTGGGCAACTTTGACGTCGAGCTCCCTTATCTCCACAATACCGCTCTCGTGGAGGTACGTTAGGAGGCTGTCCTTGTACCTGTTAAGCGTGATGATCTCTATCCTGACCATCTCTTCAGGCTTGAACATTTCAGCCCCCTCTCACGAGCGCTATTCCAGCGGAGATGGCCTTCTCAAAGTTGTTGGTGGCTCTGACCTTGAGCTCTTCGATTTCAGAATCTCCCGCCTCAAGTATCTTCTTTGCCTCTTCCTCCCCTTCGAGACGTGCTTTTTCAATGAGGGATTCGGCGTTCCTTTCGGCCTCCTGCACTATGTTCTTTTCCAAAAGCTTGGCCTCTTCACGGGCCTTGAGGACTATCCTCTTGGCTTCCTCCTTGGCCCTCTCGATCCTCTCTTCCGCCCGTTTCTCTGCATCAACAATCTGCTTGATGACGTCCTCCATGATTAGCCCCCCAATGACACCGAAAACAGGTGATCCTCACGCCACCTTTGGCTTCCCTAATCGGTTTAAATAGTTTTTGGCCTATGAGCCGAGGATTTGACGGGGAAAGAACAAAAATGAACATGAAAGTTGAAAAAAATGTCATGTTAACTTTCATTGTTGGGTTTCTTCTTCTCCAAAAGCCTCTTCACGTCGTCGAGAACACTGTTCTTGGCGAAGATTATAACCTGTCCCCTGTCTGGAAGCTTTGTATCGCCAGAGGGAATTATCAGATTGCCCTTCTCGTCGTAAACAGCCACCATGAGTGCGTCCCTCGGCAGCTTCAGCTCCTTGACCAGCCTGCCCGCTATCTCGCTGTCCCCGTTGATGGTAAAGCGAACTATTTCAGCGCCCTCCTTTGGGAACAAAACGCGGTCGAAGCCCGGCGTGACTATGTTCCTGCTGATGTATTCAGCGGCTATCTCTTCAGGTGAAATCACAAAGTCGAAGTAGCGCTTCAGGTCAGTGACCTCCTCGAATATACGCCTGTTCTGCGGGTTGCTTATCCTGAGCGACGTCTTGATCTTCGGGTTGAGGTGCTTGGCCAGTATGCAGGCTAGCAGGTTGGCATCGTCCTTACCTGTCAAGGCTGCAAAGGCATCTGCCTGCTTTATGTTGGCCTCTTCCAGCGTTTTCGGGTCGGTCGCATCGCCCTCGATGACCAGGCCGTTGATGAGGAGGGAGAGCTCCTTGGCGCGCTCCTTGTTCATCTCTATTATCGTTACGTCGTGCCCCTCCTCCTCAAGCATCTTTGCCACGAGGAAGCCGACCCTGCCAGCACCCATTATCACGACGAACATCAGTCCTCACCGAGGAGGTATTTGGCTATCTCTGCATAGGCAGGCCTGGTTATCAGGATTCCGATGAGCACTCCGAGGATCGTCGTGAAGGCAAAACCCTTGAGCGTTCCGACGAAGTAAACCAGCAGGAAGCTCATGGCCGCTATCGTAGTCGCTGCTGACGCGAAGATGACGAAGAACGCCCTTCCCATCCTCTTGAGCATGCTTGAGCGCCTGCTTATCCTCGTGGTCTTCTCCCCACCGAGTAGCTCATCGGTTATGACTATCTGCTGGTCGACACCAGTACCTATGGCCGCGATGATACCGGCAATACTGGGCAGGTCAAGGTTCCACTTGATCAGCGCTGCAAAGCCAAGGATGATTACCGCCTCGAAGAGGCTGGTCGAGGCAACCGGTATGGCTATCCTCCACTTCCTGTAGTGGAAGTAGACGATGAGCAGGACGGTTATAAGCGCGCCGATGCCCGCGTAGAGAGCCTGCGTCCTGAAGCCCTCACCGAGCCTCGGGGATATGAACTCCATGCCGACGACGTTGAGCTTGACCGGGAGCGACCCGCTCTTGAGGACGGTGTAGATGGTGCTCGCCTCCTGCTCGGCCGTAAGCCTGTCCGGAGCACTTCCGGTTATCTGGACGTCCTGCTGGGGTTCCCCTACGGTAAGACCCTCGCCGAGGGAGTACGGGCCGTAAAGGCCAAGAACCCTTACGATAAGCGCGTGGTCACTCTCCCCCTGGGCCCTCGGGACGTACCTTACCGTGATGTTCATTGCCTCAAGCTGGGTCTGAAGCTCCCCCGGGACGTCAACGAGGACTATCTTGTCCTTGCCCTGAGCGAGCTTGACTATCTCGTCGGCGCTCTGGTTGGCGTAGGCAACGACGCTTATGTTAAAGGCCCTGGTAATCCTCTCAAGGAGCGTCGGTGCCTCCGGGGCGTTGGCGTTGAACTCCGAGCTGTTCATCGTCTTGTAAACGCTCTCGGGGACAATCATCAGAGAGTTGACCGGCGGGTCAAGGAACATGTCAACCGGCCAGCCGGCCTTACCCTTGGCAAGCTCGGCAAACTTTTCGGCTGCGCTCTTGGAGATTCTGAAGGGAACGCTCCAGCTGTTGTCGGGGTTTATCTTGTAGATACCCACATACTCAACATCGTTTCCCGTTCCAAATACCGTCCCCGCGAACTCCATATAGAAGACACCCTGACTCTCGATGACGCTCTTTATCTGATTCGCCTCCTCTGGAGAGGTAACGTTGGCGACTTTAATTAGCACTATCTGGTCTCCCTGGGCCTCAACGGTTATGTCTCTAAGGCCGAGGGTGTTCAGCCTCTTCTGAAGGGAGTCCGTTACGAGCTGCATGGTCTTGGTGTCAACGGGGTGTTCGGTCTGAGCAACGAGCGCGACACCGCCGCTTATGTCGATACCAAACGTGAGAGGCCTAACCGCAAGGGTCACTATCGAGCCTATGAGGAACAGAGTGAGCAGGATTATCCTCCAGTTCAGGAGGAGCTTTTTGGTTCTTCTCTTCATGCCTTACCACCCCTGACAGCTTCCCTAGTAAGGTACCACTTGAGCACGCCCGCGTTGAGAACCCACGTGTTCATGAAGTCCGCGAGCAGACCGAAGATGAGGACTATGGCGATGTTGTCTATTGTCTGACTCGTAGAGATTATCCAGAGAATCAGCAGGGCACCCAGGGTCGTGGTGCTCATCGTGAAGCCCGTCGAAACGGCCGAGAGGTAGGCCTTGTCTATGGAGTCCTCTTTTCTCTTGAGGAGTTTGGTCGTCAGGAGGATGTTGCTGTCAACAGTGTAACCTATGAGCATGAGCAGCGCCGCTATAGTGGCGGTGGTAAGCTCTATCCCGAAGATGCCCATCAGGGCAACTGCTATCGTCATGTCCGAGAGTGCGGAGAATATTATCGTGAGCGACGGCACGAGGTTCCTGAAAAACAGAAAGACCACGACCGCCATGGCGAGGAACGCAAATGCCAGCGCCCTTATTCCCTGCTGCTGGGCTATCTCTCCAAAGGTTGGCTGCACCTCGCTGTGGGTATATTCAGCGGCAGGATATTTCTCCTTCATGGCATCGATTATTCTAAGCGGGTCGGTGCCTATAGGCGCATAAACCCTGACACCGCTTGTCTCGACACCGGTGAAGCTCTCGACCCTGACGTCCACACCGATTTTATCGCTTATGTACTTGGCCAGTTCATCCGGGTTTGCATTAACCCCGTAGGCGGTAACCACAACACCGCCTCTGAGGTCTATACCCAGCGTTGGGAAGTTGACTGCGAGAAGTATCAACGCTATTACGAACACTACGAGCGGGTACATTATCATCTTTCTGTATTCCATCCTTGCCAGGAAGCTCAGCTTTTCCTGTTTCTTCGCCCTCACGGCGTCCCCTGCCGTGGGCTTTGCCTTTGATTTAGGCTTCGACATACCTTCACCCCTTCGTGAGTTTTAGTAAACTTGTCGTTAGTTGGAGGTATGAGTTTTAAAATTAGTGGTTCACGCCTAAAAAAGGCCATCGGTGAGCATGATTAAACTGGACGCAGAGGGGACTTAACCCATGAAAGAGCCTTCAAATCGGAATTGCAGGGAATCCTCCATGAGCTTTCGGAAAATTTCAATAACGGGCAGGATATAACCGCTCAATAAATTCCAGCCCAGTTCAGAGCAGTTCAACACCAGAACGGTCCGTTCACAGCTCTCCGCTTCAGGGCTTAACTTTAAAAAGGGTTCGTAATAGGAGCAACAAGAGGTGAGAGCCATGGCTGAGATAGAGACGATCGGGTTCCATTACGTTGTTGAGGCGGCAGGTTGCGATCCCGAAATCCTCGGTAACGCTGACAAGATAAGACAGATATTCCTAGAAGCAGCCAAGGTCGGTAAAATGGAGGTCAAGGCAAGCTATTTCTTCAAGTTCTCCCCCACCGGTGTCAGCGGGATGGTCATTGTGGCCGAGAGCCACATCTCAATACACACCTGGCCCGAGAAGGGCTACGCCGCTCTAGACGTCTACACCTGCGGAACCACCGCGGACCCTGAGAAGGCCGTTGACTACATCCTCGACAAGCTCCGCGCCCAGTACGCCCACGTTTCCGAGATAAAGCGCGGAATAGAGGAGGAAGACGAGACCTTTACCCACATGATACTCACGTGGGAGGAGAAGCTCGAAAGGAAGAACAGCGAAAAAGACTGAGGTCAGTTTTCTCTTATACTTCCTTTGCCAGCTAGCGCTTCCTCCTTATGAACTCGCCGATGTCGGTAACGTTCAGAATGAACTTTCTCCTGCTCTCAGGGTTTATCCGCCCTATGCCGAGGATTATCCCGTTTTCATCGTAGATAACGAGCTTCTTCGTCCCCTGCCAGCTGTATTTCCTCACGCCGCTCCTCGGCACGTCCTTCCCGGTCGTGAAGAGAAAGCCCGCCTTTGGGGTCAGCACGGCGTAGTTCTTCTTAACTTCCACAAAGTAGAAGAACTCCACGTTGGGATAGAACTTCTCGACCAAGTTTTTGTCCACCTTTATCGTGCCTACGAAGGTTCCGTAGGCGTAGGGCCTGGCTTTCATTCGCTCGATCTCCCGCCACAGACTTTCGTTCACGGCGTAAACATCGCGGAATCTCCCCTCAACCACCGCAAAGAAGTTATGCTTCAACTCGCCATACTTCTCGGCCTCGCGGAGGATCAAATCGTATTCCCACGATGAGGCCCGCCTATACCTCAGCTCACCCTCCATGAACCCACCTGTTGGGAGTCTTGGGCATTCCTTAAAAGGTTAGCTCAGCTTGAGTTTGTGAGGTTCGGGGGAGACACCTCAATCGGGTGTTCTACGACAACCGTGGCGTTTTCCATCCCCCCGTTCGTGTGGACGTGGATATAGTAGTCGGTGACCACCCACTGGGCCGTTGCAGCACTGATGAAGGCCGAAATACCTAAGAAAGCGATTATCGCGGCGGCAGCGGCCTCGGGAACCGTCTCCTCCAGCAGCCAGAGGGAGAGGATTCCAACGATGGATGAGGTAAGCCAGATGCCGAAGGCTATCGCCAAAAGGGGAGTTTCCATGCCCGCGAGGGTTTGCAGTATCACCCAGGCTGAGCCGAGAGCACCGAGGGCGAAGTACGCCGAGCCGAGTAGCCTGCCCCTTTTCGGCCTTGGTGAGATCCCCATGTAGTAGAGGGCCGCCATCCCCAGGAGGAAGTATATGACGATGAGAACGGGCAGACTCCAGGCAATTTTTGGATAGAGGGACCTCGGAACTATCCCCGAGAACATTATGGCCGGAAAGCCATAGAAAATCAGATTGATGACCAATTGAACGATGAACGGAGCGAGGAGCAGCGTGGTCTTCCAGTCCCCCATGTTTTAATATAGTCAAAGGGGATATATCTACCTTTCGAGCTCATCAATGAGCCTCGCGAGGCCATCCATGTCTGTCCTCTCGAACTCCCTCTCGAACTCGAGGCCGAGCTCCGCTATTTCCTCCGGCGTTATAAGTGTTTCAGGGTTTTCAGCGTTTATCCCCGGGCAGGATGCATCGTAATAGAGCCAGAGACTCTGGCCCCTGTACCGAAGCGGTTTTTCTCCCTCGACCCCGAGGGGCTTTCGCGAAACCATGAAGGGATAAATCCTGCAGATTACTGGGTTGACCCCATGAATCCGGCACTTTCCGGTTTCCGGGTCGTGGAAGACGCAGCCGAGGTCCCACTCTCTCACCGCGAGGACGAAGCGGATTTTGTTCCCTTCCACGGAAAACGTCACGAACTCTTGGGGGTCGTGGCCGGCTCTCGCTATCCTCCCTATGTCCCCCAGAGTCAGATACACGTGCCTCCCGCGGCAGCAGTCGAGGCAGTAGAGGCACCTGAAGGGCACAGGTTCGGTGAAGGGCCTCGGGTCGAACCTCATATGCCCTGGTCGGGTGAGGAAGTTAAAAACGCATCGGACACCTATGCCTGGCCCTCTGTTAACAGAACAGACTTTCTGCCATAATCTGGCGAGACCAATGAAAAAAGATGCCGAAGCAGGGTTTAACTCCTCAGCTTTTTCCATAGGCGACTTTGAAGGCCCCCCAGTCGGTTTTCTCGCCGTAGGTCACTGTAAAGTTAACCAGCTCGTACTTTTCAGGATTTTCCCCTGGCTTGTAGAAGATCAGGTGATAACCTGGCTCCACGTACCAGTAGAATGCTGAGGTCACCATGAAGAAGTACTTGGAGATGGCCAGCTTTCTCACACACTTCTCGCTCACGATGAACTTCTGCCCGTCCCAGAAGGCAACGTCCGCACACCAGCCGGGTGTCTGAATTTCCAAGAGCACGGAGTTCCCGTAGTCCTCGCTCCCCTTCAGTATCAGGTGGTTCTGCATGTCAACGGCGTTCTCCCAGGTGTAGTTGCCGAGTGTTATGTTATCAAGGAGGAGTATCTGCCCCTTCGGCGCGGCGACGCCGTATGGAACGGTCTTGTGGGTGAGGATGGGGTAGTAGATTATCCTGAAAATTATGATACCGAAGATAAGAACTATGAGAAGAACCTTAAGCCGAAACTCCGTTTCGTAGGATATCCTCATGGAACCACCTCATGACTTCCCAAGGGACACCTTAAACGCTCCCCAGTCAGTTTGTCCGCCGTATGTCACGGTGAAGTTTACCAGCTCGTAGTTCTGAACGGGGTTCTCTTTGTGGAAAACTATCACGTAGCCCGTCTCAAGGTACCAGTAGAGTATCTCCTTGGCCTCATGTGTCGGAACCCTCCTGAAGGCGTACTGACTCAGCTGGACTTCCCTGGCGCAGTCGTACTTCTGCTGCCAGCCTTTCGAGGAGCCGCCCCATACCCAAAGGTCAATGCACCATCCTGGAGTCTGGACTTCCAGGGTGAGCGTGTCCCCCAAGTTGTCGTTGCCCTTCAGGACAAGGATGTTGTTCCCGGACGTTGCCGGAACGGCGTCGGTGTAGTTCACGGAACCGAGGGTAAAGTTCTGGGCAAGGACGATCTGCCCCTTTGGGGCGGCAACTCCCCAAGGGTTGGTCTGATGGCTCAGCAGGGGGTAATACACTATCATGAATATGGCGATCCCAAAGATGAGCGCCAGTATGAGAACCTTGGCCCGGAAGCTTGTCTCATATGAAACACGGGGCTTTTTCACCACTCCGGCTCACCTCAGTCCATACCTGTTCACCGGTGCTTAAAAGTTTTACTGATGAGAAAAGGTCTTCCAACCAATGGGAAGAGCCAGAAAACCAAAGCCTGGAGAGAATAAAACACTATTCAGGTGTTTAAGTGCCCGTCGAAGTGCCCGAGGATTTCAAAGTCAGCGTACCCCCTATCGAGCCTCTTGGCGACGTAGGGCCCGTTTTTCCGGTAGCCGAACTTCCGGTAGTAGTTCCTAACTCCCACGCCGCTGATCACGAGCATCTTCCTGACGTCGAACTCCTCTCTCGCTATCCTCTCGGCCTCGCTCAAAAGCTCCCTTCCATATCCCCTGTGCTGCCACTCGTACTTAGGCTTTCCACCTATCGGCACGAGCGGGCCGTAAATGTGGAGCTCCCTGACTATGGCTGAGGGACAGCAGTTTATCTCCCTCCGGTGGGCCTTTTCACTCGGAATCCTCAACCTCAAGAACCCGATGAGGATGTCGTTTTTGACGTCCTCAAAGCTGAGGAATATCTCTTTACCTCCAGCCGCTTCATAGTCCTCACGGAGCAGTTTGATGTGCTCGATTTCGGACTGAACCCCGAACTTCTCCATCATGTGGCCGACTTCCCTAAAGCGAATCTCCCTCGGTCTTATGCCCCTCTTAACCAGCTCGTTGAAGACTAACTGACCCAAATTGGAGTGCTTGACGCCGTCAACGATGAGCTGAACCGGTATATCGCGCTGAATTCTCATCACGCGGACCCACTTGGGGAAGAGCTTATATGCCTCAACCAGAAGCTCAACGGCCTCCTCGGTGCGGTAGGGGCGGTACTTTCCTTCCTTCCACCAGCGGGAAAGCGGGGCATCTGCCGTAACGAGCGTGGGGTATATCTTCAGCATGTCGGGCCTGAAGCGAGAGTCTTCGAAAATCGCCCTGAAAGTGTAGAGGTCGCGCTCGAAGTTGCTTCCTGGCAAACCAGGCATTATGTGGTAGTTGATTTTAAGGCCTGCATCGCGGAGGAGTTGTGTAGCTTTAACTATCTCCTCGACACCGTGACCGCGCTTTGTCCGCTCGTGGATGAAGTTGAAAATCGTCTGGACGCCGAGCTCAACCCGCGTCGTTCCGAGCTTCAGCATCCTGTCTATGTGCCTCTCAAAGGCCCAGTCGGGGCGCGTTTCGATAGTAAGGCCTACCATCCTCACTCTGGCCCTCTCGTTCTTCCTCTGCTCGTCTTCGAGGTAGTGGTAGGGCTTTGCGTGTGTTTTCTGCCACGCCTCTCTAAAGGCGGGGTCTTCATCAAAGACGGACTCGTCTTTGTGGACTATCAGCCTGACGAGCTTCTCCTCAAGGTCTTCTATATCCTTAAAGTGCGGGAAGTCGTTCATCGCTTTGAAGGCACACTTGACGAACCACTCCTGGTAGTCCAGGTCAACCGCTGGAAAAGTTCCCCCCTGGATTATGACCTCAACCTTGTCCACGTCGTGCCCTATGTCGGTGAGCTGCTTTAGCCTACGCATCATGATGATGTACGGATGGTAGGCGCTCTGGACGGCCCTTAAAGCTGAAGGCTCCTTTCCCGTGTAGCTCTGGGGCGAGCCGACGCTCGGCCCGCCGGGGCAGTAGATGCACCTGCCGTGTGGGCACGGAAAGGGCTTGGTCATCATGGCAACTACCGCGACGCCGCTTATTGTACGAGTGGGCTTCCTTTTGAGCAGTTCCCTGAACTCCTCGCGCCTCTCCTCCGGGATGGCCTTGAGAATGTCAGAGTTGCCGGGAATCTTTGAAAGGTGATACTTCCTGGATACGGCTATCTTGTACCTGTTGAGCTCCTCACGGCTCTTTATCTCACCGTTCATGAGGGCCCTCGCGAGCTCCTCAACGGCCTTCCTAAACTCATCTCCATCCATCCCAACACCTCTCGGCTGGAGTTGAGGCTCGGTTTTAAAAGGGTTTGCTGGACATATTCAGTTAGTAGATAATTCACCATGTGGATATGGGGTGAGAAGATGAACCGCGACGAGCTCGTTGCCTTCCTCGATGAATACCTGCAGATTTCGGCTTATCCAGACAAATCGAGCAACGGCCTCCAGGTGGAAGGAAAGGAGGAAGTTGAGAGAATAGCCTTTGCCGTCGATACGACGCTAAGAACAATCGGGAGGGCCGCGAAGGCCGGGGCCGACATGATGGTGGTCCACCACGGCATGATATGGGGCGGTCTGGGATACATCACGGGGGTGCACTACAGACGCCTGAAGGCACTCTTCGATGCGGGCATTAACCTCTACGCGGCACATCTTCCGCTCGACGCACATCCCGAGGTGGGAAACAACGTCGGGCTTTTGAGGCTCCTTGGTATTGAGCCGAAGGAACCCTTTGGGGAATACAAAGGTCTGAGCATAGGCTTCCTCGGCGAGTTCGAGGAGCCGCAGCCGATAGAGAAGGTCGCCCAGGTAATAGCCGAAAAGCTCGATACAACCGTTAAAACCTACGAGTTCGGGGAAGGGGAGATAAAAACCGTCGGAGCCATCAGCGGGGCTGGAGCATTCGCCCTTGAAGAGGCGTGGAGAAGGGAGATAGATCTCCTCGTAACCGGCGAGTTTACCCACGCGGACTACCTGACTGCCCTCGACCTTGGAATAAGCGTTGCCGTCGCCGGGCACTATAAGACAGAGACCTTGGGCGTCAAGGCCCTGATGGAGGTCGTAAAAGAAAAGTTTGGGATCGAAGTTTTCTTCATAGACGAGCCTACTGGGCTCTGATGCTCCGTATCTTTTCCATGAACTCCTCCGGCCCGAGAATCTTAAGCTCTACGCCCAGCTCCATGGCATACTCGTTTATCCAGCCAAGGGAAGGCACCTGAAACGGGTACACCACCCAGAGCTCCGAGAAGCCGGCCCTGGAAGCCTTGACGATGTTGTAGAGGAGCCTCTGCCGGATCCATTTGTAGGAGTTCTCGAACTCGACTGCGAGCAGTTTCTTTCCATCGCTCAGTATCGCCAGGTCGATTCTAGTGCCGTCAGCCGTGCGATACTCTGGAACCGCAATCAACCCACTTTCCCGGGCTATTTCAGTCGCTTCCCTGGTCAGGGCCTTCACTCTGATTTCAACCACCCCAAAAGGTTTGAATCAGCCGAGGCTCTTCTTCACCTCGGCTATAGCCTCTTCCGCCTTCAGCGGGTTCCTGATTCTGCCCTGGGCGAGCTCCTTCCTTCCACCGCCGCCACCGCCGGCGACGCTCGTTATCACCTTCGCCAGCTCACCGGCCTTGAGGTCGAGGTTGTCCCCCACGGCAACGACGAAGTGGCCCTCCCAGCTTATGAGGACGACAACCCTCTTCTCCTTCCTGAGCTTGTTTGCCGCCTCGCGGAGGTCATCCATCTTCCCCTCGACGACTTTACCTATGAACTCAACGTCGCCGACCTTTTCGGCCTCGCTCTCAAGCTCGTAAACGAGGAGCTTCGCCAGCTCCTTCCTCAGCTTCTCCACCTCTTTCCTGGCCACCTTCCACTCGTTGAAGAACCTCTCGGCGGTCTCTGGAACCTTCTCCGGAGGAACGCGGAAGACCTCGCTCGTCCTCTTCAGTATCCTCTCGGTTTCCTGCATCCAGTTGATGGCAGCTTCTCCGGCGGCGAAGATTATTCTCTCTACGCCGTCCTGTATGCGCTCCGTCCTGAGAATCTTAATCGGGCCAATAAGCCCGGTGTTCGGCAGATGCGTTCCACCGCAGGCCTGGACGTCCCAGTCCTTGATGTTGAGAACCCTGATGATCCTTCCTGGGACAACACCACCCTGGTAGAGGCGGAAGCCGTACTTCATCTCGGCCTCTGTCCTCGGAAGCCACTCCCACTTCACCGGCCTGTTCTCCATGACAACCCTGTTGGCGAGGCGCTCGATTTCTCTGAGCTCCTCCTCGGTTATGCGCTTGTAGTGAGAAATATCTAACCTGGCCCAGTCGGTGCTGAGCTGAGAGCCAGCCTGCCAGACGTGCTTTCCAAGAACCCTAACCAAAGCGCCCATGAGGACATGGGTTCCGGTGTGGTGGCGCATGTGCTGGATTCTCCTCTCCCAGTCGATCTTCCCGTGGACGGTCATGCCCTCCTTGAATGCTTCAGGTTTATCAACGCGGTGGAGGATTACCTTTCCGACCTTCTGGACGTTGGTTACCCTCACTTCTTCGTCCCCAGCGGTGAGCACACCGGTGTCGTAGGGCTGGCCTCCCCCCTCGGGGTAGAAGGCGGTCTGGTCGAGAACGACCCAGTCCTCAATGACCTTGAGCACCTCCGCATCGAACTCCTTCATGAAGGGATCTTCGTAGTAGAGCGTCCTCGTGTCGGGCAGATCTTTGACCAGCTCAAAGTCAACAACGTACCTGGCGGCCTCCTCCTTCGCTGTCCTCTCGGCGTCCTTCGCAACCAAGGTGTAGAAGTTGTCGGGGATGTGAACATTAACCCCCTCACTCCTGGCTACTTCCGCGACTATCTCTGGAGTTAAGCCGTGGCTCTCGTAGAACAGGATCAGCTTTTCGAGGGGTATCTCGTCTTTTCCTGCCTTCTTGAGCTTGGCAATCTCGCGTTTCACTAGGTCGCTACCGCGCTTGAGCGTCTCGTGGTAGCGCTTCTCCTCGACGTTGACTATATCGAGGATTACATCTTCCATCTCCTTGAACTCCGGGAACGTCGGTGAGAGCTCCTTTATGTGCATGGCGACGATCTCAGCGAGCGGTATCTCCAGACCAAGCTCCCTCAAATGCCTTATGCTCTTCCTTATGAGGAGCCTGGCAAGATAGCCCGCCTTGACGTTCGATGGAATAACCCCATCTGCCAGCATGAAGGTTAAAGCCTTCGTGTGGTCTGCTATGGCATAGATGAGCTCGTAGGGCCTTACTGCCCTCTCAAGCTCCTCGACGCTTATGCCGACGCGTCTCGCGACTTCCTGGCGGAGAACCTTGAGGTCACCCATGTCCTCGATGTCGAACATTCCCGCCAGGCGGGAGTTCTCCATGAGGATTCTCTCGTCTATCCTCTCTATTCCAGCGAGTTTCTTCAGCGGCTCAACGACGTAGCCGAGGACGGCATCGTAAGCCGTCGGCGTCCCCTGGCTCATCCACACCAAGCGCTCAAGGCCGTAGCCGGTGTCGACTACCCTCGTCTCCATCGGGACATAGTAGTCGCCCTTTATCTCGACGACCTGGTCAGCTGGAGCGTTCTCCGGGGCCTTCTTGTACTGCATGAAAACGAGGGTTGCAACCTCCAGGCCGCGGTAGAGCACCTCAAAGGCCGGCCCCGCGTTTCCCCCACCGGCCCACGGGTTCTCCTTGAAGGTTATGTCCTCGGGCTTCATTCCGAGGTCTTTCGTAAAGAACTCGAAAGCGAGCTCGACCGTCTCGTCCATCCAGTATATTGGCTTACCGGGGTAGTTGAATGCATGATGAGCCATCATCTCAAATATCGTGAAGTGCCTGCCGGTTATTCCGACGTTGTCTATGTCGGTAAACCTTATCGAGGGCTGACTTATTGTGAGGGGGTTCGCGGGCGGGTCGGCCTCGCCGCTGATGACCCACGGCTGGAAGTCCATGATTGAAGCGCCAACGAGGAGGACATCATCGCGCCAGCGCGGTAAAACCGGGTAGCGCTTCACCCTTCCGTGGCCGTGCCTCTCGAAGAAGCTCAGGAACTTCTCGCGCATCTCCTCCAGGGTGTACTTCTTAGGTATGCCGGGCTTGCCTATAAAGGCGTACTCGTCACATGGCGGGTCGCCGCAGGTCTCCCTGTCCGGATCGAGCGTCCAGAAGGGCTTACCGCACACTTTACACGTTTTTCTTATCCATCCTTCCTCTTTGAACATCTCAGTGGTCATGTCCATGCTCATGAGCATCACCTTCTTACTCCTAAGCCTATCCCACAGTGATGCTAAAAAAGACTTTCGTTTGAACTTCATTTCTCCCCTTTGGTAATCCTTTCCCTGAAGTAGTAAAGCATCCCCCCGTCCAAGAAGAAGTAGACACCTTCGCTGGGGTCGTGGATCACGCGTTTGTTCATGTCTATGGCAGCTTCAACGAGGTCAGCAAGCGAAGCGAGCTCCACCCTCTCAGTGGACAGACGCTCAGGAAGCCTCCCAGAGCTTACCCACTTGGCGAGCTTTTTCTTCTCCCTCTCAAGCTCCATCTCGTTAACGTTGTATGCCGCCGGGTTGAACCTCCAACCCACGGCCACTGCAATCCCCGCGAGAACCGCAGAGAGAGCCGAGAGTGCCAGGAACATGACACGCTTTCCCTGGTTTACGGTTCGGTTTTCTGTAACAGTCTCGGTAAACGCCTGAGTGCCGTTTTTCAGGTCACTCGCGATGCTGTAAAATCCATCATAGGGGAAGCTTATGCTCCCCCGGAACTCCTGGGTACCCTCCACGGGTCTGCCGTTAACGGTGCCGGAGTACCTTATCCTGCCAACGAGCTCAACCCCAACGCTCTCCTTTGGAAGTTTCAGGATGTTTCGGGTGAGCTCTATCCGGTTAAAGATATCACTGATGTTTAGGGACAGGCTGTCC
Organism: Thermococcus thioreducens; assembly: GCF_002214545.1. NCBI lineage: Archaea > Methanobacteriati > Methanobacteriota > Thermococci > Thermococcales > Thermococcaceae > Thermococcus > Thermococcus thioreducens. Next base: position 125,383 of record NZ_CP015105.1, on the reverse strand, counting down.
GCGAAGGAACTACCCGTTGAAGTGTTGGAGACCGCCCGGTACGTCTCCTCCACAACCCTCTCCTTGTCATAGGAGAGATAGTAAACAACCTTCAGCTCCCTCTCGAATTCGACGTTGACGTTATCTCCACTCATGTTAAAGTGAAGTTCCACCTCTGCTGTGGGCATTATGGACAGGGGGTATATCGGCAGTACAACTTTTCTTCCAACGTCCCATATAGGGTTGGGTTGAACTACAACGCCCATCCCTTCAATCCCGCCAGACCAGAGGTACAGGGTTCTGGTGACCGTAATCTCCTTGGTAACCGTTGTCGGAGTCGTGATGTACGCATAACCAAAAACCGCCGCCAGAAGCAGAAAGATTACGGTTAGAGGCACCCAGTACCGTTTTATCCGGGAGAGCAGGTTATATTCCCAGAGTTTCATGGTGCCGCCTCCTTACCCGGCTTTTTATATCCGGGAACTCCCTCACCCACAGAGGGAACGTTACGAGCGTCAGCAGGAGGGATATTATAACGTTCAGCGATTTAAGTATAAAAGGATTAACCTCGTATGCCTTGACCAGCCACATTACGGGGAGGACTGAGTTAACGGCAAGTTCGTAGTCCCCGGCGTACGTTTTACCGGGAGGCAGATAGACGTAGTCGGGTACGCCGTTTCTGAGCAGGAGAACCGGAAGCGTGCCCGTATTAACGACACCCCGGGGTGTTGCCTCTATCGCTGGGTGGAGCATCATAGTAAGCACAGCCATGGAGATAAAGAATATCCCAACGGCCCGCAGAGGCAGCACCTCCTCTACAGTCCTCGACCTCCAGAGTTTCAGCTTCTCTTCCCTTCTCTCCATTTTTGGAGAGTATCCCCTAAGGTACGAGAGCTCGCTGTACAGGACTATGAGCCCGGGGAAGACTATGAGAAGGAAATACACCGCGAGTTTGACTGTCCTGTTGGGATTGTGCCTTGTAAGGTATCCCAGATAGGGAATCGAGAAGACAGCCCTCCCAACGACATTCTCAGGGGGAACCAGGAATGGATCGAGATCCTCGTTGTTGTCACCCTTGGTCTGAAAGTATCTGTGGCTCCCGTTCGTGACCACATCAACGACCCTGTGTGTGACCAGTGTTTTTTCGTCTTTGGCATCAGGGGGGTGGAACGCTATGACGTCTCCGATTCCCACTGTGCTGGGATCAACTATTTCAATTACAACCATGTCTCCCGGGTTGAAGAGGGGTTGCATGCTTCCGCTGAGAACAACGAGAAGGTCAAGATTCCCCAAAGCGGGAAGGAGGATAAGGGCTGGTACAAGGAAAACCAACAGTATGAGATATTTTACCCTCATGGGGCTACACCCACTTAAACTCAATGGACGGGACGAAATAGGTTTCCTCGACGTGGTCGTTAAGGACAAAGGTTATCTCAAAGGCGGCCGAGACTATCGAGCCAAACTCAAGCTCAAGAGTATGAATCCCGCCCCCCAGCGTCACCCCAATCCCGATCCGGGCGGGGGAGGTGGAGTTAACATTAAACGTCATGTTATCTATCTTCAAGTAGTTAAGCCTTCCGCCACCCCACCATTTCACGACGACTCCCTTAAGAACGACGTCCCTACCTTTGTTGTCAATGTATATCCCGCTGAGAACTGCCTCACTGCATATTCTTCTGAAGCACTGGGGAGCATGCTCCAAGATACTAGGATCGTTTTTTGCGGTGGATATTACTCCACCCACCTCAGAGACATCCGAACTGCCGCCGTGATGACAGCAGGGGGCGTGGCAAAGAAAGGTGAGCGTCGCATTTTCATAAAAGACGGCGACGCTGGAGGGCGGGATAGCGGCGGCCAGTTCGGCGGGGATGGGCTCTGTGTCTGGGAAAAAGGAAAAAGATGCCTGGGGAATGTAGAGAGAAAAAAGTGCTACAGCAAAGGGAATAAGCATGAGCCTCTTCATTTTACCTCACCACCATGTCTGACAGCAGTAAAAGTGACACCGCAACGATCACCGCAATAAGTGACAGCTTACTCACCAGTTCGACCCCGCTGAGAATCTGCGAGTACGATACCTGGGTCGAAGCCAAGCGATTCAACAGGACACTTGCCGAGTTTACCACAGAGTTGTTTGAAACATCTATCAGGGGTATATCAACGGAAGCCGTACTGGTATTCAAAGGTGCGGGCGTTCGGGTCTCCCCATCTATAAGAAGGATTGGGTTGGAATCCGTAACATGGCTGGCCCCATACATCATCGTTGTGTACACCAGGAACCCCATGAGAACAAAAAGAAAGATGATGGAGAGCGACCTCATCGGCCTTCAACCTCTCAGGGGAGTATTACCTGAACTCCTCCGGGACTGAGGACTGTCTGAGACGAGTCTTGAGCCATTCCAACGTGCACTATAAGCTCGCAGACATCCCCCTGCCAGTCGTTCTGGGGATAGCCCATTTCCCTGACCTGAAGTGCCATTTGGAAAGTCGTGTAGTGTGTGCCATCAGGAGCACCACCGTTCAAAGCGGGAGGTGCGTAAAGACCTCTGATGACCTGTTTAGATAGATCATAGAGGGTAATGTACCCATCGCCATCAATGTCTGTGAGGTATGTGCCATCGTAGTGGTATCCACTGAGGTCGATGTAAACAAGGTTGAGGGTGGGGTTTGAGTTGGAGGGGCTCTCGCTGTACTTCATTGAAAGTACCAGTATCTCCTTCAGCCACTCCCCTATTCCCGTCAGGTTGGTATCTGACTCCGGCCCTGCAATCTGGCCATCGACGAGGTTACCGTTGTTGTCCTCGTAACACTTAAGTTCAAATACGATTTCAATGTGATCGGCCTCAACGCTCCCATTGTTGTATATCCTAATATCTCCCTCTTCTTGGACATTGATCCCGGGGTAAGCGTTGTAAAGGGTCCACTGGGCATCTGCACTTGTGGTGGTATCAGTCAGATACAAGTCGAAAGTACCCGCCTGTACAGAATTTCCCGTGCTGGTCTCGGTGTCCTGATAGACCGCCCACGTGCCGTAGCCGGTCCCTGTCAACACAAGGCCGATGAGGAGTAAAGCCACTGCAAAGCTCCGCATCACTGTCACCCCTTTAAAGAATTAAACCGGTCACGGAGAGTAACCGCTCTGCATTAGCTTGAACTCTACATCAATAGTAACCTCGTCGCCCTGAATCTCATTCCCCACTGTCGTTGGTATGTATACTTCGATCTTTATGTGGGCCATACTGCCCGCGGTCAAGCTCCCAAGAGAGTAGTAACCCTGGCTTGCCCACCATGAAAGTGTCTGGTTGTCTAAGAGAGTTCCATCAACATAAACCGCAACGTAGAGGTTGTCGTCCAAAACTGCATCATCAGGGGATCCTTCGGCCTCTGGGTTGTCCCCTCCGCTTTCTGTGTAGGTTACTTTCATGTAGAGATCCCCATCAATAGTTCCAAAGTTCTTGGCGTAGAAGTCAAGCCAGTCACCCCATCCAGGGTAAACATTCGTGACAGTGTAGCTGGGTATGCTAGGATCATCATACCACGTGCTTGCTCCATCTCCAAGCTTAAGGTCGAGCGTTCCAGCCGCGATGTAGTTGCCGGTGCTGGTCTCGGTGTCGCTGAAGTAGGCCCAGGTTCCTGCTCCGGCTCCCATCAGTACCATTCCCACCAAAACCAAGCTCAGCAGAGCACCCTTCATTTCCGAACACCTCCAGAGGAGCCCCATTATGCCAGGGGCATTAGTGGCTATCTATTTTCACGTATTTAAGGAAGAAGAAACGTTTTTTCGTAGTGAAATTACGGAACGATGTTACGGAACATGATTAAGTTGATTTGAAGAGTTAATTTAAGTCAGAGGACACTTTCCAGGCGGAACAGCTCATCTAACTCCCTGGCAATAACAACAAATTCCCTCAGAAATTCCTGGCCCTTTTCAGTAGCCCTGTAAATCTTCCTGTTGTTCTCAACAACCTCCACGAGGTAGCCCTTCCGAAGGAGATACCTTATGTAGCCACTCGCCAGCTTAAAGTTCAGGTTTGCCCTGTAGACTATCTGGGTTTTGGTTGCACCGGTGCCATTAGCAGAGCGCAGTATATCAGCTATTATTTCGACCTTTGACCTCCTCACAGCAATCACCTCAACACAGTTGAGATAAGATTCCAATCCCAGATTAGACACAAAACAGATTGTACCATCATTGTTGAACCGTTTAGATTAATTTATTATATTATTTAAGCTTTGCGTATATTGTAACGATTTGAGTGTTTTCCAGCTAAGTACATTCCAAATGAATATACATATTGTGGAAAATATAACAGCAACTCCCCAACATAGCTTAACTTGCATCTTGTATTACAAAAACGGCAATACTGTAACTAGATAACTAAACAATATTCCCTTAGCTCGGATGGGACTTTGTAGTTATTCCAATGAATTACAGTGGTGCTAACATGGGGCAAAATTGGATAACGCCAGTCATCACTTTTCAGGGTCATCCTCGTCAAGGAGGATTATTGGGAACTTGGCCTTCTTCAGCAGTTCGACCATTCTCCTGTAGGTCCTCCTTTGAACCTCAAGCTTGTGTCTCAAACTGGCGTTCTCTATGGCGAGTCTGTTGGCCTCATCAACCTTCAGGTTGAGTTGCATGCGGAGTTCGATTATCTCTTCCTCCAGCTCCCGAATTGAACGTTCGAGACGTTCAATCTCCTCCAGATACTCACGGCAGAGGTGCTCCCTTATCATTGCGGTCAGCCCCGCGAAACCTCCTCACCGATCAGGGGGCTCCAGACTCATCATCCCTGCAGAGGTTAGCCATTGGAGGTTAATAACGTTATCCAGACTGACCTCCTCCCGGCTGAGGGCGAGGGTTCCAACGGGTTAACCCCTCGCCACTGGCGGGGAGGTTTGAGGGGTTCTCATTAGGGAACCCGTTAGAACGGGTTCTTCGAACCCCTCTGGCCGGGTCTCCGGCCAGTTACCCCTACCCCCCATAAGAGCAGGAAGGCTCGGGGTTATGAGTTTCACCACCTTCTTCAAAATATTAAAAGCTCCCACAAGGTCAGCGTTCATAACAGCGCCCACCCTGTGGCACTTAAACAAACCCCTGAAAATTCTCCCGTTAGAATTGCGCTGGCCACAGAGAGGGCAGGATTGAGAAGTGAAAGCCTCATCAACAACCAAAACCTGAATACCATACTCCTCAGCAACCTCAGTTAAGCGTTTGATGACGTAATTAAACCGCCAAACGTGAGAGAGAATGAAATTCTGCCTTTTGCCCTTATCAGAGTTCCTTGCAATACCCTTCGGGTAACCAACTACAATTCTTGAAACGCCGAGCTCATAAAGCCTTCTAACAGTTTGCCTAACTGCGGTATTGATGTAATGCCTCGCTTGGAGTTTAGCCCTCTCGTGTATTCTCTTGAGCTTCCTGCTCGTTTTAGCTCCTGACTTGTTAAGTTTTGACTGATACTCAGCAATCTTCCTCCGCCAGTAAAAATCAATGCTTTTGAGTGGCCTTCCATTAACCAGAAAACTCTCACCGTTTTCAACATAAACGGCCATCAAATTGTTCACTCCCAAGTCAATTCCGGCAGAGAGGTTTCCCCTTGGCTTTCTCGGAACGCTTACCCATTCCCCACTTTCAAGCTTCTCCTCTACCGTAAAGCTAATGTGGGCATACCACTTCCGCCTAACGTCATCATAGGCGATTTCTAAGCGTCCTTGCTTGCCCTTCAAGTGTATTCTGCCCTTGAACTGGATTTTGAGTTTCCCAAACTTGCCGAGACGTCTCAATTCAATAACGTTCCCATCAATCTGATACTGGTCGTTCCTAAGGGGGATTACAAAGAGTTTTTTACCATTCTTTTCCTTGACGAATTTTGGTGGTTTCGGTTTAAACCATTCGGGCAGTTCACCCTTCTTTTTCTTCCTGTTGAGGGAGAAGAAAGAACGCCACGCTTCAGCGTTCTTTCTGGCCAGTTGTTGAACTGTTGAGCCACCAATCCAGTTTTTGAACTCGTGGTAGGCTTCTTTTTCAGTTGTTGAAAAGTCTATTTTGCCGAATTCTTTGAATTGTTTGAGCCTCCGGTAGTTGAGTTTGTTCCAGATTATTGCTGAAGCGTAAGCTAATTCAAAAAGGATTTTCTTTTGTTCCTTCGAGGGCTGGAGTTTGACCGCTACTGCCCGCTTCATTCTAAGGTATAGTATGCGTTTTATACTTTAAAAGAGTGTTGCTTTCCTGCTTAATGATTAATTTGCATGACACCGTACCCCGCCCTGAAGGGCGAGGCTTGAAAAAGAGAAAAGTCAAGAGCCCCCACCGGATGCCCTCCACTGCAGTCATTCCAATTTTACAAACACAATTGAAAGTGCGCCAAATACATGACATTTTATCCAATTATATTTCACAAACCTTAAAACCTATGATGTTCATAACCATTAACGTTAAAGTACACTAACGTCAGTAAACGTGGCATAAGGCATCTACATGCACTAGAATGAACTTATATGGGGGTGCTTCAATGGGCATGTTGGTGGACTTTATCAACTGGCTGGACGGAGAAGTCTGGGGCCTGCCGATGATAGTACTGCTGGTGGGCACCGGGCTCTTCCTGACAATAATACTGAAGGCGATTCAGTTCCGCCGCCTCGGGTGGTCCATAAGGTTCACCCTCTTTGAGGGCAGGAAAAAGACCGGCGAAGGTGACATTACACCGTTCCAGGCTCTGATGGCAACGATCTCCGGAACCGTCGGTATCGGGAACATCGCCGGTGTCGCAACGGCCATCCACTACGGTGGCCCAGGTGCGCTGTTCTGGATGTGGGTCACGGCGCTCGTGGGAATGGCCACCAGGTACTCGGAGGGCCTCCTCGGTGTCGCCTTCAGGGACAAACTGCCAGACGGCACCATGATAGGCGGAACCTTCAACTTCCTGGAGAAGGGCTTCGCCATGGAGAACATTCCCAAGACCGGCAAGTATCTTGCATCGATATTTACCCTGCTGTTTGCGCTCTTCGTTGGAAAGTCTGCAATGAGCTTCACAGGGGCGCTCCAGGTAGGAGCAATAATAGTTGCAGTCCTCTTTGCGATACTCGGACTGTTCCTCCTCAAGGACGACGCCTACCCGACTCTCGGGAAGGTGCTGGCGATACTCTTCGCGCTCTTCGCGGCCATAGCGGCCTTCGGTATCGGAAACATGACCTAGTCCAACTCGGTCGCAGATGCCGTCAACACCGCATTCAACGTCCCAACGTGGGTATCCGGAGCAATACTGGCGATCCTGACTTTCATAGTCGTTATAGGCGGTATCAAGAGGATCGGTGAAGTTGCCGAGATGCTCGTGCCCTTCATGGCAATAGTCTACTTCCTCTTCGCCATAGGCGTCTGGGTTAAATTTGCAGGAAAGCTCCCAAGTGCGTTTGCTTTGATATTCCAGGATGCGTTCACAGGGAGAGCAGTGGCAGGCGGCGCGATAGGCCAGGTAATCCTTTGGGGCGTCAAGAGGGGGCTGTTCTCCAACGAAGCTGGATTGGGTACCGCAACGCTCGCACACGCGGCAGCAAAGACGGACCATCCATCAAGGCAGGCACACGTTGCAATGCTTGGCCCCTTCATCGACACCCTGATAATCTGTACCCTCACCGGCGTCTCCATAGTCGTTACGGAGGCCTACAGCCTGTACCCCGACCTCAACGGCGCACCGCTCACCCAGGCTGCCTTCGCAGCGGCTTTCGGGCATGCTGGAGAAATAATGGTTGCAATAGGCATCGTACTCTTCGCCTACTCTACGATACTTGCCTGGTCGTTCTACGGCAGGCAGAACGTCATGTACCTCGCAAAGTGGCTTGAGCAGGACCCGGAGAAGTTCGCAAGGCTCTATCCGAGGCTTCACCTCGTCTACAACCTGCTCTTCGTTGTCTTCATCTACGTCGGTGCCGTAACAAAGCTGGAGACTGTCTGGACGTTCTCCGACATGATGAACGGACTGATGGCAATACCCAACCTCATAGGCCTGCTCGTGCTGTTCTGGTTCGTCAGAGAAAAGACCGACGAGTTCGTTGCGGCCAACCCGTGACCTTTTCGTTTTTCCCTTTAACATTTCGGGGCGGTAGTTATGTCTTCTGAGCATCCGAGAATAATTGTCACTCCTCCAGGCCCAAAGGCCAGAAAGCTGATAGAGAGGGAAAAGAGAGTCATCTCGCCGGGCCTCGGCGTTAAGCTCTTCCCCGTTGTCCCGGAGAGGGGCTACGGGGCACTGATAGAGGACGTCGACGGCAACGTGTTCATAGACTTCCTAGCCGGAGCGGCCGCTGCATCGACCGGCTACGCACATCCACGGCTTGTGAGAGAAGTCCAGGAACAGGTCTCCAGGATACAGCACTCAATGATAGGCTACACCTACAGCAGGAGGGCAATCGAAGTGGCCGAGATGCTGGCTGAAAAGGCCCCAATTGAGAACTCCCTGATTCTGTTCGGACTGAGCGGGAGCGACGCGATGGATTTAACCATGCAGACGGCGAGGTTTGCAACGAAAAAACCTTGGATAATATCCTTCATCGGCGCCTACCACGGGCAGACCTATGGGGCAACATCGATAGCGGCATTTCAGAGCTCCCAGAAGAGAAGACTGTCACCCCTGATTCCCAACGTAGTCTGGGTGCCCTATCCCAACCCCTACCGGAACGTCTGGGGGGTAGACGGCTACGAAGAGCCCGACGAGCTGATAAACCGCTTCCTCGACTACCTTGAAAGCTACATCTTTGCCCATGTGGTTCCCCCAGATGAGACGGCCGTTCTCATAGCCGAACCGATACAGGGGGATGCCGGAATAGTCGTGCCCCCGGAGAACTTCTTCATTGAGCTCAGGAAACTCCTCGATGAGCATGGAATCCTGCTCGCCATGGACGAGGTGCAGACGGGAATCGGAAGGACAGGGAAGTGGTTCGCGAGCGAGTGGTTCGGGGTTGAGCCAGACCTGCTCGCGTTTGGCAAGGGCGTTGCCAGCGGTATGGGACTCAGCGGCGTCATCGGGAGAGGGGAACTGATGGAAGGGCTTACGAGCGGCTCGGCACTCCTCACGCCGGCAGCCAATCCCGTCATCTCTGCGGCCGCATACGCCACGCTGAGAATAATTGAAGAGGAGAGGCTCCTCGAAAACGCTCTGGAAGTGGGCACGTTCATTCAGAAACGCCTGAGGGAGATGCAGGAGGATTACGATGTAATAGGCGACGTCCGCGGAAGGGGGCTTATGATAGGGGCGGAGATAGTCAAGCCTGACGGAAAGCCGGACCCGGAGCTGACAGGAAAGATATGCTGGCGCGCCTTCGAGCTGGGCCTCATCCTGCCGAGCTACGGAATGTTCGGAAACGTTGTCAGGATAACGCCGCCGCTGGTGATAACCAGGGAGCTGGCTGAGAGGGGCCTTGAGATAATGGAAGAGGCCCTGAAAGACGCACTGGCGGGAAAAGTCACCCACAGGGTCGTGACGTGGCATTGAGTGCCCCATGGCTCTTTTTAATATTTCTTCATCCGCTAACCCTTTAAGCTGTGTTTCAGATATTACATTTTTCTTTTGAAAGCCTCGCCGTTCACGGAGGGGATGCAGTATTCTTGAGTCAGCCATTCAAATTACCGAAAGCCTTTTAAGTTTTGGAGTGGTAAGGACTCTGAAAGAGTCCTTTGACGGGTAGTCCTCTTAGAGGGCTTTCACCGTGTCCCCTGCAAAAGCAGGGGAGGACGCTGGCAGGCGTCCTTCGAAAACTGCCCTCTTGGGCAGTTAGAGTTTGGGAGGGGCTTTGAAGCGATAACCCTGATCCGCTTTGCCGGTAGGGGTAACGGGCCCAAGACCGGGCCTGCGGGCTGAACTGAAAGGGGCGACCCGAGTAAGTGATGGGCCCGCGAACCGAACCGCCAACGGCGAGGGTTGAACCCCCTTCACGGCGGGGGAGAGGTCAGCCTGGGGCCAGAGATGTTCGAGTCGCTGAAAAGAGCCTACTGGAAATGGCGCTCCCGCTGTCCGTTCGTGAGGAAAATCGAGGAATGGAGAATGAGGAGAAAGGCAAGGGAGTTCAGGGTGGAGGTGAAAAGGTAATCAACCCCTCAACATCCCTGCGAGGACATCCACAACCTTCTCCTTTTCCACAGCCCTCTGCTCGCCGCTCTCCATGTCCCTTATTGTTACCTTGCCCTCCGCGAGGTCTTTCCTTCCGACGAGGACGACGTAGGGGACGCCCAGCCTTCCGGCGTAGTCCAGGGCCTTCCTCAGCTTCCTTCCGGTCAGCTCGTAGTCGGCCTTAACTCGGGCCCTTCTGAGGGAGGACGTTATCTCGATGGCAGCCCTTTTGAGCTCCGGCTCCTTTCCGATTGGAATCACGTAGACGTCGGGCCTTAGCTTTGGCTCCGGAATGAGGCCCTTCCACTCGAGGATCGGGATGAGCCTTTCGATGCCTATGGCAAAGCCCGTTGCTGGAGTCGGCTTGCCTCCAAAGACCTCGATGAGGTTGTCGTACCTCCCACCGCCGCCTATCGAGCCTATGCCGAGGTCGTTGGGAGCGATGGCCTCGAAGACTATGCTCGTGTAGTAGTCAAAGCCCCTCGCTATGCCGAGGTCTATGAGGATCTTCTCCTTCACGCCGTATGCATCGAGGAGGTCGACCAGCTCGTAGAGCCTCTTGATTTCTGCCTTTGCCCCTTCACTCGTAAAGAGCTCCTCTGCCTTGGGGAGCACATCATCAGGTTTCCCTTTGATCTCGATCAGCGAGAGAACCTTCTCAACCCCATCATCGTCAAGCCCAAACTCCTTCAATGCCCCAACGAAGTCCTCCCTGCTCATCTTGTCCTTCTTGTCTATGAGCCTCATCAAACCTACATCGTCCTCGACGCCGAGCATCCTGGCGAACTCGTCGAGGAGAACGCGGTCGCCTATGTTGACCGTGAAGTCCTCAAGGCCTGTGGCGAGGTAGCTCTCAACGAAGAGCGCTATCACTTCAGCATCGGCCTCCACCTTATCGCTTCCGAGGAGCTCAACGCCCGCCTGCCAGAACTCCCTATAGCGGCCGCTCTGGGGTTCCTCATACCTGAACATGTTGGCCATGTAGTACCACTTTATCGGCTTGGGCGCGTTCTGGAAGGAGTTGACGTAGAGCCGGGCCACGCTCGACGTCATGTCCGGGCGGAGTGAGATGTTCCTGCCACCCTTGTCGTCAAAGGCGTAGAGCTGTTCCACAACTTCTTCCCCGCTCCTCAGCTGAAAGAGCGTGGTGTACTCAAAGGTCGGCGTGAGAACCTCATGAAAGTTATAGCGTTCGAAGACCTCGCGGATTCTCTCAAACACCCATCTCCTCCTGGCCATTTCCTCCGGGAGGAGATCTCGCGTTCCTTTGACCCTCTCAAGTCTGACTTTCATCTTCAACCCTCCTTTTCCTGGGAAAAGCGGAAGGGGTTAAAAGGTTAGCCCAGGAGTTTTTGACGTTTATCCAGCAGACGTCATGAGCAGGTATATTCCAACGACGCCCTGCACCATCATCTGCGCCCCAATCGCCATCGTGAACATACCTATTATCCTTATGAAGACACCAAGGGTTGTCTTGCTGACGTTCTTGATGACGTAAAGGGTTATGAACATGGTGAGCGCCGTGAGGAGTATGGCGATGAATATCGCGGCAGTCGCGTGGTAGAGACCCTTCTCAGCCGTCAGGGTTATGGCGGTTGTTATAGCAGCTGGGCCCGCTATAAGCGGTGTCGCAACAGGAACTGCCGCAAGAGCGAGTATGTTCTTCTCCTTTTTGAGGGTCATCATGCCCCCGCTCTCAAGGGCCTCAAGGCCGATCTTGAAGAGCACGAAGCCGCCGGCGACGCGGAGGGCGTTTATGTCGATGTGGAATATCTGCTGGAGGATTATCTGTCCAGAAACCGCGAAGAGGAACAGCAGGAGAAAGCCTATGAGGTTGGCCCTCACGATAAGGGTTCTTATGTCCTCTATATGGAAGTCCTCCCTCAGGAGGCTGACCAGGAGTATCTTATCGCTCGGGTCTATCATGATGAGCATGAAGAGCGCCGAACTGAGTATCGAGAGCACCTCACTCATGTTCGCCACTGCGGTGAGGCGTTTATAAACCTATGCCCTAAAGTGTGCATAGCGATGACGAGACCGGCACTGCCTGAGCCGTGATGAGCACTCGGTTGGCCGAGCTAACCCTTTGAGAAGACGACCTTCAAGAGGGGAGGCGTCACGAGCGTCGTCGCCATTACCATCGCTATCGCTATGGAGAAGCTCTGCTGGCTAAGAACCCCCTCAGCCAGGCCTATGTTGGCCATTATCAGGCCAACCTCCATTCTTGGAATCATTCCAACACCTATCTGGAGGGACTCATGGGGGTTAAACTTCGAGAGGATTCCGCCGATCCCACAGCCGATGACCTTGCCGGCTATCGCCAGGAGGGAGTATATGAACGCAAATGTTCCAGCGGCAAAGACGACATGGGCGTCAGTTTCGGCGCCGACTCCGACCAGAAAGACGGGTATGAAGAAGGCATAGCCGAGGGTAACCACCTTGTCGGTTATCTTTCTGGCGTCCTCACTCCCAGCAACGAGGATACCCGCCAGGTAGGCTCCGGTTATTGCCGCTATCTGGAAGTACTCCGCTAGGTAAGCAAAGACCAGCATGACGACAAGGGCAACGGTGGTAACCGTTTCGGGCAGGTTTATTCTATGGGAGCCCCGGAGAACCCTCTTAACAATCCCCCTACCGAGGAGATAGCTGAAGAAGAAAAACGCGGCTATCTCAACGAGGAGTATGGCTATGTCCTGGGTGTAGACAGTTCCTTTGGTGTTCATTCCAACGAGTATCGTGAGTATGATTATGCCCAGTATATCGTCGACAACGGCCGCCGCCAGAATCGCCGCCCCAACGCGCGTTCTGAGACGCTTCATCTCCATGAGGACGCTGGCGGTCAGGCTGACGCTCGTGGCCGTCATGACGCCGCCGAGGAAAAGGGCCTCCATCCTCGGATAGCCCCATCCAATGGCCACAAGGTAACCGAAGACAAAGGGGAGGGCAACCCCGAGGGAAGCGATAACAAAGGCGGGAAGTCCGACACGCCTGAACTCCTCCATGTCGGTTTCGAGGCCTGCCAGAAAGAGCAGCATTATGACGCCGAGGTCGGATATAAGCCTTACACCTTCCCCGTATTTGACAAAATCCAGGAGGCTAGGGCCGAGAAGGATTCCCCCCACTATCTGGCCAAGAGCAGCCGGAAAGCCCAGCCTGCTGCTTATGTATCCCCCCAGCTTGGCCGTCACCAGTATCACCGCAAGCTCCAGGAAGACGTCCATGCTCCCACCTGATTGGAGGTTGTCAAAGCGAGACTATGCGGATGAGCCGGATTATGTCCTTCACCTCAAGCAGCCCATGAACGCGGCCCTTTTCATCAACCACCGGGAGGTGGTGCTTCCCCGTTTCGAGCATAATCCTTATGGCATGGCCCAGGTTATCATTGATGCTTATGGTTATGGGCTTCGTCACCATGATGTCCCTGACGTAGGTCGCCCTCGTGACTGAATACTTTTTGAGGAGGCCGAATCCCACTATTGAATGCCTCCTTGGGACGTCAAAGAAATGGAGCACGTCCTTCATCGTTACAAAACCAATGAGGTATCCCGAGTCATCAACGACCACAGCGGAGCTCTCCTCATCACCCATGCCCTCTATAAGGGCGATGAGGGAGTCGCTGGGTTTAACCTTCAGGAAATCCCTGTCCATGACGACACTGACGGGAACCTTCGAGATGTACCTGATGTTGTGGCTCAGTTCTTCCTTCCTCTTAAGCTGGAGGAGCCTCCTCTTGCTGTGGATTATCTTTATCTTCTTCGCCTTGGCGTTTTTAGATTTCTCCCCCGGCATGATCCCACTGAAAACCGTAGTGCCCAATTCTGTTTAAAGGTTTCGGGGAGTGATTACCATATTTCTGTCGAAATTTGGCACATAAAAAGAGTAAATTAACCAAAAACTTGCCAAAAAGTTTTTAAGGGATTGCCCATAAACCCCGGCAAGGGAAATATGGTTTCTGGGAAAACCTACGATGTCGTGGTAATCGGCGCCGGCCCGGCGGGACTTTTTGCGGCCTACGAGCTGGCGGAAAGGAGCGATTTTAAGGTTTTGGTAATCGACGAGGGTGGAGACATCGACCAGAGGATATGCCCAATGTACGAGCTCGGCTACTGCATAGGCTGCCAGCCCTGCCATATAATGAGCGGTGTCGGCGGGGCAGGCGGCCTAAGCGACGGCACGATAAACCTCCGCCCGGACATCGGCGGTGACTTAAGCGAACTTACTGGGGACGAGAACTACGCCTGGCAGCTCGTCTGGGAGGTAGACAGGATTTTCCTCAGGCACAAAGCGCCGAAGAACCTCTTCAAGGGCAACCCCGACCAGGTCAGGTATTGGGAGCAGAGGGCGGCACAGGCCGGAGTAAAGTTCATCCCGATAATCCAGAGGCACATAGGCTCGGACAGGACGCCCGGGGTTATCTCGGACATAAAGCGCCACCTCGAAGGCAAGGGCGTTGAGTTCCTCCTCTGGACGAAGGCCCTGGAATTCAGGCAGGGACGGGTGAAGGTAAAGAGGGGAAAGGACATCTTCGACATAAACACCCGCTACATAATCGTCGCCCCCGGACGGGGAGGGGCGGACTGGTTCCACGAGGTGGCAGGGAGGATAGCCCTCAGAGCAAGGCACGGGCCGATCGACGTCGGCGTTCGTGTTGAGGTGCCCGCGATAATCATGGAGCCCATAACGAGCATAAACCATGACCCCAAGTTCCACATATACACCGACACCTACGACGACTTCGTGAGAACCTTCTGCACCAACCCGAACGGCTTCGTGGTTGAGGAGCGCTACGACGGCTACGTTGGAGTAAACGGACACTCAATGCACGAGAAGAAGAGCAACAACACCAACTTCGCATTCCTGACGAGGATAGAGCTCACCGAACCGGTCGAGGACACCACCGCCTACGGGAGGAGCATAGCCCAGCTGGCGACGACGATAGGTGGCGGAAAGCCCATACTCCAGAGGCTCGGCGACCTGAGGCGCGGGAGGAGGAGCACATGGGCGCGCATAAGGAGGAGCGACGTCGAGCCGACGCTGAAGCACGTTACTCCAGGAGACATAGCGATGGCCCTGCCGCATCGCGTTGTCACCAACATCCTGGAGGGTCTGGAGAAGCTCGATAAAGTTCTGCCCGGAGTCGCCAGCGGCCACACCCTGCTCTACGCGCCCGAGATCAAGTACTACGCCATGAAGGTCGAGGTTGATGAGAACCTTGAGACGAGCATCGAGGGCATCTTCGCCGCCGGCGACGGGGCAGGTTTGAGCCGGGACATAGTGAACGCAGCGGCGACAGGATTGCTCGCCGCGAGGGGCATACTCAAGAAGGAGGGCCTCTACACGGAGAAGGACTTCAGGGAACCGGGTAACTGGAAGGCGAAGATAGAGAGCCTCGTCTGACCCATTATTTCCCTACAAAGATGCACCCCAACAACCATATGATACAAAAAGCATATTAGGTTCGAAGTTCATATATCCACCTAGTGAGAGCCATGAGAGACGTCATAAAGAAACTTCTCTCCACTCAAGATGGCATTGCGCTCGTGGAGTACGAAGCAAAGGACCATCCGGAGCTGATATTTTATGAAATAGTAAAGGGCTGGAAAGACATGGGGATTGAGCCCCTGATAGTGGACATATGGGACACCCTGCACATATTCATCCAGAACCTCAGATTTGCGGGCATTGAGCTCGAAATTGGCGAAGTTCCGGTGATAAAAGAGAAGGGTATAGTTATGAGGGGCAATGTGCTTGGTAGGGTTGATATTATAGAGGACTTTGAACACCATCTTGCAATATACGGGCAGGTTGCAAAGAACGTTCCCGAGAGAAGCAGGAACCACACCATAGTTCTGGGCATGGAGAAGTTTTCATTCACCTTTCTCGACAATCCAGCAAAGCTCGAAAGGTACTTTGAGACCGTAACCCGGAGATACTTACCTATTGAGGGTAAGATGAACTTCCTGTTCCTGAACACAAGCATAGCTTCGGAATACCTGACAAAAGGCCTGGAACAGGACTCTGATTATGTTTTAAGGGTCTCAGGAAGGACAGTTAAGCTCATCAAGCATCCCGGGGTGGGAGAAAATGAAATTTAAAGAGTACATCAAAACTATACAGCCAGGGGAGAGCGTGCTCATAGAGCACACTTCCCTTTCCAAACATCCACTGCTGTTCTACGCCATCGGCGAGACCTGCGGATGGAATCGAGTGTTGATCGTGGATGTAATTGATTCGGTTCTGCCCATACTGCGGTGGCTGAGACTCTCTGGGCTTCAAGTTCCAAAGGACACACCCCGGGTAAAGGCGGGGGGGGTTTCCAAGTGGGGCAGGCTGCTCCTTGAGGGCGACCCACACAAAGACCCGGGGATATTCCTGAGCAAGTTTACCCAGAAGCTAAAGGAATACTACTTAAAAAACCCCGGAACGGTAACGGTAATACTGAATCCCGAGAGGATGATACCCCTCCAGGGCAACAACAGGCGCTTCATCCTGTCCCTGGCTAACCTAGCATCAGCGTTCCTTGGGAATTCCACGAGAACGACGTTTTATTTTGTTAACTACGAGATGGTTGAAAGGATGTATCTGGCCCTTCTTGAGGAGGCGTTTACACGCGTCCTCATCGTCAAAAATGAGGGGAGGGTTCTAATAGCCAAGTCCCCCCATCTGGAAGAGGAGGGCATGAGCCTGGAGATATAACCGCGTTGGGGATTAAGATTAAAAGGCCACCACCTCCTCTATTTTCGGTGAGAGAAATGTCCATGAGGTGCAGGTTCTGCGAGAAACCAGCTTTCATTAAGCTCCACTACCCAAGAATGTACCTCTGCCCCGAGCACTTCACGGAGTACTTCGAGAGGAAGGTGAAGAGGACGATAGAGCGCTACAAGCTTATCGGGCCGGGCGAGAGGATTCTGGTTGTTGTGAGCGGCGGGAAGGATTCAGCGGTTACCGCCCACGTGCTGAAAAAGCTCGGCTACGACATCGAGTGCCTCCACATCAACCTGGGCATCGGAGAGTACTCGGAGAAGAGCGAAGAATATGCAAAGAGGCAGTGCGAGGCTTTGGGAGTTCCCCTCCACATCGTCAGGGTTAAGGAGCTTTTGGGCCATGGAATCGGCGAAGTGAGGACGAGACGGCCCACATGCTCCTACTGCGGCCTAACCAAGCGCTACATCTTCAACAAGTTCGCCTACGACAACGGATTTGATGCAGTCGCTACCGGCCACAACCTCGACGACGAGGCGAGCTTCATCTTCGCCAACCTGATGAACTGGAACACGCAGTACCTGGCAAAGCAGGGGCCGGTAACTCCGGAACAGTTCAACGGAAAGCTCGTGAAGAAGATAAAACCGCTCTACGAGCTGACCGAGAGGGAGGTCGTGGCGTACGCCCTGGCGAACGGCATAGAGTACCACATCGAAGAATGCCCCCACGCCGTAGGAGCTACAACCATAGAGTACAAGGGCATACTCAACGACATGGAGGAGAAGAGGCCCGGGACCAAGATAAACTTCGTGAAGGGCTACCTGAGGAAGAAGCACCTCTTCGAGGCCGAGCTCCAGGAGAAGGAGCTGAGGGAGTGCGAGGTCTGCGGGATGCCGTCGAGCGGGGAGGTGTGTTCCTTCTGCAGGTTCTGGCGCATGGAGAAAGCGCTTGATTTCAGCCTCAGAAGGAAGTAATCCATCCCGAAGCACGCTTAAACGTTCGATCTTCATCCACAATAGCATACCTTATTAAGGATATCAAACCCAATAGGTATAGGCGACCCGCGGTGAGTGTCCCAGACGGCCTCATGGATACGCTTTGGGAATCCCTCAAAAGGGGAGAGATAGTCCTGATAGAAAGGACAGACAGTGGGGACCAGTACTTTGGGCTATCCCAGTTAATACGGTGGGGAAATGAAAAGGGGTACACAGTGGTGGTTGTGGACATTTTTGACTCGCTTTACCTCCTAAAAGCAAAGGCGAAGCTGGCGGGAATAAGCGACGAAGTTTTTGATAAAGTCAAAGCGATTAAAATAGGGGGCAAAATCGAAACAGGAGACGTACTGGGATGGATACGGGACACCTCCGAACCCGTCATACTGGCAAAGAAGTTTGAGGAAACTTACGAGGAAGTCCTAAATTCAGAAGCCCCCTTACTGACCGTGGTCGTGGGGCTTGAAAAGCTCTTTGTGACCTCAGAATTCTACCCAAGGAACATTCAGGCCATAATAACCGCCATATCGAGATATGTTGGGGACGAAAGGCGGCTTTCAATACAGTTTCTGAAGGCCAAGGTAATTGACTCATCAAGGAGGTCTGTTGTGGACATCCTGGAGGATATTGCCACCACAGTGATAAGGGTTTCGAGGAAAGACAAGGTTACTGAGTTTTACGTCATAAAATCAATAAACAAGAGCCTGGAGGGACTAACAATCAGGGTTTAAAGGGCCATCCCCATGTGCCTTCTCGCTTTTCTCTTTATTCTGTACATCTCTGGAATCGAATAGTAGCCGTATATCACCATGACCCTGCCCGCTATGATGAGGAGCACCCCGATGTAGACCAGGAGGAGCGGGAGTCCGAGCAGGATGAGGCCGTACCCCCATATCACAGCGGGGACACCCGAGGCACGGTACAGGTAGTAGTTGGCCAGTATCTCGAAGAGGTACGCCACCGCCAAGAGAACCAGGCCCGCCTTGGCGGAACCAGCCAGAAGAATCAGGGCAGCGGCCAGCGATGTTACAACCGCAAACACGACGAATCTGAATATCCTGCTATCCCCGAAGACCTCCGCAAATCCGTTCATCCCGAGGGCGTACGCTCCGAACCCAAAGAGCGAGACTAGGAAGCCCAGAAAGCCCCCAGCAAGTCCTGCCAGTATCAGCACAACCTGACCTATGACGGCGTTCCTCGCGGCATCCTCTATCATTGTATCACCATTTGAAGTAGAAAGTCAGACTTAAAAATATTTTGGAAAATTGTGAGAACAGAAAGTTAAAAACTCATAGCTCCCGGAATTTAATCCGGAACCTCAGCTCCCCCTCCACTGGGAACAGCAGGGTGTAGCTGACGCCCTGCTGGATGAAGTCCCATCCAGCTTCGCTCTGGCTAAGGGTCTTTATCGGATACTTCCAGACCTTCGCCTCCCTGTCAAGCTCCACTCCCACCCTTCCGATGCCGTAAGGGTCGTTCACCTCAAAGCTTTTCGCCCCGAACTCCTCGGGCTTCTCCATGACGCTGTGAACGGCCAAGTTCAGCTCAACGCCGAAGAGGGCCTTGGCGTCACTCTTTACTGCATAGTCAACGACAAAGCCGTCCTCCTTCAACCTGAAAGACTTCTCAACCCTCGCAGCCCTTCCCGAGACAGTCCCGTTGCGCCAGAGGGTGATGCCCCCATCGGAGGTGCTGTAGTCGTATGTCCCCTTCACGAAGTCACCGAGCTCCAGGTATCTAGCAAGGCGGTACTCATCTATAGCCGTTTCCGGGTCGAGGAAGTGATCCTGAAGGAGCGCCCTGAGGTGGTTGTCGTAGGCAAGTTCCCGCCGTATTTCCTCTGGAATCTGCTTGCCAAGCTCGTGTATGCTCGCAACCCCCTCATCGCCCCCCTCTTCAGGGGTGGCCGCCTCAGGGACTTCGTGGTAGTGCTCCCACCGCCTAGCGAGAACGTCGTTGTAGTTGACCGCCCGTTTCTTTGAGCTTAGCTCGAACAGCGCTCCGCCGTAGGAGGGTTTAAACACCGCGTAGAAGCTCTCGTTCTCCAGAAAGACCTCATCGTGGCCGTCGAAGTCTATGTCCCTCACGAAAGTTCCAACCTTCACATGGCTATTCGCCCGGATGATGTTCTCCCAGACCGCCCTCCTGAGGTGGGGGAGGTAGACGCCGCCGAAGACGCCGTGCCAGTAGGCGTCGTTGCACTGGGCCTTGAGGATGAACTTTCTCGCCTCGGGGTTTTCCCTCACCAGCTTGCTCACCATCAGCATTCTCTTGTGCATGTAGTTGCTCTCGGGGTACTTGAAGAAGAAGTTCTTCCAGATTCCACCGCGGACGAAAACCCTGTATTTCTCAAACTTCCCGTGCTTCTTCAGTGTCTCCACGAATTCAACGAAGAGCTTTGCCTGCTCTGCCGGAAGGCTCCACTCGCTCATCTCGAAGTACGAGGCTATCGGGAGGTACACTATGCCCCTCGGCTTAAAGTGGGTTAGGTACTCGGAGTACAGCATAAGGTTTACCCTCTCATCGCTTGAAACGCTATCAAAGAACTCCCTGAGCCAGCCCTTTTCATACACCCACTCATATGTTCCGGGCCAGACCCCGAACTTTTCACCGTCGTC
This sequence comes from Thermococcus thioreducens, assembly GCF_002214545.1. NCBI lineage: Archaea > Methanobacteriati > Methanobacteriota > Thermococci > Thermococcales > Thermococcaceae > Thermococcus > Thermococcus thioreducens. The sequence goes on along the minus strand of NZ_CP015105.1, from coordinate 104,989 downwards.
GTGGAAGACAGCAACCTTGCTCTCATCGCCGTCGTCGAGGGAATGGAGGTACTCCACAGTCTTCTCAACCGGACGGAAGGGTATCAAATATCTCAGCTTCTCGTCTATCGGGAAGACCGCTATTACTTCCCCGCCGTCCTCCGTGTAGTACGGCCAGAAGAGTTCCTCCTTGCTCAGACCGGCGCTCATGAAGTGGTAATCGTCAACAATGACGTACTCTATACCAGCCTGGCGGAGGCTCTTTACGAGCTCCGGCTGCCACACACGCTCGGTCAGCCAGACGCCCTTGGCATCGTAGCCGAGCTTCTTGGCAAAGTCCTTCAGAAGTCTTATCTGCTCTATCCTGTCCTCTTTTGGAATCGCCGCCAGGACAGGCTCATAGAAGCCGGCGACGACTATCTCAAGCTGCCCTTTCCGGACAAGGGAACGGAGAAGGCCAATATACTCGGGACGGTTCTCCTCCAGCCACTCAAGGAGGGGGCCGCTTATGTGAACCGCGACCTTCATGTTCGGGTAGTCTTCAAGTATCTCCATGAACGGCCGGTAGGAACGCTCGTAGGCACTCTCCAAGACCCAACCGAAGTTACCGAGAGGCTGATGGTTATGGATCCCGAATATGAAGTTCACCATGGCAACCACCCCTGTTATCACTACCAGTGATATGGAAAGAAAAGCATATAAACCTTTTTCTCCAAATATTCACTAACGGTGACTACCGTACACCCTTGGGGATTATGCACCACTGGAGGTGTGCAGATTGAAGAAAAAGGTAGCGCTGGTATTGATGGCGGTTCTCGTTCTCAGCCTGGGGCCCTTTGGCAGGTTTGCAAGTGCCCTCTATGGAACCAAGATCATAGACGGAAACCTGAGCGACTGGACAGTCTCTGATCTGATAGCGGTGGGACAGGACAATGGACAGGCCGGTGCGAATCTCGACAAAATGTACGTCTCCTGGGACGATCAGTATTTGTATATTGCGATAAAGACCAGCAACACACAGAGCTGGGACGTGGCTTACGGAATAGGAATAGACGTTGACCCGGGAACCGGCAACGGTTACGTTTCCGGTGGAGACTCATGGGGCAGGAGCATTGAGTTCTCAAATGGCTTTGCTCTCGACTATGAGATTTACTTCTGGTGGGGCTGGAACAGCGGAATGGGAACCGACAACTTCAACACCTGGACCGGAAGTGGCTGGAACTACAACAGCATCTCCAGCGTTGGCGGTAGCTTCGCCTACACCGGAGACACTTCAACCGGCCTGCAGACGGTCGAGATAAAGATACCGTGGAGTGCCCTGGGAGGAAAGCCCGAGAGGATAGCTGTGATGGCGTGGGTGACTGGAGGCGGTGGTTCCGCAGTGGACAGTTTACCGGTTGACCCTGCCATAGACTACACCAACATAGGCGCAGAATGGGGAGACACCGACACCTTCACCAACATGGCGGTCATCTACGTCGCCCCCAAGACCATAGACGGAAACCTGAGCGACTGGAGCAACGCCGACCTTCTGGTGGCAGGAAGGGACAACGGGCAGGCAGGGGCAAACCTCGACAGGATGTACGTTTCCTGGGACGATCAGTATCTATACATAGCCATCAAAACCAACAACACCGGAAGCTGGGACGTTGCCTACGGGATAGGAATAGACATTGATCCGGGAACAGGCAACGGTTACACAACCGGGACTGATTCCTGGGGACGGAGCGTTGAATTCTCCGGCGGATTCGCCCTTGATTACGAGCTCTACTTCTGGTGGGGCTGGAACAGCGGAATGGGAACCGACAACTTCAACACCTGGACCGGAAGTGGCTGGAACTACAAGAGCCTTGCCGACGTTGGAGCCAAATTTGCCTACACAGGAGACACTTCAACCGGTCTCCAGACCCTTGAGATAGCCATTCCTTGGAGCGCCCTCGGAGGAAAGCACTCCAGATTTGCCGTTATGTCCTGGGTGACTGGAGGCGGTGGTTCCGCAGTGGACAGTTTACCGGTTGACCCTGCCATAGACTACACCAACATAGGCGCAGAATGGGGAGACACCGACACCTTCACCAACATGCTTGTCGGTGAATGGTTCTTAATGCCTGACCTCACCGTAAGCGTAACCGGGCCCGGCGTTGTTGGCATTAACAGGCTTGGTGTTTACAACGTGACCGTCAAAAATGAGGGTTCGTTACCGGTCAGCAACGCTAGTGTTAGGGTGTACCTTGGTGGTAACCTCTATACGAACTGGACGGTCAACCTGAACGCAGGAGAGAGCAAGTGGTTCCTTTTCAACTGGAGCCCGAACGCCACAGGAACGTACACCATAAGGGCGGTCGTTGACGAGGAAAACGCCATCCCCGAGGCCAACGAGAACAACAACGAGTTCACCATGGACGTCCAGGTTGTCTGGGTGGGCAGCATAGACGTCGACGGGAACCCCGACGACTGGCCGGCGGTTAGCATCGCCCCGAACTCATACACTGTCCAGAACGGCGTCTTCATCTGGAGCGACGCTACGAACGACCAGAAGCACGACAAGGATCAGTGGCTGCCAGGGGGGACTTCAGCCCACGCCGACCTGACGGAGGTTGGCGTCACCAAGGACGACCGCTACGTGTACTTCCTCTTCAGGTTCGCCAACATGAGCAACATAAAAATCGGGGACAACGGTGCCACGTTCATAGCCGTTCCGATAGACTATAAGGACGGTGGAGCTACGTGGTTCGCAGGTGAAATGGACACCAACGGGGTCCTTCAGTGGGACATCCAGATGGCCATAAACCTCGGCGGAAGCCAGTACACGGGCCAAACCTCGGCCGTAGTCTCCTCCGGAACGGGCAAGACCTCCCTGCTGTACTTTGTAGACCCCGCCGGAAACATCGTGCAGGTCAGCGGCGCTCTCGTTGGAGTTAACCTCCACAAGAACACCGTTGAGGTTAGAATCCCGCTGAGCGTCTTTGGAGGAGCCAAGGAGTTCAGCTTCCAGGTTGCAACAGGCTTCAGCTACGGCCCGGCCGTATGGAACTTCGGAGACCCGTTCGCGAACGATGGAATAAGCGACATAGTTGACACCATAACCAAGGAGCCGAGCACCACAGAGGAGCTCTCCGACAATATCCCCGACTACTACATCAGGATCAGGATGGACAACATCGTTGAGAGTGCCACTCTGGTTAGTGTCAAAATGCAGAGGCTAATCCAGTACCAGAACTCCTTTGTCATGCTCAACAGGTTCTACGGTATACGGCACTTTGAGAGGGACTATGCCGCCTATAGCGACCTCTTAGAGAAGCTCAACGGCATGCCGCTCACTGACGACATGAAGGACAGGCTCAACGAGCTCAGAAATAAGGTCATGGATCTCCTGAAGCTCTACAACGAGGGCAAAGAGCTGATAGACAGCCCGAACTATGCGTTCGGTGCCTCACTCAAGATATACCGGGCCTACACCGGAATGAAAAAAATAGTCAGAGAAATGGAGTCAATGGTCGAAAAGGCCCAGAGCGGCGAGCTGGAAAGGGAAAAACACATGCAGGAGCTCGCCAAGAACCTGACCAAGACTATAGACGGCAACCTCGACGACTGGAACGTCCAGCCCATAGCCGTTGATGATACCGGCTACGGGCAGGACGGTGCGAACCTCAAGGCCCTCTACGTTGACTACGACGACCAGTTCCTTTACATAGCCCTCACGACGGAGAACAAGGCATCGTGGAGGGTTGCCTACGGCATAGCGATGGACTACAAGGACGGGGGCTACACCACCGGCACCGATGCATGGGGCAGGAAGGTGAGCTTTGACAAGGGAATAGACGCGCAGTTGTACTTCTTCTGGAACGGTGAGTTCTTCGGGGACAAGGGAACCAGCAACATAACCAGCGCACAGTTTGTCGTATGGGACGGTTCGGCATGGAAGTACGAGGAGCTCAAATGGGTTGGATTCTACGCCTACACCGGGGGAGCGGAGAACGGACTTCAGACCCTTGAGATAGCCATCCCATGGGAGGCCCTTGGAGGAAAGCCGGAGAAGCTCAGTATGGTGGCATATGTAACGGGACAGGGCGCCGGCGATTCTGCCGTTGACAGCCTGCCGCTCCAGGATGCTGTCAGGGACAAAGCGCCCGGCGAAGAGTGGGGCGACGAGGACACGTTCACCAAGTTCGCCACGGTCACCATAGAGTGACCTCCATCCACTCTTTTCTAACCATTTTTATCTGGTCTCATTGATGTGCATTGAGAACGTGGAACGAAAATCAGGCCAGGAAAATCCCCGCGATATACAGCACAACCGCTATCGCCAGCTGGTTTGAAAAGTTGTCATCCAGCTGTTCCCCCGGATCTTTCCCTGGCGGGAAACCGTAGAATTCCACCAGCATCCCAGTAAAGGAGCCAAGAACCGCCAAAAGGGGCCCTACAAGGGGCCAGAGCGTCAGAAGTCCAGAGAAGAAATACGCGGCACTGCCCTCAAGGCTCTTGCCGTTTTTGAAGCGGTGCCTGCCCAGGGATTTGCCGACTATAGCCGCCAGGGCATCCCCCACGGTTGCAACCGTGATGGCCCCTATCGCTATCTCCATGGGAAAGAAGTAGACAATGATGAACGCCGCCGCGGCAAAGTATATGTGGGCCGCCACGCGATAGCGTTCGTGCTCCCTCGTTATCTCCCGTATCTGCTTCTCCAAAACCTCAACGCGCTCGAAGACGTCGTTGTCAACGTATATCTTAAGCCTCCTCTTGATGCTGTCCCTGAGCTCCTCGATTATCCTGAAGGGTTCGAGCACGACGAAGAGGAAAAAGGCCACGCCTATGAGGGTGAGGGTGACCTCCCTCCCAAAGAGCAGGTACGAGACTGGAACAAGAAGGCCGGTGAGGTGAAGGGACTTACGCTTCAGCTCGTTTTTCATGCTCACGCCTTATCACCTCCAGGGCCTCCATGAGGTCTTTGACCACGTAATCGGCGTGCTTTGCGAGTCTCCCCTTGAAATACCCCCTGCTGACGAGTATTGTAACGGCCCCTATCTCCTTCCCGCCCCTCATGTCAGTGTCGTCCCTGTCGCCGACCATGTAGACCTCGTCCTCGTGGGGAAAGAGCTGCCTAGCCAGGCGAAAGTTGTGGGGGTCGAGCTTGCTGTGCCCCGTCTCGCCGCTTATGATAAGGGCATCAAAGTAGTCCTTTATGCCGAGGTATTCGAGCTTCTTCCTCTGCCACCTGGTCGAGGAGTCCGTTACGAGCACTATCCGGGCACCCATCCCCCTGAGCCCCTCAAGGAAAGGAACCGTGTCCGGGAACAGCTTCAGATTTGAGAAGAATACCCTGTCCACGAGCTCCTGGATCTCATCGAGCTCCCCAGGCGAGATGCCAACGTATATCTTCCGGAGGAGCCTCTCGACGATTTTATCGAGGTCCATCATGTGGAGCTCCCTGGACTGCTCAAGCTCGCGGTAGCGGGCTGTGAGTATGTAGAAGAACGCCTTAAACTTTCTCCTTTTCAGAAGGAAAGGGATGAGACGGAGTATCGTGTACTTTCCGGCCTCCCACGTGTTGCAGAGGGTATCGTCCAGGTCAACGAGCACAAGCATGTTGGAGAATTTGATTCCCGGGCATTTAAACCCTTTGGGTAAGTTTTAAAAGGCTAGCGAGAAGGCCTTAATGTATGGACAAGGGGGGCCTGCTCATCCTGGCCGGCATGGGAATGATACTGCTCGGATTCTTGCTAGTCTTTATTGGAACCGCAATTTCTGCTCTGGGCGGCGAGGGCGAGGTGGAAGGCGGCGGAGTAATAATGATAGGCCCAATACCAATAGTCTTCGGGACGGGCAGGGGGGCAGGCATTGCAGCGATACTCGCGATAATACTGATGGCACTCTGGATAATAGGGGCTCTGCTCGCGAGGAGGGGATGACGTGGACTTTCTGCCCGCGCTGGCGATTCTCCTGGTCGTTGCAAAGAGCATTGAATGGCTCTTTGAGAGGGTGGGGATACACCCGATAATAGCCCACGTCCTGACCGGTGTCATGCTGGGGCCCTTCGTGCTGGGCGTCATCGAACCGACGGAAGAGCTCGGAGTCCTGGCGGAGTTTGGGCTGATAATGATGATGCTCTATATGGGGCTCACCAGCAACTTCTCGGCGATAGCACAGAACACCAAGAAGGCCGTTGTAGTTGCCGGTCTCGGAGTCGCGTTCTCGTTCGTTTTGGGGTTTATCACGGTGATGTACTTCGGCAAGGGCACGACTGCGGCAATATTCATAGGGATAACCCTTGGAAACACGGCGATAGAGGTGACGAGCGGTGTTCTGGCCAAGGAGCGCGTCAAGAGGGAAGTCTCGTCAATAATCATGGGTGCAGCGTTCGCCGACGACATAATGGCGGTCTACCTAATAGGCATCATAACGGCCCTCGCCGGAGGGGGCCTTGACCTAGTCTCCTTTGGAATTTTGACCGTCAAGATATTCACGTTCATAGCGGTCACACTCCTCATCTCCGAGTACGTCTTCAAGAGGGCAAGGTGGTTCTACTCAATCGTCAGGAACCTGAACGTCTTCTTCACATTCACCCTCATTCTGACCTTTGCACTCGCAATTATAGCCGAGAAAGCCGGCCTCAACCAGATAATCGGTGCCTACCTGGCCGGTCTCACAATAAGCCGGCTGAGGGAAAGGAAGGACCCCCTTGTGGTCACCCGGATAAAGCTGAACGAGCTCATAGAAGACCTGCAGGTGGTCCTCACCGAGTTCTTCATACCCCTGTTCTTCATCTACGTCGGGCTCATGTTTAACCCTCCAACGGCCGGAATGAGCCTTACACTCATAGGGGCCCTTTACCTGTCCGCAGTTCTCGGGAAGCTCTTAGGGTGCGGCCTTGGGAGCAAGCTCTTCGGCCTCAGCTGGAGGGATTCAATACTGGTCGGCATAGGCATGGGCGGTAGGGGCAGTTTGGAGCTGGCCATACTGACCTTTGGCCTTTCAGCGGGACTGATAGACCAGGTTCTCTTTGCCAGCTTCATAGCGGTCTCGATGCTTACCGCGCTGACGACGCCAATGTTCTTCAAGGCCTATATCCAGAGGGCAAAAGCTTAAATCCCTCCCCGATGAGTAGTGTCAGGCTGGTGAGAGGATGTTTCCGAGAAAAGGCGCGGGCGAGAAAGAGGTTCTGGGGGAGCTTGAGGAGAAAACATCCTCAGATCTGACCTTCGATTCAGGAAGGATACTCGGCTCGATGTGCACTTATCCCCATCCCTTTGCCGTTGAGGTCGTTAGGAGGTACATAGACAGGAACCTCGGCGATCCCGGTTTGCATGTGGGCAGCCAGAGGGTGGAAGAAGAGGCCGTCGAAATGCTCTCAAACCTTCTGGGCCTAAAAAGAGGTTATGGGCACATAGTCTCCGGTGGAACCGAGGCCAATATTCTGGCGGTGCGGGCCTTCCGGAACATCGCAGAGGTCGAAAGGCCAGAGCTGATCCTCCCTGAAAGCGCCCACTTCTCCTTCCTGAAGGCGAGCGAGATGCTGAAGGTTAAACTCGTCTGGGCAAAGCTGAAGAAAGATTACTCGGTCGACGTTAAGGACGTCGAGGCTAAAATCACGGACAACACCATAGGAATCGTCGGCATCGCCGGAACCACCGGGCTGGGTGTGGTAGACGACATTCCCGCTCTGAGCGACCTTGCCCTTGACTATGGCCTTCCTCTCCACGTTGATGCGGCCTTCGGCGGCTTCGTGATACCCTTCGCAAAGGAGCTCGGCTACGAGATTCCAGACTTTGACTTCCGGCTGAAGGGCGTGGAGAGCATAACCATAGACCCCCACAAGATGGGCATGGTGCCCATTCCTGCCGGGGGGATAATATTCAGGGAAAAGAAGTTCCTTGAGGCAATAAGCGTCCCCGCACCGTACCTCGCAGGGGGCAAGGTCTGGCAGGCCACCATAACGGGAACCCGGCCTGGAGCGAGCGCTTTAGCTGTCTGGGCGATGATAAAGCACCTTGGCTTCGAAGGCTACAAGAAGGTCGTGAAGAAGGCGATGGAGCTGAGCAGGTGGTTCGCGGAGGAACTGAAAAAAATCCCCGGAGTTTACCTCATCCGCGAGCCTGTTCTCAACATAGTGTCCTTTGGAACCGGGAACCTTGAGGAGGTCGAGGAAGAACTAAAGAAACGGGGCTGGGGCATAAGCGCCCACCGCGGCTACATCAGGATAGTCATGATGCCCCATGTGAGGAAAGAGCACCTGGAGGCGTTTTTGGTGGATTTGGGGGGGATCATGAGGTACATCACTTAGTAACCCCCTTTATGTCCACGTGGACAAAGGCGACCTCCACCTCGGGGATTTCCTCTATTCTCTTCTTAACCTCCTCACTGATATCGTGAGCCTCTTTCAGTGTGAGTTCTGGGGGCACTTCAATGTGTAGCTCGACGTGGAGCTTGCTTCCAACGTAATGGGCCCTTAAATCATGGACACCGAGGACGTTGGGGATGCTCAGGGCAGTTTCCTTTATCCTCTCGCAGACCTCGAAGGGCGGGGCCTGGCCTGTCAGGTAACGGACGTTTTCAAGGATAATGCTTATCGAGACCTTTACAAGAAACGCGGCCACCACCAGACCGGCAAGGGAATCACCGTACTGGAAACCTAACTTCTGAGCACCGAGACCAACGAGCACCGCGACGCTGCTCAGCGCGTCGCTCCTGTGGTGGTAGGCGTCGGCTACGAGTATCTGGCTGTTGAGCTTTCTGCCAACGTAAACCGAATAGCGGAACATGGCCTCCTTGGAGAGAATGGACAGAATCGTGACGCCGAGCATCAGGGAATTGACCTGGATGGTACCCCCGTGGAGGATGCGATAAACTGCGTCCCTGCCTATCTCGTAGGCGACTATGAGGAGCGCCTCTCCGATCAGGAACGCCACCAGGGGTTCAAAGCGGGAATGCCCAAAGGGATGATCCCTGTCGGGGGGCTTGGAGGATATCCTTATCCCCGCGTAGCCTATGATGCTTGTTATCACATCACTCAGGGAGTGCACTCCGTCCGAGATGAGGGCTATGCTCGAATACATGAAGCCAACAACCAGCTTGAACAGGGAAAGTAGGACGTTGCCAACGATGCTGAGCCATATCGGCCTGTAAATTTCTTCCATGGTACCACCACAATTTTTGTGCATATGCACACAATATTTAAACTTTGCCATTCCCATTCGGATATTTAACTTTATTAGGTTTTCCAATTTTGTTAGGCTAATCTAATTCAAGGAACATAAAAATAAGCCGACGGTCAGTCCGTCACTCCATCATCACGAGCCTCAGACAAGGCTGAAATCATCATCCCGAAAAAGGTTGGAGATGGGCCTTAAAAGGGTTGCTCAGCGATCACCTTTCCCTCCTCACCACTCGGTTCGCCCATCAATCATCATCGCGTTCTGGAGTTCTCGCAGGGGCTTAAAACGGTTGCCCAAAGGTTTTTGTATCCCAAAGGCATTCTACACTCGATGTCGGAGAGCCTGAAACTGAGGCTGATAAAAAACGCCGGCTGGCTCTTTGGGGCGGAGATATTCTCAAAACTCCTAGCCTATGGAATAATAGTCATCTTGAGCAGAACGCTCGGCCCAGACGGGCTCGGGCAGTACTCGTTTATATTCTACTACATTGGCCTCCTCGGAATATTTTCAGACCTCGGGGTGAGCTTCTACTTCATGAGGGAAGTTGCGAGGGACAGGGACAAACTTAAAGAACTGCTCCCCGATGTCCTCGGCTTCAAGATAGTCCTGGCAATCCTCAACTTCGGGATAATAGTCCTTATAACACTCTTCCTCCCGAAGCCGGAATGGATGAAGCTCCTAATAGTTTTAGCTGGAGCTGAGGCAATGCTAACCTGGGTCTCACTTGTGTTTGTCAGAATGACGTATGCATTTGAAATCACAAAGTACGAGGCCATAGCGAGAACCGTCGAGAGGTTCTGGGCCTTCTTTATTGGTGGTGCAGTCCTGTGGCATTTCAAGGAGCTCTTCCCGTTCGTGGCAGTTCTCTTAGTTGGATACACAATAAGGGAACTCCTCAGGATAAGGTGGGGTCTCAGCTTCGTTCCAGGAAAGATTGTGGTTAGGTTCCGTCCAGCGGAATGGGCAAACCTCCTCAGGAAGTCCTACCCCTTCTGGCTGATTGGGCTCTTCACCCTGATTTACTACCGCACGGACATGGTGATGCTGAACCTTCTCAGGGGAGATTATGAAACGGGGATTTACAGGGCGGCGTACATGTGGATTCAGGTTGCGATGCTTGTTCCCAACGTTGTGATACCCACAACACTACCCTCCATGGCAAGGCTCCACAAGGAAAATAGGAAAACGCTTGAGGCCCTCTTTAAAAAGAGCTTCCAGACCTTACTTTTCCTTGGCCTTGCCGGCACCGCGGGATATTACCTTTTCGCAAAGCTCGGAATCCTCTTCGTATTTGGGGAGAAGTTCAAGGAGAGCGTCCCCGTGCTCAGGATTCTGGCCTTTGCTATTCCATTCATGTTCCTGAACTCGCTCTTCGGGAGCTACATGAACGCCACAGGAAGGGAGCTTACCTTTACCAAGATAACCGGCTTTACCGCTTTTCTCAATGTCACTCTTAACTATACCCTCATACTCCACTACGGGGCTACCGGTGCGGCGGTGGCTACGGTGGTGAGTCAAGGGGTAGCAAGTTTAGTTAATTTAAAACTATTGGACAGGTAATCAGATTACACATTTTCGTATCCCCATAAAACTTCCAAATCTCTGCCTATTAGATCCGAGAGTTTTACAACCTCAGGCTTAAAGCGCTTCATAAGTTCTTTTTTAAGGTCATTTGGAAGAGACTTGCGTTGAATTGGTCTTGTATTTAGTCTGATTATAGGGACTATAACGTGGTTCCAGATGGCTTTTCTAAGTCTTGGTGGCATGATATTCCCTAAGGGGGTCTTAGATATTTCGAATACAATCTTTTTATGAGGGGCACTCTATAGGTGGAAGCCCTATTGTACACCTCGAAATTAAGGGGTAAAGTCCACATTTTGGACACCTAAGAACTGGAGAATCTCACGATATACTTTTTCGGGATCGGCCTTTAGGTCATCAAATATTATCACCTTCACTTGAGATTCATCAAAATGCTTGTAATATCTTTTCAAGTGTTCAGCATATTTTATCCATCCTGAATAATACAGCATTGATGGGAATAAAACATATTTGGGAATCTGCTTCCACTGCCTTCTGAGGGGTTCCAGTTCCAGGGCTTTCTTAAAATCTTCAACATTCTCGTGCAACTCCCTAAGGAAGACACTATGAAGAGAATATAAAAAACTAACGGGCTCTCTAAAGAGTGCTATTATCTTTGCATCTGGATTGAATCCATAAATATTCTTCGCTGCCTCTTTAGAGTACAGATAAATAACCGAAGATTCACCAACAATTCTGTAACCTCGTGCTCCTCTAAAAAGCTCTAGATGCACCAAAAGTTCTTTCTCAATGTTTTTAAAAATTCCAACGTTTCTCTATGGAGGTCTGTACAGAAATGATTTGGCTCCTTTATGGGGGACATAAAAATCTCCGGATGCTGGTTGAGGTAGTGGTAGAGGGATGTTGTCCCGCTTCTTGGTTCACCGACAATGAATAAGTTGGGCAGAGTATCATGCTCCATTATTTTTCCCTCCTATTAGTTTTCCCAAGATATTCAAGCACGAGATTTTTGAGATCCTCTTTGGATACCCTTGGCGCATCTTTAGAGGTATATCTAATCCAAACAGACCCAACGGCTTTCTTAACTCCTCCAATGGTTACTCTGTACATATCACCCAAGTCATCTACATAATAACTCTCTACCTCACTTATCAAATCCTCATGGAGTTTTTCACCCGGCGAGAGACCAATTAATTCCACCAGGATATCTTCAGAATCAATACCCAGTAACGGAGCAATATCATGAACCATCACATCAACCAAATCCCCAAGCCTAAACGCAGGCATTTTCAATATAAACAGCTCACCCCCAGCTCCAATCTCGGTAGCTTTAAAGACTAACTTAACGGCATCCGAAATACGCATGATGAATCTCGTAACTTCTGGATCGGAGACGAAAAGCTTTCGCTTCTTCAACATTGTGGTTATAAAAACAGGAATTACTGATCCTCTTGAGTTCGCAACATTTCCAAACCTAACAACCACAAAAGAACTATCACCACCAGTCAAACGATTGGCATTAAGCGTTATCCTCTCCGCAATGAATTTTGTCGCCCCCATAACAGTAGTCGGATTAGCCGCCTTGTCAGTACTTATAGTCACAAATTTCTCCACACCATGATGAAGAGCTAAATCAACTAAATTCTGAGTCCCAATTATGTTAGTCTTCACGGCCTCAAAAGGAAACTCTTCTGAGATAACAACATGCTTCATTGCAGCGGCGTGGAATACAATATCCACGTTATACAGCTTGAAAACATTACTCGCACTCTGAAAATCCCGGACGTCCCCTACAACAAACTCCAAACGCTCATCAGAAAACTCCTTCCTCATGACAAAATGCTTTATCTCATCCCTGCTCATTACAATAACCCTATTAACATCAGTCTCCAAGAGTTGCCTAACAATTTCCCGACCAATACTTCCTGTACCACCCGTAACGAGGACGTTCTTGTTCTTAAAAATATCCGGTTTCATGAGTATCACCCCTCATCATGAACTCTTTAACCGACGATGCAACATACTCCAACTCCTTAACAGTCATGTGCGGGTACAACGGCAAAGTCAGGACTTGGGAAGATATACTTTCAGTTACTGGTAAATTGAGCTGAGAGTATCCCAAATTTCTAAACACAGTATATTTATGCACCGGCTCAAAATAAATCTTCGTGGAAATGCCTTTTTGAGCGAGATAATCCATTAACTTGTTCCTTGTTTTCTCTCCTTCCAAAACTCTTATCGTGTAAAGCTGGTAGACTGCAAAGTAATCTCTTGGTTCTTCCATAACTTTGATCCCATTTACTCTTTTTAGAGTGGTATTCATGAAGTGCGCGTTCTTTCTCCGCATTTCAATTAAACGGTCAACTTTTTTCAATTGAGACAAGCCTAGTGCCGCCAGAATCGTAGAGAGCCTCCAGTTATATCCAATTTCAACATAATCGCTCCTAGCTCCAGAAGTGAAATAATTCCCTTCCGTTACCCTACCATATGAGACTAATAATTTCAGCCGTCTGTGTATTTCTTCATTCTCCGTAACAACTGCGCCCCCTTCGCTAGTGGTGAATATTTTATTCTGGCAAAAGCTGAAAATTGCTGAGTCCCCGAAAGTTCCAACGTATCTCCCCCCGACTTTTGCCCCAAAAGCTTCAGCAGCGTCCTCTATTAGAATTAAACCATAATCCTCGGCGATCTCCTTCAGCTCTCTAACTTTGCATGGCATTCCACCATAATGAACCGCGATTATTGCCTTGGTTTTTGGAGTAATTTTTTCTTTAACATCCTCCGGATCCAGTCCAAGAGTTTCTTCTTCAATATCTGCAAAAATTGGCTTTGCTCCAATGTATAATGGAGCGTAAGCTGTTGCTATGAATGTGAAAGAGGGCACGATAATCTCATCGCCGGGTTTAAAGCCATAAGCCAGCATTAGCGCATGTAGTGCTGAACCGCCGGAATTAAAGGCCACACAGTGCTTGGTTCCAAGGTACTCGCAAATGCCTTTTTCAAATTCTTCGATTTGTCTTCCAATGCACCAGTGCATCCCAGAGCGAATAACTTCTTCAACGGCTTTTATATCGTCCTCATCCCAGTAAATTTTGAATAGTGGTATGTTCATTCTTCAATCTCCTCCAGCAGTTTTTTGATTTCTCCTTCGGTTAAGCGCCTGTGGATTCTCACGGGCACTCCAAAGGCTATAACGTTGTCTGGTATGTCTTTGTTAACAAAGCTGAATGCACCGATAATCGAGTTCTCTCCAATTGTTACTCCGGGCATTACCACACTATGACTTCCAATCCTTGCATTCTTTTTGATAACAACTTTCCCTTTTTTACCGTCTATTGTGGATTCCGAATATATTGAACAGTGGGATCCAATTTGGACATAATCTTCTATTACTACACCATACTTTGCGTTTATGTAAGTGAACGCACCAATGTCAGTGTACTTACCAAGCTTGAGACCTTCTGGGTACTGCACCATCCAATTCCACTTGGTTAGCTTACCATGCTCAATCTTAGGGGACTCCCAGTGTTCAAATCGAGACATAAAATCACCTCTCAATCACCTTAAATATAACCTCGGTGAGGTTCTCCACTACATTTGATTCTTTGCGATTTCTAAAAATCTTCCTATTAATTCTGCACATTTTCTTATGCAATTTTCTATTTGCAAGTATACTATCAATTAGTTTTGAGGCTTCTTCAATAGAATACGGATCAATAAATATAGCGTTTTTTTGCCCCATAAGTTCACGATAAGATTTGACATGCTTGTTGAGTATAGGGATACTACAAAGCAGTGCACCTTCCATGATAGACATACCGAATTGATCATCAACTGGAATATTAACGTTGAACTCTGATATAGAAAAGAGCCTTGCCATTTCATCTGCAGACAGAAATCGGTTTATGATTGAAACTTTGATATTTAGATTTTTTGCCTTGGACGCAATATTTTCAACATATTTATTATTATGCCCGAACGAATTAATAAACAACAGAACAATGCTATTCCTGAATTTAGACATGCTGATTATATCTATGAGAATATCGTGATTGTAAAAAGGACGCAATGCCCGGGGAGAGAATATTAAAAAGCAACTGGAGCTTTTTTTTATTGGATAATCTGTAGGTTTATAAAATGAATTCCGAACGGGGAATATAGTGTACAAGGAAAGTTTTTCAATATCCCTTAATTCAAGTATCTCGGCAAATCGTCGCAAATTAAAATGGAATTCAAGAACAACTAGATCAATTTTTTTATGGACTACATACTTAAATATCAATTTGCGAATATAATTAATACGTCCCCTATTTTTGTTTCCATACCTCCAGTCAGTCCCATAAGGAATATAAATCACAGGTTTTTTAAGAGGAACCACAAACAACGATAACAGGTACCATAAATTCATGTAATGGACAATGTGAACATCACACCATTTATCCAACTTTGAAAAGAGCAGTATAACACGGAAAGGCCTTTTAAGGATTTCAAATATTTTTTCTATTGGAGACTCAGCGTTATTAAATGCTATTATATCATATGACTTTGTACGATGCCACGAGCCAATTGAAAGGATGGTAATGCTTTCAATGGATTCGAGAAGTCTTATATGATTATCAAAAAAAGGACCCTTTGTACCCCACATGCATATTCGTATTTTTCTATTTTCCGGCATAGCTCCACCCCTTACCATAATCATTATATGCTTAGAGATATAGCTCACTTAATAGTTATTATTTTTTGTGATCACATACAGAGTATAGATTATAAAACCCCTTCCATGGGAGTTTTTAGTTTCGACTCGTTTTACTATTAAACGGAAACTATACTACAATAAATAGATTTAACAGGTTTTCACCGGTGATAACCTTCAAAGCAGCTTTAAAGAAGTTGTCTCCAAGTTGTTTTCTGTAAAACCCAACAGGCAAATGGAAAAACCTTGGAAAGAACACACTTACGTTATCATGCACATAATCCTGAAGATTCCTGTTTACTCCCCATGGCTGGGGAGAGATAACATAAACTTCATCAAAATAATCCTTCAGATAACTAACTTGCTCCTTAACAAATATTCCCCCATGGTGGGAGTTATCCTCATTTGGATACGAGTTCGTGATTATCAGCAGTTTCTTATCTTTAAAGTGCATAATCTTCACCTAATATCTTGACTATTTTCTCACTCGCTTTTCCGTCTCCGAATTTATAAGTGTAGGTCTCACCATTAGGTTCAAATTCTTTAATTGCTTTTAGGATTTCCTCCTTATCGGCTCCAACTAATATATTCCACCCATCCTCAACGGTCTCAACCCACTCTGTTTTTTCCCTCAAAGTAATGCACGGGACTTTTAAAAAGTAAGCCTCCTTCTGAACCCCACCAGAATCAGTCAAAATCTTCCCGGCATTCTCCTCAAGGACGAGCATGTCAAGATAACCAACGGGAGGTATTAGCATTACATTCCCCACCGATTTAATCTTCCCTATCAACCCGTAAGCCTTCAAGTACTTCTGAGTCCTCGGGTGGGCTGGAAAAACAATGAACTCCCCACTCTCAACAAACGCTTCAACGATTCTCTCAAGATTCCTTCTATTGTCAGTATTCTCGGCCCTGTGAACAGTAGCAAGAAGA
Organism: Thermococcus thioreducens; assembly: GCF_002214545.1. Classification (NCBI taxonomy): domain Archaea; kingdom Methanobacteriati; phylum Methanobacteriota; class Thermococci; order Thermococcales; family Thermococcaceae; genus Thermococcus; species Thermococcus thioreducens. The sequence goes on along the minus strand of NZ_CP015105.1, from coordinate 88,690 downwards.
TATTCCTTGGGTTTTAAACTTAATTTCTCCAAAATCTTCGAGTTCCTTCTGGCAATCTTAATGTTGTGGAGGAGGGCATCGTACATGACGTCACCAGTTAAGTAGACTCCCTTCTTAATCCCCTCATTGTGCAGGTTTTTAACCGCAGTTTCCGTCGGTGCAAAGAGGTAGTCACTCACGTGATCGGTTAAAACCCTGTTGATCTCCTCAGGCATTCTCTTATCAAAACTCCTTAAGCCTGCTTCAACGTGGGCAACTTTAATGTGAAGCTTCACTGCCGCTAAAGCCCCTGCAAGGGTAGAATTAGTATCTCCATAAACAAGAACCAAGTCAGACTTTTCCCTTGTCAAAACTTCCTCAATCCTCTTCAGCATTTCACCAGTCTGATAACCATGAGTACCAGAGCCAACACCAAGATAATAATCCGGCTCCCGAATGTTCAACTGTTCAAAAAAGACCCTATTCATCTCATAATCATAATGCTGGCCCGTGTGAACAATAACCTCATCAATACCAGCCTTTTCAAACTCCCTCGAAACCGGAGCCATTTTAATAAATTGCGGCCGCGCACCAACAATCGTTGCTATTTTCATTTCAGCACCTCCAAGTAGAGAGTCATCAACTTACTTTCCATGATGTCCCAAGTGTACTTAGCCAGAAAAATCCTTCTCCCAAACCGTGCTTTCTTTCTGAGGATTTTGGGATTTAACTTGAGTTCCAAAAGGAGATTCTTGACATCCTCACGAGAATACTGGGCCGGAACAACGAACTTGCTAGCAAGTTTTTCAGGAAGTGTCCCCTTGACAACAATAACAGGCGTACCAACCCACATTGCCTCAAAAAGTTTGTTAGGAGACGCTATCCTATTGTTGGGAACTGCGGGATCGTAAAGAATAAATGTAAGGTGTGCCTTGGAGAGTTCCATAACGGCCTGTTTGTGAGATATATATCCTAAGAAATCCACAGGAGCATGCTTTATTTTGTCTTCCAGAATTCCAAGACCCGCAATCCTCATATTAACTCCTAAAGAGTAGGCAATTTCAATCATTTCCTCTATAAAGCGATCATTGGATAGAACACCTCCATAAAAAATTGTGAAACTCGACCATTTTTCTCTGCAAACATTAAATGGATTCATAGTGTTCATTACAACAACTACATGCCTTGGACGAGAACGCTTAATGAGTATTCGTGTCATCTCATGATTAACCGTAATAACAGCATCAGCAGTCCGGAGGAATAATGAATCAAAAAGTGTTATTAACATACCTAGTGTCTTATTGCTGACGAGACTATCGTAAAGATCATGAACGTCATAAACCCAATGAATTCCCGTGACAAGTTTAAGAAGAAAACCTAACAAAGCAGTATCAAAGTCATGAGTATGGATTACATCAAATTCTCGACCTTTTCGGAGATACTTCCAAAGAAAGATGACATAAAAAACCGGTAATTTTAGAAGAAATTCCACGAGAACTCCATATCTCGCAGGAACACCTATTCTCTCTACTTCAAGCCCGTCAATAACCTCAAAAGGAGGATGAGTTCCATCTCGATTCCATGCAACAACACGAACAAGATACCCTCTATCCAATAAACTTTTTGCTTCTTTATACACCCTCGGGTCCGGGTTAAATGAGTTTGAAACAACCATGAGCACCTTCATGACATTCAAAACTCAATCTTCACAATATTTATAAGAGTTTTCTATACCCAAGAATTTGTATGGAACCGTTGGTATCTATTATCATTCCAACATACAACAGAGAGAAACTTTTAGAGAGAGCAATAAATAGTGTGCTCAATCAGACTTTCGATAATTTTGAAATCCTCATAGTGGATGGTGCCAGAAGGAAAGATACAGAAGACCTCGTTAGGTCCTTTGGGGATGGAAGACTACGGTACATATCTCAAAGAGGGGAAGGCATTGCAAACGCCCGGAATATTGGAGTTAAAAAAGCTAAAGGAAAATTAATCGCGTTCCTGGACGATGATGATTCATGGGAGCCAGAAAAGCTTGAACGCCAAATTCAAGAACTGAAAAATCTTCCTGAAAGTTACGGGGTAATATATACAGCGTTCAATTATCTGTATCTACCTAACCAAAAAATCATAGGCGTTAAAAAACCGAAAGCCCAAGGAAATGTATATCGCCACCTTCTTCTAGATAATATCACAGGAACTTCAACAATATTGGTCAGGAAAAAGTGTTTTAGAAGAGCGGGATTATTTCGTGAGGAATTTATAACCTGTGAGGACTGGGACATGTGGTTGAGAATGGCAAAATTCTATCTATTTGCTTCAATAAACGAGCCCCTAGTGAATTACTCAATACATAAAGGTCAGTTTTCATTTTCCAAGTATCTACTTGGAAGGTACAAAATGATAGAGACTCATGGAGATATAAAACACAATCCGAGGGTTCTAAGCTACCACTTACTTCAAATTGGAACTCTTCGGATCATAAGTGGCGATAAAAAAGGGATAGTTGACCTCAAAAAGGCATTCCAGCTGAACCCGTTCATGAAAGATAATATAGGGAATATTGTCAATTCACTATTTGACATCAGAACAAGGATATACCTAATGAAATTCTTGAAAAGAATATAATCGCTGCGTTCGTTCTTACATAATCCTTATATGATTATGTTCCCTCTGTATACACGGTGATCAGAGTGCCTGAGGGATCTAAAAAATATTTCGTTCATCCTTTGGCTGTTGTTGAGGAAGGAGCCGAAATTGGGGAAGGAACCAGAATCTGGCACTTTGCCCACGTCCGAAAGGGCGCCAAAATCGGAAAAAACTGCAACCTCGGAAAAGACGTTTACATCGACGTAGACGTTCAAATCGGCAACAACGTTAAAATCCAGAACGGAGTAAGCGTCTATCACGGTGTTAAAGTCGAGGACGACGTCTTCCTCGGCCCGCACATGACCTTCACCAACGACTTATACCCAAGAGCATTCAACCAGGACTGGAAAGTCGTGCCAACCCTCGTGAAGAAGGGAGCTTCCATAGGAGCCCACGCCACAATAGTCTGCGGCGTCACCATAGGCGAGTACGCAATGGTCGGCGCTGGAGCAGTCGTTACAAAGGACGTCCCTCCCTTTGGCCTCGTCTACGGCAATCCAGCCCGCTTAAAAGGCTTCGTCTGCTACTGCGGGAGAAAGCTTGAGGAAAAAATATGTGAGGAAGAGGAACACGTTATCTTCAGATGCTCCCACTGTGGGAGGGAAGTTAAAATAAGAAAAGAAGACTATGAGCGTTATTTAAAGGAAAAAGAATTATGAGGCGGTGAAAATGAGGAACATCCCAATCGCCAAGCCCCTCATCGGGGATGAGGAGATAAACGCCGTCGTTGAAGTCTTGAAGAGTGGAATGCTGGCCCACGGAAAAGAAGTTGAGGCCTTTGAGAAGGAATTCGCCGACTACCTCGGCGCCAAGCACGGCATCGCCGTCGCCAACGGGACTGCCGCGTTGGATGTTGCCTTGAAAGCCCTCAAAATAGGCCCTGGCGATGAGGTGATAACAACTCCATTCACGTTCATAGCCTCAGCCACCTCAATCCTCTTCCAGGGCGCAAGGCCCATCTTCGCCGACATTGACCCGAAAACTTACAATCTCGATCCAAATGAGGTCCTAGAAAAGATAACGAACAAGACAAAGGCGATACTCGTCGTCCACCTCTACGGCCAGCCTGCGGACATTAAATCCTTCCAAGAAATAGCCGAGGATTACAACCTCTACCTCATCGAGGACTGCGCCCAGGCGCATGGAGCGGAGTTCGGAGGGCGGAAAGTGGGAACTTTTGGTCACATTGCAGCCTTCAGCTTCTACCCGACGAAGAACATGACGACTGGAGAAGGCGGGATGGTAGTTACCAACGATGATGAGCTCGCGAAAAGAGCCAAGCTCATCAGGAGCCACGGGCAGGCTGAAAAATACTATCATGTTGAGCTCGGTTACAACCTGAGGATGACCAACATGGCCGGAGCACTCGGCAGGGTTCAGCTGAGGAAGCTAGATGAGTGGAACAGAACCAGGAACGAGAACGCGGCAAGATTGAGCGAGGGCATTAAGAAGATCAGCGGGCTGGTTCCGCCCTACGTTGATCCTAGGGTGTATCACGTCTTCCACCAGTACGTCATCCGCGTTGAGGATGACTTCCCGATGGGCAGGGATGAACTGATGGCAAAACTCCGCGAGCGGGGAATCGGCACGGCCGTCCACTACCCGATGCCGGTTCACCACCAGCCCCTCTTCCAGAAGCTCGGCTACGAGAAAGACTGCTGTCCGAACGCGATTGAGGCTAGCAAGAGAGTCCTCAGCTTACCAGTACACCCTGCAGTGAGTGATGAAGACATCGCGTATATACTGGAAACCCTCAAAGAGCTCGCCTCTTAATCCCATTTATTCCGGTGATGAGAATGCTCCGCGTTGGGGTTGTTGGTGTTGGGATGATGGGACAGCACCATGTGAGGGTTTACTCGGAACTGGCAAGAGAGGGAAAAGTAGAGCTTGTTGGCATTGCCGATGCCAATTTTGAAAGGGCTAGGGAACTGGCGAGGAAATTTAACACTGTCCCTTACTCGGATTACAGAGGGCTGGTCAAGGAAAAGCTTGACGCGGTAAGCATAGCCGTCCCGACCTCCCTCCACAAAGATGTGGCTTTGGAGTTCATTAAAGTAGGGACGAACGTTCTCGTGGAAAAGCCGATAGCCGATAGTATTGAAAATGCTCAGGCGATAATAAACGCGGCGGAGGAGAACGAAGTCATCCTGATGATCGGACACATTGAACGCTTTAATCCTGCAGTCTTAAAGCTCAAAGAGAAAATAGACGAGGGGCTTCTAGGAAAAATTGTCACAATAAGCGCCAAACGTGTTGGCCCAATGGCAGCCCGTATCCGTGATGTGGGGATAATTATAGACCTCGGTGTTCATGATATTGACGTTATAAGCTATCTTTTTGGAGAGCCTGTAAGGACAGTGTATGCCAGAGCGGGAAACGTTATTCACCCTGCAGGAGTCGAGGATCACGCACTCATAACCCTGGGCTTCAATGACGGAAGCGGAATTGTGGAGACCAACTGGCTCACTCCACATAAGACGAGAACCCTGACGGTGGTGGGCACAGAGGGCATAGCCTACGTTGATTATATTGACCAGACGCTCAAAATATACAACCATGAATGGATTCGTGAGGCTAAGATCGAGAGGAGAGAACCCCTCAGAAACGAGATTGAACACTTCATCGAATGTATAGAGTATGAAAAGAAGCCCATAACCGACGGAAAAGCCGGCCTCCATGCACTTAAAGTGGCGATTAAGGCGTTGGAGAGCGCAAGGACTGGTCAGGTTCTGGAGGTGGAATAATGAAGCTCATCGGGCTGAAGAGGGAAGAGGTCAACTCAGCCCTCAAAAACGGGGACGTTACTATATCCGTCTACGGCATGGGCAAGATGGGGTTGCCTCTGGCCGCGGTTTTCGCTGACCACGGGGCCAATGTCATAGGTGTTGACATCAATGAGCGCATTGTGGAGATGATAAACCGCGGCGAAAACCACGTCAGGGAGGAGCCCGGGCTGGACGAGCTCGTGAGGAGGAACGTTGAGGCCGGCCGCTTAAGGGCAACAACCGACGGCGTTAAAGCTGCAAAAGAGGCCGACGTGATGATAATCCTCGTGCCCACCCTGACAGACGAGAGGGGCAACATAAAGCTCGATCCGGTTTATGACGTTGCTGAGAAGATCTCCCAAGGGCTTGAGAAGGGTGATATAGTCATCACCGAAGCCACCATGCCCCCTGGGACAACTGAAAGCCTGATTCCAATCCTCGAAAAGTCCGGCTTGAAACTCGGAGAGTTCGGCTTGGCCCACGCTCCAGAGAGGACCATGACTGGAACTGCCATCAGAGACATAACCGGCCAGTACCCCAAAATTGTAGGAGCAAGTGATGAGAGAACCCTCGAAGCGGTTATCGGGATCTACGAGACCATCAACAAAAAGGGTGTAATCCTAATGAGTTCCATCAAGGCGGCGGAGGCCGTCAAGGTCTTCGAGGGCGTTTACAGGGACGTGAACATTGCCCTGGCAAACGAGTTAGCATTATGGTGTGAGGAGCACGGGCTGGACGCGCTTGAGGTCTTTCAGGCTGCCAACACTCAACCCTACTGTCACCTCCACATGCCGGGAGCGGGCGTTGGCGGGCACTGCATCCCAGTGTACCCCTGGTTCGTCATTAATCTCGCTAAGAGGACGAATCCACGCCTGATAAAGACAGCCAGGGAAATAAACGATTCGATGCCCCACCATGTTGTTGAGCTTACGGTTAAAGCGCTCAATGAGGCTGGGAGGCCTTTGAAGGGGAGTAATATCTTAGTTCTCGGTTTGACCTTCAGGGGTGGTGTTAGGGAGTTCATGAAGGCCGCTGCGAAACCAATAATTCAAGAACTTAAGGAGTGGGGTGCCAACGTTTACGCTTACGATCCCCTGTGCACTCCAGAGGACGCGGAGCGGTTTGGTGCAGAGTGGAAAGAGGACTTTAAGGAGGTTGACGCAATAGTCATTACCGCAGACCACAGGGAGTTCAAGGAACTCGACCTCAAAAAGCTCGCGGAAGAAATGAGGACAAGAATCATAGTCGATGGAAGAAACATCTTAAAGCCTGAGGAAGCCCAAAAACATGGGTTCGTGTACCTAAGAGTGGGAGGATCATAATTGAGACTATCTCCGCTCCCTATCTTCCCCATTTTGATACACAACGGCATCACACTACATTTTTAAACCCCCACCTGAAAGGCTTTATTAGGTGGCCCAAATGAACAGCACCCTCATCACAGTAATCATCGGAATCGCTGCCTTCTGGATAATCCTCTACGCCCTCTTCGGAAGGAAAGAGGAGAAGGAAGAGGGCCTGGCAGTTGACATGTTCGTCGCCATGTGGAGAACCAAAAAGCTTCTAGGCTTTATAGACAGGGTTGCAGGCAAAAACAGACGCTTCTGGAAGGTTTATTCCGATGTCGGGATAGCCCTCGGCTTCATGGGCATGGCCTACGTCTTCTACGCTCTTCTTAGAACCGCCCTGCAGACCATCCAAACGGGCGGTGAGCAGGCGGGGGTTCAGCTCGTCATTCCCCGCGTTACCATACCCCTATGGTACGGCCTCATTGGCCTCGCCGTCGTCATGGTCGTCCACGAGCTCAGCCACGGGATTGTTGCGAGGGCAGAAAACCTGCCCCTGAAGTCAGTTGGTCTGGTTCTCCTCGCCGTAATACCAGGGGCATTCGTCGAACCGGATGAGGAGGAGCTTGAAAAAGCCCCACTCCGGTCAAGGCTCCGCGTTTATGGAGCAGGCTCGCTGGCAAACGTTGTAACGGCCATCCTCGCGCTTATCATAATAAACCTTGCAATAACCCCCGTCCTTCAGCCCGCAGGAATACTCGTCTCAGGCGTTCTTGAGGACGGCCCGGCCTTTGGAGTCCTCCAGCAGGGTGACGTCATAATCGCCATGGACGGGGAAAAGATAACCGACATGGAGAGCTTCATAAACTTCATGAACACGACCAAGCCAGGACAGCTCGTAACGCTCACGGTGCTCAGGGATGGTGAGGAGATAACCCTCCAGCTGAAACTTGGAGCCCACCCCGAGAACCCCGAAAAGGGCTACATCGGCATCTACCCTGCCCAGCACGTTGTATCCAAGATAGGCTACGAGAACATAATACTGCCCCTGTTCTTCACGCTCTACTGGATCTACGTGCTCAACCTGGGGATAGGCCTGATGAACCTGTTCCCGCTGGTGCCTCTCGATGGGGGCAGAATGCTCGATGACGTCGTCAGAACCTACCTGCCCGAGAAGGTCGCCAAGCCTGTAAGGTACTTCACAATAGGTGTCGGGCTCTCCCTTCTGGCACTGAACCTGTGGCCTGCACTGACAAACTTGGTGGGCTGAGCCCAACTTTTTTAACCCCTCCGTTTCCGGCCTAAATAGGTGAGCGAATGAAGTGCTCAAAGTGCGGCCGTGAAGCTGTATACCACGCACGCTACACGGGTAGGTACTACTGCAGGAAACACTTCAACGAGATGGTGGAAAAGAAGTTCAAGGAGACCGTCAAGAAATACCGCCTCATCGCGAAGGGGGAAAGGATAGCCGTCGGGGTGAGCGGCGGGAAGGACAGTGTCGTTCTCATGCACCTGCTTGCCAAACTCCGCGAGAAGTTCCCCTTCGAGCTGGTCGCAATAACGATCGATGAGGGGATAGCAGGCTACCGCCCGCCAAGCGTCGGGATAGCCAGGCGAAACGCCGAGAAGCTGGGGATAGAGCATCGCATCTACTCCTTCAAGAACCACATAGGCTTCACCCTCGACGAGACGGTCGAGATAATGGGGAGCTTCGAGAAAGGCGAGCGCGTTGGGGCGTGCTCCTACTGCGGCGTCTGGAGGCGCTGGCTTCTCAACTATGCGGCCAAAGATGTGGGGGCGGATAAACTGGCCGTCGGCCACAACTTGGACGACGAAGTCCAGATGTTCATGATGAACATCATGAGGGGGGACATAGCGAGGTTAGGAAGAACGGGCCCCTATTACGAGGAAATCCACCCGGAGCTGGTTCCAAGGATAAAGCCCCTCAGGGAAATCCCAGAGAAGGAGATCGTGCTCTACGCGATCCTCAACGGCATAGAAGTGGACTTCAGCGAGTGCCCCTACGCGGTGGAAGCTTTCAGGGCCGAGATAAGGGACTGGATAAACGAGATGGAGGAGAGGCACCCCGGCACCAAATACCAGATACTGAGGAGCTACGACAAGCTCTTCCCGCTGATAGCGAAGACCTACACAAAGAGAACCAGCGAACTCAACAGGTGCAAAATCTGCGGTCAGCCGACGACGGGTGAAATCTGCAAGGCATGCTCATTCAGAATTCAAGTAGAAGAAAAGTCAAAGGGGCATGAGCTCCACACGCCCCCCTGAAAGCCTGAACCTGTACTGGCTCTTCAGCGGGTTGAAGTCAGGCAGGGGGGACTTTCTTATCACCATCGTCTCCTCAAAGGGCGCGTTGGGGGAAACGAACTCGATTACATACTGGCTGTACAGCGATACCCACGAGACCAGTTTTTCGGAGGCCCTCCCCTTGTTCAGGAGAAAGATATTGAGTGGCCTCTTTCTTTTTTCGGTTATCCTCGCCCTCTCCTTCTCCGCCATGAGCCTCTGAAATATCGAGATGAAGTTCTCGGTGCCGAGCAGGAAAGCAAGCCCATCAATGGTGACGTCAATACCAACGGGCCGCCTGTTCCCAATGCGCTCCCTCAGGATTCTACGGTACACCCGTTCATACTTTGGAAGGAACGTCCCGGGGTCTATGTCAGCGGTGTAAATAAACTCCCGGGAGTACTCCACCCCATAGAACGAAGAGAACAGGTCTATAATGGCAAGATTCCCTTCCTGTCCCAGAGCTTCCACGTCAAAATTGACCGCCTTCAGTTCCGTGGCCAGTGCCGAAAAGGGGAGAACCGAATCGATTATGACCCCAAAGTCCCCGAGCTCCATGCGGTTTTTTAGCATTTCAAAGGCCAGTGCCCACCCCTTTGAGTACCTATCGTAGACTATGAGGAGGTTGCTGTCTTCCGTGAGCCCCCCTCCCAGGGCTTCATCGAGGGGAGGTATCCCAGTGCTCAGAATCTCCATGGTGCACCACCCATATTCGATGAATGCTCCTTAAAATGTGTTCGCAAATGAGGTATTTAACCATATTCCCTAAACTGCACTATCTCTGGGATTCAGAGAAACTTGAGGGTATAAATACAGGAAGGCCCAACATAAATCGGTGAGAATTATGGAGGAAGTCAGGGAACTAAAGGATGTTCTTGAGAGAGTCGAGGGCAAGCTCATAGCGGCGGGAAAGCTGTACGGGGCCATGAACTTCGGGGCCTGGCTCTCTGTGATGCTGTTCTACTACGTCATCATCGGAGTGGCAGACATACCATGGCAGTTCAACCTCGTTTACTGGCCCGTTGCCTTCATCGTTGCTATGGGTTTTACCGGGAGGGCATGGAAGCGGCTTCAGAAGCTTGGACGGGTCACGGGCAGAGAAGCGGAGGTCTCAGGAAAGGGCGGGATTCTGATAGCCCTCTCCTGGATCACTGGAATAATCTTGGGGTGGGGAATCATACCCCGCATGAGCCCAGGAGTCAACGCGGAGGCGAGCATGGCCGTTGGATTCCTGAGCTTCATAGCCTTCTCGGTCTTCGCTATGTGGCTGGTCTTTGCCAAGTACGGCGGAGTTGAGCGCGAGATAATCCCGGCGTTCCTCATCCCGGCCACTGGAATACCTGTTGCAATGAGGATGGAAACGGGCGCTATGGCATGGGCAGGCTTTCTCGTGGGACTGGGGTTCTCGCTGGCGGTGGTGGCTTACATCTACTCGGCCTTCAGGGCGATAGAGCGGTGATAGCATGGAGGCTCTCAGAGAGCTGAGCAGGAACCACACCCTGGGAAACCCCATAAGGTTAGGCGTCATGCTCTACCTCCTGCCGAGGGAGAGGGTTCTATTCAAGGAGCTCCTGGAGGTTCTGGAGGTAACGCCCGGAAACCTGGACTCACACCTGAAAGCTCTAGAAAAGGCAGGTTATATCGAGACCTACAAGGTCTTTGCCGACAGGCCGAGAACGGCCGTGAGGATAACTGAGAAAGGGGCCAAAGAAACGGCAAGATACCTCCGGACATTGAGAGCCGCTCTGGAGGGCGTTTAATATACCAATTCTTCCGAACCCGGAAATTTCAGTGCTTCCGGACTTCCTCTTCAGCCTTTCTCCGCAGCTCTTTTATGCGCTCTATTCTGTACTCCTCCACGAGGCGGAGGAGTCTCTCTGCCTCCTTCTCTTTATCCTCCTCTTCCCATCTGGCGAGCAGGTCTTCAATAGCCTTTTCGAGGGTCTCCCGCTCGACTACAGCGAACTCATCAACGCGCTTGACGTCGAGCTCATCGCCCGTGAAGAAGGGAAGGTGCGCCTCCCTGAAAACCTCCCTGACCGGCTCCGGAAGGGGTTTCTCGGTTATCAGCGCCCGGATTCCCTTCTCCACCAGCTCCTCCGCTATGGCCCTTCCTGCACCGGCCGGGTTCACCACGAACAGGACATCGCCCCGCTTTACACCTATCTCGCGCTCCAGTCTTTCGAGCTCGCGCCAGCTGAGGACGTTCATAACCTTCAAGGGGATGGCGGAGCCTCGAATCTCAACCACGTTCATCCTCTTTACCTGAACGAGGTCCCTGCTCAACCTTTCTATTACGGCCTTTGCTTCGCGGAGCTGCTTCTCAAGGATCTCTATGCGCTTCACCTTCGCCTCAAGCTCCCTCTCGCGGAGAACCTTCCTCCTGACTTCCTCGTCGTAGTCCGCTATTCTTCTCTCAAGTCTGCCTATCGTCTTCCGCTGCTCCTTTATTATCTCCCTCAGCTCGGCGTTCTCCCTCTCAAGGAACTCTATCCTCCTCTCCAGCTCGCGGATGCGCTTTATGTACGGCGTAACATCGATGCCCGGCTTCTCCTCCGGCGCTTCTTCCCTGGGTCTTTCGCGCAGTGTAACCCGCTGCATGGCCTCCCCGAGGTTGTAGCCCTGAATTACCAGAGCTTTGATCTCGTCGGCCTTCCTCGTAAGTCCCGCCTCACGGAGTTTTGCATCCACGTGCTCCAGCTTGGGCTTCATGCGGAGGTAGGCCTTGTAGGCCGCCGCCAGGGCATCCCGCTGGTGGTCGTCGTCAACGCTTATACCCAGGTTCCTCAGGAGTTCGTTCTTCTCCTCAACGCGGAGGCTCTCCCTGGGAACGAAAAGGTTGGCCTTGAAGGAGCGGGCAATTTTTTCAACGAATCCTGGGGCGGGGTTCACATCGGTAGCAACGATGACCGGATGGCCGACGTTGCTTATGAACCGAAAGACCTCGCCGACCGGCATGTTCCTCTCGCTGTGGAGGGCAATCACCCTTCCGTTCAAATCTATGGCCGCTATACCGACCGTTATCCCCGGGTCTATGCCCACTATGATGCTCCTCCTCTCGCGTACCGCCTCCTCGCCCCTGAGCGGAGCGAAGCCGAGTTCAGCCCTCTCAACCGGCTGGATTCTCACCTCGACGTCCCCGCCGCGGGTGGGCTTTATCAGCCCCGCGAGCTCTTCCCTGCCCGCGTAGACTTTGAACTCCCCCTTGGCCAGGCCGTAGTCCTTCTCCTCAACCTCCAGGTCAAAGGGTATGTCCGCCCTCCGGAGCCTCTCTTCTATCTCCCTCACCTTGTCGCGGACGAGGTTGTGAACGCGCTTCCTGTACCTGTCCTGGCTCCAGCCACCCTTCCCGTGGCTCCTGCCCCTCGTAACTTTGATTATCACCTCATCCTCGAAGGCAAGAACCTCATAGCCGACTCCTTTACTGGCCAGCAGGGCGGAAAGCTTGGCCTCCTCATAGGGGTCGAACCTGTCGGTTACCCTTATCCCGTGTTCCCTGGCTAAACTCTGAAGGCTCCTCTGCTCGCCCGGACGGCCGGTCACCTGGACGAGCTTCGTGCCCCCGGGAAGGGAGCGGAGGAACTTCCTGAGGTCGTCGCCGAGCTCGGTGACGCTGTCCATGGCCACTATATCCGGCCTTTTGGACTGGATGAATCGGATAAGGCGGTAGAGGGTGAACTCGCCCTTTCTCTCAAGCCTGCCGTTGAACCAGCTCACGACGGCAAACCTCTTGGGGTTCTCGCTTATTATGTCCACTCCGAGGATTAGAATAGGCCTCACCCTCTAAGGGTTCTGTGGAAAGGTTGGAGGGGCGGTTTAAAAAGCTTATCAGCCCCTCAGGGAGGTTCTGATGGCGACCTCTAAGGCCTTCCTTATCGTTTCAACGGCCATTGAGGGCCTCGGCTTTTCCAAGGCCTGTTCGTGGCTGAAGGGGACATGTATGAAGCCGGCCTTAGTTTCCATTCCCGCAACGGCTATCGTGTGGAGCGCCGTGAACATTGTGGTATTGCAGACGTAGGTCCCGGCGGTGTTTGAAATCCCCGCGGGAATCTTCTCTCCCCTCAAAGCCCTCACGATGGCCTTTATAGGGAGTGTTGCGAAGTATGCCGCCGGGGCGCCCTCAAAGACTGGCTCATCTTCTGGAGCAAAGCCGTCATTGTCGGGCATCGTGCTGTCCATGACGTTTATCGCAACGCGCTCGACGGTTATGTTCGGCCTCCCGCCGGCCTGGCCGGTCAGGATTACAACGTCCGGCCTCTCCTCGACAATCAGCCTTGGAAGAATCTTTCTGACGCCGTTGAAGGTCACCGGGAGCTGTCGCTTTATTATCTCTGCCCCACCAATCTCATCCGGAAGCCCCGAAACGGCCTCCCAGGAAGGGTTTATCTCCTCGCCGCCGAAGGGCTCGAATCCCGTCACGAGCACTTTCATGATACCACCGAAAAAGTTAGGTTTTTAGGTTTTAAAACGCACTCCCCTCGGTGGGTGGGAATGAGGTACGACGTCCTTATCATTGGCGCTGGGCCGGTTGGCAACTACCTTGCCAACCTGCTCGCGAGGGACTTCAAGGTCGCTGTTGTTGAGAGGAAGGGCTCCTTAGGGGGGAAAGCATGCACTGGCATAATAGGGGCCGAGAACTATGAGAGGCTCGGTCTTCCGGAGAGTGCCGTTTTGAACAAGCTCCGCGGGGCGGTTTTCTACTCGCGAATACAGAGCTTTGAGATAGAGAGAAAATCGCCGCAGGCTTACCTCGTGGACAGAAAGGCTCTTGAGAGGTGGCTGGCAGAGAGGGCCGTGGGGAAGGGCGTGGACTACTATATGGCGGCGGCCTTTCAGGGATTCAAAAACGGAAAGGCCGTCCTTCAGAGGTTTGGGGAGAGGATTGAGATCGAGGCGGACTTCTACATCGGGGCCGACGGTGTGAACAGCACCGTAGCCAAGGCGATAGGGGCCCAGACAAAAGGTGAATTCCTGAGCGGCTATGAGGCGGAGGTGGTTGGGAATTTCAATCCTGACTTCGTCGAGGTCTGGGTGAACAAGGATATAAACCCGGAGTTCTTCTTCTGGGTGGCACCGGTGAGCGAGAGAGTCGCCAGGGTCGGAACCTTCGGGAGCCTCGATGCTTTTCACAGGTTCCTGAAGATAAGGATGCTGAAGCCAACCTCGATAGTTGAGTTTAAAGCGGGCTCGGTTGCCTTCGGTGTGAGGAAGCCCTGGGTCAGGGGCAACGTTGCACTCGTTGGAGATGCGGCGCTCCAGATAAAGCCAACCACCGCCGGAGGAATAGTCTACGGGATGTACTGCGCCCATGCGCTGAGGAGGGCCCTCCTCGACGGAAGGCTCGGGGATTACGAGAAGGGATGCTTCTTCGTGAAAAAGCAGATCAGCTTCGGCCTGAGGTTCAGAAGGATCTTCAAAGGCATGAGCCAGGACGATATTGAGAGGGTCTTTGAGGTCCTCGGAAGTCCCGAAGCGAGAGAGGTCATAGAGGGACAGGCAGATTTCGATGACCACGTGAGAACCGCGAAGGCAATCCTTAAGAGGCCGAAGCTCCTCGCAAGGCTGATAAAGATAAGTCCCGCCATCGTCAGAAACCTCCTGTGAGGTGGTCCCATGACGACGTGGAGAATGGGCCTCCAGGGGGAGTATCTAAAGGCCATAGCCGAGGGCAGGAAAAAGGTCGAGGGCAGATTATACGACGAGAAGAGGCAGGGGATTAAGCCAGGAGACACGATAATCTTCGAGAACAGGCTGATGTGCGTGGTGAAAGATATCAGGGTCTACTCCTCCTTCAGGGAGATGCTGGAGAAAGAAGGACTGGAGAACGTCCTCCCTGGCGTCGAGAGCATCGAAGAGGGCGTAAAGATCTACCGCCGCTTCTACTCCGAGGAGAAGGAGAGGAAGTACGGAGTTGCGGCGATAGAAGTTGAACCGGTGGGGTGGATCGGGGAGCCGTTAAGTGAGGTCCCAAAAAGTTAAAGTCTCCTTTGCTATTTTAACATGGTGTGCGGTATGAGAGAGAAGCTCCCCATCATTCTTCTTCTGGTTTTCATCCCCGGTTTCATATTGCCGCCAGCCGGAGCCAGTTCATTAATTGGCAGAGGTGCGGAGCACTACATAAACGAGTATCAACTCCGAACCCTGAACGGTGTTTGGAACACCAGAAGCGTCTCCGGATGGGAGGCATTCAGGGGAAACGAGACGTTCTACCTCACATGCCTCAAAGTTATAGCCCTCGCAAGGAGCGGCTACCCGAGGAACTCCACGGAGTTCCGGCAACTCGTTGAATGGATAAAGTCAAAGCAGAGCAAGGACGGTTCCTTTCCGGCAATAATAACCGACGACTATCCAGAGCCGGACTCGGAGTGGTTCTACTGGGAACTCTCCAGATCGGCTGGAACCGGACTGGCGATTTTAGCCCTCCTTGAGGCAGGAGAAAACCCCAATTCCATGGAAATACAAAAGGCTGCCCAGTTCCTTCTGAGGAACGAGAGCGGGAACCACTGGGGGAGCACGGTTTACCTGTTCTGGGAACAGACGGGGCTCAACAGGGTCAACGAGTCGCCAAGCATCGTTGCAACTGCCTATGCAATCGCTGCCCTCTCAAGGCTCGGCCACAACGTCTCGGAAGAGTGGAGATGGCTGGAGGAAAGGCTGATGCCGGAGAGGCTCGTGGGCCCGTATCTGGACAACTTCTTCATGGGCTTTGTCTTCCCCATGCCCTACCGCGATATGAGGGGAGCGTACGAGAGTATAGTCCTGCCGCTGCTCTTTCTGAAGGAAGAGAAGGTGAGCCTTCCGAAGGAGACGCTTGATTTTATATCCTCTCTTCTCGAAAGGACGCAGTACATTGGAAACGCAACGCTGAGGCTGAGCTTTAGGGGGATTACCAACTACACGGTTGAAGAGAGGATTTATACCGCAAACGGCTGGGAAACCCTCAGAACATGGGGCGGAACCGGAAGAAGGGCCGAGATAAACGTCACCCTGGGGATCCCGGACCGGGGAAGCATCTTCCTGATACGCTCGGGGAGAGCCCTCCTTGAAAACGAATCCGGCTTCTTCAAGGGAAAAATGAGGCTCTATCCGGAATTTCCAAAAAACTATATACCCCTAATTGGGAGCGGGTATGCCAAAAGGACGGTTTTCCGGTTCAGGGATGGAGAGGACTACGCCGTAATAGAGCCCCCCAACCTCGACGGCTCCTGGAACCACGACGTCTACTCCACGGCGATAGCGCTGATATGGCTCCACATGGCCGGTGCGAAGGGAGGGAATGTAGACGAGGCGTTGAGATTCCTTGAGCTCGCAAGCCCAAGGAATAGCATGACCCTCGACGGCGATGCCTACGCGCTGATAGCCCTGAGCCTGTACGGAGGGAAGTGGGAAAGCAGCAGACCTGAACCGGTGGAGAGTGAGTCAAAGGCCCGACCAGAGATTTCATGGAGCCTGCCGGCGGTTTTTTGAATAGGGCTCCTAGTCGGGGGTCTAGTTGGCATAAAACTGGGAAGGAAATAAAAGCAAAAAACAAATCTCACAGATACCTCTCCTTCACCCACCTGATGAAGTAGTCAGGGTTCAGCTCCTCGCCGATGGACTTCTTAAGCAGCTCCTTCGGCGGGGATATTGAGCCGTACCTGTGAACCTTCTCGCGGAGCCAGGCCTTTATCGGCCCGAAGTCCGCATTGGCGATGTGCTCTTCCACGTTGAGGTCCCTCTTCATGTGGTAGTAGAACTGCGCCGCCAAGAGCGTTCCGATGCTGTAGGTCGGGAAGTAGCCGACCGTTCCGTGGGCCCAGTGGATGTCCTGGAGGATTCCCTCGACGTAGCTCTTGGGCCTTATGCCGAGGAGGTTCTCCATCTCGTCGTTCCAGAGCTCCGGGAGGTCTTTTGCCTTAACACCCTCGTTGAGCATCATCCTCTCAAGCTTGAAGCGGAGCAGAATGTGGAAGTTGTAGGTGACGACGTCGGATTCAGTCCTGATGAAGTCAGGCCTGACCATGTTGAAGTAGAGGTAGACGTCCTCCGGAGTGTAGTCCGCCATGAAGGGCAGGTTCTCCCCCAGGACAGGGTGAATGAGCTCTGCAAACTCCCTGGAGCGGCCGACGATGTTCTCCCAGAACCTGCTCTGGCTCTCGTGGATTCCAAGGGAAACACCGCCAGCAATCGGGCTGAACATAAAGCGTTCATCCTGCTGGAGCTCGTAGAGTGCGTGGCCAAACTCGTGAACCGTACTCAGTATAGTCCTCCTGAAGTCGTAGCCCTCGTAGCGCGTGGTTATCCTGACATCACGGATACCGAACTCGGTGGTGAACGGATGAGCCGAGACGTCGAGCCTCGCGCGGATGCCGAGCGGGTAGCCGAACTTCTGGAGTATCCAGAGGTTGACCTTCTCCATCCACTCCCTCTCATAGCGCTCCTTCTCAAGCGGGTGGCTCTGCGGGACTTTACCTTCTTCCATTATCCTCTCAAGGAGCGGCTTGAGCTCCTTCTCAAGCTTGCTGAACATCCTCTCGACTTCCCTGGTTGTGAGGCCCTCCTCGAACATGTCGAGGAGAGCGTCATAGGGCTCGTCTTCGTAGCCAAGGTAGTCTGCGGCGCGCTTTGCGAGATCTATAATCCTGTCCAACCAGGGCTCGAACTTGGAGAAGTCATCGCTCTTTTTGGCCTCCTCCCAGGCCTTGGTGGCCTGGCTGGTCACCTCGCTCATCTCCCTCAGGAACTCCGGCGGGAACGAGCGGCTTATTCTTATCGAGCGGTCGAGAACCCTGACAACGCCCCTCTCGTACTCGTTGAGGCCCTCTATGGACTTGGCCTTCTCCACCAGCTCGACGAACTCCGGCTTGAGGAGAAACTCCTGGGAAAGCACGGAGAGCTCGCCCTGGGCAACGGAGCGCTCAAGGATCCCCTCCTTCGGCATGTTGACCTCCATGTCCCAGCCGAGGACGCTCTGGGCGTGGCCTATCGCCCAGATGCGGCGGTATCTCGTAAGTATCTCCCTGACGGTCTCGTTCTGGAAGACGCTTTCCATGGGAACCACCTCATTTTTCTTTGGTAAACTCTTCTCCCAGGCTCTTTTAATCTTTTCGATGGACATCTAAACGGAAGGGTAGAAATCTATTACTCAACCGGAAATCGCTTAAATGGATAAGCACAAGTCCCTGAAAAAGTGGGTGTTGGTGATGATCATGAAGCTCGACCTGGCGGTGCTCGGCCACGTCTCAATAGACCACATACGGTTTCCGGGAAGGGAGGAGATAGTATACCCCGGTGGTGCGGCCGCGGCGGTTGCCACTTCGGCGGCGCTGGCCGGTGCGAGTGTTGGTTTGATAACCAAAGTTGGGGAGGACTTTCCGAAGGAATGGCTCGAAAAGCTCTCATTGGTTCTCGACGTTAGGGGCGTTCAAATCCTGCCCGGCAGGACGATTCACATATACATGATTTACCACGAGGACGGAAGCGTTGATGCCCCTGTTGATATGGGAGTCGCTCAGAAAATGGGCGAGACCCCAATCCCCGAGGAGTATATGGACGCGGGCCTGTTCCACATAGCCCCTATTCCACCGGAGGAACAGCTCAAGGCACTAAAAAGGCTGGAAGGCAAGAGAGTAAGCCTTGATTTCAACCCGACCTACATTAGGGACTACGAGAAGAAGACCGGGCTTATGAGGGAGATAATATCAAGGGTCGAGGTCGTATTCCCCAATGAGAGGGAAGCGTTGACGATAACAAAGGCCAGAACCGTGGAAGAGGCCGCCAAAATACTGCACAGGTGGGGGGCAGGGCTGGTTGTGATAACGCGCGGTGAGAGGGGGGTTCTCGTCTACGATGGAACCTTCAGGGAGTTTTCGGCACTCCCCATAAGCCCTGAAGAAATCGTTGACCCCACTGGTGCCGGGGATGCCTTCGCGGGCGGCTTTCTGGCGATGTACTCCAGGGGCGCAGCCGTTGAGGACTGCGTTAAAAAAGGACTGGAGAGGGCCAGGGAGGTTCTGAAAAAAACGGGGAGCTGGAGCATCTAAGAGGCCACAAACCGGGCAAAGAGGTACAGCACCACAAGGAGCAGTGCGGCCAGTGCAGTTACCTCAAACCTCGGGAGTGCGGGGGAGAGCATCGACATCAGCAGGTAGGTCGGGAAGGACATCGCAACCGCCGCAAGGAGGATGAGGTAGTGGTCCCTCGGAGCACGCTCCCTGTCCAGGTAGCCCATCTCAAGGGCAAGAACCGTCAGCGCCATTACGCTCAGACCGTAGAGACCGCCCGTTTTCGTGTAGATGAGAAAGGCCGCCGTCGCCAGCAGGAAAAGTACACCCATAAAGTACCACTGGACGGCCATTAGTGCCAGCGGCACCAGGAGGAGTGTTCTGATGTCACGCGTCCCAAGGAGTACGAAGAGGGGAATCAATGGGATGATGGAGTACAGCCTTCTCCTAATCTTCATAGCCCAACCACCTCCGCGATAGCGGCCTCAAGGGGCTTTCTGACGTCCCAGTCTATGATGATGCCGTAGGCGGACATATTCATCAGCACCGCCTTCCTCTGGAGGGTAAGGAGCTTCACCGCCAGCTCCTCCTCGCGGCTCTTTGGCTCAACCGCCGTGTAGGGATTGGGACTTATGACCACAACGTTGTAGCCGTACCGGGCCATTATTTTAAGCGCCTCCCTGCTCTCCTCTGTGAGGAGGGGGGAGAAATATAACAGCTGGGCTTTAGGGGGGAAGCGCGCCTTTATCAGGTGCTCGACCTGGTAGGCGATCATGTTGTTCTTATCGGGTTTCGCCGTGCTCAGGAAGTCTATGCACTTGAAGAAGTGCCTTTTGCCGTAGTCAACGCGGATCCAGAGCGGAACGTCTTCGGCCAGGAGAAGGCCAAAACTGGTCCCGTTGTTGAGGGCGTTGAGCATGAGGGAAGCGGTTGCTCTAATCAGATGGTCAAAGACGAGAGTGCCGGTGTAGGAGGCATCGACGATGAAGACGACGTCTACTTTTCTCTCGCTCTCGTACTCGTTGGCCATTATCCTGCCCGTCCTCGCGGTGGCCTTCCAGTTGATTATCTTGAGAGGGTCTCCCGGCTGGTAATCCCTGATCGCGTGGAACTCAACCCCCTCACCGACCCTCGGCGAAGGGAGCGGACCGACGGTTATCTTGGTTCCCCTGGTAGAGTAGGGCGTTGGGACGTCAGTAATTATCGGAACGCCCACTATCTCGCTGTAGACGTCAACCTTCCTGTCGACCCTGAAGAAGCCAAACGGGTCGAGGTAGCGCAGTCTTACCCAGTTGAACTCGTGGATTCCGCGCTTAACGCGAACCCTGTACCTTATCTCCCTCTCCTCTCCCGGCCGGAGGGAGAGGACGTGCTCCCTCTGCCCCTCCACCAGCTCCAAGCCGGGAGGTATGTCCTCTGTGATTTTCAACGTGGGTATCCTCTCATGGGACTTGATCCTGAGGACTATCTCGATCTCAGTCCCCTCAAGGAAGCGGTTGTGGGGTATTATCCGCTCAATCTCGACGTTGAGGCGCGGCTTGAAGAAGAACACGGCTATAAACAGAAGCCATATTGCCGGGAGCGTCAGATACACCATCTCCCAGCGCAGGAGGAGGAAGGCGAACATAACGATTAGCCAGAGGGCGATGAGAATCTCCTCTGCCTTCTCCGTCGGGAGCATCTCGTCGGTGGGCGCCTCCTCCCTCTCCTCAACGTGAGCGGTGCCGTATAGCGGGGGCTGGGCCTGCACCTTTTCACCTCACTCAAACTTGGGGACCGGAACGCGCTCAAGGAGCTTCTCCATTATGCTCTCCTGGCTGACCTTCGTGTACCACAGCTCCCTCTTGAGGATGAGCCTGTGGCTCAGCGCTGGAACGGCGACGGCCTTTACATCGTCGGGGATGACGTAGTCCCTGCCCTCCAGTGCGGCATAGGCCCTGGAGAGCTTGAGCAGGGCAAGGCTTCCCCTGGGCGAGGCCCCAACCTCTACCTCCTTCTTGTCCTCCCTCGTCGCCAAGACTATGTCGGTTATGTACTCCAGGATCGCGTCGCTGACGTAAACGTCCTCTATCGCCCTCTGCATCTCAACGACTTCCTCGGGGGTCAGGATTGGCGTTATATCGACCTCCTCCTTCTTCCTGGCCATCCTCCTCCGAAGTATCTCTATCTCCTCTCCCCTGCTAGGATAACCAACGCGGAGCCTGACGAGGAACCTGTCCAGCTGGGCCTCCGGGAGCGGATAGGTTCCCTCCTGCTCTATCGGGTTCTGGGTGGCAATGACTATGAAAGGCCTCTCCAGCTCGTATGTGCTCCCCTCAATGGTGACCTGCCTCTCCTGCATGGCCTCAAGTAAAGCGGACTGGGTCTTTGGCGGGGCACGGTTTATCTCGTCGGCAAGGAGTATGTTCGTGAAGATTGGGCCCCTCTTAAACTCGAACTCAAGGGTCTTCTGGTTGAAAACGCTGACGCCCAGGATATCGCTGGGGAGTAAGTCCGGTGTGAACTGGACGCGCTTGAACCTGACCCCCAGGGCAGCTGCAAAGCTCTTCGCCATGAGCGTCTTTGCTAAACCGGGCAGGTCTTCCAGGAGTATGTGCCCATCGGCCAGAATCGTCGTCAGTATGAGCTTCAGCACCTCGTCCTTTCCGACTATCGCCTTTCTGACCTCCTCAAGGACGGCATTACCTTTGGAGCTTACCTCTCCTATCTTCATATAGATCCTCCTCCAGGATTTTTAGAGCCCTTTCAAGGTTATCGAGAAAATCCCCCTCCGAACGGAGGGCTTTGATTGCCTCGTTGGGTTCGGAGGCAAGGGAATGAAAAGCCTTGTTATAATCGTCGGAGAGCGTGGCGTATATTCCCGCTATCTTCTCCTCGAGAAGGGAGCGGGCGACCTTCCCATTCTTGGCGCGCTCTATGAGCGTCACTATCCTCTCAACGTCGGTTTTTCTCTCGACCTTCCCCAGCCTTTCCCGCTTGGGAAGAGGAACGTGTATTTCAAATCCAAAGAGGATGAACGCCAAAAGGGCACCCAACACCAGAACGGCGAGCCATCTAACCAGGTATGAGCCGGCAATCATGGCGATGATCAGGGGGATCACGGCTATCGCGAGGGCATAATTAAACCTCATCCACACCCCTCCTCATCTCCCGATAGACCCTAAGGGCCCTCCTAGCATCATCCCATGTTATTTTCTCGGGAGCGTATTTGGCCTTTTCGAAGAGCCGTGTCAGCTCGACAAAGGCATCGTGCATGTACCTCACATGCTCTGCGTGTTCCCAGTGCGTCCAGCTCTCCTCGTAGGGAATTCCCAGGTAGTTGAGCCAGAGAACGGCGTTTTTATAAACACCAACGATGGCCTCCCTGGGGTTCTCGAACATCTCAAGTCCGAGCTCATCAAGCTTCTTATCGAACAGCTCGGCACGGAGCTTCATCTCTTTACGCTCCTTCTTCTGCAGGTATTCGCGGTACTGAATCACGGCAAGGTATGCAAAGACCACTATTACAACCACAAGGAGGGCATAGAGAAGGTACTGGGAAGACAACGCTTCCCTTGCAGGCGTCAAAGAGACGTTGTGGTAGGTGGGAGATTGGGTGGTGGACTGAAGGGGAAGTGAACCGTTCACCGAGCCGTTCACAGAAGTATCGTTGGCTGGAAAACCCAGGGGACGCTTTTTCATCATTCGGAAAACAACGCCCCCCACGATGCCACCAAACACAATGGCAATGTAAGTCAGGAAACCAAAGCCGCCGCCCTCATCCCGCCTGAAGGGATCCCTCCACCCCAGAAGGACGCCGATGATAACGAACAGGCCAACTATCGCGAGAACGATAAGAAGGACGCCGGTCCAGGGTGCGGAACTGCCCCTGGGTGCGCTCGATGTGGTTGCGCTGTAATTAATCATGAGCGTCATCAGTGAAAACAGCAGTCCAGAGAGGGCCAAGAATTTTACCCTGGTGGACATTTTTATCGGGAAGTGTAGAGAGGGCAGGTTTAAAAGCTTTTACCCATAGGTAAAGGTCAGGTGATGACGGTGGAGAGGGTTCCAAGGCTTTACGTTGAGGCCCCTCCGGGGGAGTGCATTGAGGGGGGAAAGGCGATAAAAGACTGCGTGATCATCAGCGGAAACGTTGAAGTATGGTTGAGGGAGGGCGAAACCGTTCCCGGCTTCGTTGAGGTGGATGGCTCCAAGTTCCTCGCGAAGGAAGTTTACGATAGGTTCTACCTCTACGTTGACAGAATTGAG
Source organism: Thermococcus thioreducens (assembly GCF_002214545.1). Taxonomy (NCBI): domain Archaea; kingdom Methanobacteriati; phylum Methanobacteriota; class Thermococci; order Thermococcales; family Thermococcaceae; genus Thermococcus; species Thermococcus thioreducens. The sequence continues at coordinate 65,473 of NZ_CP015105.1, read as the reverse complement.
GGAAAGCTGCTCGCAGATGCGGTTCTGGTGCTCCCCGACGGAAGGACAAGAATATACCTGAAAAAGGGCGACGAACTGCTCCTGCTCCCCGTGGAGGGATACACAAAGACCCTGATAGCAAACGTGGGGAACAGGGTAAGAACGGGCGACGCCTTCGCGGCGGTAACCACGAGAAAAGGCGAAGTTCACTACCTCAAGCCCCCGAAGACCGGGACGGTTGTGTTCATAGACGAGGTAACGAACAGGCCGCACTACGTTTACTACATCCTTCCGGAGGAGTAGGGCTCTCTTCATTCTTCCATTCCGGCTATCATCGCATCTATGCTGGACTTGAGGGCCAGGGTTATTCCGTCGAGGGGATCCATGCCCTTGAGGGTTCTGGTGTGCCTGGCGCTTGTTATTATCAGCGACCACCTGAACAGGTTTTCCTTCACTTTACGGCTCTGGAACATGGCTATGAACTTCTTGCCGTCCTTTGAGACCTCGATTATCTCAACATCGGTGTCCCCCAGCTTCGTGGAATACACGTCCCTAACGGTGAGGTCGCCGTACTCCTTCATGAGGGTTTCGGATAGGTACCCCATAATATCACCCCTTTTAAATGGTGTGACGTTCCTTATATAGTTGCCGTGTTTATCGTTCAAAGTGGAAAACACCAAAACCGTTATAAGGCGCCGGGTCAAGCCCCCATGAAGAGACTTTTGGAGTTGAAGGAAATGAAGATTGAAGCTGGAGATTTTGTGGTGTTCCACTACGTGGGCAGATTTGAGAACGGTGAAGTTTTTGATACCAGTTACGAGGACATCGCTAGGGAAAACGAGATATACGTGGAGGAGAGGGAATACGGCCCCCTCGGCGTCAACGTCGGGGTTGGCGAGATAATCCCCGGTCTTGACGAGGCCCTTATTGGTATGGAGCTTGGGGAGAAGAAAACCATCACCATACCCCCCGAGAAGGCCTACGGCATGCCGAACCCGGAGCTCGTTATAGATGTTCCAATCTCCGAGTTTACCAGTGCGGGCCTGGAGCCGGTTGAAGGGATGTACGTCATGACGGACTCAGGGATAGCCAAGATAGCCAAGGTTGGTGAGGAGAGCGTCACCCTCGACTTCAACCACCCGCTCGCAGGGAAGACCCTCATCTTTGAGGTAGAAATAGTGGACGTCCAGAAAGCTAAAGAAGAGGCCTCAGATTCCAATATTGAGGCCTGAAGTCCCCTGGAAGACCACAATACCCATCACCATTAGCAGCAGGCTATATTTGATGCCTGCTGAGTATTTTCCTTCTCTTATGACACCAATCCCCAAACCCGAAACTATGGCCTGGAGAGCAACAAAGGCCAAAAGTATCGTCCGTATAGTGCCAACCGGAAAAGTCACGTTCCCAGTACTCATTGCGAACATGACCTGAGCGACTATTCCTAATATCAGGGGTCCGATAAATCCGCTGGTTATTATGAAGAACATAACCTGCATGCCGGTCGAGGCTTTTCTCTCCTGCTTTATCCTGAGTATTTCCCTCACATCGTTTCCAACGTAGACTAGCACATCGCTCATAGGTGCGCCCCTCTCAAGGGCCTCAATAATTATCATCATGGAACGATAAATGACGGGGGATTTCATGTTCCTTATCGCAAAGGCACGAAGTGCCTCAGATGTTGGACGACCTTTCTTTATTTCGGCGACAGTCCTCCTGAATTCTTCCGTAAGTGCACCAAATTTAGTCGTCGTTAGCTCCTCCAGCGCCTCCGAGAAAGAGATCCCTGCCCTAAGGGAACTGGCCAAATAAAAGAACGCATCCGGCAACATTTTCTCCATATCCTCTATGCGCTTGGTGATTTTCCAGTAGGGATAACCAAAAGCCATTGCCGCAAAAAGTGCTACGAACGTTGCAACGGCATACACTGGATGAAGGAACAGCTCAGCAACAAGACCTCCGATTATCCCAATCAGCAGGGACACTATAAGGTACTCGGCGGCGAGGAAGTTTATGCCGGAAGAGTACATGAAAACCTCGTAACGCCTCATCCAGCGCTTGGGAACTATTCTCTCGACGATTTTTATCAACGCTGAAGACAATCCACCGGCCATCACTGTCACCTCGGCTCTCCCTTCTTAATCATGTTGACCACTATGAACGACAGCGCCGGGAAGGCGAAGAGCAGTATTACTGCAAGGGTTTCGGGGGGCATTATAAGTTGTTGAGCCATAACCGAACCAGCCAGTATTCCAACGACGAACATGGTGGGCATGACTATTGTCAGGAACATGTAGATGAAGGCTATACCGTTGACCCTCTGGACATACTCCACCAGTTTCATTCTGTATTCAAAGGCGAAGTCTTCTGCCATCTTGTAAAGGATCTCGGAGAGGTTTCCACCGAACTTCATTGCCCTGAGTATCTGCTTGACGACACGGCTGACGTTTTCCGAACCCATCTTCTCGTCAAACTTTGTAAGGGCATCCTCAAAGGACGAACCCGTCCTCATGTCCCTCAGGATGAGCTCAAACTCCTCAGAGATGACACCGTAATCCGCACGGGCAACGGAGAGAAGGGCCTCTGAAATACCAACGCCCGCACTCAGGAGAGACGCCATGTGCCTCAGGGCATAGGGCATGGCCCTTTCCACCTCAACGACCCTGCGCTTCCAGACCATCCTTGGGTAGTACCTCATGTACATGAAGCCGCCCACAAAACCCAGGAACCCCACCAGAGCGGACATATCAACCGGGACGTACAGGAGATATGCAAAGAGAAACCCAAAAATGCCCGCAAAAATTGCAACTGCAAGCATCAGGGCAACATACTTTTCTTGGGGCATCAGTATGCTTGCACGGTAAAGATCCTGGTCCAATCCTCTCAGTGAGTTTGTGAGCGCCTCCACAGGCCCTTTAAAGTAGCGTAGCACAGTGTCGGCGAGTCTCTCAGAAAATGGCCTCTGCATCTCTTTTTTTCGCCATTCAAGTATTTCTTCGAGTTCCTTCTCTTTTTCTGCTTCAGTTTTCTCTTTTTGAATTTCTTTCTGTAGCTCTTTAAGTGCCCTAAGCCTCTCCTGGACGCTCTTGCCCTGAGGAATTCTCCTTATAGGTTTCTCAGCTACTTCAACAGTCTTCCCACCCAGACGTTCCAAAAAGTCTGTGATGACTTTAACGACGCCCACGATTATCACCTTAGACCAGATTCTTAATCTGTCTACTGGTCTCGATGCCACTTTCAGCCTGAATCCTCCTGAACAGTGCCTCCTCATCTATGTAAAACTGCCTTATGTAGTACCCAACCTTCTCAATGCTTCGTATACCCCGCTCTATCATCCAGTCGAGGATTATCTTACGCTTCTCCTTTTCGAACTCAAGCTCCGATACACTCATCCCGGTGTGGTGAGCAAGGGTGTTAAGGGTCTTACTCGGGACTCCAGTGGGGATGAGCTCGTCCTTCGCGGGATCGTACTTGTAGAGCTTGTTCAGCTGGACGCTTTCCCCTTCTATACCCGATACCTCTGCGATCTCAGTAATGCGCCTTATGGTGCCCTTCTTCCTGCTGTGGAACCTCACCTGCATTATGATAATATCAAGAGCCGGTATCATTATCCTCGGAACATTCATCGGGGGACTCTCAAGGCGGACTATAGTCTCCCTCGCACTGTTGGAGTGGATGGTTCCCATACATCCATCGTGGCCCGTGTTCATGGCAGTGAACATCGTCCTGGCTTCGGGGCCACGAACCTCACCGACTATGATCCTGTCGGGACGCATACGAAGGGTGTTTTTCACGAGGTCATCCATCGTGATTTCTCCCCTGCCCTCAACGTTGGGAGGCCTTGTCTCAAGCCTGATCCAGTGTTCAACCGGGAGCTGAAGCTCGGCGGTGTCCTCTATCGTGATAACACGCTCGCTTGGCGGGATGAACATCGCCAGGGAGTTCAGGGTGGTCGTCTTTCCGGAACCTGTACCTCCAGCTACGAGAACGTTGGCGGGTTTAACTCCGAGACCGTCAACGAATATCCAGAGGAGGGCCGCTATATCTGTGTTCATGGTTCCATACTTTATGAGGTCAATTATCGTGAGCGGGTCTTTTTTGAACTTACGGATGGTTATGGTCGGGCCGTCGAGACTTATGGGGGGTATTGTGGCGTTGACACGGCTCCCGTCCGGAAGGCGGGCATCGAGGAGCGGGCTCTGCTGGTCTATCCTCCTGCCAACCTCCCTCGCAATGCGCTCTATGATGTTGAGTATCTCCTTCTCCTCTCGGAAGGTTATGTTTGTCTTACACATGTTAAAGCGCCTGTGCCAGACGTATACAGGCCTGTTCGTTCCGATAACCATTATCTCCTCAAGGTTGTCGTCCCTAACCAAGGGATCGAGCTTGCCGTAACCTATCATGGACTGGACTATCAGCTCCGTGAGAACCTCAATCCTGCCCTCGGAAAAATGGGGGGCCTCGTCCTTAATCATCCGCCTGACGGCGTTCATGAAGACACGCCGGCGCTCCTCCACGTCGGGGAAGGCGGTGGGGTCAATCTGAAGTTCGGTAATCGCCCTGTCCTTTATCCTTTTGAACAGCTCCTCCTCCTCACGGCTCAGCTTGGGGAGGCGTATCTCATATATGGGAACAGGCTCGCCCTTTACACGGAGTATGCGGACGTTTCCGTAGGCATCCAAAACCTCTGCCTTCCCGGCGTAGGTGGCCTCCTCCGAGCGGATAGAAGAACCCAGTATGTCCTGGAGAGTTGAGGGTGGCCTTGGCTTCGGAGCGGGCTTGAGCCCTCCAGTAGGGGCCTTTTCCTCTACCAAAATCTCCCCCAAGATGTCTGCCCCAGTAGGCCTGCTGGTTATCGCTTCCTCGGGAGAGGGGCGGCTGAGTATCTCTTCAAGATCAATGCCCCCCTCTTCCCTCACGAAGGGAAGGTGCTCCTCCTCTTTCTCCTTTTTCTTACCCTCCTTGAGAACGTTCTCAAGGAGGTCATCCTCCCCGCTCAGTATCTCATCAATCCACGAGACAGCTTCTTTCTTCTTTTTCTTCTCGCCCAGCACCAACGCTCACCGCCCCTCAGTCTTCCAGCTGACGTGATAGGTTATATCAACACCCTTACCCATGAATATTATCCAGACGGGGAAGTCAAAGCCTGCCTGCTCGGGTGGTTTAAGCTCCGGGACTCCAACTGAGACCCCGCTTATAAGGCTGTTCGAGAGCTGGAACATTCCGGGCATTGAGGGAAGAGGCTGTGGCTGGGTCTTCTGGGGTGGGTTGAGCCCCTTGTACTTCCAGATGAACTCCTCCATATAGTCCCTGTAGGTCATCGTGTAGTTCGGGGTGAAGTCGGTCATGTTAGCCCCATCAAATATGACCGGTATCGCAGCTGCAAAGAAGGTGTTGAATATCCCAGCCCCGTTTGGAACGTTGGTCAGGCGGAAGGTAACGTCCCCCTCATACCCGAGGATTTTAATGTGTCCATCTATAATTGGGAACATGCTCCTCATGTAGATAACTTTTGGGGTGTTTATAAGCTGGGGGTACACTACTCCACAGCTTAAAACGCCGATATCATCGAGGTCCTGGACGACTCCACTAACACTGCTTCCGTTGTACTCAACGGATGTTATTTTGGCTGAGTCACCGCACACCGTCTGGTAGTCGATGGTGGGTATGATGTATGAGTAGTGGGACGTTATTCTAAAGTTGACGACAACGGTTTCATAGGGCATTATCCAGAAGCCTGTGTAGTAGTTGAGGGTTGTTCTCTGGACGTTCGAGATGTTGTGGACAACGGTATCCCCCAGAAGAAAGGCCTGAACGCTCTCACTGTTATCCAGCCTGTAAACGGTGAAGTCATAGCGCGGGTTAACGACGATGAACTTGGGGAAGGGAGCGGTGTTTACAATGGTCACGTTTAGGTTTATCATCACCTCCCCCATGACTCCGATGTTGTTATAGGTGTCACCGGGGAGAGTGTAGGTAGCCGCACTAACTAGAGATGAAGCTAACAAAAGAATAAAGAGAGATGCTGTGAGGCGCTTCATTATGACCACCTCAGGTAGCGACCTTAGCGATGTAAAGGTACTGCTGGTTGGAAAGTATGTCGGGCACGAATATCGAGGGCACCTTCACTATCACCAGGAACTGGGTGTTCGGGTCAAGCACGAGCATGCCCGATTCTTTCTCAAGGCCAACTATCTCCCAGCCGTATGCCCTGAGCTGCTCCTTGACGTCCTCGCTGGCCTGTATCTTGCCTGCCGCGATGGCCTTGAGTATCTCCGTGAGGTCAACGGTGTAGCTGTAGCTGGCCGAGGCACTCTGGCTGGCCGTCTGGGAGTTGGTGTATATGTCGCTGATGGCCTGTCCGTTGGTTATGGAAGTGTCGCCCGGCGTGTACTGGGTGTTGTGCTGCTCGGTGTACTGGGTCGATGAAGTGGTGCTCGATGAACTCGTCTGGCTCTGTGCCTCGTTGACGGATATGGTTCCAGCCTGGGTCGGCAGGAGAACCAGCTCAACGTAGCCCTCGTTGACTATCTCCTTGAAAGGCGCGTTGGTCGCGTTCTTTGCGAATATCATGATCTTGTCTCCCGGAGCGAGGAAGGCACCGTTTATCTTGTCCCTTGAGAGGACGAGGGCGATGTCAACGAACTCGACCTTATAAACCTTGTACTGGATGAGCTCCCTGTAGTCGAGTATGCCTCCCAGAACGGACTTGGCCTCGGCCTTGGTGACTATCTTTTTGACGTTGTCCCTCTCAAGGATAACGTTCTGGGTCGGGATCGTGTCAATGACGTAGTAGTAGTACTCCCTCCACAGTTCCAGGAGATACGGGTCGGCGTTTACTGCGTTGACCTGCTGCTCGGTGGTGGCGCTCATGACCTGCTCTTCAAGGCTGTTCATGGAGTCAACAACCTTCCTCTTGAGATCGTCCGGCAGCGGCATTGCGAGAAGCTGGCTAAACTGGGCCTCGATTTGACTTATCTTCTCTTTCTTGGTCTGATTGAGCTGCCGCTCCATCTCAAGACGCTTCTGCTCCTCAAGGTAAGCCTGGTACTGGTTCCATGCCTCCTGGTAGGCAGCTTTGACGTCTATCGACTGAACCTCCTCAACCGTTTGGGCAGCGTTTATCTTTCTGATCAGCTCATCACGGGCGTTTTTTCCAAACGTTGTGTTCATGAGCTCGCTCCCGGGCTTAAAATAAGCGTTGACTTCTGCGAGTTTTTTGGTCTTAGCCTGGGTGAGCTCCTCTGCGGCCCGGTTTTCCATGTAAATGTAAGCCCCTATAGAAATTATCAAAATCACGAGTATGACTATTGATGCACCAATGAGAATGCGTTTTCTTCTTTCTCTCTCCCTGATACTGCCTACGGGACGGGGCTTTTTAGGGGGTTTCCTGACAGGGGGTTTGGCAGTTTTGGGAACTTCAGGCTCTACGCTGGCTTTACCCAGCTCTCTAAGGCGGCGGATTTTCGCCTCAATATCCTCGGACACGTTGAGCACCACCATCAATCGTTATCATAACCAGCTTCTCATGTCGAATAGTTTTTTGAACTTCAATCTTTATTTAGGTTTCGGTGAGATGTATGGGGCGGTTAGAGATTAGAGTAATGAAAATCCGGGGGAAATGTCCCGTTTTTAGCCCAGGGGACAGAATAGTGATCGATGGGGCAAGGGTCAATCTTGACGAAACCGATGCCATATGCACCCACGCCTTCGCATCACTGTTGCCGTACATAGTCGCACTGCGAAAGGGTATTAAGCCCAGTGAACTAGGGCTTGGCAGGGGTGAGAAAGCCTACGTCCAGTGCCTCGACCCGGGGCCGCCATACACCGACGGCGGTACAGTAATCTTTGAGATAACGGTGGTGAGAGATGAAGCAGAGGAAAGCGTGGAGAGTGGTGAGGGAGGTAATAGACGAGGCCGATATGATAATTGAGGTAGTTGACGCCCGCGACCCGATAGGGACGAGGAACAGAAAGCTTGAGAGACTCGTCCTGGAAGAGGGCAAACCCCTCCTCATCGTCATGAACAAGGCCGATTTAGTGCCGAAAGAGTGGGCTGAGGGGTACAAGAGGAAGAGCGACCTTCCGGTCGTTTTCATAAGTGCGAGGGAGAGAAAAGGAACCGGAATCCTGAGGAGGGAAATAAAAAAGCTCGCAAAGCCCCTTCTTGAGGAGCAGGAAAAAGTGAAGGTCGCCCTCATAGGCTACCCCAATGTCGGTAAGAGCACGATAATCAACACGCTGAAGGGGAAAAGAGCAGTGGGGACTGCCCCAATACCAGGCTATACGAAGGGTAAGCAGCTGATACGGCTGAGCAAAAGGATATGGCTTTTAGATTCACCCGGCGTTGTACCTATAGATGACTTCGACGAGCTCGTCATCAAGGGCGGCTTCCCAGCGGACAAGATAGAAGACCCCGTAAAGCCGGCCCTCAAGCTCATTGAGAGAATCCTGGAAACAAGGAAGGAAGCGATAACCGAGAAGTTCGGGATAGATGAGTTCGAAAGCGAGGAGGAGGTTCTGAGAAAGATAGGCGAAAGGAGGGGTCTGATAAAGGCCGGCGGAGAAGTTGATCTGGAGGAGACCGCCCGCTGGTTCCTCCGAGAATGGCAGACGGGTCGCTTTACCCTCTTCGGGAAGGAAAAGAGGAGGGAGGAAGACTTTACATGGGACTTCGAGGACGTCCTCGACGGAATCGAGGAAGACCTTCTCCTCGACCCGAGGAGAATCCTGTGGAAGTACGGGGAAGAACTCAGAAAAAAACTCGACAACCAGAAGCGCGTCGGGATACGTGAAATAGAGGGCTTTACCGTCGGGATAGCGACCGGCTTCAAGAAGTGCGACGGTGGAATAAAGCTCCTTGAGGAGCTGACTGGAAGACACATTCTGGCCAGCGAGTGCTTCGGGAAGAAGTGGAAGGGAGTAATAGCGATAATGGAGTGATGGGTATGAGGCTTTTGCTGACGACTTCGCAGGGGATTGAAGACCTCGCGAGGGCCGAGGTTGAGAACCTACTCTCGGAGTTAGGAGTTTCGTTTCGGGTGGAGGAGAGGCCTTTGGGCGTCGAGGGCAGGGTTCTGGCTGAGGTGGGCGAAGCTTTCTACACCGACGAAAAGGGCAGGAGGAGGGAGCTGAGCGTTCCTACCTACCTCAACGAGCGCTCAAGGCTCCTCCACCGCGTAATCATGGAGATAGCGAGCGAGCGCTTTGAGGGGATCGGGGAAGACGAACCCGACCTTGCCCTCAGGAGGATAGAGGAGTTCGTCTCGGGGCTTCCAGTGGAAAGGTACGTCAAGGTGAGCGAGAGCTTCGCCGTGAGGAGCTTCCGGAAGGGGGAGCACAGGATAACGAGCCTCGACATATCAAAGACCGTCGGAAAGGCGATATTCGAGAGACTCTCCCGCTTCGGGACTCCCAAAGTCAACCTCGACCACCCGACCGTTATTTTCAGGGCGGAGCTCGTTGGAGGGGTCTTCTTCCTCGGGATAGACACGACGGGTGATTCTTCCCTCCACAAGAGGCCCTGGCGCGTTTACGACCACCCAGCGCATCTGAAGGCCAGCATAGCGAACGCCCTCATAGAGCTGGCAGAGCCGGACGGAGGTTCATTTATCGACCCCTTCTGCGGCTCAGGGACGATTCCGATTGAATTAGCGCTCAGGGGCTACGAGGGGAGGATAATCGGCCTTGAGAAGTTCAGGAAGCATCTGATCGGGGCAAAAATGAACGCCCTCTCCGCGGGGATTCTGGAGCGGATAGAATTCATACTCGGCGACGCCACGAGGCTGAACGAGTACGTCGGAAGCGTCGATTTTGCCGTCAGCAACCTGCCCTACGGGCTGAAGATAGGAAGGAAGAGTGCCATTCCGAAGCTCTACATGGACTTCTTTGGCGAGCTGGCGAAGGTGCTCGAAAAGCGTGGCGTCTTCATAACGACGGAGAAGAGGGCGATAGAGAGGGCGATAACCGAGAACGGCTTCCAGATCAAGCACCATCGCCTCATAGGGCACGGAGGGCTTATGGTGCACACATACGTCATAGAATAGCGGGAAAGAAAAATTTAGGGTCAGACCTTCAGCGCCTTGACCGCGCTGAGGGTCTCCTTAAGGTCGTTGTAGCCGTAGCGGAGGTACCTCCGTCCCTCCTTCTCGTAGCCGTCAGCGAAGGCGCTCCAGGCCCTGTTGAGGGCCCTCTCGCCCCTGCTGAAGACGCTCATGATGGTTCCGTAGGTCATGAGCCCCTCTATCCTGAGCGGCTGGGCCTTCTCTGCGAACTCGTCGAGTTCTTCGAGTATCTTCGTCAGTTCCGCCGTGGCTCTTTCGCCGGAGGCGTCCATTATCCTCTCGATTCTGCCAAGGGCATCGGTGAGGAGCCTCTCAAGCTCCCTGACGCCGCCGGTTCCGGTCTGGGCCGCCCTGTGGAGCTCCTCCTTCGCACCCCGGCGCCTGAGGAATATTCCGACACCCATGACGGCCAGGGAAACCGCTAAACCACCCCACATGGGCGGTATCCTGGCGGCGGTTATCGAACCTGCGACGAGGCCTACCGTGAGCAGGACGTTTCCTATGAGCTTCTTCATTTCCATCACCTCACGGGTGGAGCACTCCGAGCACTGTGAGGACCGCGAAGAGGAGCGTCATCGCGGCCTCTCCGACCATGAGTCCAGCCGCCACTGGAAGCACCTTCTCGGTTATGAACTCGCCCCCCTTCTTCCTCTTGGCTATCTCGTGGACGATACAGCCGAGTCCGTAGGGCAGGATGTAGAGCATCGGCAGGTACATTGACAGACCGACGAGGACGCCGAGTCCCGGTATTCCGCTCATGGAGAGGGCGAAGCCGAGGATTCCTCCCGCGATGAACTTGTCCACCGGGACGTTGCCGCCGAGGATGGCCTCGACCATGGACTTGAGGGCCATGGCCTGCGGCGCCGGGACGGCCTCGTTTCCTATTCCGTAGGCCTTCCAGATGAGTCCGACGACGGTGAGGGCTATTATCGGCCCTATCCAGGCGGTGAGGAGCTCGACCTTCTGCTGCCTGGAGGGAATGCCGCCAACGAGGTGGCCGGTCTTGAGATCCTGCATCATGTCGGCCGCTCCTGAGATGGCGACACCGACGGTGGCTCCGAGGAGTATGGTCAGCGGCACCTGCTTGCCGGTGAGGTAGAGGAGTATCATGACCGACACGAGCGAGAGACCCGAAACGGGGCTCCAGTCGGTCATTCCGGTGGACATGGCCACGAGCAGTGAAGCGACGAATATCCAGGCGACGCCGACGAGGGCAGTGAGCAGGCTCCTGCAGATGCCTAGGTTACCGAGCTTGTAGGTCGTGACGAGGAGCAGCAGGAAGGCGAGGGTTATTCCGGCGTAGAGGTACTTGATCGGGAGCTCCTCGTTCCTGCTGGAGTCGAGTTTGCTCGCGTTGGCTATGCTCCTGAGGGCGACGATGATGACCGGCATTGAAAGGATGAGGCCGGCTATCGAACCGCCGAGGAGCATACCGATGCCGAGCGGCCTAGTCATGTTGGCGTAGACGAAGCCACTGATGGCCCCTCCGGTGACGTCGCTCGGGAGCCAGCCGAGGCTCTTGACTATGGGGGTTATGATGTAGTAGGAGAGTATTCCACCGGCGAGGACTATGAGACCGTTCCTTCCGGTGATGAGGCCCATTCCAAAGACCATGAGCGAGAGGGCCATCGCGAGGCTGACCCAGTCAGGGAGGTGGAGCATGGCTCCAAGATCGATGTATTCGGGGATGATCTCCGGGAGGCCGAGCACCGGGAACTGCTGGACAAGGTAAACAATAGCGCTGACGGCCATGCCGAGGAAGAGCAGCCTGGCCTTCTCGATTCCGCTTCCCGGGGTCTTGAGGACGGTGGCGACGGCCGTTCCGGTCGGGAAGCGGAGGCGGTCAATCTCGATCATCTGCTTCCTCAGCGGGATGATGAAGGTGATTCCCAGTATCGCCCCAGCCGCGGTGGCGAGGAAGAAGTACGTAGTGTTTATTTCCCCGTGGAGCCCCATGATGTAGAGCGCCGGGATGGTGAAGATGACTCCAGAGACGGAGATGTTGACTGCCGAAGCGATGGTCTGGACGATGTTGTTCTCAACGACTGTTCCCTTCTTGAGGATTCCCCTAAGGACTCCCCAGCCGACGATGGCGGCTATGGCCGAACCGCCGGAGGTAAAGCCCATTATCATCCCTGCGTAGGTGAAGCTGGCCGCCATGAAGGCGCCCCAGATGACGCCGAGGATTACCGCCGCGGGAGTGATTTCGCGGTAGGTCTCGTCAGAATTGCCACGCTTCCATCCAGATGACCTCAGTTTCCAGCTGGCGTCTGCCATCTCCCAACCTCCTGCACATTTATGAGCATTCATGTCCACATGCCCATGGGATGTGCAACCCTTAGATATCGCCTCTTTCCAAAATATAAAGTTTTTCAGACCTGTAAAAGTCAAGAAAGTGGATTTAAATCCAGAAACGAGTCAAAAAAAGCCTTTATGACCTTTTTAGCTTCCGCATGAATAAAAATTCATCAGGAAGATGGACAAGTGAACACCAGCGCACATTACGACATTGAAGGCTCGAAGGGTGTTTAATGTGCCGTTTAATCTGCCGAACGAGGGTTAGTTGAAACTTGAAAAGGCTGAAGCTATTTAGGAAAATTCCAGAGAAAAACGAAGGCTCAGGCTTTAATGGTCACATCAATGACCGCGGTCTCGTTGCCGGGGTTCCTCACCACGACCTTCCACCTGCCCTTCGGAAGCTCAACGACCGCATTTACTTCCCTGACGGTTCCAAAATCCTTCAGCACGGTTCCGCCGGAGGAGACAACCTCCACCTCAACGGGAATGTTTGAGGTAACCTTCACGGTCAGGTTCGCTGGCCCCTTGAAGAACCACCCCCTGCTCTCCCCCGGCGGGACGCTCTTCCCCCTGGCGTAAACGAAGTTGTTGTCCAGACAGCCAGCCATCGCAACGGAAAGAACCAGCAGGAGGACGACCCCCAAACGCACCCTCTTCATGACACCACCAAAAATAGTTAGAAAGCAAAAACTTAAAAAAGTTTCTCAGCAGAGTATCGCGCCCTCGGCCAGAACGTCGAACTCGACCTTCCCAATGCCCTCAATCCATGCCTCGATGTGGTCGCCGTGCCTGAGCGGGCCGATTCCGGCCGGGGTTCCGGTCGCTATTATGTCGCCTGGCTCAAGCGTCATGACGGAGCTTATGTGCTCTATCAGCTCAGGAACCTTGAAGACCATCTCGCTCGTCCTTCCGAGTTGCCTGAGTTGGCCGTTCACCCTGAGGCCAATTTCAAGGTCGTCTATGTTCAACTCGCGCCTGTCAACCACCCTCGGGCCGACCGGGGCAAAGGTGTCGAAGCCCTTCGCTATCGTCCAGGGGAGGCCCTTCTCCCTCGCCTCGGCCTGAAGGTCGCGGGCGGTTATGTCGAGCATTATCGTGTAGCCGAGGATATAATCGAGCGCCTTTTCCCTCGGGATTCTCCTCCCGCGCTTTCCGATTATCACCGCCAGCTCAACCTCGTGGTCAACCCTTTTGCTTATCCTCGGGAGGATTATCGGCTCGCCGGGGCCTATCAGTGCACTCGGTGGTTTGAGGAAGAAGACGGGCTTTTCCGGAACGTCGCCCTTCATCTCTTTAGCGTGTTCTGCGTAGTTTTTGGCTAACGCTATTATCTTGCTCGGACGGAGCTCGTAGTAGGTATCGCGGAAGGGGAGTCTGACCATCTTCAACACCGGATAGAGTTGAACGTCCAAGGTTATAAACCGCTCGCAAAGGATAATAACGATGACGCCGAAATTCCACCGGTGAATCCAATGAAGCTGGTCGTCCTCAAGGAGAGGGGGAGCACGGTTGCACTTGCCGTTCTGGGGGTCTTCACGATACTTTTAATAGCGGTTCTCGCCTTTGTGTTCATCAGCGTGTCGGAGGGCAGGCTCCTGATTACGGCGTTCTTTGCGTTCTTCCTGCTGATAATGTTCTCCGGGCTTTACGTCCTGATGAAAAAGCGGGGAGAATACAGGCGTGCTGAGAGCTTTGCTGGTCTGTCCGGCTTTTCCGACTCGGGGTTAACGTTCCCGGAGGAGCTTGAATTCGAGACAGGAACTCTTGAGATGAGGGGCTACTGGGTCGGGAGCGGAAGGAACAGGAGCTACCACGTGGAGAGGAATTTCCTTCCCGGGAAGCGGGAGAGGGCATCCAAGGTTCCCTTCATGAGCTCACCGTTCAAGGTGGCCGTTTCCCCAGACGGAACGGGCTTCGTAAAGGCCCCCGCCGTGAGAATAACCGACGAGCCCTACAAAAACATCGTGGTGCTTTTCTTCACAGATGAGGGTGAAGTCAGGGGGAGCGGCACGGTAACGGTGGTGACCGAGAGCGACTCGGCGCAGGTAAACTACCGTGGAGACGGGAAGTTCATAGCGGGGACGGTTTACTCCACCCTCACAAAGGCGAGGCGCGTAAAGGTGGTTCTCACCGCTGAAGGCTTTGAGTACGAGAAGGTCATCGGAAAGGGCCGGAGCTTCGAGTTCCGTGAGAGAATGCTCCCAGAGGAGAAGGTCGTCATGGTAGGAACCTACGGGACGGTGACTCCGAGGATGGTGGCAAAGGCTCTCGGTGGAGGGACGGTGCTCCTCGGTCACGGTGAGTTCATAATCCGGGGCGTTCTGGACGTAAGGCTGAGGCCGGACGTGCGGGCTGAGGAAACCTTCAGGGTCGAGCTGAGGGGAGAGGAAATCGAGAAAGGAAGGGAGTTCGAGGAGGAGTGGGGGTTCAGAGATTAGCGATCCTCCCAAAGAGCGTACAAGAGACAAAAAGAAGCGCCAGGACAATGAGTGAGGTCAGAAGTGAAACGAATACCAAAAAGCCCCCATAAGAGGGAGTTGCCGTCCCCAAGAGCACTGCACCAGAAGCTATTATCATTGGAGGCAGAAGGAGCGCTAGAAGTCCCCAGAGGACTTTTCTCTCCATGAAAACTGCGACGGCAGTCCAGAAAAGGACTATCTGAATGGAAACATTGAGCGGAGGATAATACATGACCGCACCTAGGAGGAGAAAAGAGACCGTTGCCAAGACCAACGCCCCGAGCAGCGTTTTCTTCCCCGGATGAATGTGGCCAAAAATCACGGCGAATGCAATCACAAGGACGATGAATCCGATGCCGCCCATCGTGAAAAGGCCTTCCCACAAATCCATCACCGAGAAAAGGTTATTATAGGCTCTGAAAATCGCCCTCAGGCCAGGTTCACCTGGTGTGTAGATGTAGCCGTTTATCCGGGGAAATATTTTGGAGTAGAACCCCGTTTCAGGGCTTTTCACGAGGAGGTATTCGCTTGAGTTCACCGGAACGAGCGCCGGGTCGCCAAAGAGAACCACCTTAGGCCTCACCCCGACCTTCATGAAGTACGCGTTGCTTATCTGGACAAGCTTTCCCATGGGGTAACCCGAGGCCCAGAATTGCTCCGGAAGGTAGGAGACGCCGCCCATGTCTATTGATGCCACCACGGATGGGGAGCCCTTTCTGAGGAGGGCGAACACGAGGGAATCGCCCGTCTCCCAGACCTTCCCAACGTCGCAGGATTCCAAAACAAAGGCCTTTCCAGAAGGGTTGCCGAGACGTGAAGGATAGAGACCCCACGACCCCATATTCACACCAAAGGGACTGCCGTGGCCTTCAAGCCACACGAGGGATGCGTTTTCCGAAAGCCTCAGGTACTCATCGTATTCAACTTTTCCGGCCCGAAGAAATATTGCCCCATCAGGCCTGAACTCCCGGAGCGAATACATGAGCGGAGCGATATCGGGCGAGCCCCTGACCGGCAGGAAACCGACGGCAGGGTCGTAGATGCCGTCGCCGTCAAAATCCAGGCGGTCATAAATGGAATAGACAAAGTGCTCGTTAAACTGATAATAGCTAACTATTAGGAGAGCATAGTCGTCAGAGCTTAAAAAGGTAAGATCGGAGAAGTTCGAGACGACTACAGTTCCGTTGTGAAGTTCGGCGATCACTTGGGCGTAGGGGTACAGGCCGCTCACGTTTTCGTCGAGGAGGATGTAGTAGTGAGCTGAAACCATGGGAGAGAAAAGGATGAGAAGAAAGAGGGGAACGAATATCCGCTTCAATTCACATCCACCTCTATCCCTGCAACTTCAAACTCCCGGTTCACATTGGCCATTACCTCATCCGGGTCGATGACTATCCTCACCGGCTTGAAGGGGAGTTCAAAGCTCACCGTTGCCGTTCCGTTAACCCAGACCGTCCCCTCAACATAGCTCCCGTCGTCGAGGTAAATCCGCACCGGGACGGGCATCGTGAAGTTGCTGGCGTCGACGATGGTGAAGGTCAGGTTGTAACCGTCCCCCACCTGTGAGAGGCTCAGGTTGGTGATGTTGTAGTCCGGGAACAGCGTCGAGTTGAACCACTCGTCAAAGAACCAGCCAAGGTCTTCGCCGGAAACGTTCTCAACCGTTCTGATGAATGCCGTGTAGTTGCAGGAGGAGCCGTGGCACTCCTCAAGGACATCGTGAAGGGCCCTGTTGAAGGTCTCGTTTCCGACGATGAAGCGGAGGGAGCGGAGCATGAAGGCGCCCTTCCAGTAAAGGGTGAGGGTAGAGCGGGGGTACTTCATCGGGTCCCTCACCACCTCGTAGAAGGGCATATCGTCCCCATATTTCAGCGCCGTATACTCATTTTGGTTCAGCCAGGAGAGATAGCCCCCGGGGTTCCACCTGCCGTACGCCTCCATCTGCATAAAAGTTGCCAGTGGTTCGCTAAAGTAACCGAAGGGAGCGTAATAGCCGGCCCACTCGTGGGCAATCTCGTGGAAGATTATTGAAGCATAGTTTACCGCGGAGTCTTCCATGTCAACGGGGCATTCCACGAGTATAACATGTCCTAAATCTATTCCAAAGGGCTTCCTTCCAAAGCGTTTGTACATCATCCTCCGCAAACCAGGGAAGAAGACGGCATCAAACCTTTCAACCGGAAGAATCCCTGTCAGGTTGCTGTACAGCCCCATGGCGAAGGTGAACTCCCTTTTAACCAAATCAAAGCCTTCCTCGTTGTATATGTTCTTGGTGAAATAGACGGTGAAGTTTACCCCGTTCCACTGGAAGCCCTTCCATTCCATGTCCGGGATGTAGAGTGTAAAGCCCTCGTAGGGCTTAAGGGAGGCGTTGTAAACGACCTTCATGCCCGAACGGACTATGCCCCACTTTGACAGCACAAAAACCGTGTTCTCTGGAAACGTGGGGATTACCGTGATGGTTGCATTCCTCGAAGCAAACTCCCACCAGGAAAAGTCGGTTCCAATGAGGACGTCCTGCTTCCACATCTCACGCAGGTAGTCCTCGTTCTCAAGGTATCGAAACTCGTAGGTGGCAACGCCGTGGAGCTCGGACAGGCTGGTCGAGACGTTGACCGCGTAGATCTCAATGCCAACGCCATCTTCATCAACCCATCTGTAAACGTCCATGCGGGAAAGCTCAAGCGGAACGCCCTCTATGGTGATGTTGAGGGTTATAGGGTCCTTCTGGGTGACAAGGAGCGCCAGATAAAGCGTTCCAGAGGTGAAATTTGTGAGGACGAACTCGTACCTGCCCCTGAAGGTTCCATCTGTGTAGTTCACGCTTATGTTCCCGTGCTGGGAATAAGGCACTGCAGAATACGTCTTCCAGAAGAATTCGGTCATGTTCTCAAAGGTCATGTTTACGTCAGCCCGCTCTTCTGGGTAGAGGAACTTCAGCGGCGTCTTGTGCTGAGAAGCCGGTGATTGAAGGGACGAAACTGTGTTCGAGGCCGATCCAGTTGATGTCGTTCCGGTTGTCGTATTCCCACCAAGACAGCCGCTCACGAGAACCACGAGAATAACCAGAGAAGCAAGAAGGGCCTTCCTCACCTTTAACTCACCGGTAAAAGTTAACCTCAGCGAGTATAAAAAAGTTTCGAGAAAATAGATTAAAAATCCGGCTCAGCCCCTCAGAGGCCCCGGGATGCTCTTCTCCCACTGCTCCCTCGCCAGTTCGCCGGTGTACTTGAACTTCTCGACCTTCTTCTCGGCCTCTTTCCTCTTCCTCTGGTGCTCCTTCAGGAAGTTCTGAACCTTTTCGATAAGGTAGCGCTTGCACTGGCCGCAGAGGAGCTCGCCGTTCTTACATGCCTGATAGCGCTCCATGAGCTTCTTGTCGTCTTCCTCGAAGAATATCTCCAGCCACTTGAAGACGACACACTTCTCGGGCTCGCCGCCCTTCTCGCGCTGCTCCTTTGCGGTTGCCCTGCCTCCGGTTAGGGCGTACTTCCATATCTTCTTACCGGCCTCCTCCGGGTCGTCGGTGAGGTAAATGGCCGTCTCGGGCTTGCTGGCGCTCATCTTGCCCTCAAGGCCCATGAGCCCTGGCACGAACTTGGAGTGAATGGCAGCGGTCTTGTAATAGCCGAGGCTCTCTGCAAAGTCCCTCTGGAGCCTCCAGTACGGATCCTGGTCTATAGCCGCTGGAATGAGACAGCGCTTCCTCTCAAAGAAGGTCGGCGCCGCCTGAATCGCCGGGTAGAATATCATCCCAATCTTGCTCTGCTCCGTGAAGCCAAAAACAGCACGGGCCATCGAGTAGTTTATCTTCTTCGCTATCGGTATCGCCATCTCGTATATCTTGGTGAACTCGCTGTCCTGGAAGATGAAGGTCTTGTCCGGATCGAAGCCGACAGCTATGATGTCAAGGATGTTGTCGTAGGCCCACTTCTTGGTGTCGTCGAAGGTGAGCTTCTCCTTGAAGAGGAACTTCTCGTCGTCCGTAATCTGGATGTAGAGGTTCACGCCGAACTTCTCCTGGAGCCACTTTGTGGCGAAGAATGGAATGATGTGGCCTATGTGCATCGGACCGCTCGGGCCCCTACCGGTGTAGAGGAAAAAGCCCTTTCCGCTCTCGTAATCAGCCAGAACCTTGTCGTAGTCCCTGTGGGAGAAGAAGAACCTCCTCCTGAAGTATATCGGCAGTTCGCTCTTCGTCAGCTCTGCTGTTTTCTCTATCAGTTCGTCCGTCAGCGGACTGGTTCCGAACTCCTCTATCAGCTTCGCGTAGTCCACAACACCCTCAACGTCCCATGGGGTGACCTTAAATTCGTCCATTCAAAACACCTCCATTTCCAGTGGAAACGAAACTCAGGACTAAGCCGGGGCAGAAAAGGAAGGCTTCACCAGGGCCAAAAACGACCACCGCGCATGGAAAGAAAAAGGGAGGAAGGGAATTTAAAGTTTTTGGAAATCATGACTTTAGACATGCGCCCAACTTTTCCGTCCTGCTCTTTGACTATTCAATGCCAATTCTCTCCACCAAATGATAACATACCAGAAAGGTAAAACACGCCAAAATCCTTATTAGCCTCAAAAGCGGAGTTCCATTGGTGGGACAATGGAAGTCACAGTCGAGGCTGTTTATGAAAACGGAATTCTAAGACCCAAGAAAAAGCTCAATCTTCCCGAGGGGAGCAAGGTTACCCTCAAGATTCTGCCAAAGAAGGTATCGGAGAGAACCTTTGGGATAGTCAAGATGGAGAAGGATGAAATTGATGCAATAATAGAGGAGATCGAGGATGAGTGGCAGGCCTAACGTTTTCTTTGACTCAAACGTTCTCATATATCACTTAGGCGGCATAGAAAAAGCCAGATCACTTATAGAAAGCGTTGAAAACGGCGATGTGAGGGGATTTATAAACCCAATAGTTGCCTCTGAGGTCATGTTCTTCTACATAAAGGCTAAAACTGGGATGAAATCCTATGAAATCAAGAAGACTCCCTCAATCTTGGCCGAGGTTGATCTGGAGCCGCTCTTTGAGCTCCTTTCCATATTCGTCACCCTGGATATAAACTCCGATATAGTGTCGAACTCGAAGAATGCAATTGAAAAGTATCATCTCCTCCCAAACGACGCTCTGATCGTCTCAACCTGCGAGTTCTACGGGATAGAAACGATAGCGACCTTCGATGATGATTTCAAAAGAGTGGAAACGCTGAAGATACTGAGATAAGAGTCAGAGCGGTATGTCCTCCTTAACAAGGATTCCATCAACGTCCCACTTTTCGTCCTTGGCCCTCTTTGAGAGGAGTTCGAACCAGCTGGCCAACAGTTGGACGGCACTGACTTTCTGCCCCCCTATGTATTCGATGTCCTTTTGGGTGCTTTTAGTCTTAAAAGTCATCCAAAACCTTGCCTCCTTCGGTCTGTCCCACCCTTCGAGATAAAAGCTGTCATAATCAACCCTCAAAGTCGAGCCAGAGATAAGGCCATCCTTTATGGAAACCCTCTTTATTGCATAGTGAGGGAGTCCAGCAAAAATAGTGTGTATCTTTTTTCCTCTTACGCCCCTACTTGTCCACATTTTTAAGATGTATAGCCTTTTGTCAGCCAGTAACACGTCGGCATCGGCCGTTTCCATCTTCCACTCCGGGGGCGGGTAATAAACACTTGAAAGCATTCCAAATTTAACATAAAAACCCACAGGGATCGTCCGAATTTCTGTCCACGAGCCTATTGGCCCCAAATTAAACGGAGCGTCTTCATCTTTTTCCATAATGTTCTTCAGTGCTTCCATGTACTCCGAATACAACTGTTTAATTGCCTCTCGTTCTAATAAGCCCTTTCCTCCCCGGAGAAACAAATTAATCCCCACCCCCTTCTCCCTCCGGGTATTTATACTTTTCCCTTCTCCCGAAGGGTAATATACTGGGGAACGTAAGAAGCAGAAGTCTATAAGGTCTCCACAAATGAAAGTCCCAAAAGTTCAGACACGATAATACAAAAGTGTTAGAAAACTGTAACAAATGCCAAAGAAGAAAACAGAAAGTCCTCAAAGCTTCTCGTTCTCCCTCAGCCACTCACCGTACTTGACGAGGGCATAGACCGCATCGACGCCGTCCTCGACTGTCTCGTAGACGGGGACACCGGCTTCCTTCTCCATCCTCCTGGCCATCCTGTGCGGGTAGTCTCCACCGGGGGCCACAAAGACTATCGGCTTGCCGTACTCCCCCATTCTGACCATCGCCTCGACGATTCCCTCGTCCAAAGCCGGGCTCTGGAAGAGCGCTATGACGACGAGGACATCAACATTTGGATCCTCCAGCGCGTAGCGCATGGCAAGCTCGTACCTGCTGGAGGGAGCATCGCCAATGACGTCTATCGGGTTTCTGTAAGACATGTGGTGCGGGAGTTTGCCTTCCTCGATGTCTTTCCTAAAGCGCTCGTTGGTCTCATCGCTCAGCTCTGCGAGCTTCATGCCGCGCTCAAGCAGGCCGTCGCTCATCATGACCCCGGCCCCACCGCCGTTGGTGACTATGGCGACGCGGTTTCCTTTGGCCGGCTTCTGCATTGCCAGAGCTTTGGCGTAGTTGAAGAGCTGGCGCATGCTCTTGGCGCTCAAAACCCCGGTCTGCTCAAAAGCGGCCTCGTATATCTTGTAGGAACCCGCGAGCGAACCGGTGTGGCTTGCGGCGGCCTTGGCGCCGGCCTCTGTTCTTCCGGCTTTGAGGACTATGATGGGCTTCTTGAGCGTGACCTCCTTGGCGACGTTGAAGAACTTCCTCCCGTCCTTAACGCCCTCGATGTAGCCGGTGATGACGCCGGTCTTCTCATCCTCGCCAAGGTACGCTATGAAGTCGCTCTCGTCCAGGTCGGCCATGTTGCCGAGGCTGATGAACTTGCTCATACCTATCTCATGGTTGGCCGCCCAGTCAAGGATTGCAGCGCCGAACGCTCCACTCTGGCTCATGAACGCTATCTTTCCAGCGGGCGGTCTTGCCTGTCTCTCCGGCGGGTTGAAGTTGCAGTCGAAGCCGTTCTCAAGGTTGGTGACGCCGAGACAGTTGGGGCCGACGAGCCTGATGCCCCACTTCTTGGCTCTCCTTACGAGCTCCTCCTCAAGTTCGACCCTTCCGGCCTCCTTGAAGCCGGCGGAGATGACAACCGCCCCCTTAACGCCCTTTTCACCGCACTCGTCTATAACGTCCGGGACGAACTTCGCGGGAACCGCTATGACGGCCACATCTATCTCGTCCGGTATCTCCCTGATGCTCCTGTAAACTTTAAAGCGCTTCCCGTTGACCTCGACTTCGCCACCCTTGACGTTGACGGCGTAGACCTTTCCATCGAATTTGAGCGTTATTGAGCGCATTATCGAGTTTCCTATCTTTCCTGGGACGTTTGACGCCCCGATGACCGCGACGCTCCGTGGATAAAACAGGAAATCGAGCTTTGGAGCCTCCATCGTATCCACCTCCGAAGGTTTTTAGGGAGCCCATATTTAAGCCTTCCTCCGCAGATGGGTACATCCGGAAAGGCTGGATATTTTGTCCAGCATGTGTTCTAAGAGGGCATGGATTTTACATATATAAACCTACCGGGGAGCAAAAGAGTTAAATTCTCGAACGTTCAAAAAACCATTAGAACGTTTAAATTGGGTGGTGGGAATGGCGAAGGTGAAGGTCATAACAGACCCCGAAGTAATAAAGCTGATGCTTGAGGACACGAGGAGAAAGATCCTCGGGCTGCTCCGCAACAAGGAGATGACCATCTCCCAGCTGAGCGAGATACTGGGCAAGACTCCCCAGACTATATACCACCACATCGAGAAGCTCAAGGAAGCGGGCCTGGTCGAGGTTAAGAGGACGGAGATGAAGGGCAACCTGGTGGAGAAGTACTACGGGAGAACGGCCGATGCGTTCTACATAAACCTCTACCTCGGAGACGAGGAGCTGAGGTACTTCGCCCGCTCCAGACTGAAGACAAAGCTCGAAGTCTTCAAGGCGCTCGGATACGAGTTTGACGATGAAGAACTCCTCAACACGATGGACGAACTGCTGAAGAAGGAGCACGAGTTTAAGACTGAAATATCCCGGGAGATAGAGGAAAACGAGGACAGGCTCAGGGACTTCTCCAACGAGGACATCATCCACGCCATCGAGTGGCTCGCCATGGCGAGGATGGGGCGCGATGAAGAGGCAATGGAGCTCCTCAAGAGGCTCGGGAAAATACTTAAAAAGTGATGGGGAAAGGAGAAGCGATGGGATATGGCGAAGGGGATACGGCTTCTAGTCCTGGACGTGCTCAAGCCGCACCAGCCCATGGTGACGGAGCTGGCCCTTGGACTCAGCGAGCTTGAGGGCGTCGACGGCGTCAACATAACACTGGTGGAGATAGACAAGGAAACGGAGAACGTCAAGATAACGATGGTCGGCGACAACCTCGACTACGATGAGATAGTCAGAACCATCGAGGAGTTCGGCGGGGTAGTCCACAGCATAGATATGGTCGCGGCGGGCAAAAAGATAGTTGAGGAAGGAGAAACTCCCCAGGACAAGCTGGAGGAGTATTGAGTTGAGGGAAGTTCTCATTATCACCGAGCCCGAAAAGGTCAAGGTTCTCTCCGAGGAGACGCGCTTTAAAATTCTTCAACTACTCAGAGACAGGCCAATGACGATCAACGAGCTCAGCGACGCCATAGGAAAGGACAGAACGACTATATACAGGCACGTGAAAATGCTTGAATCAGCGGGCCTCGTGGAGGAGCTGGAGATTCACGGGAACGAGAGGGTCTACGCAAGGGCGGCGAGGATATTCCTCATAAAAGCGGATCCGGATGAGAGCGTCGAGGAGTTCAGGCAGGACTACCTCCAGGTGGAGGCAGAGAAGCTGGTTCAGATCCTGGAGAAGGCAGGATTCCGGATAGAGGACAGGGAGACGCTCAAGAAACTGGCGAAGGAAGTCCTGAACGAGATAGAGCTCAACTCCCAGCCAATAATCAAAAGAATATCCCAGGCCGACGTTGACCTCACGGAGATAGAGCTCTTCCACCTCCTCAACATGCTGGTCTTCCTCCAGAGCTGCGAACTCTGTGAGAAGGCAAAGGAAGTGAGAAAGCTGGTTGGGTTCTAACTTTTTTACACACCCAACATGAAACATGACGTTTTATTTTTGGCCCCGATTGTAATGAACAATTACGCTCCTTAATGTACATTAACGATAAAGCTTAAATATTTCACCACCGGTGATATATTCTGACCATCAGGTGGTGATTGCCATGGCCAGGAAGGTGACGGTTGCACTTCTCGTGCTTCTGGTAGTTCTCAGCCTCTCGGCAGTTCCGGCAAAGGCGGAGACCCTTGAGAACGGCGGCGTCATAATGCAGGCCTTCTACTGGGACGTCCCGATGGGGGGAATCTGGTGGGACACGATAGCCCAGAAGATACCGGACTGGGCGAGCGCCGGGATTTCGGCGATATGGATTCCCCCTGCGAGCAAGGGCATGAGCGGCGGCTATTCCATGGGCTACGACCCCTATGACTACTTCGACCTCGGCGAGTACTACCAGAAGGGAACGGTGGAAACGAGGTTCGGCTCGAAGCAGGAACTGGTGAACATGATAAACACCGCCCACGCCTACGGCATGAAGGTGATAGCGGACATCGTTATCAACCACCGCGCCGGCGGCGACCTGGAGTGGAACCCCTTCGTGAACGACTACACATGGACAGACTTCTCAAAGGTTGCATCGGGCAAGTACACGGCCAACTACCTTGATTTCCACCCGAACGAGCTCCACGCTGGAGATTCCGGAACATTCGGAGGCTACCCGGACATATGCCACGACAAGAGCTGGGACCAGTACTGGCTCTGGGCAAGCAATGAAAGCTATGCCGCCTATCTCAGGAGCATCGGCATCGACGCCTGGCGCTTCGACTACGTTAAGGGCTACGCTCCCTGGGTCGTCAAGGACTGGCTGAACTGGTGGGGAGGCTGGGCGGTTGGAGAGTACTGGGACACCAACGTTGATGCCCTTCTCAACTGGGCCTACGCGAGCGGTGCCAAGGTCTTTGACTTCCCGCTCTACTACAAGATGGACGAGGCCTTCGATAACAACAACATCCCAGCACTTGTCGACGCCCTCAGATACGGACAGACTGTGGTCAGCCGCGACCCGTTCAAGGCGGTGACTTTCGTGGCAAACCACGACACCGACATAATCTGGAACAAGTATCCAGCTTATGCGTTCATCCTCACCTACGAGGGTCAGCCCATGATATTCTACAGGGACTATGAGGAGTGGCTCAACAAGGACAGGCTCAAAAACCTCATCTGGATACACGACCATCTCGCTGGGGGAAGCACCGACATAGTCTACTACGACAGCGACGAGCTGATCTTCGTGAGAAACGGCTACGGAAGCAAGCCCGGACTGATAACCTACATCAACCTCGGCTCAAGCAAGGCCGGGAGGTGGGTCTACGTTCCGAAGTTCGCCGGCTCCTGCATACACGAGTACACAGGCAACCTCGGCGGCTGGGTGGACAAGTGGGTGGACTCAAGCGGATGGGTCTACCTTGAGGCCCCGGCCCACGACCCGGCCAACGGCCAGTACGGCTACTCCGTCTGGAGCTACTGTGGGGTAGGGTGACATTAATTTTCCACCCTGCACACCTCTTTATTTATCCTCACAACCTCGTCGGTGAGATACGTCCCGTTAATGACCTCCACCTGGCAAAGAAGGGTTCCGTTCGCCCCGGTTATCTCCGCGAAAATTCCCCACGTTCTCCCAACGACCTCAGCGCTCCCGTTCACACAGGTTGTCTCGTTGGAAGTCTCGAAGAGGAAGTAAACGATGGAGTTCCTTTCAATTTTGTAGCCGAGGTAAGTGCCGTTGATGCAGGAACTCAGGGTTATCCTGCTCTTGAGGGCGTCTTCAAGGGTTGAGGAGCAGTTTTCTTCACGGATCACAAATCGTCCGTCCTCAAAACTCGCCCTGCAGTAGAGCATGTCTCCGTCGCGTATCTCCGCCACAACGTAATCGACGGGAAGGTCAAAGGCCTTCACGAACCGAAAGTCCCTTCCACTCCCGCCTGAGCGCCTGAACTTGAAGAGCGCCACGTGGGTGACCTCGTTGGGATAGCCGGCCATAAGCTCCGCACCCTCAAACTCAACTGGAGAGCTGAAGTGAGCCTCGACCTCTATCGGGTACTTCTCCCCTGAAGAGAGAATAAGAAATGAAACCAGAGCCAGGGAGGCAACAACAAGGAAAAGGAAGGCCTTCAAAAAACGCCCCATCGTACCACCTCAGAACTCCATCACCCATCTAACCGCGTGCGGCACCTTCTTCGCAACCTCTAAAGCAGTGAAGTTCTCGCCGAGCTCTTCCTTCACCATGTCCCCGGCAAGGCCGTTGAGGAAGGCGCCAACGGAAGCGGCCCTTAGCGGCTCGTTGCCGAGTGCAAGGAGTGCTCCAACCAGGCCCGCTAAAACGTCCCCGGTTCCCCCGGTGGTCATGCCCCTGTTACCGGTTCTGTTGTACTT
The DNA here is from genome assembly GCF_002214545.1 of Thermococcus thioreducens. Taxonomy (NCBI): domain Archaea; kingdom Methanobacteriati; phylum Methanobacteriota; class Thermococci; order Thermococcales; family Thermococcaceae; genus Thermococcus; species Thermococcus thioreducens. Next base: position 39,146 of record NZ_CP015105.1, on the reverse strand, counting down.
CCAGGTTTTTCCGTCGCTGATGATGTCGTAAGCACCTTTGAGCAGGATAACGCCGCCAATTTCCCTTGCCTTCGCCCTCACGAGCTCTGCTTTTTCCTGGAAGGAACCCTCTGGCTTCACGCCAAAGAGGACCTTGAACTCGCTACCGTGGGGAGTTAGAACGAAGGTCTTGCCCTTGAGAACACCCAGATCCTCGGCCACCGCCTTCAGGCCATCGGCGTCTATGACCAAAGGCTTTTCGCAGCGCTTTACAAATTCCCTGACGAACTCATTAGTTTCTTCGGCGAGACCGATTCCCGGGCCGATGACGACGGCATCGGCCTTTTCAGCTATGCTCAGGAGTTCATGAACGTGCCCCGGCGAGAAGTTTTTCCCCTCAACCGGCCTGAGTATCAGATCGGGGTCGCTTATCCGTTTCGCCGGTTCGGAGGGCATCGCTAAGTAAACCAAATCGACGAGGTAGCTCGCCCCCTTGGAAGCAAGGTAAGGAGCACCGTAATAGCTGGAACTCCCACCGATGATGAGCAGTTTACCGTTCTGACCCTTGTGCTCGCCCTTCTTCCTTAAAGCGAACTTTGCACCACCTGGGCCGACGAGGTGGTAGAGCTCCTTCGGATAGCCTATCTTAACCACAACACGCTCGAAGCCCTCATACTCCTCCTTGTCCCACTGGAAGGTCACCGCGAAGTCGGCATTGACGCGAACCGAGGATGGATAACCGCTCGGCAGATCAACGCTAACTATCCTCGCCCTTCCCGCGTATTCGTTAATCTTCTCTATCGCAGAGCGTATCGGTTCGCGCGGCTCGCCCCTCGTGCCGGCCCCGAGGAGAGCATCAACGATAACGTCAAAGCCAGACAAATCAAGGGCTTTAATGTATGCCGAGTCCCTAAGAACCTTGATTTTCACGAAGTCCAGGCCCTTGAGTATCTCCCAGTTGTGCCTAGCTTCCTCGCTCCTTATCTTCGTCTCATCTCCGACGAGGAATAGGGCGACATCGTTCTCGAAGCTGAGATGCCGGGCGGCAACAAATCCGTCGCCGCCGTTGTTGCCGGTGCCGGAGAAGACCGCCACCCTCAGCCCTGTTCCAAAGCGCTCCTCTATAACTCTGGCAACGCTCGCTCCGGCGTTCTCCATGAGCTGGTAAGGGGTAATCCCGAGCCACTCCGCGTTGATGTCCCAGATGTAAACGTCCTCGATGCGCATGAGCACCACCAGGGGAATTTGGGCATCAGTGGTTAAGGGGTTTTCCCCGCTAGGACGAAATCAAAACGAGAAGCAAACCTGAGGGGGCTGTGATATACCAAAAAAGGGCAAAGAGGAGAAGTCCAACATATCCGCTCTTAACGAGCGCGTAGGGAAACTCAAAAATGATGGCGATGATGAAATAACCCATGAGAAGTTTGAATGGAAACCCTCCCTTTCTGAGGACTATCAGCAGGTGGGCCTCGACGATGCCCATTAAGATAGGATAAGTCAGGATTAAAAACCTGGGAAGGTGCAGAAGGAGCTGTGCGTTGTAAAAAAGCGCCAGACCGAGAGCCGAATCGAGGAGCGTAACGAAGCGAAAACCGAGCCGGAAGAGGATAAGAACAGGCAACCAATGAAAAAAGGGAGGATTGTTCCTTCCAGTCATGCTATTCTCACGTCCCATAGACGATGCACCCGTTATTTCCTGTCAGATTTTTCCGTTCCGCTGGACGAGAAATACCAGAGGACGGAAAAGAAAACAACGGAAACGACGAAAATCATGACGAGCATGTCAACGCTGCTTATACCCGGCGGCTCAGGCCAATGGGCCGATGAGCACAGCCCCGTTGATGCACATGCCAGCTTCCGGATGGCGTAGTAGATAACCAGAAAGCCCGAGAGGAACAGCATGATAAATCCAAGGGCAAGCTTTCTGATGAGTTCCTCAACCCTCTCGCAAGACATTGCACTCCTAGCAAATTTTTTAACTCGAAGATTTATATACCTTTCTACAGCATAAAGTTTAAAGTGCTCAGCCCAAACCGAGGGTTTCAACCGCGGTTCTGTAATCCCTCTCCGAGTACAGCACAAGGTAAACCCTCTCAACGCTCATTGCTTCCGTCGAGAACCCCTCCACAACCTCCTTGAACGTCCTCACGACCCCCTCCAAGGGACAGCCGTAGATACCGGCGCTTATGGCCGGAAAAGCCACGCTCCTGATGCCAAGCTCATCGGCCTTCCTCAGTGCGCCGAGGATGGCTTTCCTGAGCTTCTCCTTCTTGTTCTCGTCCCAGCGACCGCCGCAGTATGGCCCGACCGTGTGGATGACGTACCTGATTCCGTATTTCTCAAGCCTCATAGCCGGAGTAACGACGACCTCTCCGTGCTCAATGGAGCCCTTTCCGAGCTGCTCCCTCATCGCCTCCTTGCTTATTCTGATGTACTCGCGGGCATTTCCAGCGGCGGCCTTAGCTATTGCATAGGCGACGCCACCGCCGTGTTCCAGATAGCGGTTGGCGGCATTGACTATGGCCTCCGCCGGAAAGCGGGTTATGTCCCCACGGACAATCTCGAAGGAGACCATCGGGCTCACCGTTTTAGGGATTACTCAGAGGGATTTAACCCTTGCGCGATTTATTACTATGATTTGCCTTACAACATCTCTCCTCTCCAAGCTTTGCTCTTCGGGACGGAGAGGAGGGCAGTGGAAGACCAACATGGAGAAAAAGAGATGAGGTGAACGTCGATCCGGACTGGCTAGCCAGTCTTTAGGCCAGCTTTTCTATCGTTTTTTCGGCCTCGTCAATTATCTTCTCCTCGTCGAGCGTGAGCACTTCCCTGTCGAGCATTAGGATTTTTCCGTCGACTATCGTAGTCTCGACGTCGCTACCGGTGGCGGAATAGACAAGGTGGCTTATCACGTTGTTAATCGGCCTCAAGTGGGGCTGGTTGAAGTCGATGATTGCTATGTCCGCCAAATAGCCCTCCTTTATGACTCCGGCGTTGAGGTGCAAAGCCCTGGCCCCATTGAGGGTCGCCATCCTGAAGACAGTTTTAGCATCGGCAACCGTTGGATCGAGGTTGTGCACCTTGTGGAGGAGAGCCGCTAACTTCATCTCGTCGAGCATGTCGAGGTTGTTGTTGCTTGCGCTTCCATCGGTGCCGAGGCCAACGTTCACACCCGCGTTGAGCAGCCTCTGGAGGGGCATCACGCCGCTCGCGAGCTTCATGTTTGAGCCGGGATTGTGGGCAACGGTGACGCCGTGCCTCGCGAGTATTTGGATGTCCCTGCTGTCGAGCCAGACGCCGTGGGCGATGATGACGTCGCTCCCAAAGAAGCCGATTTCATCGAGCAAAACCACGGGGCTCTTGCCGTAGCGCTCGCTTATCTGGCCGATCTCCGCCATAGTCTCGCTCACGTGGATGGTGATGAGCTTGCCGTGCTCGTTCGCGAGCCTTCTGACCTCCCTGAGGAGGGCTATGGAGCAGGTGTACGGTGCGTGAGGCCCGAAGACGAAGTGAACCCTATCGGAGCCGAGCTTCTCTATGAATTCCATCACCCTGAGGGCCTCTTTGAGCTCCTTCTCGGTCTTCTCGGGGTCACCGAGGTCTATCATCCCATAGGAGAGGTAGCCCCTGAGGCCAGACTCAAGGACAACCTCCGCAACGGCGTCCATGAAGAAGTACATGTCGAGAAACGTGCTGGTTCCGCCCTTTATCATCTCCAGCGCGCCGAGGTATGCCCCAACCTTGGTGTACTCCCGCGTGAGCTTCGCCTCCCGAGGCCATATGTGGTTCTGGAGCCAGTCCATAAGGGGCAGATCGTCAGCCAAACCGCGGAAGAGGCCCATTGGAGAGTGTGTGTGGAGGTTGACGAAGGCCGGAGAGACAACGCGCCCCTTGGCGTCTATGACCGTGTCAGCGGACTCATTGATGCCCTTTGCAACCTTAACAATCCTGTTGTCCTCGATCAGAACGTCGGCCTCGATGATTTCGAAATTCTCGCCGTAGACAACGTAACCGTTCTTGATGAGAATGCTCATGACCATCCCCCCTGTTTTAAAGGGGTGTGTTTCCGGTGGAAGTTAAAAATGTGTCGGAGAAGAAAAGATCAAACGAACATAGTCTTCAGAACCTCTGCACAGCCGCACTTCCTCTCCTCGGGGATCCTGGGAACGGCCTTCTTGAGCAGTTCCTGAACCTTGTAGTTGTTTTCCTTCATCACCTTGAGAACCTCCTGAGCGTCAACGGGCTTGTCAGCCCAGACGTCGTAGTCGGTAACGGTCGCTATGTTTGCATAGCACATTCCAAGCTCCCTGGCGAGGTTTATCTCCGGCACGAGGGTCATGCCAATGATGTGGGCGTACTGCCTGAACATGAAGCTCTCAGCGCGCGTTGAGAACCTCGGGCCTTCAATGCAGACGTAGGTGCCCTTTTCGTGGACGGAAAAGCCGAGCTCTTTTGCCGTCTCGTAGAATATCCTCCTCATCTCAGGGCAGAATGGGTCGGCCATGCTCACGTGGGCAACGCGGGGCCCATTGTAGAAGGTGTAGTCACGCTTTTTGGTGAAGTCAATGAACTGGTCTGTTATGACGATGTCGCCGGGCTTGTACTCCTCGCGGAGGGAGCCGACGGCGGTGATCCCGATAACCCTCTCAACGCCGAGCTCCTTGAGGGCCCAGATGTTTGCCCTATAGGGAACCTCGTGCGGAGGGAACTCGTGGTGCTTGCCGTGTCTCGGGATAAAGGCGACCTCAACGCCCCCTATCTCCCCTATTTCCACTGGAGCGGAAGGCCTGCCGTAGGGGGTGTGGACCTTCACTGTTTCCTTGGGCTCGAAGACGCCGTAGACGCCGGAACCGCCGATGATACCTATCTTCGGCATGGTCATCACCGTGTTAAATGCTCGCTCCATGCATATAAGGATTGCTTTTCCAGTGGAAATGAAGCCCGGAACAAAGCTTAAGGCGGAGAAACCCCAAGAGAAATTTGGGGAGATCTATGCTGAACGACCCCGGGACTAAGTGGCTCCTATCATGGACTCTCGCAGGAATCCTCGGCTGGTTCATTGGGACTTTCCTCATGTTCTACCTGCTAGGTTCTGGTATCAGACCTTCGGCCGGCTGGTTTGTGGCCTTTATGGTGGGTTGGATAATCGGTGGCTTCATCTGGTACGAGCGGAGAATAAAGGGGGAACTTAAGGGGAGCACCTAAGCGGGAAACGAAAATTTAATAACCTTTTGGAACTAAATTTCTCCGGGGGTGGTACCGTGGAAAACGGGAGTCCGGTCAAGATAGTTCTGCCGGAGATAAAGAACCCCATCCTGATAGAGGGCTATCCCGGAATAGGCCTGGTCGGCCACATAGCGGCCAACTTCTTAGCCAAAGAACTCGGAATGGAGATGATAGGCTACGTGGAGAGCCCGTTCATCCCGCCCATGGCACTGATCCTCGATGGGAAGCCAAACCCCCCGCTCAGGTTCTACGGGAAGGACAACATAATACTGGCAACAGCCGACATCTACGTGCCCCCAACCCTCGTGAGCGAGATAGCGAGGGAGCTCGTGAGGTACCTCAAAGAGAACAACGCCCGGAAGGTAATATCCCTCGGCGGCATAGGTATAGGGCTCTTCAAGGAGAAGATGGACGTCTGGGGTGTTGGGGCCAAGGAAGAGCTGAACAGGGAGCTTGAGAACCTGGGCGTGAAAATCCTCCAGTACGGCTCGATAATGGGAATGAGCGGGAAGCTCCTCTGGGAGGCGAGCAAGGAAAAACTCGACGCCTACGTCCTTCTCGGCGAGACCTTCGGGGACAGACCCGATCCGAGGGCAGCGGCGAACGTCATAGAGATCCTCAAGAAGCTGACGCCAATAGAGGTCTCAACGGAGCCGCTCATCAAGGAGGCGGAGATGATAGAGGCCCAGCTGAGGAAGATGCACGAGCAGATGGAGCAGGCGAGGAGAAAGGCCGAGAAGCAGTACGAGAGCATCTACCTGTGAGGTGGGAGTATGGAGGCGATAACCCTCGCCGGAATCGCGAGACGAGTTCTCGATGAGCTTTTGAGGAGCCCGTACAAGACACTTGAACTAAGGAGCGCGAGGAACGTTATTGCACTTGAAAGAGCTAAAGAGCTTGGAAGGGTCTTCCTCACCTACGAGACCTTCCAAGACGTCACCGTGGGCACGGAGGGACTCCTGGCGGAGATACTCCGCCTGGAGAGCATGGAGCAGAGGATTCCATGGGAGGATAGCGACGAGAGAGAAGTGACAGTGTGCCGGGCACAGGTGAAGCTCCTCGGCCTCGGCAGGATAGTTGAGGTGAGGAAGAGGAACTCGGTGCTTGTGGTCAGGGTTCGCGAGATGTTGCCGCAGGAGATGGACATAGGCTAAAACAGGGTTTTCTGTCTGCCCCTTCCGAACTTTTCCCTCTTCGGCGGCTGAACCCTTCTGAACTCAAGGCCCTCCTTTTCGAGGAGCTTCTTTGCACCAGCGGTAAGGGACGGTGCTACCAGTATCCCCCTCACAGTCTCGTGTTCTCTTTTCAGCGCTTCAACGTAGCGCTTAAGCTGGCTGACGGCATGGAGGTCAGCCTTCCTGCGCTTCAGCTCAAGGACGACGAGGTTTCCGTCCCTATCGCGCCCCAGAATGTCCACTATGCCGTGGCCGATCTGCTTCTCCCGGAAGAGAGGCTTGAAGCCCGGCTCGATAAGCTCAGGGTTCCGGAATACCATCTCCGCCATCTCTGCCTCGCTTCCGGTCAAGGCAAGCTCCTCATAGTCCTCAGCCTTGAACAGGGAGATCAGATAGACTTCCTCAAGCTCGACTTCAAGTATCTCCTTCGGCTTTCGCCGGACAGAGCGGAGGACTAGAATCCCATCGCGCTCCTCCATCATCACGAAGCTCCCCGGCGGCTGCCAGTTGACGGGTTCCCTCTTCCTGCTCTGGTGGATGAGGAAGGCACCATCGGGCTTGATTATTATCACCCTGTCGCCGGAGCCGAGCTCGCTCTTGGCCCTTCCATCGTAGTGAACCTTACATCGGGCGAATATCGTCAGCATTGCCTCGGCTGACAGGGCAGAATCAACCATCCTCATGAGCTCATCGCGGGAGGGGTTCTGAACGGCCTCAACTTTTGACATGGGACGAAGTAAAGAAGAGGGGTTAAAAAGCTAACTCAGTCCTCGACGCCCTTGTCAGTTATCCTGAAGATCGCCTCACCCTCTGGAAGGTGCGGGCTGTCTATAAGCCTGGCGACGCGCTTCCCGGCCTTACCTTTCCTGAGATATATCCTAAGGGTCGCGCTGTGGGCCAGGATGTGACCGCCAACGGGCCTCGTTGGGTCACCGAAGAAGGCATCGGGCTTCGCCTGCACCTGGTTGGTAACGAAGACCGCTATGTCGTAGAGGTCCGCTATCCTGTGCAGATCCGAGAGGTGCTTGGCCAGCTTCTGCTGTCTCTCCGCTAGAGTCCCCCTGCCGACGTACTCGCTCCTGAAGTGGGCCATGAGAGAATCGACGACGAGGAGCTTCACTGGCCTGTCTGTCTCGGCCTTCTCCTTGATTATCTCTTCCGCCTTCTCGATGAGGAGCATCTGGTGGTTGCTGTTGAAGGCCCTGGCCACGTAGATGTTCTTGAGCGTCTCATCGGGGTCAAGGCCTCGGTTCTCGGCGATCTGCCTTATTCTCTCGGGCCTGAAGGTGTTCTCGGTGTCTATCCAGATGACCGAACCGTGGAGGCCGCCCTCTTCCTCGGGGAGCTGAACCATCACCGCGAGGGTGTGGGCCAGCTGGGTGTTGTGGAGGACGAGGCCGTTCGGGGCTATGAAGTTGTGAGTCTCTGGAACAACGAGGTCGTAGACCCAGTCGTTGTATTCAACCAGTTCAACGGACTTTACCTCGTAGAACTCCAGCTTTTTGACGAGCTCAATAAATTCAATGGCTTTTCTGGCAATCTTCTCGTGCTCTTCAATCTCACGCAGGAGAGCCGAGACCACCCTACCCCTAAGGGGTTCGCGCTTTGGAAGTCCTCTCGTACGGTAGTTCGAAATCTGCCTATCGGTAAAGCCATACTTCCTGAGAACCGTCCACGGGAACGGAAGCTCTGGTTTCTCCCCGTTTTCAATTGCTTTCTTTGTGAGTTCAAGCCTGTTGAGAGCATCCCTGAAGTAGTCAGAGATCCTTTCGAGGGTTCTCTCGGTGAACCAGACGTTCTTACTGCGTGTCAGAATGTGGTATGCAGTTTCACCCTCCCTCTTTGGCAGCCTGAATTCAGAGTAAAGGGCAGAGAGGTACCTGGCCACTGCCGGGGGATAACGACCAACGCCGCCCCCAGGTAGCTCCGAGTTCTTGATGAGGGAAACCTCAAGAACAGAGCTGAAGGAAGCCCTGTCCTCACCAGTTATGAAAATCCTGTAGTAGGTTTCTCCGTTTATGACCTTCTCGGAGACCGTTGGGGAAATCCCGAGGCGCTTCAGCAGGAAGACGAGGCCTTCCATAAGGTCTTTGCTCTTGGTGACGAACTCAATGTGGGATCCGGCAACGTGGCCATCACCGTCGAGGTAGCCGGCGAGGAAGCTGGTTACTGCCCTCTCATCCCCGTTGAGTATTTCCTCTGGAACGGATTTTGTCTCGGCCGTTGACGCCGCGATGCCGCCGAGCCACTCGGCGGTCTTCTTCCTAAGGAGTATCCTGTAAAGGCCGCGTCTCATCTCAACGGTGGGGTCGTAGCCGTCGTACTTCCTGATGAACTCCACTATGAAATCCCTGAGCTTCTCCGAGGACGTTGTTATCGAGAGCGGGTTGGATGTACCCTCAGCGACAAAGAGACCGAGGAAGTACGCCTTCTCCTCTAGAACTTCCAGAGAATTTGCAGGAACCTTGCGGATCCCGACCACAACGTCGCCTTCCCTAAGCTCCCCAGCACGAACCCACTGGAGGCCGTTTCTAAAGACAAGAACAGGATGAACTGCGGTTATCCGGAGCTTCCGCCCCCGGGAGAGGTTAAGATGAAGTATTTTCCTGACCCGCTCGCGGTACAGATAAGATGCCTTAGTGCGCTTTATTTCTCCGGTCGCAGGATCAAAAGTGTAGACACTGACGGTTTCCAGTGGAACCGCAAAGCCAGTGTCAAAGGGAACTTCCCCGCCCAAGGCCCTGTACTTCTCGTACATCTCCTCAATGGTCTCAAAGTGAACCAGGGTGTCGTTCTCATAATAAACTTTCGTGTCCTTGGCAAAGCACTTCCCGCTACCGAACTCTCCAAAGACCTCTGTTATAGCCTGGGTCTCGACCCCACCGCCGACGAGCTTGTCGAGGCTCTTGCTTCCAGTGGAAATCCTGCCTATAGTCTTCCTCTTCTCCATGTACTCATCTGCTCTCATGAAGGTTCCGATGTTTGCCGCTTCCCTTGCGGCCTGGATTATCTTGAGGGCCGCACCCTCACTTATGCCAGCTATCTCCTTGAGCTCCATTGGAGATGCAACAGCTATGGCCTCGATGCTGTCGTAGCCAGCCTCGCGGAGCTTCTCGGCAGTGGCTGGCCCAACACCAGGGAGGTCTTCAAGGGTCTTTATTTCCTTCTCCTTCTTTTTCTTGGTTGAGCTTGATGGTGACTCCTCAACGATGTCGAGCTCCTCAAACTCTTCGAGCTCTTTTATTTCATCGTCAGCCTTCTTCTTCCGTGGCATCTCACTCACCCTCTACACCTACCTTTCATAGGGGTAAAAAGTCAAAGGGTTATATACTTTTCTTTCCGATGGAGAGGTGGCTGAAACTGCCATGTGTTAAGAAATATTGCAAATCCCTGCCCCCGAAGAACCGTTATGCGCTGAAACAGGGCATGTGGTGGAGTACAAAGGGAATAAAGCAACACCATCAATTTTTTCCACTGGAAGAGCCGGACCGTATAACGATCAGTTTGGATCCCTTAGGGATTCTCTCGTCCAGTGCAGGGCTGAGGACGGGCCTTTCCCAGTAGTAGCCAAGGAGGAAGTAGCCCTCCTCACGGAGGCGCTTCATGGCCTCGACGTATGGGACACCCCAGAGGTTCTTACGCTCCAGAACGGAGATGTCATAGCCACCTGTTGATGTGGTAAGATCATCTATGACGTCTACCACTTCCGGCTCGAAAACGGAGCTGGCGAGAAGCCTTCCCGCGAGGCTCCTGCTGAGTATCACCCTATCGGCTCCGGCCCCCTTGAGAAGCTCCAGGCTCTCCCCACGGAGGGCCTCGACGAAGACCTTCGCGTTAGACATGCGCTTCACCATGAGGGTCGTGAAGACGGACTTCGAGTCGTCCTCCAGGGCGAGGATGACGTAGGAAGCCTCTCTCACATGGGCGCGCTCCAGCGTTTCCGGATTCGTCGGGTCGCCTATGAGAACCTCCACTTCCTCTGGAAGCTCGACCTTCTTCCTCTCACTTTCATCTGGAAAGACCACCACTATGGGTCGCATCTCCACCTCTCCACTGGAAATCGCCGCCATGAGTTCATCCACGCAGCTCGGGATGCTGCTCCCCCGACCGATTATCACGTAGTGCCCGGAATAGTTGACCCTGTGCATGCCCATCATCCTCCTTAGAGACGATGAAATAAAGTATTCGGCCAGAATTGAAACAAGGGCCGTAAAAGTGGAGATTCCGGCAACGGCAGCGACCATAGCCACCGCGCGCCCGGCCTCGGTCTGGGGTGTTATATCACCGTACCCGATCGTGGCCATCGTTATGACCGCCCAGTAAAAGGCCGTGTAAAAGCCCACGTTCTCGAAATACATGAACAGAAACGCGAAAACAACCGCCAGCAGGAGCACAAGGGTGGCTATCTGCAGGAGCCGGTTCCTGCTGACCTTGACCTTCATTCTGAGGAGTCTCCGCACTAGGGGTACCGGAATCATGGTGTACACTATGATGCCTACTTTAAAAAATTATCACCCATGTCCCCACACATCCACGGATGGACTCATTTTTCCAGTGGAAACGAAGGTCTTTTTCGATGCCCATCTGAAAGACCCCCCAGAGTTCCATTTCCACTGGAACCCAGTTTTGGAGATGGACGGATTTAAGCGGACAGTTTATAGAAAGGGCAATTTATAAAGCGGATTACAAATGCCAAATCCACAATTTTTAAATAATGCTGGATTCGTGATGAACTAGTTTTCATCACTACAATTGATTGCATGATTTTTATGAACATTGTTCATGAAAAAATATAAATACCAGAAGTCGTAGACAGAACGGGAGAGTTTCACCATAGATTCAAGAAAAGAGGCGAGTAGCATATCCGTGTTCCACAGGAAACAAAACTCCCGGGGGTCATGTTTTGTTAACGATTTATCAAAGATGATAACAATTCTGTTTTCTCAAAATGTCTAGATAGTTGCTCTGATGGACTTGTATGGATATCCACAAGAGTACATTCTTCCTTCAGTGGAAGTGATGGAATGCCCCACTGATCCATTTACAAACAGAAACTCTTGATGTACATTACTGTACTCAGAACCCCTTTGCTTCCTGTGGAGACTCTGCTTCGGGTGCAATATTATTAACCCCTTTGACAAATTTGTATCGGTGGTTCGCATGGAGGATATTGAAACTCTGGTTGTGGGGTGGTTGAAGGCTGGCAATGACAATGCAGAAGACATCGTTGATCTGCCATGGTCCGTTAGGGAAATGCGGCCGGGAATGTACGTGGCGGAGCATCCGAGGATGCCCTTCTCCCTGCTGGTGGCCTTCTCGGAGGACTTTATACACCTGCTGGTGCCTCTGGGCTTGGAGACGTTCTCCATGACAAAGGACGAGAAGCTTAAGGTCTACCACACCCTCCTGCGTCTCAACGACCAGGTGAACCTCATGAAGTTCACTCTCTCGGGCATGGATGATGATGTTTACCTCCGCGTTGATTTGGATAAGAAGACCCTCGGAAAGGAGGAGTTCAACGACGCCCTGACGTCGCTCTTAATAGGGCTTATGTCTGCCGTCTCAGCGCTGGGCCTTGAGGAGGCCTTTGCGAAGGAACTCTTTGACCGCATCGTGGGGATGGTCTTGGAGAGGGTTGAACGCGGCGCCAGCAGGGATGAGCTCATGAGGTTCCTAACTGTTAAGGTTGGGATGAGTGTGGAAGATGCCAAGAATCTGCTCGACGAAGTATTTGCGGCCAAGAAGGAAATGGAGGAGCGGGGAAAGGATGTTGGTTATTTCTGAGCTTTTTATTCCCCAGTGATTTTTCCATGTGGGTATTTTCTTCTGATCCGTTTGCACTAACGGCTCCTCGACGCCGTTTAGGGTTATATCTGGGGAACTGGGCGACAAAGAATGGTGATTCGGCCTTATTTTCATTGATTATCTCTTTTATTTTCCACCTGCCTTTTTACATTCGCCTGTTCAACAAGGCATATAAACCCCTTGGCTCGACTATCTATGCTTTCCTCTGCATCCGGTGCTTCCTCTGGAGCACATGTTTGATGTTCAGGATCTCTTCGATAGAATTGGCTAATTGGCAACTATAAAATATAACATTGTCATATGTTTAATAAATGTTGGACCTCATGAATAAAGATCAGCGGTAGGGCTGGATTTCCAGTGGAGTGGGTGGTGTCCATGGACGACAATTACCTTGATTCAATCTTTGAGAAGTACCTTCACGCCAAGAAGATCTTTAAGAATAAGGAGGTTCTCAGGCACAGCTACACGCCCAGGGAGCTTCCTCACAGGCGTGAGCAGATTGAGAACCTTGCCCATATCCTCGTTCCCGTTCTCCGTGGAGAAACACCTTCCAACGTTTTCGTCTATGGGAAAACCGGAACCGGTAAGACTGTGACCATCAAGTTCGTGACTGAGGAACTTAAGAAGATATCCCAGAAGTATAACGTCCCCGTGGATGTTATCTACGTCAACTGTGAGATAGTCGACACTCAGTACCGCGTCCTGGCCAACATTGTAAACTACTTCAAGCTTGAGAGCGGTGTCGAGGTTCCCCTCGTCGGCTGGCCGACTGATGAGGTCTACGCCAAGCTCAAGGAGGTTATAGATGCCAAGGAACGCTTCGTTATAATTGTGCTGGACGAGATAGACAAGCTCATCAAGAAGAGCGGCGACGATATACTGTACTCCCTGACGAGGATAAACACGGAGCTTTCCAAAGCCAAAGTCAGCATAATCGGCATTTCCAACGACCTAAAATTCAAAGAGTACCTCGATGCCCGTGTTCTCTCAAGTCTGAGTGAAGAGGAAGTCGTCTTTCCGCCCTACGATGCCAACCAGCTCCGTGATATTCTCATGCAGCGTGCAAAGGACGCCTTCAATGAAGGGGTTCTGGACGACGGCGTTGTTCCCCTATGTGCGGCTTTGGCGGCTAGAGAACACGGCGATGCCCGGCGCGCCCTTGACCTTCTCCGCGTGGCCGGTGAGATAGCCGAGCGTGAGGGGGCCAGCAAGGTCACTGAGAGGCACGTATGGAAGGCCCAGGAGAAGATCGAGCAGGACACGATGGAGGAGGTTATAAAGACCCTTCCGCTCCATTCGAAGGTCCTCCTCTACGCCATAGTTCTCCTCGACGAGAACGGCGAGCTTCCGGCAAACACCGGTGACGTTTACTCCGTTTACAAGTCCCTCTGCGACCACATAGACCTCGAACCCCTTACTCAGAGGCGCGTGAGCGACCTTATAAACGAGCTCGACATGCTCGGTATCATCAACGCCAAAGTCGTCAGCAAGGGCCGCTATGGGAGGACCAAGGAGATCCGCCTGAACGTAACCCCTTATAAGGTTAAGAACATATATCGCCATGACCACCAGCTCCAGACCGTGCTGACAATCAGCATGTCCCGCCAGAGGAGGCTGCTCTGATGGGTCTGATCGAGGATTTAATGGCTAACAACTATCTAATCACCCCATCGGCTTACTATCTTCTAGTTGATGCCTATAAGAGAGACTTCACGCTCGCGGAGCTGATAAAGTTTGCAAAGGCAAAGGGGACCTTCATGATAGACTCTGCACTGGCAAAGGAGTTCCTGTCGCAGAAGGGTGTCTCTCCAATGGAAAGTCCGACCGAGTCTCCGTCCCAAGGGGGGCCCTCCCTTGAGGAATACATCTTGCCTGACTCGACTCCGAGTGTGGAAATATCTGAAGAATCGCCTTCTTCAAGCAAATCTGCGGAGTCTGCATCTTCTCGGGCGGAAACGGCCGAGAAGGTTCTTTCTTCTGGTGAGGATTTCCGAACGTCTATTTCCACTGGAACTGCCTCTGAAAGCGGCAATGAAACATATGAAATTCCGGAATCTGGGGAAAATGATGGCAGTTTTTCTGGGGGAGAGAGTTTCATTTCCACTGGAGATGTCGAGACCGCCGGCGCCGGAGGGGACTTCGAATCTGAAACCGGAGTTACGAAGTCTCCCTTATCGGGGGCTTCAGATGAAAGCCTTCCCGTGGAAAGTGAAGCCGTCGTTGAGGAGGCTCTCCCCGAAAACGGCAACGGCTATAATAACGGCTACGTTAACGTGGATGAAAACGGAAACGGGGTTAAGCCCAAGGTGGTCTACGGAGACTACGGGGTGCCCATTGCATACGTCGGCGATGAGGTTCCAGAGGAGGAGAAGAGCTACTCTGTCTACTCAGATTTCAAAATCTCCCCCGTGGAGGGCTTTCACTATAGGGCGAAGGAGATATCCGACGACTATGAGGTAGTCTTCGATGTAAAGAACGTTAAATTTGCCCTTCCCAAGGCCAAAAATGCTGCCGGCAAAGAGGGGGACATCATAATCAAGGTCTACTCCGACTACTTCAGGAGCAGGCTCAGGAAGATGCGTAGAATCCTCCGGGAAAACCCGGAGATAGGTGGTGTAATCGACATAGCCAAGCTGGGATACGTGCGGGGGGAGGACGAGGTAACCATCATTGGTCTCGTGAACAGCAAAAAGGAAACCGCCAGGGGATTTATGTTTGAGGTTGAGGACAACACAGGTGTTATCAAAGTTTTCATAAACCGCAACAACGAGGAGAGCCAGAAGTTCTTTCAGATAATGCCCGATGCGGTGGTGGCCTTCAGGGGGCGATACTCTGGAAGGGGAATATTCTTTGCGAACAGGATTTATCTCCCTGACGTTCCCAAGTTCAAACGCGAAAAGCCGCCCCTTGAGGAGAAGGTTTACGCAGTTCTTCTAAGCGACATTCACGTCGGTTCGAACAAGTTCTGCGAGAAGGCATTCATGCGCTTCCTGGAGTGGCTGAATGGAGACGTAAACAACAGGGCCGAGGAGGAGTTCGTCAGCAGGATCAAGTACATGATAATCGCCGGTGACGTTGTCGATGGCATCGGCATCTATCCCGGTCAGTACAACGAGCTTGCCATTCCCGATATTTTCGACCAGTATGAGGCTCTGGCTAATCTTTTGAGCAACGTGCCGCAGCACATAACCATGTTCATCGGCCCGGGCAACCACGATGCGGCCAGAACAGCCCTGCCACAGCCGGGCTTCTACGAGGAGTACGCGAGACCCCTTCTGGAGTTAAAGAACGCGGTCATAATAAGCAATCCTGCTGTGATAAGGCTCCACGGCAGGGACTTCCTCATAGCCCACGGCAGGGGGATAGAGGACGTCGTCACGGCTCTGCCAAACAGGAGCCACCACAGGCCGGCGGAGGCGATGCTGGATCTGCTCAAGCTCCGCCACCTTGCGCCGACCTTTGGGGAGAAGGTGCCTATAGCCCCGGATTCGGAGGATACCCTCGTCATAGAATCCGTTCCCGACCTCTTCCAGGCGGGCCACGTCCACGTTATGCAGTACAAGATTTACAACGGGGTTTTTCTTATAAACACGGGCACGTGGCAGGCGCAGACCGAGTTCCAGAAGATGGTCAACATAGTCCCGACCCCTGCGAGGGTTCCGATAATCGACATTGAGACGGCCCGGCTGAGGGCGGTTATAAGGTTCGACCAGTACTGTGAGGGTGTCTGAAATGGCCGAGATTTATTCTCCCGAGATGAAGGCCTACTTTGAGTCCCTCCAGCGCGAGATAGACCGGGCCTACGAGGTAGCGAGAAAGGCCCGTGAGCAGGGCAAAGATCCCAGCCTGGAAGTGGAGGTGCCCCAGGCGACCGACATGGCCGGCCGTGTTGAGAGCCTCGTTGGGCCGAAGGGCGTCGCCGAGAGGATCAGGGAGCTCGTCAAGGAGTACGGGAAGGAACTCGCCGCCCTCAAGGTCGTTGATGAGATTATCGAGGGGAAGTTCGGCGACCTCGGGAGCAAGGAGAAGTACGCAGAGCAGGCGGTCAGAACGGCCCTGGCAATCCTCACGGAGGGAATAGTTTCGGCCCCACTGGAGGGAATAGCCGACGTTAAAATCAAACGCAACAGCTGGGACGATAACTCCGAATACCTCGCCCTCTACTATGCGGGGCCGATAAGGAGTTCCGGAGGGACGGCTCAAGCTTTGAGCGTCCTCGTCGGCGACTACGTGAGGAAGAAACTCGGCCTCGACCGCTTCAAGCCCAGTGAGAAGCACATCGAGAGAATGGTCGAGGAGATAGACCTCTACCACAGGGCAGTTACAAGGCTGCAGTACCACCCCGAGGCAGACGAGGTAAGGCTCGCCATGAGAAACATCCCCATCGAGATAACCGGTGAAGAAACGGATAAAGTCGAGGTCTCCCACAGGGACGTTCCCGGCGTTGAGACCAATCATCTTCGCGGCGGAGCGATTCTTGTTCTGGCCGAGGGTGTCCTCCAGAAGGCCAAGAAGCTCGTCAAGTACATAGACAAGATGGGCGTTGAGGGCTGGGACTGGATAAAGGAGTTTGTTGAAGCCAAGGAGAAGGGCAAGGCCGAGAAAGAAGAGAAGAAGTCCTCAGGGGAATCAAGGGCTGAAGGGGCTCGTCCCGAAGAGGTGAAGGAGAAGATCGAGAAGGGCTTCTACTACGAGCTCTACGAGCGCTTTAAGGCCAACATAGCTCCCAACAAGAAGTACACGAAGGAGATAATCGGGGGCAGGCCGCTCTTCGCTGAGCCCTCAAAGAACGGCGGTTTCAGGCTTAGATACGGCCGCTCCCGTGTCAGCGGTTTCGCGACCTGGAGTGTCAATCCTGCGACTATGCTGGTTCTGGACGAGTTCATAGCTATTGGGACCCAGATGAAGACGGAGAGACCTGGCAAGGGCTGTATCGTGACGCCCGCTACCACCGTGGAAGGTCCGATAGTCCGGCTCAAGGACGGAAGCGTTATTCGCGTGGACGACTATGAGACCGCCCTGAGGGTGAGGGATCAGCTGGACGAGATACTCTACGTCGGTGATGCCTTGGTGAACTTTGGCGACTTCGTGGAGAACAACCAGACGCTTTTACCTGCCAACTACGTCGAGGAATGGTGGATTCAGGAGCTGGTTAATGCGATAGCGGAAACCTACGAGGTCGAGCTTAAGCCGTTCTCCGACAACCCGCGCGGGGCAATAGAGGAGGCGGCGGAGTACCTTGAGGTCGACCCTGACTTTCTCGAAGACCTGCTGAAAGACCCCCTCCGTGTGAGGCCGAGCGTTGAGGTCGCGGTGCACCTCTCAAAGGTCCTCGATATTCCTCTCCACCCGTACTACACCCTCTACTGGAACACGCTCAAACCTGAGGAAGTCGAGGAGCTCCAGAGGGCATTGGTTAATGCTCAAATCGAGAGGGACGAGTTCAGGGGGATAAAGTTTGCCCGGAAGGTGGTTCTCGAAAACGACCCGAAGATAAAGCGCTACCTTGAACTCCTTGGCCTCCCCCACAGGCTTGAGAGAACCGAGGGCAGGAAGAAGGTAATAGTGATCGACTACCCCTGGAGCGCCGCGCTCCTTACACCCCTCGGGAACCTCGAATGGGAGTTCAGGGCGAAGCCCTTTTTCACCGTCATAGATATCATCAATGAGAACAACCGGATAAAGCTCCGTGACAGGGGCATAAGCTGGATAGGGGCCAGAATGGGCAGGCCAGAGAAGGCTAAGGAGAGGAAGATGAAGCCGCCGGTTCAGGTTCTCTTCCCGATCGGTCTGGCGGGAGGGTCGAGCAGGGACATCAAGAAGGCCGCCGAGGAAGGAAAGGTAGCGAGCGTGGAGATAGCCTTCTTCAAATGCCCTGAATGCGGTCACACCGGGCCCGAGCACATCTGCCCGCGCTGTGGCACCAGGAAGGGGCTCCTCTGGCACTGCGCCAAGTGCAACGTTGATTATCCTGAAAACGAGGCAGAGAGCTTTGACTTCCACTGTCCCAAGTGCGGCACCGAGCTGAAGCCCTATGCGAGGAGGACGATAAAGCCGTCCGAACTGCTCAGGAGGGCTATGGAAAACGTGAAGGTCTACGGAATCGACAAGCTCAAGGGCGTCCAGGGTATGACCTCGGGCTACAAGATGGCCGAGCCGCTTGAGAAGGGCCTGCTGAGGGCCAAAAACGACGTCTACGTCTTTAAGGACGGCACGATTCGTTTCGATGCCACCGACGCCCCGATAACCCACTTCAAGCCAAGAGAGATAGGCACGAGCGTTGAAAAGCTCCGCGAACTCGGCTACACCCACGATTTCGAGGGTAAACCGCTCGAAAGGGACGACCAGATACTCGAGCTGAAGGTTCAGGACGTCATACTGCCCTACGAGGCCGGCCGCTATCTCCTCAAGGTTGCCCGCTTCATAGACGACCTCCTTGAGAAGTTCTACGGCCTTCCGAGGTTCTACAACGCCGAGAAGATGGAAGACCTCGTTGGACATCTCGTGATAGGCCTTGCTCCCCACACCTCGGCTGGAATCATAGGCAGGATAATAGGCTTCTCTGACGTTCTTGTGGGATATGCTCACCCGTATTACCATGCCGCCAAAAGACGCAACTGCGACGGGGATGAGGATAGTGTGATGTTACTTATGGACGCATTATTGAACTTTTCTCGTTACTATCTGCCCGAGAAGCGCGGCGGAAAGATGGACGCGCCTTTAGTCGTTACCACGCGCCTCGATCCAAGAGAGGTTGACAGCGAGGTTCACAACATGGACGTTGTCAGGTACTACCCCTTGGAATTCTACAGCGCAACCTACGAGATGAAGTCGCCCAAGGAGATAAAGTTCATCGAGCGCGTTGAAGATAGACTCGGCAGGCCGGAGATGTACGAGGGACTGAAGTTCACCCACGATACGGACGACATCGGCCTCGGCCCGAAGATGAGCCTGTACAAACAGCTCGGCGACATGGTTGAGAAGGTCGAGCGCCAGCTGGCTTTAGCAGAGCGCATCCGCGCGGTGGACGAGCACCACGTGGCCGAGACGATAATCAACTCCCACCTTGTCCCCGACCTGAGGGGCAACCTGAGGAGCTTCACCCGGCAGGAGTTCCGCTGTGTGAAGTGCAACACCAAGTACAGAAGGCCGCCGCTGACAGGTAAGTGCCCCAAGTGCGGCGGGAAGAACGTTCTGACTGTTAGCAAGGGCGCGATAGAGAAGTATCTCCCCACGGCAAAGATGCTTGTTACGAAATACAATGTTCTCGATTACACGAGGCAGAGGATATGTCTGACCGAGAAGGACATCAAGAGCCTTTTCGAGAACGTCTTCCCCGAGAGGCAGAGGACGCTGATGGGCTTTTCCGCTGATGTCTGTGAGAAGATGATAAAGGCAAGAACCGGCAAGTCCAACGGGCGGAACGGCTACCTCGATGAGCTGAAGGCGAACGGAAAGCTCAAGCAGAAGTCAAAAGTGGGGAAAAAGAAGGAATCCAAATCTCCCAAGCGCTCTGAGAAGAAGGTAAAGCCATCGCAGGGGCTGGAGAAGGCGGTTAGGAAGGAGAAGGCCGCCATGAAGAAGAAAAAGAAGGGCATAAGCCTCGACGAGTTCTTTGGCTCTTAGTTTTTCCGTTAATCATATATATCATTATACCGCTCTTTCTTTGATGGAGATGAACCCAGGGTTCAAATTGCTCCCCAGCGTGGCCTACCTCCGCGTCCAGAGGCAGGCGTTCATAGGCTATTCTATGCCCCTCGCGGGATGGATAGGTGAGTACCTGGTGAACTACCAGCGGCTTCCGAGGCCGAACTTCCTTGGGAGGGCCATGGGTAAGCTGGGCTTTCACCTCGCCGGCGAGGGGCGCGATGATGGGTACATAACCCAGTTCTTCACGAAGGGGAGCGTTTCAGTAAGCGCGAGCTGGGACGTTGAGAGGGAAAACCTTTTCCTCCAACTGATTCCCCTTCGCTCAAGGCTCTCCCGCGGCTTAACCGTCAGGGCTGAGCACATAGAGTTCTACGACCAGTACGTGGTGAGCATAGAGCCGACCGGCAAGCTCCCGCCTGGAATCGGGGGCATTGGAATAAACGCCCTTATTCTGGAGGACTTCTACCCGGTCGAGACCCCCTACTGGGGCATGCTCCACGAGGACTGGGAGGTTGAGCTGAACCTTCTCGTCATGAAGGACGAGGTTTACGACAGGCTTTCCCGCGAGGAGTACCGCTGCCCGGTCTGCTTTGCCCCGCTCCATGAGGAGAACGGTGTCCTAAAGTGCTCTTCCTGCGGCTTCACCTACGCGCCCGAGCACGACTTCGAGAGGGTAATGGAAGAGTTCAGTGTGGAGGAGTTCGCGTTCTAGCAAGCTTTGCTTGCGCAAAGCTTGACCAAAATATTCCAACTGTTCAAACTGGGAGTGTGGAAATTAGCATGCCTTCTACAAGGCGTTCTTAGAGGGTTTTATACTAACGTTGGACAATTTGACTAGTGTTTCACTCCAAACCAGCGCCCTTCGGGCGCCAAAAACAAGAAACACAACCAATAACATTGACAATTAAAGCACAAACTTTTGTAAAGAGCTTCACCAAAGGCATGTAGCTCCTCATAAAGAACGTCCATACAAGCCGATTTTACACGCCAAATGTTCATTTTCAGGCGAGAACACTTTGAAAAAGCCTGCTGAAATGGGGTTTATTCTCTCCTGACGCCCAAGGGGCGTCGATTTTAAAGTTAAACCCGCAATTAGGAAACAACTAGGAAAGTTCTTACTTCCAAAACAGCCACTCAAAGAAAAAATCACCTGGAATCAGCCTTTCAAGAGGAGCTACAAACTTTGATGAAACTTTGCGCAGGCAAAGTTTCTATGGTAGCCCCGCCGGGATTCGAACCCGGGTCGCGGGATCCAAAGTCCCGCATGCTTGGCCGCTACACCACGGGGCTGCCCGATAGAAAAAGCCGGGGAGGGGCTTATAAATCTTAGGCATTGTTCGTGATAAAAAATGATGAAAAGCTCAGAGGATCAGCGACACCAGGTCCCTTATCGCCTTCTCCGGGTCCTTGGCCTTGGTTACACCGCTCGCGAGGAGAACGCCAACGCTCCCGAGCTCAAGGGCCTTTTTGACGTCCTCTCCGGTGGAAATCCCAGCGCCGGTGAGAACCTTGACGTCCGGGTTGACCCTCTTAACCAGCTCGACGGTGTCGGTGATGACTTCCGGCTTGGCCTTGCTGACGGGAATTCCAGTACCTATCAGTTCGGGCGGCTCGACGGCGACGTAGTCCGGGCCAAGGGCGGCAACTGCCGCGCTGACTGCTGGATTGTTGGAGCAGACCATCGTCATCAGTCCAACTTCCTCCGCCCGTCTTATAGCTGCCTCAAGGTCAGCAAGAATCATTCTGTTCTCGGAGTGGTTGAGGAGCGTCCCAACTGCCCCGGCCTCTTTAACCGCCTCCGGAAGAACGTGACCGGTGTGGCTGCCCGGCGTTATCGGGTCGATGTGCTGGGCGAAGACAGGAATCTCGACCTCCTGGGCTATCCGGTAGAGGTCGGCAAGCTGGGGGGCGACGACGATTGTTATCCCTGTCTCCTTCCAGACCTTTTCCGCTGCTTTTGCTATCTTCAAGGCTCCATCCCCAGTGGCCTGGGCATAGGTCTTGAAGTTAATCGCTATAATTGGCTCCCTCAACTTTGACATTGGGTATCACCAAGAGTGACTTAACGCTCAACCCTTAAATTCTTTTATATTCTTGGAGGAGTATGACTTGGTGTTGATCATGAGTGACCTAAAAACCTCAGCTCGCAGGCTTGAAGAGGATGATTTGAAAGACCTGATCATCGGATGTACCTTTCTTGGCTGTGGTGGTGGGGGAAGTCCTGAAAACGGCTGGAAGTGGATTGAAGGGGTGCTCAGGAAAGGCTATGAGATACGGCTAATTGGAGTAGAAAACCTGCCCAAGAACGTTTTTACGGTGAGTCCGTACTTCGTTGGGCCTGTGGAGGGTCTCCAAAGAGAAACATTGCGGCCTGGCTGTTCTGGAGCTCAAAGAGTTCTTGGGGAAAAATTTGGGGCCGTTGTTCCCACTGAGTTGGGGGGCAACAGCACGGCAGTTGCCTTGGCCACCGCCGCTGAGCTGGAGATTCCCACGATTGATGGGGACATGGCCGGAAGGGTCGTTCCGGAACTCCACCACTCTGTTTATTACCTCCATGGCTACAAGATGACGCCCTTCTCCATCGTTACTTCTGGAGAAGATGTTCTACTCGTACCTCGCACTGTGGATGACAGGAGGGCAGAACTGCTCGTTAGGGCGGTCGTGAGTGCTGTTGGAAAGGTTGGAGTTGCCTCCCACCCCTTTGATGCTGCGATTTCGAGGCGGGTTCTTCTAAGGGGCACCCTTAGCGGGGCTATTTCCATCGGTCGGGCTCTGAGAAGTGAGGAATGGGAGAGCAATCTGATGGAGCTCGGGGGCATTCTCCTCTTCAGAGGTGTCTGCACTTCGCTTGAAAGGAGGGACGAGGGAGGCTTCACCCTGGGACTGATGGGATTGGATGGAACGGGTGAATTTGAAGGGGAAAACTATGAGGTTCTGTTTAAAAATGAAAACCTTCTTGGATTAAGAAACGGAAGTGTAGATGTGACTGTGCCCGATTTGATAACAGTGCTGACTCCGGAGGGAGTTCCGGTGGTAAACTCCGAGGTAAGGCTTGGAAAAGAATATGTGGTTTTTGGATTTTCTGCCCCGGAAGTGTGGAGGTCTCCACGTGGGCTTGAACTGCTTGGGCCGAGAGCCTTCGGTTTTGACGTGGAATACGTCCCGGTAACGAAGGGGGGATTACGGTGAACCTATCTTCCTTGGGTTCCCGAGGGGGTCGATTAGGCCCGCCCTTATCAAGGACGAGCTGATTTTGGGGCCTAAGGAGCTCCTCACGAGGCCTATAGTGACTATTTCTAGGGGCTTCAGGCCCTTCTCCTTTCTTGCCCTGTTCACGATGAGAGCACCCTTGTAGGTCTCCTCGCTGACAACTATCGCTTCGAGGCTTTTCATCTTATCCGCAAAGCCTATTGCCGTGCGAATTTTGATGATGCGGTAGTTTGAGTAGCCATTCACTTCAAAAAACTTGAGCAAATCCTTTAATCGGAGCTCGTAGGGGAGTATCTTCTCGGCGTAGGGCTTGTCTCTAATCATTTCGTCCGATGTGAGGCCGATGTAAACGTACTCTCCCACCTCAAAGGCCTTCCGCAGCAGGGCTTTATGGCCCAGGTGGAGTCTGTCGAACGTTCCGCCGACGACGACCTTTCTGTATCTCTTCCTCATGGAGGAAGCTTAGGCGAAGGAACCAATAAGCTTTTTTATTCGCCGAGAAGATTTCCGTGGAGGTGGTTGAATGAGGCGGTTCATGGCGTTCATGCTCATCGTCTTTCTCCTCACTTCGCTCATCGGTGAGGTCAGTGCAGTCGACGACCCGCAGCCCCTTTTCAGGATGGAGATGACCATTACGGTGGCTCCTGTTAAGGTCGAAAACGCCTCCACCTGGATGGGAACCTTCAAAATATACGTGGTTCTGAAGGATCCCGGCTATAGGGCGTACTTCGACTACCTGGCCGCCAACAACAGTACAAAGGCTAGAGAGGAGTTCAAGAGTTTTGTGAAGCAGCTGGTCTACGACAACATGAGGGACAACATTGAAAAGAGGTTCGAGGCAGTTAACATGACCAGCACGATATACCTTCCATCGGGGGGCCCCGTGAAAGTTCTCGACAACTGGTCTGCGGTCGTAACCTTCGCCCTTGCGAACTTTCTTGTGAGCGATGGGAAGGTGCTTAGATGCCCCCTGAGCGGCTCCCTCGATTTTGTCTACAAAGGGCATGTCTTTGACTACAGCTGGGACAAGCTCACCCTGATTCTGCCCAAGGACTACCAGATAAAGAACCTGGCCCCCGTTCCCGATGACCTGAGCGATAACGTTGCCGTGTGGAAGGACGGAAGCTTTCTCCCGATCATAGAGCTGTACACCCCCGTGTATTCCTACGTGCTGTTCCTGAACTCGACCCGGAAGGAGATTTCACTCCTCTACGATCCGGAAGAGGGCTACGTCCAGTTCAACGCGACCTTCACCGGTGCCAACGCTACCCCGTCGATAATAAACCAGCTCCTGGCCAGCTTCAGGGCCACAATGGACGTTATGAGTATAGACACCCGGCAGGAAAACGGTTCGCTGGTCGTTATCGGAGTTGCCAGACCGGAGGTTGCTTATCATGAGACGTCCTCTGAAAAGGTATGGAAGGCCATGGTAAAGCTTCCGGGGGCTTTTGACAGCATCTCCGTCGTCGGGGGCACTTACGTTCTGGCGCCGGACCACACTCTGATAATAACTGTCACGGAGAAGAAATCTAACTACCGGCTCTACGCCTATGGAATAGCCGTTGTGCTCGTGATAGCGGCCGTTATCCTTGTGAAGAAGAAAGGGGCCGGGAAAGAGCCCGAAATACCCGAGGGATCGGCTGGGGCTTCTCCACCTGAAACAGGAGAGCAGGAGCTACCCGAGGAGCCGGAGGGGAGGTGAGTGAATGGACTTCTTCTTTTATCCCTCAAGCGTTGCGGTGTTCGGCTCCTTCAAGAAGGGCGCCATAGCATACGAGATTCTCCGGAATATCGTGGAAGGGGGCTTTGGGGGCAAGATAATCCCGGTCAATCCGAAGGGCGGAACCGTCGAGGTCGCGGGGAGAACCTTTGAAATCCGTGGGCGGCTCGATGAACCTGTGGACAGCGCCATCATAGCAATCCCGGCGAAGTTCGTTCCCACCCTCATCGACGAAATCGGTCCCCTTATCAAGGGCGCCGTCGTTATCTCCGCCGGCTTCTCTGAGGTTGGAAACGAGGAGCTTGAGCGTGAGCTGGTGGAGAAGGCCAGGAGGCACGGCGTCAGAATCATTGGCCCCAACTGCGCCGGCATCTTCGGCGTCCACGGGAGGTTCTTCGGTTCCTTCGAGGTCAGGGTTAGGCCCGGAGGGCTGGCATTAATCAGTCAGAGCGGTGCCTTCGGTGGCGCGGCTTTGGCAATGGGCAACGATGAGGGAATTGGATTTTCTGCCTTCGTTTCCTATGGAAACGCCTCCGATTTGAACGAGAGCGACTTTTTGGAGTACTTCGCGGACGATGAGAACACAAGGGCGATAGCCCTCTACATAGAGGGCGTCAAGGACGGCAGGCGGTTCCTAAAAGCCCTCCGCTACGCAAGTGCCAGAAAACCGGTCATCATCCTCAAGGCAGGGAAGAGTGCGAGCGGAGCTAAAGCTGCGGCTTCACATACAGGCTCTCTGGCCGGGAGCTACGAGATTTACAGGGCGGCGTTCAAGCAGGCAGGGGCGATAGAGGTTGAGGAGATGGAGGAGCTCTTCGATGCCGCCAAGGCCTTCGAGATGCACACCAGAGCCGGGAAGCGGGTCGCGGTGATCACAAACTCCGGCGGCCCAGGTGTTCTGGCAACGGACAAACTCGAAAGGCTGGGCCTTGAGATTGCAGAGCTGGGCGATGAGACGGTCGATGAACTCCGCTCATTCCTTCCGAGTCAATGCTCGGTGAGGAACCCGATTGACCTGATAGCCGATGCGGACTACGAGCGCTACAGAAAAACGATTGAAGTCGTCTGTCGGGACCAAAACGTGGATTCGCTCCTCGTCATCTGCGTGCCGCCCATCTTCCTGCCCAGCGAGGAGATAGCCAAGGCCGTAATCGAGGCCGACTGCGACAAACCTATCGTGGTAAACTTCATGGCCGGAGAGCTGGTGAGTGGGGGAGTTAAGCTTCTCGAAAACCATGGAATCAAGAACTTCCCGACACCGGAGAGAGCCGCCAGGGCACTCCACTGGCTCTCCCTGCGCTGATGCTTCTCTCTTTTAGTGTCCCGGCGTTCTTGGGGACTTTAACCTTTTATACCATGAAGCGGGATTCATATTGGGTGGTGGGATGAAGTCGTACAGGCTGCTCTATCCTATGAGGACTTACCTCGTCGTAGCCGGTAGGGGCGAGGAAGCAAACGTCATGGCCGCTGACTGGGTTACCATAGTCTCAGCGAGGCCCTTTATGGTCGGTGTTGCCATAGCGCCCCAGAGGCACACCTGGAAGCTCGTCAAGAAGTACCGCGAGTTCGTGATAAGCGTTCCCGGCGTGGACATGCTCGATGACGTCTGGATAGTCGGGACGAAGCACGGGCCTGAAAAGCTGAAGGAGACCTCCATAGAGCTGGTTCCCTCGAAGGCAATTGAAACGCCGAGCATCGGGAACGCACTGGCGAACATCGAGTGTAAGCTGGTAGATGAGAGGGACTACGGCGACCACACGTGGTTTGTGGGCGAGGTCGTTAGCGGTTCGGCCAGAGAGGATGCCTTCAGTGGAGACCGTCCGAACCTTGAGGCCGGGTTCCTGGCACACCTATCGTGGACCGACTTCGTGACCTTTGAGAATAAGATTTACCGGCCGGGACGGTAGCCCGGCAACTTTTTATACACTTTTCCCGAGCGTATCACGATGATAGCCCTTGGCCTAGAAGGCACGGCCCACACCCTTGGCATAGGCATCGTTACAGAAAAGGAAGTTCTGGCCAACGTATTCCACACTCTCACGACGGAGAAGGGGGGAATACATCCGAAGGAAGCGGCCGAACACCACGCTAATCTCTTGAAACCCCTTCTCAGAAAGGCCCTCGGCGAGGCTGGAATAGGTATGGAAGATGTTGACGTCATAGCGTTCTCACAGGGGCCGGGCCTCGGTCCCGCCCTCCGCGTCGTGGCAACGGCGGCAAGAGCTCTCGCAATAAAATACGGTAAGCCCATAGTCGGCGTCAATCACTGCATCGCCCACGTTGAGATAACCAAGATGTTTGGCGTTAAGGATCCCGTTGGTTTATATGTCAGCGGCGGGAACACGCAGGTTTTAGCTTTAGAAGGCGGTCGCTACCGCGTTTTCGGCGAGACGCTGGACATAGGCATAGGCAACGCTATAGACACCTTTGCCAGGGAGCTGGGCATAGGCTTTCCCGGTGGCCCAAAGATCGAGAAGCTCGCGCTTAAGGGCGAGCGCTACATAGAGCTCCCCTACGCAGTAAAGGGCATGGATCTGAGCTTCTCTGGAATACTCACGGAGGCCGTCAGGAAGTACAGAACCGGGAAGTACCGCGTTGAGGACTTAGCTTACTCCTTCCAGGAAACTGCCTTTGCCGCTCTGGTGGAGGTGACGGAGAGGGCCGTGGCGCACACGGGCAAGGATGAGGTGGTCCTCGTCGGCGGTGTCGCCGCCAACAACCGCCTCCGCGAGATGCTAAAAATCATGACCGAGGACAGGGGTATAGGCTTCTTCGTTCCGCCCTACGAACTCTGCAGGGACAACGGGGCTATGATAGCCTACACCGGGCTGAGGATGTATCTTGGAGGCGTTCGCTTCGGCATTCGGGACACCGTAGTCAGGCAGAAGTTCAGAACCGATGAGGTGGAGGTAGTATGGAGCTGACGGTGTCTCTGCCGGTGTTCATTGCAGACGTTGTTCTGTTCGTTGTAATCGGGTATGCAGCCCTCTATGCCCTCAAGAGGATCAACCGTTACGAGGGGGCACTCAACAGATTCATAGTTGTGACGGCATTTTCGCTTTTCCTGGCCTCTATAGGGCGGGCAGTTGACATAGTGGATGATTTTGTGAGAGACTCTGGGATGCTGATGCATGTTGAACAGATAGCATACTTCTTCTCAATACTCGGCATAACTTACGGGCTGATGAACTACATCCGGAGCGTTGAGAGGAGAATCTTTCCGGTGCCCTCCGGGAAGGCCCTCGATGGGAAACTGCCCTCTGGCGGCTTCATGTATCTTGGCGGGGAGGATGAGGTTCTGGGGTTCCTCGGGAGGTGTGGGATTCCGGCAATGGTTATTACCAGAAGCCCCTGGAAGTATGAGGGCTCCTGCAAGCACGTCCAAACCCTCTGGATAACCCAGGCGAGCGAAAGCGGCGTTGGTCCGACTAAGCTCCACGTGATTCTGGACAGTGCCGTGAAGTTCTTCCAGGGCGGGGGAAAGCTTGTTGTTATAGACTGCCTTGAGGTTCTCATCCTCTACAACGATTTCCAGTCCGTGTTCAGGTTCCTCTCCGCGCTCAAGGACTATGCGATTGGGACTGGCTCCACTGTTCTTCTCCTCGTTGGGAGTTCCACAATGGATGAAAAGGAGATGATGATACTGAAAAGGGAGTTTGCCCCAATAAAAGACCTGAAGGAGCTGCTCAAAACTTCCCCTTGATTTTCATTGTGTACTTGGGGTACACCTCACTGGTGAAGCGTATGAACTTGGCCTTTCTTGGGGAGAGTTTCACGGTTATCTCCGTTTCCGGTTCGAGGTACGTGTAGAACTGGCCGTCGATGGCGAGGATGACCTCCCTTGTAATGGCGATGTTTCTGATGTCTATGGTGCTGTACGAGGGCACTATCATGGGCCTTGAGCTCAGGGCTATTGGTGCGAGAGGTGCTATGACCACGACGTCCAGCCTCGGGTCCACGAAGGGCCCGCCCGCGCTCATTGCGTAGCCCGTTGATCCCGTCGGTGTCGAGACTATCAGTCCGTCGGCCCTTATCTCGTCGGCCAGGCCTCCGTCTATGTAGTACTTGAGGTGGATTATCTTTCCGGGGATTCCCGTCAGGACGGCCACCTCGTTGAGCGCGTCCGGCACGGTGTTCTCGCCGTTTAGGTAGGTCCTCAGTTTTATGCGCTCATCTATGTGGTAATCGCCCTCAAGGAGCTTGCTCAGTGCAAAGAACGTCTCGTGGGGCTCCACCTCCGTGAGAAAGCCGAGGGTTCCCATGTTGATTCCGAGGATGGGTATGTCCTTCCTGGTTCTGTGCTCCACCCGCAGTATCGTCCCATCTCCCCCTATGACGATTATAAAATCGACGTCGAAATCCTCAAGCGGGCAGACGTCCTCCTCATGGAACTCGGGGAGATGCCTGTGGGTCTCGCTGTCGACGCAGACCTCGTATCCACTAATCTTTAAAAAGTCGTAAACTCTGTACGCCAGCTTCAGCGCCGCTTCCCTATCCCTTCGGGCAACGATTCCGAACTTCATACTACCCTCTTCCCCACGAGGCAGTAGTGCTAACTCAAAAATGTGGGAGGTTGGATTTATACCTTTCCCTCTTCCTCGCGGGACTGCCTCTCGGCCCTGACCTTTATGCCGAAGTGCGCCATCACTATAGCCCCCGTGAATGTGGGGGCCCAGTAGGAGATGAGCCTCTCAAGGACCGTTGCCGTAACGGCCACTCCCTTCCCTATGCCCAGTAGGACGTACACCGCGGAGTTTATGGCCTCGATTATTCCGGCCCCTCCGGGGAGAACCATCATCATTCCCACCACTATGCCGATGGTCTGGACGACCATGACGTCGAGGATGCCTATGGGGTTGTTGATGCTCAGGAATATCAGGTACGACCTGAGGAGAACAAGGAACCAGAAGGCGAAGGAGTATGCCAAGGAGAGTGCAAAGGCGCGCCTGTGGGTGAGCAGGAACTTGAACTTCTCCTGGAACTGGGGGACGCTGACTTCAACGGCATGGACAAACTTCTCCTCGTACTTGGCGGCCTTTTTCGGCATAATCCTTCCAAACTGCCGGTAGACCCAGTAGAGCATGCCCTTGGTCTTCCTTTCGCTGAGGAGTATGCCGACCGTTGCCAGGGTTAGGGCGGCAAAAGCGAGGTCGAGTACAAACACCGTGATTGTCAGCGTGAACGACCCGAGGTGGTATACGTACACTGTCGCGAGGAAGAGCATGACGACGACCGGGATCACATCGAGTATCCTGTCTAGCATTATCGTGGCGAAGACGTTGCCGTAGGGTTCTTTGGTATGCTTGGATATGTAGTACATCCTCACAGGCTCGCCGCCGCCCCTTGCGCCAGGAGTGACGTTGTTCACAAATATGCCCGCGAAGAGGGCCCCGAGAATCGTCCTGAAGGGAACCCCAATGCCCAGGCTGTTCAGGAGAACCCTCCAGCGGAGGGCCCATATGATGACGGCGGCGATGTAAACAAGAACCGCCAGGAGGAAGTAGTCCGCCCTCGCGTTCCTGAGTATCGCAATGACCTCCTCTATTCCGGCCCACCAGAGGAGGAGGGCTATTATCGCCAGACCCAGGCCTAGGAGGGAGTACTTCCTCCAGTCCATGGCTACACCTTCCTGAATTTGGCTATGAAGAATCCCTGGGTCAGGTGCCTGTTCGGATAGAACCTCTGAACCTCGTCGATACCCATACCGCTCGAACCTATAAAGATGCTCTGCTCTTCGAGCTTTAAACCTTTGCCGAGGATGTACTTCACGTTCCCCTCGTTCTCCTCGTAGCTCAGCGTGCAGGTGGAGTAGACGAGAACACCGCCCTTCCCTAGGGATTTTATGGCGGCGTTGATGAAATGCCTCTGGTAGCGTGCTGTGGCCTCGATATCCTTTGGAGTCCTGCTCTCCCACAGCTTTGGCCTTATGCCAAGGGCCGTGCACGGTGCATCCAGGAGTATCTTGTCCGCCTGGATTCCCAGCTCGGGAAGCTTCCGCGAGTCCATGTGGATGGCCTTGACGTTCTTCACGCCGAGCCTTTTGAGCTCTTCTTCCATCTTTTTGAGCCTGTTTCTGGACTTGTCTATGGCTATTATCTCGCCCCTGTTCTGCATCAGCTGAGCGATGTGGCTTGTCTTCCCTCCGGGAGCGGCGGCCATGTCGATTACTAGCTCCTCCTCACTCGGCTCAAGGACGTGGGCGACCACCATCGAGGGCAAACTCTGGGCGTAGAAGAGGCCCTCCTTGAAGCTTTGAAGCTCGCTCAGACTTGGCAGTTTGAACTTCGGCAGGGTGACCTCAACCGCCACTCCGCGCGTCGAGACCACCATCTCCTTGGCGTTCATTCTGGCGATGCCGATTCCGACGAGAAGCCCCCTCGGGTCGCGTATCTCCACCTCGTCGCCGGGTTTTATTCTCTTGTCCGCCTGGAGGACACCGGGGGCGTAGAGCATGGCCCCCTGGTAGACGCTCTCGCTCGCGAACTTGTTGGCCCTTACCACGGGCAGGCCGGGTTCATAGTCGTCCGGGAAATTTGGGCCTTCGCGCTCGAAGTATATCCCCTCTTTGAGGTAGGGGCTTCGCTTCGGCTTTAGGCCCTCCTTCCGGAGGATGCTCATCAGCTTTGACCTGCTGGTCTTGAGGGTGTTTACCCTGATGTAGTACTTCTCCACCGGCGTTCTGAGGGAGGCCATTATCTCCTCCGCCTCGCTTCCGAAGAGCCTCCGGTAGTACTCCCTCAGCTCCTCGGGGAAAGCATCGGCGTACATAGCTACACCTCAGAGATCGAAGATTTCGAAGAGCTTGCCGGTCTCTATGAGCTTCAGAAGTCCCCTCTTCAGCTCCCCGGCGCTTTCGAAGTTTGCTTCAAACTGGAACAGCTTCTCATCACTGGCTTTGATCTTTTCAAGTATCTCCCCCGGGGAGACCCTTCCGTCGCGCCTCCAGTTGTAGATGTCGCTGAGAAAATCGGTGGCACCGTAGATGAAGCTCCTCGGGAAGAGCTCGATGAATTTCGCCAGAAACTCGGCCTTTATCCTCTCCTTCGGAACCGCGACCACGAAGTAGTAGCTCTCCGGGGTTGCACCGACCTCTATCTGGGGCTTTATCTCGAACGCTGGGTGGGGGTACTTCATGAGCCTCCACTCGCCGTCTATGAAGATGTAGGCCCCGAAGGCCTCCTCGACGTCTTCAACCTTAAAGCCCTCCTTCGGGAGCTCAAGCTTGAGCTCTTCGTTGAGGGTGAACATGTTCTCCCACATCTCGTTTAGGAACTCGTGAATCTCTCTCACGTTCATTTCTCTCACCAGAAAATGGAAAAGACGGGAGCCTTAAAAACCTTCATCCGGAGAGGAGGTTCTCCAGCATGCTGTTGAGGCCACCCATGATGTCCGTCTTCACGGTCTCTTCGTAGCTCGCCAGCTTGATGCTGTATCTCTGGTTAAGGACGGAGATGTCCATGAAAATATCCGCGCGAACCTTACTCATCTCACCGTTTTTTACATGGATCTCCCACACTTTGGTCAGTCTGCTCTCATCAACGTACATCCTGACGTCCACGGTGGAGTATCCGCCGGAGGGTATGATGGTGGTCTCTTCGGTTTCGCCGTACCCGATTTTTATACCGTTTGCATATGCGTCGAAGCTGAGCTTCGTGATCGGGACGGGGTATTTGTTTGGGTTGTAGAACTTCATGTGGGCTATAAGGACTGCCTTTCCGTTCTGCTCGCCGGCCCAGTCGAAAGTTGTTTCGACCAGCGCAGGGCTCTTGACCAGTCCACCAGCGAGCTCCTTGCTCTCCGCGGTGAAGTTGAGGTACGCCAGGACGTCCTCGCTGATAACCTGCCTTATGTCCGCGTTGATGGGTATCACCTTTAGGAGACTTCCCTTGAGGCGGAACTCGACCTCCCCCGTCTGGCCGTTGTCCAAGTAGGCCACCAGGGAGCGGACTAGGTTTTCGTTGTCTATGACTATGGCCATGTTTACCTCCGACCTCGTCGCACCGTAGTCAAACCTCGCGACTCTGGCAACGGGTATCCCCATGAAGTTCAGGCTCAGGTTCTCTACCTCCACCGGGACGAGCAGAGGCTTGCTCAGCTCTGCGTCCACCCATATTTCTGTCGTCTTCTCATCCACATAGCCCCAGCTGGCGTGAACCGTTGGGCTGGCGGTAATAGCGGCATAGGCCACGTAGCCTATCCAGGAGATGATTATAAGCACCACACCGAGCATCAGCAGCTTCCAGTTCATTCTTTTCACCGTGTCCCCTCATTCTTCGAAGTGCGTTTAAAGTTTTCCGGCTTAGCTGGACCGTTTCCTGTAGGTGTAGAGCACCGCGATAATCACGAGCACGCCGATGACTATGGCCAGGTTTCTCAGGTTGGTCTGGGTTTTTGTGTTCTCCTTCACGGCGATGGTCACGGTTCTCTCGAAGACGTAGACGTTGTCGTCCCCCTGGGCCGGGTCTCCGACGGCCCTTATGCGCAGCTGGATGTTGTAGTCCTTCGGAATTGCGTTCCCGTCTATCCTGAGCACGATTACTCCTTCTCCCGTTGCCCCGGGGGCCAGGTCGCCGATGTAGTCCGTTCTCTTATCCAGACTGAAAGGCTGGTCCGCCTTCACAACCCCCTCGATGAGCACGCTGGTGGCCTTTTCACCGCCCGTGTTCTTCAGCTTGATGTACACTTTGACCCTCTCCCCCTGGAGGGGCTCTGGAGCAAAGTCCACACCGACGACCTCGATGTTCGGCTTGGCGCCGATTATTATGGGAACCTTGAGCGTGACGTTTTTCTCCATCCCGAGGTCGTTGGTGTATGTTATCAGCAGGGGTATCTCGTAGGTTCCGGAGCTGGCGTTCTCGGCGACGTTTATCTTGAACGATGAGTGTGCGGAGTCGCCCTTCCCCAGGCTTCCCAGGCCAATTACCTGCTCGCTGCTCTCGCTGAGCGAGAAGGGCCACCCCGGCATGGGTTTGACTATTACCGTCCTAGCAGTACCGGTTCCAACGTTGTCCACCTGGAAGTCGACCTCAACGTTGTCCGTCCCGGGGATTATCTTGCCGGGCGACGTTGAGACCTTTGAGAGTATCAGCTGGGCCCTCCCGGTCACGTCTATTCCGACCAGCCTCTCGTCGGTTATCTCCTTCTCGTTCGGCTCCGTGATGTACTTCAGCTCTATCCTGAGCGGGTATATGCCGTTCTCCAGCTTCTCATTGGCCTTGATTCTGAACTCAAGGGTGGCCTTCTCCCCGGGCTGAAGCTCTGAGAGATACTTCACGTTGTCCTCCCCGATGGGCAGGAAGGCCTCTATGTTCTGTTTCGCAAGCTGTGCCATTATCCCGTTGAGGGCATCCTGCAGGCTCTGGCTCAGCTGCTCGCTCCCCTGGGCTGGGAGCTGCGAGAGGGCTGAGAGGTCGACGTTCTTTATCTCGCCCTGCACCGGCACCTTGTATGAGCTTATCTTCAGGCTGAGGGCTTTAACGGGCTCCGCCCCCGTGTTCTCAAGGGTGAAGCGCACGGTGAAGGTATCGCCAGGGCTTATCTCCCGGGGCTCGGTCTCGACCTTGGTTATCTCGACGAAGGCTTCCCTGGGCTTCTTAACTGTGAGCGCCACGAAGTTGTAGCTCTGCACCATGCGCATGTTCGCCCCCAGGCCGGTGAAGTAGACGACCCCGACGTAGAGGGGATACGTTCCGACGTCGGCGTTGGGGTTTATCTTTATCCTGAATGTCAGAGTCGCATTTTCCTTGCCTTCGAGGTACTCAATGTACTGCACGGCGCTTTCCTCTGGGTAGAAGACGCTCTTGGACATTCCGCTCTGGCTCAGGGCCATTGAAACTGCGCTCGCTATTGAGGAGCTGTCGTTGAAGCTCATCGGCGTGGGCGTAACGAAGACGTTTATGTAGCGCACCTTAAGTGCCCCCTCGTTCCTTAGGTGAACCTTGATGGTAACCGTGTCCCCCGGCTGAACCGTGCTCGGCATTTCGACGTTTGAAATTATCATTCCTGGGGCTGTTGCGGCTCTCCATTCAGAGGGCCCGCTTATGCTTACCCTGACGCTGTTTGGATAGACCTCGTTGACGGTCACATAAACCGTCTGGTTGTCAGCGCTGACTTCTACCGTTTCTCCTTCCCGGACAGGGGTTACATCTGGATAGGTTATCTCCATCAGGACGTCTTCCTTTCTTATTCCAAGTTCTGGGTGCTCCTCGATGGTCTTAATCACGGCGTCGGCTATCTCCTGCGGGGACGCGCTGTTGAGCCACTGGTAGAATCCGTAGGCGTTGGCGATCAGACAGGCGTTGAATTCGGCGCTGTTGTTCACGTACTGCTCGCACTGGGTCACGTCGTAGCCCATGGTCTGTGCCATGGCCGTTAGGAACTCCGGGTCGAGGAGAAGGCGCTGTATCTTGTCGGGATCAGGCACGAGTATCGTCTTGTATTCGGCGTTGAGTATTCTCCCGTCCTTCATTATGAGGAGGAAGGCGTAGTAGTCGCCGCTCCCGTAGTCCTTCTGGGTGTCAGTTAAGGTCACTATGAGCGGGCCCACGAGAATTGCCTCGCCCTTGCCCAGGTAGCCCTCGAAGAGGGGGCTTCCGGTTGATGCGCTCACGCTCCCTGAGAGCATCGCGGTGATGAGCATCAGGGCGAGAATCAATCCGGTTTTTTTCATTCCCTACCACCTCCGGTATTTCTTCCGTAAAAGACCTGCAGCAGTGCAGGGGTTACGAGGTAAGCGGCAAACATTGACGCGAATATTCCAAACGCCAGGGTCGTTCCGAAGTCGTGTATGGTCGGCAGCTCGCCGGCGAGCAAAGCCAGAAAGCCGCCGGCCGTTGTCAGGGCACCGGCCAGTATGCCGGGCCCGACGCTCTCAACCGATGTGACTATCGGCCTGGGGTTTCCCTCGTTCATCTCCTCAAGGAAGCGGTGGGTTAGGTGCATGCCGTAGTCAACGCCCAGGCCCACTATCATTGAGATAACCCCGGCCAGACTCTGGGTGAACGGTATTCCGGCCCACCCCATGAATCCGACCGTCCAGAGGGCACCCAGGAACATAGGTGTTATCATAGCCACCGAAACTTTGGGTTTTCTAAAGAGGAGGAGCACTATCAACACGACAAAAGCCGTTCCGTAGGTCGAGATGCGGTTTATCTCGACCTTTGTGAGCCCGTCGAGTACGTAGTTCAGGTATATGTCTCCTGTGAGGGAAAGCTTCACTCCTGGCGGGAACTCCGTTTCCTGTGCCCTAGCCGTTTCCTCCTCAAAATAGCGCATTATCCTCCTGAAATCATCCATGCTTGCTCCCCCGAAGTCGCCCTTGAACTTGATGAGGGTCATGGAATAGTCGCTTGAGACCAGGTTTACGCCCTGGCTCTTCTCCAGGGCGCTCTTTATCTTCTCCTCATCGCTGGGAATGTAGCCGTACTGCCGGTGAACCACGTCGGCTATGCTTTCTGAGTCGAAGACACCGTTGTAGTAAGAGTCCGCCTTTACCTGATTCTCGAAGCGGTAAATGCCCCTGACTATGGCTGGGTTCCTGACGTCGTTCGCCTTAAGGAGGACGTACAGCTCGTCCTGACCGCCGAAGTCGCTCCTTATGTCCATGAGCGCCTCTATCTCCGGCATGCCCTTGGGGACGAACTTTTCAAGC
Source organism: Thermococcus thioreducens (assembly GCF_002214545.1). Taxonomy (NCBI): domain Archaea; kingdom Methanobacteriati; phylum Methanobacteriota; class Thermococci; order Thermococcales; family Thermococcaceae; genus Thermococcus; species Thermococcus thioreducens. Next base: position 2,731 of record NZ_CP015105.1, on the reverse strand, counting down.
CTCACCTCGGTGGTCACCTGCGTTATTCCGTATCCGAAGAAGAGGGTTATCAGGAACACCGCCGCTAGAAATGTTGCGGGTTTTCTCCTTATGGTCTCTCCGAGGCTGTGGAAAGCCTTCCCCACCACGCCCGAATGGGAGCGAACCTCCGGTACCACGTAGTGGCCCTTCAACCTCTTCATTATGTCCTCTTCCAGGATTATGACCGCGGGGGTTATCACGACGGCGTTGAGCGCGGCCAAACTTAAACCGAGGATCAGCGCGGTGGCCAGGTGGTGGAGCATCGGGAGGCTTGATAGATACATCGCGGCGAAGCCGCCTATGGTGGTAAGCGCCGCTCCAAGGAGGGCTTTTCCAGTCTCCGCGACCGCTTCTTCCGCCGCTTTCTCTATGCTCCTTCCCCTTTTCCTCTCCTCGTAATAGCGGTTGGTCACGTGGATTCCGTAGTCTATGCCCATGCCTATCATCATCGCTCCGACGGTTGTCGTGGCCAAATCGAGGGGGATTCCCATCAGCCCCATGAAGCCGAGCGTCATCGTGACGCCGAAGATGAGGGGAATGAGCGGGATGGCCGCCTTTACCGGGGATCGGTAGAAGTACAGGAGCAGGGCTATAACGAGGATGAAGGAGATCACCATCGTCTTATTGAGGTCGCTCTGGAGGAGTTCCAGTATGCGGTATGTTATCCCTATGTTCCCGGTCTGGATGACCTCAACGTTCTTCGGGAACTTGACGCTCTCTATGTCCCTCTCTATGCCCCGGTAGACCCTTACGAGGGTCTCCGTTTTCTTTTCCCTGCTTATAGTCACGGCTATTATCGTCGTGGTGTAGTCCCTGCTGACGAGACTGTACCTTTCGTCCGGTGGGAGCATGTCGAGGACGAACTTTGCCTCCTCCTCGTTCTTTGGGAGCCTCCCCAGAACCTGCATGTAGACATCAGCGATGCTCACCGTGTCGGTTACGTACTCCCTCTGCCTGAGCCTCTGCTCAAGCTCGTAAACGGCCTCTATGACCTTCGGGTCGCGGATGTCGTAGACTCCTCCGGGCTCTATTGAAGCCACCTTGACGACTATCAGCGTGCTGTCACCGCTCTGGAACTCGTTCTGCAATGCCGTGTAGTCCGCTATGGATGGGTGGTTTTCAGGGAGCATGGTTCTGAGGTCGCTCTCAAAGCGAAGCTTCTGGATTCCGTATACCGAAACGACCAGCAGAAACACCGCTATCAGTGCAAAGGCCACCCTGTACCTCACGATGGTTCTCGCGGCGCTCCTCAGTGGATTCATGGTTTCTCCCCCAACTTTCGGAAACTTCCGAAAGTTTTAAATAAATAAAACCTTAAAAACCTTTTGTCAGTTGATTGATGCAGTCCCTTTCGGCGATGGTATAAAATCGGGGTGTTGGTGATGGGGATCGAAGAGGCCAAGAGGATAATTATGGATCATTTCGCAGGGGCCGCGAGGAGGTTCGGCTTCAACGAGCTTTACGGTTACATCTACGGCGTCCTGTTCCTTGCCCGGGAGCCCATGAGCCTGGGTGAGATCGCCGAGGCGACGGGCTATTCCCTCTCCCACGTGAGCACCGCCCTCAAGTTCATGGAGCGCATAGGACTCGTCGTGAGGATTAAAAAGCCCGGTGACAAGAGGGCCTACTACAAAGCAACAAAACTCCTCAAGGACTGGAGGCAGGCGGCCTATTACAACAAGATAATGGAGGACATACAGCAGACCAGGGCGAACTTGGAACGGGCCCTTCGGGAGCTTGAGGGTGAGGAAAGCGAGGAGGCGGAGCTAATAAGGGAGAGCATCAGGTTTGCTATACACAGAAATGACCTTGCGGAACGGATCCTGAGGTTTCTGATTGAGCACGAGGACGAGGAGGTTCTTGAGAGGCTCATGGACTGTCTTGAAGCACCCGAAAAACGGTAGCTTTAAAACCGGCCTTCAATAATCAGACCGGGTGAAATTATGGCGATGTCGCTCTCATCACTGCTGTGGGCGTTCTGGTACATCCTCCCTGCCTACTTTGCCAACGCGAGCCCCGTGCTTGTCGGAGGTGGGCGACCCATTGACTGTGGCAGAACGTGGAGGGACGGCCGCAGGCTGTTTGGGGACGGAAAGACCTGGCGCGGCCTCATCGGTGGTGTTTCCATAGGCACCCTCGTGGGGGTGGTTCAGTACCGCTTAACCCCCGGCTTCTACGGTGATTTTAGGACGGCCGTTCTTCTGGCGTTCCTCCTGTCCTTTGGTGCCCTCCTGGGTGACCTCATTGGGAGCTTCTTCAAGAGGAGGGCAAACCTCCCGCGCGGTGCTCCAGCCATAGGCCTCGACCAGCTGGGGTTTCTTATAAGTGCACTTGCACTCGCTTATCCTGTTAAAACCCTCAGCTCGGGCCAGATAATCTTCCTCCTCGTGGTCTCCCCCTTCGTCCACTGGGGGGCCAACTACTTTGCCTATAAAATGGGCTGGAAGAGCGTGCCGTGGTGATGAGTGCTCTTTCAGATTTTCCGTTTTTTGTGTACTATTTTTTGTGGTGTGCAAAATGTGGATAGAAAATTCTTTTAAACTTCAATTGGTTTTAGTATTTTGGTGACATTCCCATGAGAAAGTTAGTGGGATTATGGTTAGTAATACTGATTTTAGGTATGACGGTAAGTGCTGGAATGTCAAACAATTACGCGGCAGCAGTAACGACCAGTGACCCCTACCAAGAATTCTGGGATATTCTAAACAGG